>DAOTXX010000104.1:0-54315 GCA_034434835.1 Thermoflexales bacterium | reverse complement strand
CGCGTCCAGGTAGCTCGACCGCAGAAAAGTGCAAGTTCTGTTGGTATACACGGATGCGGCTTGCAGCAGGCCAAGTGGCCCACGGTCGCCTATTCGATTGTCAATGTGCCTATTGACTTTTTACCGCATGTCTTGTGTTTGTGATGAGGAGCAGAGGGACAAGGAAGAGTACATGTCTTGCTCGCCCCTCTGCTCTTCGTCGCTCAGCAATTCTGCCCCCTTACGGGGACTGACGCAGTACCAGCGGCAGGTAGATGAAGCGCACTTCATCCGCGCCGATGTCATACCTCGCGCCCAGAGGGCGGGGATCACCATCAATATCGGTGGTCAGCCAGGGAACAGTGATGCCGGCGTCAACCGCCGGCGACCCGGCGCGCAGGTGATAGTTCCCCCCGGCCGGGTCCAGAAAGAGCGGATCGCGGCCGGTGATCGCGTGTGTGCTGGTGATGAGGCTGCCATCGGTGTCCTTGATGTTTCCGTAAAACAGCGTGTAATCCGCAGCGACGCTGTTCGTGAGGCCCGGCGAGGCGTGGATGCCGATATAGTGGCTGACGACGATGTTGTTGGTAAGGGTGAGAAAGCAGTATTGGGACAGATACACCCCCGTAGGAGGCCATCCGCCGTTCTGAGCGATGGTGTTGTTGACCAGCAGCCCACGGGAAGGGATGCTGGCCCAGGCCCGCACTCCGCCTCCGTCCCACAAGGCAGAGTTCCGGGCAATGATGTTGTTGGTCACGGTGAAGAAAGCGCTGTTCTCGGTTTGCAGGCCCCCGCCAAAGGAAGCGCTATTGCCGGCGATGACGTTGCCGTCCACCGTGGCGTTGCTGTTATAACTGAGCATCAGGCCGCCACCCCGGCTGTTGACATCGGCGCCGGCAGTATTGCTCATAATGGTGTTGCTGCTGACGACGACATCGCCCCCCCAGAGGTAGATGCCGCCTCCCCATCCCTCGCCGGCGGTGTTGGCTGTGTTGCTGACCACTGTGTTGCCGCTGATCACGCCGTCGCAGGTGAGGAGGTAGAGACCGCCGCCGAAGCCGAGGGCGTCAGCGGCCGTATAGGCGACGTTGTTCGTGATGACGTTGCTGACAATGGTGGGCCGGGCATCGTCGCAGTAGATGCCGCCCCCTCGTTTTGGATTTGCAGCTACACTGCTGGCGTTGTTGCCGTAAATGGTGTTGTAGTAGATCCACGGAGCGCTACCGCCCTCGATGTGTATGCCGCGGCGGTTGAAGGCGATGGTGTTGTGGGAGACCCAAGGGGTTGCGCCGTGGCCGATGTGGACCCCGTAGAAGCCGTTGCTCAGCGGCTGGCCAGCGACGTTCATCCCGATACGGTTGTGCGCGATCGTGCCGCTGCTGGCGGCGTCCATCGTTATGCCACTCCAGCCATTGTCGGCAACTAGGTTGAGCATAACTTGGTTGCCCCCGCCATCCCAGACGCTGATACCGTGCCAGCCGTTGCCCGCGCCGTAACGGCCGGTCGAGTCGGTGCCGACGTAGTTGTTGGTCACGTCGTTGCCCGTCGTTGTTGTGCCCTCGATCAGTACACCATTCCATCCATTATGCGAGATGACGTTACGCTGATGACCCTGCCCGCCGATGGTGTTGTTCTGCGCGCCGCCGTATAGATGGATGCCGTGCTGGCCAAAGCTGGAGATCGCGATGCCATAAACGGCGCAATTGGACGCCGTGATCACCACGCCGCTGAAGGCGCGGAAATCGCCGTAGATTACCACGCCAGGGGTCTTATAGGTGCCTGTGAACCATTGATCACTGCCGTCAATCACCGTGCCGTTGTCGGTGATCACCGGCAGCACGGTGGCGGGCGTGATTGTATAAGCGGCGCTGAACCGAATCGTCTGCGGGCCAGGGCATGCGTTGGCCTCCTGGATGGCCGCGCGCAGGGTACAGCCCCCGGCGCCCTGGCAGACGCAATTGCCGATGTTGCTGTCGGGATGATCGGAGGATGAGTTCACGAGGAACGTCTCACCGCTCGCCGACACGGTAGAGGGCTTGAGTAGCGCCAGGAGTGCCATCATCAGAATGGTCGCGGCCCCCGATGCCCAACCAATATTCAACCACTGTTTGTCTTTCATCGCACACCTCCACACAGTGCTGTGGCGTGGAGTCCGGCCTCTCCCCGCCGGTTGACGTTCTGCCCGGGGGCCGGACCGGAGGCGGGCGGAGGTTCACTCCGTCCTACCCATTTCGCATCACCACCGGCAGGTAGACGCGCTGTTGTCGGCGGATCATGATCAGCCCTCCCTCTCCATCGGCAACGTAAACCAAGTTCCCGGCTGCCGTCACGCCTTCAGCCTCTCCGGGCGTCTCGTAAAAGCCCACCTCCTGTGGCTCTGCCGGGTTCGAGACGTCCAGAACATGCAGACCATACCCAGAGTCGGCCAGGTAGACGTACGGCCACGTGACGGCAACGCTCCAAATCACGCGGTATGAGAAGGTGTAAACGCCAGTTTGGCTCAGGTGTTCCGGGTCGCTGATGTTGATGACACGCAGAGCGGTCCAGTCCGCGACATAGGCATAATTGCCAGTCACCACTACATCATACGCGATGCCTGGGGTATCGTAAAAGCCTGCTGATACTGGAGGCAAGACGTTAACCCTGACGGCTCGCAGGCCGCTGTGGTAGTTGGCGACGTAGGCGTAGGGCCAAGATATTGCCACCCCCACGGCGTAATCCGGCAAGGCGCAACTGCCGGCTTGCGTGGGCATCAGGGGGTTGGAGACATTGACGACTTGCAGGCTTGCGTCAGTGGTGAGGTAAGCATAAGGCCCGGCGAGCGCTACGTCTTGAACGCTATGCTTTGTGTCATAGTAGCTAACCTCGGCCGGTACGGCTGGGTTCTGCACGTTGATGATGCTCAGGCCATACGGGTCGGCGACGTAGGCATAGTTTCCCGCCACGGCCACGTTGGTCGCATACCCGCCACGGGTTTTGTACTGGCCAACCAGGGTCACGGCGGAGGGGTTAGAGATGTTGACGATGCGCAGCCCCTTGTTGCCGTCCGCGACGTAGGCATATGTGCCGGAAACGGTTGCGTTCTGCGCGGATGCCAGCGTGTCGTAATGACCAACTTCGCTAAAGGCTGTGAGCGTAAAGACGCGCAGGCCATAGCTCGAATCGGCGACGTAGGCATAGTTCCCTGCTACCGCGACGCCATAAGCGAAGCCTCCTGCCGGTATTCCACAGGTATAGACCACGGTCGGGGTTACTGCGTTGGAGACATCAACGATGCGCAAGCCGTTCACTGCGCTGGCTAGATAGACGTAGGGCCAATCCAGGACGACGTCGTAAGTGGAACCCGATGGAATGCCAGATGTATTGACCCGAGTCGGACTGGCCGGGTTGTGCACGTCAATGACGTATAACCCATTGCTCACATCTGCCACGTAGGCGTAATAGCTTGCTGCCACATTCCTGGCGAAAATCCCTGTATAGTACCCGGCCTCGCTCGGCTGCGTGGGAGTCTGGACGTTGATGATGCGCAGGCCACTACCCCCATCGGCAATGTAGGCATAGTTTCCATACACGGCCACACCATAGGCCAGCCCCGTCAGCGTCTGGGTGTAAACGCTGGCCTGGGTGGGAAGGGTAGGCGTGTGAATGTTGACAATCGCCAGGCCAGCAGCCCCTTGGGCAACGTAGGCATAATCGCCACGCACTGTCACGCCATAGGCAGTCGCCATCGGCAACGTCGGCGTGTACACGCCGACCTGGTATGGAGCGGTTGGGGTCAACACGTCAATGATGCGCAGCCCGCCGCTTCCATCGGCGACGTAGGCGTAGCGCCCGCTCGCCACCACGCCATAGGCGGTCCCCGGCGTGTCGTATCCTCCCACCTCGACCGGGTGCGTCGGCGTAGACACGTCAATCACCCGTAGACCATTGGCCCCATCGGCGACGTAAGCATAGTTACCCGAGACGGCCACGTCATAAGGACTTCCGGTAGTGTCGAAAGAGCCGGCCTCTTGCGGCGGAGCCGGGTTGGCTACGTTGATGATCCGCAGCCCATCGTCACCGCTGGCGAGGTAGGCATACCCGCCAGCCACAGCCACGTCATACGCCTTACTGCCCGTGGCGTAAAAGCCGACCTCGGTGGGAGCTGTCGGGCTGTGAACGTCAACGACGCGTAGCCCGCCTTCATAGTACCCATAGGCGATGTAGGCGCGGTCGCCCGCGATGGTCACATCCCATGCATCCGGCGCGCGAGAAGCGGATGCCTGGGACGGGTTCTCCGGGTCGAGGATGTCAACGACGTGCAGACGGTTTCCATCGGTGACGTAGGCGTAATGCCCTGCTACGGCCACGCCCGAGGCGTAACCCAGCATCGGGCCATTGTAGAAACCGACCTGCACCGGAAAGGCCGGCGCGATCACGTCTATCACGTGCAGGCCGCCGTAATAGCTCGTGACGTAAGCGTGCGTGCCCGTCACGGCCACGCCATAGGCCTCGGATGGTGTATCAAAAGAGCCAACCTCGCTTGGAGCTGCTGGACTAGAGACATTGAGGATGCGCAGGCCCTCGGAGCCATCCGCGATGTAGGCATGGCTTCCGCTCACCACCACCTCGTGTGCCTGCCCGGATGTGTCGTAGGAGCCTACCTCGACCGGAGCAGCAGGGTTGGAGATGTCGAAAATATACAGGCCGCTGTATCCATCAGCGACATAGGCCAGGGTGCCTGATAGGGTCACGTGCTCGACAATGTCGTGCAGCACGGCGGATTGACCGCTGACTATTGGGCGAGTCGGATCGGTGATATCCAAAACAACCAGCCGTGGCCCCACGCCGATGTAGGCCCGACTGCCTTGCACTGTGACGGTACGCACCGTGCCACCGAGCTGGCCCACCACCTGGATGCCCTGAGCTTGCTGCTGAATGGCTGTCGTCTTCTCGGCCTGAGCAGGCTCTGGCACGCTGGCGAGGTGCTGCCCATACAACGACTGTCGCGGAATCTCGTGGACTCGGCGCGAGATCAGAAACTCGATGTCCGGCAGTGAACCGGGTTTGGCGCTGGCTGCCGTCAACCCGACGAGCAGGGTCAATAGCATCCCTAGGCCCAGAGCGATAATTCTAATGAGGCGTTTGGTTTGCATATTGTCATCCTTTGTCTGTGATGAGGGACTGGGGAGCAGACCTGCGCTCCCCGCTCAATCATTCTGCCCCATTACGGGGACTGCCGCAGCACCAGCGGCAGGTAGACGCGCGAATGGTAAATGGTGATCGTGCGAGTATCTGTCACACTGCTGCCGCAGTTGGCCGCAGTGACGGTGATGGCTTGCACGCCGGTGACTGTCCACGTGAAGGTCGCCGTGTCGCTCGGGGCATAGACTGTTCGGCTGAGCAGCGCTTGGGAGGTTGCCTGCCAGGTATAGGTGACCGGCAGCGTGCTGGTCAGTGGGGAGACCACGGCGGTGAGGGCGATGGCCGTGCCACTGATGCCGCTCGTCGGCCCGGCGATGGTCACGCCACTCAGCGCGTAGCAGTAGAACTCGTCGGCGCCGATGTCGGGCCTGGCGCCGTTGGGGCGGGCTTCGCCATCAATGTCGGTCGCTATCCCGGTGTTCGCGCCCTGGTCAATCGCCGATGAGCCGGGGCTGATGCGATACTGGCCGACAAAATTCGCGTTGCCGTAGAGATTGACGCTGCTGATGATCGTGCCGGGGCCGGCTGTCTCCATGCCGATCGGTATTCTGTCCCACAAGGTCGTGTCCAGCACCGCCGTGCTGCCTGCCGCCACATATACTCCTCCTGGCAGGCCGATGATACTGTTGGTAAAGACCAGCGTTGCATATCCGAGAGAACTGCTGCCCAGATCGATCATCCAGGGATTGAAGAACGAGTGGTTGTCTGCAAAGGTGTTGTGTATGAGCGCGCCCTGGCTGTATGAGCCAGGGTAAAGCCCTGTCGCAAGGAGCCCGGCCGGGTAGGCGCCATGGTTCTGCGCGACGACGTTGTTGGTTAGCGTAAAGCTGACACTATCAAAGATGACCAATCCGCCACCCCCCGCCGTTGACCCGTTTCCCAGGATCGTATTGGCCTCAAAGTAGGCCGGGCTTGACATCAGGAGCACGCCGCCGCCAATGCCCCCCGTATTGCCCAGGATAACATTCCCCCGCACAGTGATCGCGCTTCCATAGACCATCATTCCGCCGCCGTTGTGCGGGCCGCGGTTGCCCTGGATAGTGTTATTGCGAATGAGCGTTGTGCTGCTATCCAGGTACAGCCCGCCGCCGCCGTCGTATGTCTGTGTGCCGCTGGCGATATTGTTGGCGATGAGGTTGCCGGCGACGACGCCCGCGCCCTGATAGAGGAACATCCCGCCGCCGACCCCTCTCGTGATGCCGCTCATGCTCTGGATGGCGACGTTGTCCGCGATCACGCTGTTGATGACAGCCGGTGTGCCCCCGTAGAGCGCCAGCCCTGCGCCAAAGCCAGCCGTGCTGCTCAAGATACGGCAGTTGCTGATGGTGGGGCTGGCATTTTTGGCATAAACTCCGCCGCCAGCATCAGCGTCGGGGATCGCGGGATCGCCGTCCAGACCCGCCGCGTTGCCCCGCTGCAGCGTCAGCCCCTCCAGGGTGGGAGATACTGGCAAAGAGATGAGCATCACTCGCCGCGCGTTTTCGCCATCCAGGATGGTGGGATAGGCTTGAGGGTCGCGCACCACCGGGCCGCTGGTCGCGCCGTCCCAGCCGCCGTAGAGGGTGATGCTGGCGGTGACATGAATGACCTCTGTGCCTGTCCCGGTGTAGACGCCGCTGGCCGCATAGATCGTATCGCCGTCTACAGCCAGGCTCAGCGCGGTCGCCAGGATGCAAGGGGCAGCCTGCGTGCAGGCCGTATCGCCGCCTGTGGGGGTGACAAACAGGCTGTGAGCGGTTGGCGAGGCGCGGACTGTGTGCAACCAAGCAAGCAAGGCGAGGGTCAACCCCAGGCTGAGCACAGCAGTAAAAAGCAAGCGTTGGGATTTCATCTTGTCCTCCGGGAACTGATGCCCCCTTACGGGGACTAGTGCAGCACCAGCGGCAAGTAAACCTCATAGGCAATGCCGATCTGGTGCGAATCTGTTGCGCTGCCGCCAGTGTTCTCTGCCGTGACGGTGATCGTCTTGGTCCCGGCCGTGGACCAGGTGTAGATTGCCATGGGTGTGCCTTGCCCGCCAGATGGCGTAGGTACCCAGGTGTAGGTGATCGGCGGCGTCGCCGTGACTGGCGCGACGGTCGCTGTGAAAACGTAACTCGTGTTGGCACGGCCTTCTACCGGGCCGTCAATACTGACGCCCGTGAGCGCAACCGGCCAAAAGAACTCGTCCGCGCCCATCGAGACGCTGCCGCCCAGGATCCGTATGTCTCCATCCATGTCAAGTTGTGGCGCCCAGGCTGTTGAGCCGGTTGTGCTCACGGGTGAGGTCGCCTGGATGTGATAATAGGCGAACATGTCGCCGGAAGCCACGAACTGTGGATTGACGTGCAAGTCGTGTGTGCCGCCGGAAAAGCCGACATAGTGGCCAGAGTTGTTCCACACGTCATTGTAATCGGCGGTGTAAACCAGCGTGGGACTGACCCATAGCGTGTCGGAGTAATGCTCGATCCCGTCGCCCAGATTGCCCGTGACGATGTTGTTCACGATCGCCACACCCTCGGCCTCCTGGAACAGCACGCCGTCGCCGATGTTGTCGGCAATGGTGTTGTTGACAATGCGCGCAGGCGCCGAGTCCACCAGGATGCCGCCGCCCAAGTGCGCAGTGGTCGAAGCGACGTTGCGCGCCACGATGTTGTTGGTGACCGTCGCCACCCCGGCCTCAAACAGGCCGATGCCGCCGCCTGTGTTCGCCGTGTTGGTCACGATCACATTGCCGTCTACCAGCGGGTTGGCTGTGGTCTGCAGATAAACCCCGCCGCCGAAACCGGCGCTGTTCCCTTCGATCCAGTTACCGCGCAACAGCAGCTCGGGCGAGCCATAGACCACCGCGGCGCCTCCTCCATAGGCACCGGCGGCGTTGGTCCTGAGCCAGTTGGCTTGCAGCAGTCCGGCGGAATCGGAAAACTGCGCGCCGCCGCCACTATTCCTGGCTGTGTTCCCGTCAATCATGTTCAGGCCAATCGAAAGTCGGGTCGCCCGATAGGTGTCAAGCCCGCCGCCGTTGGATGCCGAGTTCCAATTGATCTGGTTCAGCGTAAACAGCACCGGGTTGTGAGCGTTGGCGATGCTCACGCCGCCGCCGTTGCCGTTCGCGCTGTTCCCCCAGATGCGCAAGCCCCCCACGGTGGCCGTCACTTCCGAAATGTAAAATCCTCCGCCATCCCAGCCAGCCGTGTTCCACAGCACCATACCGTTAGTGCCGGCGAACAGCGAAGCATCCGTCACCGTGACCGTACCGGAACCATCCAGGTAGAACCCGCCGCCGCGCTGTGCTGCTGCATTGAGTGAGGCAGGCACATTGTCGAGCGTCGGCGAGCTGTAGCGCGCGAACACGCCACCGCCGTTGCGGGCAGTGTTGCCGTTGACCCAGGTATTCACGATGGTCGGCGCGGCATACCAGATGGCGATCCCGCCGCCATCCTGCGTGGACGTAGCAGTGACCCCGGTGCCGCCGCCCGTGACCTGCACGCCCGAAAGGACAGTGCTGGCCCACACGCTTGACATGTAAACAGTTGGCGTGGGGCCGGTGTGGCCGCCGTCAATCGTCGTGCTGACCCATCCCTGCCCGTGCACCGAGACGCCGTCGCGCATGGTAATGTGCTCGGCGTAGGTGCCAGCCGCCACCGAGACCAGGTCACCGAAGCTGGCGACGTTGATAGCATGCTGGATCGTTGCGCAGGGATTGGACGGGTTCGTGCAGTCGTTGCCGACATCGTTGCCTGTGGGCGGCGGCGCCACGTAGCGTATATCGGGGTTGGCTTGTGCCGGGGCGGGCGTGATCAACCAGGTCAATGTCAGAATCAGGGCGATGCCCGCCAAAAGGATCGTCAACAGGCAGGTCAATGGTGCGCGCATGATTTCTCCTTCTTTCAACTCAATTCAATCTATTGTGCGGACGTCTAGATCAGTAGGGAAACTGGGGCGAGACAAGAGAGTGGAAAAAGCTGGGTGCCCGATCCATCAACGACGAATGTATCTTTTCCTCCAGTGTCATGGGGCCTGTGATCACTTTCAGGCATCTGGCGGCAGGGTCGCGATCATTATATCTCATTTGGGGAGCGCAGAGCTATAGGCAAACAATACTATAGCAAACCGCTGATGAGACGGTTTTATCCATTGATTGTATTGTACTGCCATTCGCCAGCACAAACCTATCGGCCAGCCACCAGTTCGCTGAAAAAAAGTGGAGAGCTACGATTGAGAGGTTTCGGGGGGGATAAGCCGGTAGCCGCGTCCACGCACCGTTTCGATCAGCGCGCCGGCGCCTGGCTCGGCTTCCAACTTTTGGCGCAGGCGCCCGACCAGGTTCTCAATCTGGTAGTCATACACTTGGTCAGGACATTCGGGCCAGACGGCTGAGGCAATGCTGTCTTTGTCGCAGATTGCGCCCGCGTGACGATGCAGCAGTACCAGCAGCGCAAATTCTTTGGGGGAAAGCAAGAGCGGCCGTCGGTTCACCCACACGATACCTGCTTTTTCGTCCAGCATCAGCGTGGGAAGCCGCTCCTCAATCCACGTAGCTTCAGGATCGGAGAATCTGTACCGGACTCCAGCAATCTCGATCTGGTCGCCGTCCTTGAGCACGTGCGGCGCGGCGAGCCGTTCACCATTGACAAAAGTGCCGTTCGTGCTTTCCAGATCGCTTAGGACGTAATGATGTTTTTCCCAACGGATCTCGGCATGGTACCGTGAGGCACGTTTATTGTCCAGCACCACTTCGTTGTCTGGAGCGCGACCGATGCGCGTGATCGTTCGACCCGCCAACGGGATTTCATGATCCGGGCTGGTCAGGCAGGCTGGTCGCTGTCGCACGTTTACGTCGCCTGGTGTTGCCTCTGTCATGCTATCTATATTATCATTGCCGTCAAAAATGTCAAAGGGACATAGCCGTTATCGGCGTCATGCTACTTGCCCAACCATTGGTGTAAACTTTAGCCCCGGAGTGCGGCCTTCAGGCCGCGTTTTATGCAGGCTGAAGCCTGCACTCCAACCTTAAGCTGACACGCATGCTTGCCCAGCGTTCGTTTCAACTCATCGGGCCTGTCGCTGGTGATCGCATCCACGCCCCAGCCGGCCAGGCGGCGCATGTCGCCCGTGGCGTTCACCGTCCATGTGCCTATCTCGAGTCCCTGCGCATGGACAGCTTTGACAAGCGCCTCACTGACCGAGCTGGCCGCTGGCATGAAATAGTCCGCACCTGTCGCCTGGATGACCTCGTCCACGATCTGCTCATGAGATCGGGTCATGCGCGCCATCATCCATGGAGCGTTGACGAGCGCGCCCGTCTGGAGGCGCGAGTCAATCGCCTTGATGTCCTTGAGCGTCGGAAAGTCAAACGAGATGACGATGGCCTGGTCTGTCATTCCCTTGGCATTGAGCAGGTCAGCCACCTTGCGCTCGATGCCTGGATAGCGTGTGTTGCCGGGCGCCATCTTGATTTCGATCTGGACGCCAGCCTTGCCCTTGACCCGATCGAGCAATTCGTCCAGCGTCGGCGGCGGCTGAGCGGGCCACGCGCCATGGCCGAACCTGGCCGCCGCGTTGAGCTTTTTGATCTCGGCCAGCGTCATCTGGTTGATCTGACCCGTGCCGTCCGTCGTGCGAGAAACATCGGGGTCGTGCATGACGATCAACTCTCCGTCTCGGCTCAGGTGAACGTCACATTCGACCATGTCCACGCCGATCTGGAGCGCATTCTCGAACGCAGCCAGCGTATTCTCTGGTGCAAGCGCCGCCCCGCCTCGATGCGCGACGATCAGCACGGCCGACCCAGCCCTGGGTTCGGCAAGTCGGGAAGGCTCGACGGGCGCGGAGGTCGCAGCGGGTGCAGCCTGGCACGCTGCCAACCAGATCAGGGCAGCCACAGATACGAGTCGCAGCAGCATCTTTTCTCCCAATAGATAGACCAACCGCCAACTGCGATCGGTGGTCAGCAGTCGGCGGTCAACTATCAGCCATCAGCCATCAGCTATCAGCCATCCACCATCGGCTACTTTTCCGTTTGCACCAGGCCCTTGACGAACCATTGCTGCATCAGGATAACTACCAAAACGGGCGGCAGTAACGCCAGCACGGTGCTGGACATGATCAGGTTCCAGTCCGTTTGCGCCTCGCCGGTGCCCATCATCTTGACGATGCCGATGACGATGGTCTCCATATCTCGGCTGGTGGTAACGAGCAAGGGCCACAGATATTGATTCCAACCATAGATGAACAGGATGACAAAGAGCGCGGCGATGTTGGTGCGCGAAAGCGGAAGGACGATGCTCCAGAAAAAGCGCAGTGGTCCCGCGCCGTCAATTTTCGCCGCTTCGACATATTCGTCTGGGATCGTCAGAAAGAACTGCCGAAACAAGAGCGTCCCGGTCGCGGACGCCATCAAGGGAACCGTCAAGCCGGCGAAGGTATTGATCAGCCCCAGATCGCTCATCACCTTGTAGGTAGGCGCAATGCGAACCTCAATGGGCAGCATCAGCGTGAGAAAGATCATCCCAAAAAAGAACATGCGGAGAGGGAATCTGAAAAAAGCAACCGCGTACGCCGATAGGATCGAGATGATGATTTTGCCGATGGTGATCGCCAGTGCCATCTTGAGACTGTTCCAGAGCAAAATCTGGACCGGATTGCCGATGATGCGCCCGCCCCGTGCACTCGTCAAGGCATTGACATAGTTTTCGATCAGGTGCGGGCCGGGGGTGAGGGGCATTTGCCCGCGCCCGATACGAGCGGCGTCCCAGGTCGAGCCGATAAGCGCGAGGTACACCGGGAAAGCAAAAACGATCACGGCGGCGATCAAAACCAAATGCACCGGGAGATTGCGGAGTTGTTTGGCGATCATGCGTAATGCACCTTGCCTTCCATAAAGCGAAACTGGAGCCAGACCAGCGCGCTCACGATGAGCATCAGGATGACCGACTGCGCAGCGGATTGACCTAGATTCAGATTGACGTAGCCATCCATGTATACCTTGTACATCAGCGTGGTCGTGGAGCGGCCCGGTCCGCCGTGCGTGAGCGCGTGGATCACCCCAAAGGTGTCAAAGAACGCAAAAACCAGATTGATGGTCATGAGATAAAAGGTCGTCGGCGAGATCAAGGGGAAGAGAATCGTGCGGAATAATTTCCACGCGCCCGCGCCGTCCATCATCGCTGCCTCGACGATCGAGGGGGGAACCGATTGCAGGCCAGCGAGAAAGAACAAAAAGTTGTGCGCGATTTGCTTCCATGATGAAGCCACGATGACGAGCGCCAGCGCATGCGTCCCGTTGAGCTGATAGTCCCAGTGCAGCCCCCAACTGTTGAATGCTTTGCCCACGATGCCGATGGATGGATGAAAAATGAATCCCCACAGCACGGCGGCCACCGCAGGCGCGAGCGCATAGGGCCACAGCAAGAGCGTTTTGTACGTCTGTGCGCCACGAATTTGCCGATCGGCCATGACGGCAAAGAACAAGGCTAACGTCATAACAAAGAGCGTGACTGCGATGGAAAAGATTACGGTGACCTGGAGCGCCTCGATGTACAACGGATCGCTGAGCACAGTTTCAAAGTTCTGGAGATACACAAACTGCGTGCGTAATCCAAAGGGGTCTTGGCTGAGCAAAGACTGATAGATGGCCTGGCTGGCAGGCCAAAAGAAGAACACCGCCGTGATGACGAGTTGTGGCAGGAGCAAAACGTAGGGCAGAAGGCGATTGTTGAAAATGACCCGGCGCTGCATCGTTCTCCTTGCATGGGCGACCCGAAGGGCCTGGGCGACCCTTCGGGTCTAGAGCAGTTCAGCTACTTGTACGTCTTTTCAAACTCGCGCAGGACTTCGTTGCCGCGCTTGACGGCATTGTCCATCGCTTCTTTGGCGGTTTGTTGTCCCTGGAACGCCTTTTCCCATTCCTCGTAGACGATAATGCGGATCTGTGGCATATTGCCCAGCCGGAGTCCGAGCGAGTTCTCGGTGGGCTTGGTGCGCGTCAACTGCTGGTAGGGAAGGTCAGCGCCCGGATTCTTTTGGTAGTACCCATCAGCTTTGGTCTTTTCAAAGCCGCCGTGCGTGATCGGCAGGTAGCCGGTCTCTTGATGCCAGCGGGCGTCCACTTCGGGCTGGCTGATATACTTGAAGAATTCGGCGATGGCCTTGTACTCGTCCACGGTGCGCCCTGGGGCGTTCATCACCCACAGGCTCGCGCCGCCGATGATCGAGTTGATCGGCACGCCTGGCACGTCGTCATAGTACGGCAGGAAGGTCACGCCCCACTCGAACTTGGATTCGCTCTTGATGCGCGCGCGGGCAGCCGACGAGGCATGGATGATGCCGCACTCGCCCGAGGGGAACAAGACCGTTGCAGCCCCGTCGCGTCCACCGTACTTGAACGATCCTTCCTTTTGCATGTCAATCAAGGTCTGCAGATGGCGGATGTGCAAGTCGCTGTTGAACTTGAGCTCCGCATCCATTCCTGTCATGCCGTTTGTCTTGGTGGCAAGCGGGACGTTGTGGATCGCAGAAAAGTTCTCCAACTGCGTCCAGGTGGGCCACTCGAACGTCAAGCCGCACTTGGTCGCTCCGCTGTCCACCAGCTTCTTGGCCGCAGCGCGAACCTCGGCCCAGGTCTTGGGCGGCTTGTCCGGATCCAACCCTGCCTTCTTGAACGCATCCTTGTTATAGTACATCATGGGCGTCGAGCTATTCAGCGGCATCGAGATCATATTCTCGCCTTCGCTGTAATAGCCGCGCACGGCCGCGATGTAGATGTTGGGATCGAGATTCCAGCCGGTTTCTTTCGCAAGTTGATAGACCGGCTTGATCGCGCCCTTGGCAGCCATCATGGTGGCAGTGCCCACCTCGAACATCTGGACGATGTGCGGGGCCTTGCCGGCGCGATATGCTGCGATCGCAGCGTTCATGGTATCAGCGTATGCACCTTTGTAGATCGCGTCTACATAGTACTTGTCTTGCGATTTGTTAAAGTCCATCACGATGGCTTCGAGAACGTCGCCCAGAGGCTTGCCCAGCCCAAACCAAAATTCGATCTTAACAGCCCCCGGTTTGGGCGTTGGCTTGGGAGTGGCGGTCGCTGTGGGCGCAGGCGCTTTGGTCGGCTCGGCCGCGGGGGGTTTGGTCGGCTCGGCGGCGGGCGGTTTCGTCGGCGCGACCGTCGGCTGCGCGGGTGCTTTGGTCGGTTCGACGGTCGGCGTGGCGGCTGGTGCGGCGCATGCGCTCAGCATCGCCACAACAGTGGCCAGTGTCAACACAACAAACAGCGCACGTTTCATTTTCTCTTCTCCTGTGGTCTAAAGATTGAGGGGAACTGGAGCATTAGATGCAAAAGGCTCTACTGACCTGGACATCACCTCCCTTCTGATCGGTACATTGGTGTAAACTTTAGCCCCGGAGTGCGGCCTTCAGGCCGCGTTTTATGCAGGCTGAAGCCTGCACTCCAACCTCAAGTTGACACGCATGCTGATCGGTATTCTGCGGGACTCGGCATGAGATTGCGCCGGGAACCGGTAGAAATCAAAGCAAGAAGCAGGCCACAGTGGTTGGGGAAGAATGGTGGATTCTGACATCCGTCCGCTTCCTCAGAGTGAGGCATTGTGAGTGAATCTGACATCGCGGCGGAACGACAGAACTATATCAGAACGGCAAATGCTTGTCAAGTGACAATACACACGTTTGCAAGATTACAAAGGGATTGAGTAACTCACCCTTGCGGAGTTGAGCGCAACCTTCGCAAGGGTGGGCTGAGAGCTAACCGTCAAACGACTTCGATCCCGCTGCCTTCAACCGCCTGCCCGACCTGCCAGGCCCCCTGCCCTGCCAGATGCACAAAGGTGTCCAGCCCATCCGGCGGCACGGCGACGAGCAGCCCGCCCGAAGTCTCCGGATCGAACAACAGCCACTGCTGCGCCAGCGTCAGTTCGGCGATGAACCGGACGCGGGGACGATAGAACGCCTCGTTGCTTTCCGCGCCGCCAGGAAAAGTCCAGGCATCAGCATAGACTTGCGCGCCGGGCAAAAACGGGATGTCGGCAGAACGGAACTGAAAGCACACCCCAGCCTGTTCGGCCATCTCGAGCGCGTGGCCCAAGAGTCCATAGCCGGTGATGTCCGTCGCAGCACGCGCGCCGGCTGCCAACGCCGCGCGCGACGCGGCGCGATTGAGCCGCGTCATGCTATCTGTCGCCGCCTGCACGTGGACCGGATCGGCTTGCTCGCGCTTGAGCGCGGTAGTGATGACGCCGGTGCCCAGCGGTTTGGTGAGGAACAGCACGTCGCCCACTCTTGCACCTCCCTTGGTCAGCAAGCGATCCGGGTGGACGATGCCCGTCACAGCCAGTCCGTATTTCGGCTCGCGATCACGGACAGTATGTCCACCCGCAATCGCGCCTCCCGCTTCTGCGATCTTGTCCGCGCTGCCGCGCATGATCTCGGCCAGGATGGCGCTGTCCAGGTCTTCTGGAAACGCAGCGATGTTGAGCGCGAACAAGACCTCGCCGCCCATCGCGTACACATCGCTCATCGCGTTCGCCGCGGCGATCGCGCCGAACGAATAGGCGTCGTCCACAACGGGCGGAAAGAAATCGGTCGTCTGGATGATGGCCCGGTCTGGACCGATGCGGTAAACCGCTGCGTCGTCTGGCTCGCCCAACCCGACGAGCAGATTGGGATAGTCTTGACGCTTGAAGCGTTCTTGCAAGGGGCGCAGCACCTGCGCCAGGGCCTCGGGGGCCATTTTGCTCGCTCAACCTGCACAGGTGGCAAGTGAGGTCAATCGAATCTGTTTGCCAGCGGTCATATTACCCTCTTGGCTGCCGATAGTGGTCTGCCTGACTGCACCTTGCCTGGATCGAACCGTGGTCTATGGTGTGCGGTCATTGGTGTAAACTTTAGCCCCGGAGTGCGGCCTTCAGGCCGCGTTCTATGCAGGCTGAAGCCTGCACTCCAACCTCAAGTTGACACGCATGGGTGTGCGGTCGGCGGTCACGCTTTCGTGAGTATACCCCATCCATCGCTGCGTGACAACCGCTTGCCGTCTCCTTACCGTTAGGCTATAATCCTCAAAGTTGAGAATTGAAAACTTGAAATTGGGATTTGCTCATTGAACCCTCTATCTCACTTTGAAAAGCTGGCCGAACGGCTTGTCGAGGGTGCGTTCGGCAAATGGTTCGCCGGGCGACTTTATCCGATCGAAGTCGCGCTCCAGTTGGCGCGCGCGATGGAGGACGGCCAGGTGCTCAATCTGCGCGGCGAGCATCTGGCCCCCAACCTCTATTGGGTCTACCTGAACCCGGCCGACTATGAGGCGCTGCGCCAGGCTCAGCCGACGCTGCCAGACGACCTGACGCAATCGGTCATCGAGCTGGCTGCGCAGGCACAACTGGTGCTCACACAGACGCCGGTGGTCCAGGTTCACTCTTCGCCGGACATCCCTCGCCATCAGGTGTCTGTAGCAGCGCGTTACGCTCCTCCAGAGAGCGTCGAATCGGGGCACACAACCGAGATGGATACCCAAACCTCGGCAGCGATGCGCGCCGAGCTGGACCGCGCGCCAGCGGCGTCATCTTTCCTCATTCTCGACGGACGGCGCACCGTCCCCCTTGATCGTTCCATCGTGACGATTGGCCGAAGCCTGGACAATGACGTGATCCTGAACGATCCGCGCGTCAGCCGTCGTCACGCGCAGTTGCGCCGCCGCGCCGGGCGCTATGTCGTGTATGATCTTGGCTCGTCGGGCGGCACCTTTGTCAATGGCGACCGCGTGAGCGAATGTCTGCTTCAACCGGGGGATGTGATCAGCCTGGCGGGAGTGCAGGTCATCTATGGCGAAGACAGTCCCACACCGCCTTCGCCGCCCGATAGACAGGATACGCCGCCTCTGCTTGGCCGCCTGACCGCTTCGCGCGACGAATGATACATAGATGGATATTGTCATCTTTATCATCCGCGTACTCTTGACCGTTCTGTTGTATGCATTTCTGGCTGCCGTGTTTGTCGTGCTGTGGCGCGAGCTGCGCTCGACTGCCCAGACGCCTACTGCCGTCCAGGAACGCAAGGCGTGGCTGGCCTTGATTTCGAGCTGCGATGGCCTGGAGCCGGGCGCGGTGTTCCCACTTCAGCCCTTTACGACGCTGGGGCGCGGCGCGTCGAACACGATCGTCGTGCCAGATACTTTTGCTTCTGCCGAGCACGCGCTCATCTCCTGGCGCGGCGGGCAATGGTGGCTGGAAGACCTCGGCAGCCGCAACGGCACGCGGCTTAACGAAGAGCCGGTCACTGCGCCTGTGGTCTTGGGCGCAGGCGATGTGATTGGGATCGGGCAGGTAAGGTTCAAAGTCGAGATCAAAGCGTGAGGTAGACGAAAGACCAAAGACGAAAGAGAACGCCTTTCGTCCTTCGTCGTTCGTCTTTCGTCATTTGACCAGGGAGGTGGAGATGGATTTGGGGCTTGGGGGTCAGGTTGCGCTTGTCACTGCCGCCTCGCGCGGATTGGGCGCGGCAGTGGCGCATCGGTTCGCCATGGAAGGCGCGAAGGTGGCGCTGTGCGCGCGAGACCTGGCGCGCGCTCAAGAGACGGCCGGGCGGATTGCGCAGGAAACTGGCGCGGAGGTGGTGGGGTTCAAGGCCGATGTGACGGTACCAACCGACGTGACCGCGCTGGTCGCCGGGACGCTGGAGCGATTCGGGCGGATTGACGTGCTCATCGTCAATGCCGGCGGCCCGCCGGCCGGGACGTTCGAGACTTTGAAGCCGGAGCAGTGGGAGCAGGCAACCAACCTGACGTTGATGAGCGCGGTGCGATTGTGCTACGCCGTCGTCCCGCACATGAAGAAACTCGCAGAAGGGCATCCCGATGCCCGCCCCGGCATCGTCTTTATGACTTCGGTTTCGGTCAAGCAGCCGATGGCGAACCTGATCCTTTCCAACAGCATCCGCATGGCCGTCATCGGCCTGATGAAATCGCTTTCGAACGAGCTGGCCCCAAGCCACATCCGCGTCAACGCCGTCGCGCCGGGCTGGACGATGACCGAGCGCGTGACCGAGCTGCTGGCTGCGCGCGCCCGGGCCAATGGCACGACGCCGGAACAAGAAGCCGCCAGCATCATCGCCGGTATCCCGCTGGGGCGCATGGGCACGCCGGAGGAATTTGCCAACGCGACCGTGTTCCTGGCCTCGCCAGCCGCCTCGTACATCACCGGCGTCACACTGCCAATTGATGGTGGCTCTTTGCGAGCTTCGCTCTGATGATTGCTGATTGTAGATAGTTGATTGATGATTGCGCAATCTGCAATCAGCAATCTACAATCTACAATCCCAAGGGGGTGACATGGAAATCGTTCAAATCGTCGGAATCATCTCTGCCGTCGTGGTGATCCTGATCCTGGCGTATCTTTACCGGGAAAGCGCCATCATCGAGGGCAAGACCGAAGTCGGCATCGGGCCGGTCAAGTTCAAGCTGGGCGGCAAGGCGCAAAAGCAAGCCGCCGAGCCGGAGACGCCGGCTGCAACGTCGGTTCCCAAGATCGAGCAATCTGCCACAGACAAAGGGCGTATCGAAGGTTCAGGCCCGGAGATTCAAGGCGGCGCGGGCGAGATCAAACAAGAGGCGTCCGGCGGCGGTGTCATCAAAGACAGCGCGCCTAAAATCTCATGATGTGCGATGCGAGGCTATACTGTCAACGGTCGTAAACTTTCACTCCCCCCTCCAACTCCCCCCGTTTCGCAGGGGGAGGGTTAGGGTGGGGGTAGCTGGCTTCAGCCAGCGCCGCTGTGTAGACCGGCGATTCATCGCCGGTCGTCCCTGCGGAAGGATAAGCGCAAGTTTCTGAGCAGCGCCCAAAGGGCGCGAAGCAATCTCTTTGGCTCGCTGGAGATTACTTCGGCCTTTGGCCTCGCAATGACAAAATGAAACTTGGGGGCCGCGCCGGGTATATACTGAGCAAAAATCAAACGGGTGCATTGGAATTGAGGCTTCAGCCGGTTCTTGCGGCTAATTCCGGCTAAAGCCTTGACTCCGATTGCACTGAAATCATTTCCGACCAGTATAGCTTCGGGCAAATCATAGGGAGAATTTCCAATGCCACTCCCGCCGCATCTTGAACATTTCACCGACCGCGAAGAGCAGATTCGCGCGTTCGACGCGCTGTGGCCCGGCGATGAGCGCTGGATACTGGCCTATTCCGGCCAATCGGGCAACGGCAAATCCACGCTGATCGAATGGCTCATCGAGACGCGCTGCCGGCTGGCCGACCTGGCCTGGCGCAAGGTGGACTTTTACCTCATCCAGCCGCTGGAAGCGGTCCCGTGTGCGCTGGCCGGGATGGCCGGGCGTGAGGCAGCGGCGCGCTTTGAGCAGCAGGCCCGCCAGGCCCGGGAACGCTATAACGCGATCGTTGAAGAGATCAACCGTGTGCGCGTCGGGGCCCCGCTTCACCTCAGCCTTCGACAGACCGCCAGCGCAGGCGGACAGATTTCCGCCAGCCCGCCGACGATAGACGTGCGCCTGAGCGACGAACTGCGTGCCATGTACGCCCCGCACCAGGAGCAATTGGAGCGAGAGCTGGCTCGCGCTGCGCTCGATGTCCTGCCTGCGTTGGGTACGCGCCGTGCAATCCTCTTTTTGGATACCTACGAGCGTTTTGCAGAAGCCAACCCGCCCCAGGTTATCGCGCGCCTGTGGGAATTGCTCCAACAGGCGGCCGAGCGTGCGATCAATCTGCGCGTCGTTGTGAGCGGGCGACAGGATTTGCCCTATGCTCCTCTGCGTCACGCCACCCGGCTGGAACGACTGGACGAATTCAGCCCGGAAGATTGCGAGCGGTTTCTGGTTGACATGGGAGTGGACGATGCGGCCCTGCGCCGCGCCGCGTTCGAATGGTTCAAGGGACACCCGCTCAGCACCCGGCTGCTGGCCGAAGTGTATCAGGATGCCCGGCGGGCGAGGCAGCCATTGACCGCCGACATCATCCGCACCAAGACGCTGGCCGTTTCGTATGACGAGTGGCTGTACAGCCTGGTCCTCAAGCATTTGCCCGAGCCGCTGTATCACGCGGCCCGGTATGGCCCGCTCTTGCGCCATTTCAACCACGCCAGCCTGAACGCGGCGCTGAGCCAGACCCTGACCGACGCTGACTTTGGCACGCTGACCACGCGCGCCTTTATCAAACCGCTTGAACCCGGTCGGTACACTTTCCACGAGGTGGTCCGCCGCGTGCAGATCGCTTACCTGACCGGCGCGGATGACCCGGAAGCCCGGGCCATTCACACACGTGCCCTGGCGGACGCCCGCCAAAAGGTAGAGTCCGGCCGCGACCCAGAGGCCTGGCGTGACGTGGTATATCATCAGTGCTTTCTTGACCCGACCGGGCAATTCGAAGCCTGGCGGGATATAGTGGACAAGGCTAACTTTGAGTTCGACCACGCCTGGTGGAACGAGTTGTTAGAAGTGATGGAGGTCCCGGCCATCCGCAGCCGCCTCAAGCTCGGTCATCAGGCGGATGTCTTTTTGCGGCGCGGACGCTGGTACTATTATCACGATGGCTGGCACAACGCGCTGGAAGAATACGACCGCGCGTTACCGCTCTATCGAACCGCCCACAATGTTTCGGGCGAGGCGAACGTGCTTCAGGCGCAGGGCGACGTGCTGTACTTTTTGAAACGGACGGACGAGGCGTTGTCCAAGTACGAGGCGGCGCTTGCGCTGTTCAAGGCCGTCGGGGCCCGGCTGGGCGAAGCCAACGTGACGTTGTCGCATGGCGACCTGTTGCGAGGTCAAGGGCAATTTGACCGGGCTTGGGAAATGTACCAAAATGCACTGGCCGGTTATCAGGCTGTTGGCGATGGCTACAGTTGCGCTCGTGTTTATTACCGTCAGGGTGACTGGCATGCCGAACAATCGCACTGGCCTGAAGCTATTGACCTGTATCGAAAAGCTGCTGCCGCCTGGCAAGATATTGGCCTATCGGACCTGGTAGATCAAATTATCCAACCGCGGATTGCCCGGGCCCAAGAAAACATGACATGACATCGTAGGAGCGCCCTCCGGGCGCGATTATCCCGGCATACCCAACCTCGCGCCCAGGAGGGCATCCCTCGCGCCCATGAGGGCGCTCCTACGGGAGGGTGTGAATGTCCGAAAGACCGCACGGGGCTAACCTGCGCAAAGGGCGCGTCTCGCTGCCGGGCGTGTGCTATTTCATCACGACTGATGTACATGACCGGCGTGTGCGAATCCCCTTCCCGGACGGGGCCGAACTGTGCATTGACTCACTGCGATGGTTGCGCGATAATGGTCGCGTGTGGCTGGCCGGTTACGTCATCATGGACGATCACTCTCACTTTATGATCGTCCTGCGCGGCGAACACGCGCTCAAGAGCGTTTTGGATAGCTTCAAGACCTACACAGCCACGCGCATCAATCGCGTGCTCAAGCGCAAAGGGACATTCTGGCAAGAGGGCTATTGGGATCACGCCATCCGTGATGAGCCTGATTTTTGGGAACACCTGGAGTATATGCACAACAACCCGGTGCGGCGCGGAATCGTCGAGCGTCCCGAGGACTATCCGTACTCTACTGCGCACCCTTCCCGCGCCGGTGATATTGATTGGGAAGCATTGGGATACCCGTAGGAGCGCCGTCCTCGGCGCGACCATGGAACGCCGTCCTCGGCGCGATTCGTGCCCATGAGGGCATCCCTCGCGCCCATGAGGGCGCTCCTACGGATTGGAATAGGCTATGACGGAATACGCATCACGCATCACGCATCAACTACGCGAGCGACTACAGGCGCGGCCTGAAATCGCCTTTGCCTACCTGCACGGCTCATTTGCGGAAGGCCTGCCTTATCACGATGTGGACGTGTCCGTGTATCTCGATCCGTCATGGGCGGGCGATGTGTTCGACTATGAGATGACGCTTTCGACCGAGTTGACGCAGGCGCTGCGCGTGATGGTGGACGTTCACGTGCTCAACGGCGCGCCGCTCGGCTTTTGCCATTCTGTTTTGCAGGGCAAGGTTTTGTTCGTGCGAGACGAAGAAATGCTCGCGGACTATATCGAGCGCGTCTCACTCGAATACATGGATTTTGAGCACTTGGGGCGCATCTATTTACGCGAGGTATTGATGCCATGAAAATCAACCGCGAGTTGATCAAAGAACGGGCCAGAGACATCCGTCAAAACGCCGCCAAAATCCGGCGTTACGCTGCGCTGCCGGACGCGGAATTCTTTGCCGACGAGCGCAATTTGCTGGCCGTTCTTCACCTGCTGCTCATTTGCATCGAGGCGGTGGGCAGGATCTGCACTCATCTCCTGGCGCGTGCGGCGGCCAAATCGCCAGCCAGTTTTGCCGAGTGCATGGAAGGACTGGGCGAGTTGGAGATCGTGGACGCAGACCTGGCCAACCGTCTGATCCAGATGGCGCGCTTTCGCAACCTGATCGTCCATCGCTACTGGGAAACTGATCCCGCGCGTGTGCTGACCTACGCCCGCGAGAACCTGGGCGATTTCGAAGCTTACCTCGAAGCCATCGAGCGGTACATTCAGAGTAAACAAGTAGACAAGTGAAAAGTAGACAAGGCAGAGGCAGAGATATGTTTCACCGTGTCACCCTGTCACCTTGTCACCGTGTCAAAAAAGAGAGGAGAACCTGTATGGCAAAGAAAACATCACAACTGGTCACCCTCGCCGTCATCGGCGGAAGCGGTATCTATCACATGGAAGCCCTGACCGATGTAACCGAGGTCAGGCTCAAGACCCCGTTTGGCGATCCGTCCGACGCCATTATCGTCGGGACGCTCAATGGAATCCGCGTCGCGTTCCTGCCGCGTCACGGGCGCGGGCATCGCATCCTGCCCGGCGAAGTCAACAGCCGCGCCAACATTTACGCGCTCAAGACGCTGGGCGTGGAGCGCGTGCTTTCGATCAGCGCGTGCGGCTCTTTGCGGGAAGATTTCAAGCCGCGCGATATTGTCGTGCCCGATCAGCTTTACGATCACACCAAACTGCGCTCGGAGCACACATTCTTTGGGCGCGGGCTGGTAGGGCACATTTCATTTGCGCATCCATTTTGCCCGGATTTCAGTTGCCAGGTGGCTCAGGCCGCGCGTCAGGCGGGCGCGCCGGCCGTTCACGAAGGCGGGACGTTCATCACCATCGAAGGCCCGCGCTTTTCGACCAAAGCCGAAAGCGCCACCTATCGCAAGCTCGGCTTTGACATCATCGGCATGACGGCCTGCCCGGAGGCGCAGCTTGCGCGCGAAGCCGAAATGTGCTACGCGGTCATGGCGCACGTCACCGATTACGACGTGTGGCACGAAACCGAAGAGGCCGTCAACGTGGCGATGCTGATCGAAAACCTCAACGCCAACGCCGCGCTCACCAAGCAGGCCGTCGGGCATCTCGTCAGCGCAGTCGCCGGCGTCGAGCGCACGTGCGAATGTAAGGACGCACTGGCGACCGCGCTCATCACTCAGCGCGACCTGATCCCGGAAAGCATCAAGCGCGAGCTGGCCCCGATTGTCGGTAAATATCTGCCTGCTCGCAAGTCCAGCGTATCCACACGCAGGCGTGGGCGACGTAGATGATTGCGGATTGCAGGTTGCAGATTACAGATTCAAAGGTCGAGCGCGTGTTGCTCATTCTGGCGGCGCTGTTCGTGGCGATTGGCTTTGCCTTGCTCACCCTCCTTCACCCTTCATCCTTCATCCCTCATCCTTCATCCTTCATCGTTTGGACTGCCTCGTTCACAGTCGCCCATCTCTGGCTCAACCGCTGCCTGCCTGGGCGAGACCCGCTCCTGCTGCCGGTCACGGCGCTGCTATCCGGCTGGGGGCTGATCGAGATCGCGCGGCTGGCGCCGCCCTTCCTCAATCGCCAGATGATATGGCTACCGATCTCGGTGGGCGCGTTGCTGGCTGTGACCGCAGCTCCGCGCGATCTGCGTTGGCTGAGGCGTTACCGTTACACGTGGCTGTTTGCCGGGCTGGCGCTGTTGGCTGCTACGTTGGTATTGGGCGTCAACCCGTCTGGCGCGAGCGTCGAGCGATTATGGCTGCGCCTGGGGCCAGTGTATTTGCAGCCATCCGAGATCCTCAAGCTGTTGTTCGTGGCCTACCTTTCATCGTACCTGGCCGAAAAGCGCACGTTGATCGTTGCCGCCGGGACCAGGATCGGTTGGGTCCATCTGCCTGCCCTACCCTACCTGGCGCCGCTCCTGGTGATGTGGGGATTGGCAATGCTCTTGCTGGCTTCGCAGCAAGACATCGGGGCGGCGCTGCTGTTCTTTTTCACATTCCTGGTCATGCTCTACATTGCAAGCGGTCAGGCCGGCTACGTGTTAGGGGGATTGGGTTTGTTCCTGATTGGCGCGGGCGTGGCCTATCAGTTCATCAGCCGTGTTGCGCTCCGTGTGGATATTTGGTGGAACCCGTGGGCTGAATCGTCTGGGCGCGCGTTTCAGATCGTCCAATCGCTCATCGCGCTAGGCGAAGGGGGGATCATCGGGCAAGGCCTGGGACAGGGCGCGCCGACAATCATCCCGGTCGTGCACAGCGATTTTGTTTATGCTGCGATCGGCGAAGAGTTTGGTCTGATGGGCACGTTAGCGGTCGTGATCTTGTTTGGCGTCTTGACGATGCGCGGCTTTCGCGCGGCGACGCGCGCGCGCGCCCCCTTTGCTCAATTGTTAGGGGCGGGGCTTGCGACGCTGATCGGTTTGCAGGCATGGGTCATCATGGCGGGCAATGCACGGCTCATCCCGCTGACGGGCGTCACGCTGCCGTTCCTCAGCTATGGCGGTAGTTCGCTGTTGACCAGTTTCATTGCAGTTGGTTTGTTGTTGCAGGTTTCGGGGCAGGCAGTCAGCGATGAGTGATGGGCCCATGCTTTTGACGATCCGCCGGGCAGGCCTGGTACTGAGCGTGATGCTTGGCGTGCTGGCGATCGTCACGGGATACTGGCAGGTGGTGCAAGGTTCGGCTCTGGCGGCGCGCGAAGACAACCCGCGCCTGGTGATCGCCGAACGCCGCGTTCCGCGCGGCGCGATCTTGGATCGCAGTGGTCAGCCGCTTGCCGTCAGCCAGCGCGTGTCGGGCAACTATGAGCGCTACTATCCTGAACCGGCGGCTGCGCCGATCGTGGGCTATTACAGCTTGCGTCATGGGCTGGGCGGCGTGGAGGCCGCGTTCGACGACGAGCTGCGGGGCGTCATGGGCCAGACGCGGCTCGATGCTCTGGTTAACCGATGGTTGCATCGTGTGCCGCCGGGCCATTCGGTGCGCCTGACGTTGGACATGGCTGTTCAACGCGCGGCGGACGCTGCCTTGGGCGATCGAACTGGCGCGGTGGTAGTGCTTTCAGTGCCGGAAGGCGAGGTGATCGCGCTGGCCAGTCGCCCGACGTTCGATCCGGCGCGGCTGGATCAGGATTGGGAGCAACTTCGCGCGGAGCCTTCTTCGCCGCTGTTGAATCGCGCGACGCAGGGCGCGTATCAACCCGGTGCTGCGTTTCAATCCATCATTCTGGCCGAGGCTTTGTCGAAAGGCATTGCACATCTCACGGACACCATGGCTTCAGAGACTGCGCCATTGGCAGTCGTGGACGGTAAGCGGCTTGACTGCGTCGAGCGTCCTTTGGATCACACGCTGGCCGCCTGGTTTGCCGCAGCTTGCCCATCCGAGTTTGCGGCGTCTGTCAGCCGACTCGATGCTCAGGATGTTGCCGAGGCCATTCGTCGCTGGCAATTGGATGCCCCCGTGGATTCGTTCGAGCTGCCCCATCATTCGCCAGGCTCTTGGACTGACATGCTGACGACGACGCAGGCTGTGCGTGAGATGATCTTGGGACAGGGCGCGCTCACTGTTTCGCCGCTGCGCATGGCGTTTGTGATCGGAACGCTCGCCAACGGCGGGTACGAGATCGCCCCACCCCATCTAACCTTCAAGCCGGTTTCTTCTGGGCAGCCGATCGTATCGTCTCAAGTCGCCAGTGCGATTCGATCGGCGCTGCGAACACGCGACGATCTGGCCGGGCAGGTTGCATATGCCATCAGTGGAGAGGAACTGCTCATGTGGTTCGTTGGCTTTGCGCCGGCTCAATCGCCGCGCTGGGCCATCGTGGTCCTGCTCGAAAATGGGGACGCAGAGAGCGGCTGGCAAATTGCCGTCGCCGCGCAGTCGAAATTACCCCCCTAACCTGCATTGCGCATAGCCAGTCTCTTATTCAAGGAAATCAAAAACAAAAATAGGCAACTACACACCCGCTTTGGCTATGCGAAGAAAACTAGACGCCTTTTGCGAGGTCAGCGTACTCGACGTGCAGCAATCGCTCCGTGCGCACGCTCAACAAATCCAGTAACTCGCCAATCAACCCGGCCTTGCGCTCGGCGTCCCGACTCGACCAGGTGCGGCTCTTGATTTCCAAAAAGTCACCCAAGGGGGGCTGGACGATGTGATCCAGATTCAGCGCAAAATCAATCCCCTTGTACAGGATATGATAGCGCCGCCGCTCTTTGTGAATCTCGAACTCGCTGGAGGGGCGAAAGTATTCACGATAAAAGCGTAATGAGCGATCCGCTCGCGCAGTAAAACGCGAGCGAGACAAGAGCACCGAGTTGGCAAATTCTCGCTCCTTGGTGGGGCCGGTCAACGTCAGACGATAGCGACTCTCTACCACCTCGTCTGCCGGCCCCAAGATGTCGTCCTCGCGATAACGGATGCGCCCGGCGGCCGGGTCAGCAAACACCAGGTACGTGTCGAACTGTCGTCGCACCGAAGAACGCTGAACCGTCAGAATACCCTCGGAAGCTTTGAGGACAGCTTCCAGGCGCGTCAATTCCACCTCGTCTACTTGAAGCTTGACTTGCACCTCGAACATTTCTTCTTGCTCCAGCCCGCCGATCGCCACGAGTTTGTCGAGCAAGTTGCCCTCGCGCGCCACAAGAAAAGCATCAATCCGCCGGGCCAGCGCTTGAGCCTGAGCACACACTCGCGTCGCATCCACCGTCTGGAGGGCGCTGTTCCAGAGCAGACAGCGACCATCCACCCAAACATGACGCACATCCGCGCTCTTGCAAGCATAAACCAGCTCGGAATAGACCGCATCCGGGTCACGAGCAAACCGCGGGGTATTGTGCAGCTCATCAAGATTGACGACAATGACATCCGCGCGCTTGCCAACTTCGAGCGAGCCGGTCCGATCGCCCAGGAAGAGAGCGCGCGCGCCTTCAATGGTTGCCATCGCAAAAGTTACGCGCGCTGGCACTGCCACCGGATCGCCGCTTGTGCCTTTGGCGATGAACGTCGCCAGGCGCATCTCTTCGAACATGTCCAGATCGTTGTTGCTGGCAGTGCCATCCGTGCCAATGCCAACGTGCAGCCCCTGCTGAAGCATCTGGCGAACCGGTGCAATGCCGCTGGCAAGCTTGAGGTTGCTGCTTGGGTTGTGCGCAACGCCGGCGCCCGCCTGATGCAGATCGCGGATCTCGCCTGCATCCACATGGACGCAGTGCGCGGCCAGCACTTGGGCGCGAAACAAGCCCTGTTTTTTGACCCAGGCGACCGGCGGCGCGCCGTGCACCTTGCGACTGTCTTCGACCTCCAGCGCCGTCTCGGAAAGATGGATGTGCAGCGGCACGTGATATTCGACCGCCAAATCAGTGGCGGCCTTGAGGATCTCGGGGGGACAGGTGTAGGGAGCGTGCGGACCAACGGACGGGGTAATCAGGCGATGGCCTTTCCATTTTTCGATAAAGGTTCGGCAGTAGTCGAGACTCTCCTCATAATTGCTTGCATCGGGCGAGGGGAATTTCAAAATCGTCTCGGCGCACACCGCGCGCATTCCAGCCTGCTCCACCGCCTGAGCCACAGCATCCTCATAGTAGTACATATCCGCAAAGCATGTGGTGCCGCCGCGGATCATTTCTGCACAGGCCAACAAGGTACCCAAACGAACGAACTCGGGGGTTACGAATTCACGCTCGACCGGCATCATGAAGCCGTGAAGCCAAACGTCCAGGCGCAGATCGTCAGCCAGGCCGCGCAAGAGCGTCATGGGCGCATGCGTGTGTGCATTCACCAGACCAGGCGCAATCACACATCCGTTGCAGTCCACCACCGTATCCGATTCACAGCCGTCCAGCACTTGAGTGGATGCCCCCACCGCCACAATGTTTCCATCAGCCATCGCCAGCGCGCCATCGAGGATGACACGGAAATCTTTATCCATGGCCACCAACGTGCCGTGCGCCAGAATTGTGTCCACCTTCATGGGTCAACCTCCGAGTCAGGGGGATGTTGGCGGGATTATATATTGATTTTAGATGGAAAAGCAAATAATGATCGAGACCGCCACTATGATAAGCGGTAAGCCAATACGAGGAGAATGACAAAGACAACGGTCACTACGACCTGAAAGACACCCAGGACCTGGGGCTTGACACCGACGGCAGGCTGGAATGTACCGCGCAAAGCTTCGGCAAGCATGACGGCAAATGCGAGGGGCACCAGCACAGGCAGGATGCTGAAAACTGTCAACACGACACTGGCGACAAAATTGAAGGCGTGATACAACACTGCGCGCTGTCCCATCGCCCATTGTTGAGGTCGCTCCGGCACAGTTGTCATCCGGCGCTGTTCGAGGCGGAGACAGAGCAGCCAGGCAGAAAGCGCGGTCGCGTCATAGCGGCCTGTCGCCGCGAAATAGGCGGCGGGCGCAGCTAACGCCAGCGCGCCTGAACCCGCCAGCTCAACCGCCATCCGACGCTCAGCGCGGCGAGTGACCAACCACAGTTGCCAGCCCAGCGGTGGAAGCGCAGGCACGGCCAGCCAGAACAACGCGGTGCGACCAGAGGCCACCAGCACAAGCAGAGGGAGCAAGGCGAGCGTGCCGTAGATGAGCAGCCAGATGAGCGCAGGCACAGCATCTTCGCGCAAGCGACGACCACTCTGTGCTTTGACGAGCACAAGTAGCGGCTGACGTGCGAGGAAGAGCAACAACACCCCCAAGAGCGTCCACAGCACCATCCAATCGAGTCGCCAGGCCAGGCCCAGCCCGACCGCAAAAGGGCCAAGCAGCATTGCCCACGCGCCATGCTCGGCAGGGATGGCATAATGCTTACGAAGCCAGGCCGGCCGATGGCGGATAGTGAATGGATCAGGGTTGATAGTTGATGGCATATAGCTGATGGCGGATGGCGGATGGCAGATGGGTATATTGGCAAAGCGAAATAGGTAATACGCGAAAAATGTTACCATGCGAACAAGGCTGCGGCAAGGGAGAAAATGACGGGGGACGAATAGGCAAGATTGCCCTCAGAGATCGAGGGGAATCATCACTTGTCAGTGGCTGGCAGGCCGATGACGTCCTCGAGGATGGCCTGGCGCAAGGTCGCGCCATCAAGATTGGCCCCCTCAAGGTTAGCCCCATGCAGATCAGCCTTCCAGAGGTTTGCGTCAAGCAAAGTCGCGTTACGAAGGTCGGCCCCGGCAAGCTTGGCCCCGGCCAGATAAGCGCCGGTCAGGTTGGCCGAGGCCAGCCGGGCGTTGGTAAGGTCGGCCATCCAGAGCGTCGCATCCGTCAGGTTGGATGCAGAGAGATCGGCCTCGGCCAGCGCTGCGCCGGCTAGATTGGTCATGACCAGCGTGACGCCGGAAAGGTCAACGCCACGCAAGTCGGCCCCGCTGAGATTAGCGTGCGCCAGGTCCAAGATGCGCAGGTCAATGTCGCTCAGGTCCACCCCGGCGAACGCCCCCATCTCTTTGCTGCGCAAAAGCACGGCGATTTGTTCGAGTGTCAATCGCTTGCGGGATAGCATCGCTAATACCTGAGTGAAAGGTAACCGTTCAGTGGGTGTTCCATCTTTACCACCAAGGCACGAAGGCACAAAGAATTTTTGAAATGTTGCCAGTGGCTCGCACCTTGTTTCCACCAAAGGTAACCACAGGTCAGTAAAACTTGGCTTTGTGTCTTCGTGGTGAGAAAAAGGCAACCGTCTGAACGGTTACAGTGAAAAAACTTGGTCAAGTGTACCACACTAGAAGCAAGTTGCAACCTGTGATTGGCCTTTGCGAGAAAGCAGTGGAAAAACGCAGGGGACAAGTTGAGATTCTATTGACACGACCGAGTACGTCTGTTACAATGTCGCCACCGCAGGAGGGCCAGATGGACCAGCGAGTGATTTATCTAGATCACGCGGCGACAACGCCGGTTGACCCGCGCGTGATCGAAGCCATGCAGCCGTATTGGTCGCAGGTTTATGGGAACACCTCATCCATCCACTCTATCGGTCGAGCGGCGCTCAAGGCCTTGGATGAAGCGCGGCAAACAGTGGCAGAGATTCTGGGCTGTCATCCCACTGAGATTGTATTTACCGGCAGCGGCACGGAAAGCGATAATCTGGCGGTGCGCGGCGCAGCCTGGCAATCGCCGGGCAAAGGCCACATCATCACTACACCCATCGAGCATCACGCGGTCGGCACAACGGCTGAGCAATTGCACGAAAAATTCGGCTACGAATTGACGCTGGTGACGGTGGACGAATATGGGCGAGTAAATCCGGATGACCTGGCGCGTGCCCTTCGCCCGGACACCCTGCTCATCAGCGTGATGTATGCTAATAACGAGGTGGGAACGATTCAGCCGATCGCCGAGATCGGCAAAATCGCCAAATCCAAAGGCATCCTGTTCCATACGGACGCGGTTCAGGCTGGCGGCGCGCTCGATCTGAACGTGGATCGCCTGAACGTGGATTTGCTTGCACTGAGCGCGCACAAGTTTTATGGTCCCAAAGGCGTCGGGGTACTGTACATCCGGCGCGGGACGTCGCTCGTCCCTGCGCTCACGGGCGGCGGTCATGAACACGGGCACCGACCGGGCACTGTCAATGTTGCCGAGATTGTAGGGCTGGCGACTGCGCTCAAGCTGGCGCAACAGAACCGTGAAAGCGAAAACGCACGCGTCAGCCGGCTGCGCGACAGACTCATTGCGGGCGTGCTCGAGCGCGTGCCGGACGTACGGCTCACCGGCCACCCCACCGAGCGGCTCCCTAACAGCGCGAGCTTTGCCTTCAAGGGCGTGGAAGGTGAAAGCATCTTGCTTGCGCTTGACCTGGAGGGCATCTGCGTAAGCACTGGCTCGGCCTGCACGACGGGCGAGACCGAGCCATCTTTCGTGTTGACAGCCATGGGCCTGCCGCGCGAATGGGCCATCGGCAGCGTGCGGATGACGTTAGGACATTCGAACACCGAGCAGGATATTGACCACGTGTTGGCGGTGTTACCCGGCATTGTCGAGCGATTGAGGGCGCACGCGACTCGGTGACATTCGATACTAAAGGAGCACCGCTTCATCCCCCTCCCCCCAACCACCCTGGCCTGTGCCCAAGATAGCCAAGGATGTCTTCAGGGCCACAGCCTCAGAAACATCTGCGCTTGAATTTGCATAAATAGAACATCAGTGCTACAATCAGGACATACGGTTCCGCTGACCAGGATTCGACAACCTGGCCCAACACCATCAAGGAGTCACTCGATGAACCCCATCATTGCCTTTTGCGGTTTGAATTGCTCCGCCTGCGAGGCCTACCTCGCCACTCAAGCCAACGACCGGGCTGCACAGGAACGCCTCCTCGCCAAGTGGAAGGTCGAGTTCAATGCACCGGACATGACCCTCGAATCGGTGACCTGTGACGGCTGCCTGGCCTTCAATGGGCGACTGGGCGGTTATTGCCCACAGTGTCCCATCCGCGCGTGCGGCGTCGAACGCAAGGTGACCAACTGCGCTTACTGCGCTGATTACGCCACCTGCGCAAAGCTGGCGGGCTTTCTCGCCCAGATACCGGCCGCCAAGACAACGCTGGACGAAATCCGGCGGACGCTGTAACACTCCCACGAACCTTGCGAAGGCCTCAAGCCTTCGCAAGGTTCTGAAAAAATGATAAACTCCTCGCTCACCAAACCGCAGGCCAAGCGTTTCATCCTTGCGCATCAGGGCCTTTGGCCGCCGCATGAGTTGGAGGGCAAGCGCGGCGTCGTCAAGTATATTCGCCGCGTGGGCTGCATCCAGTTCGACCCGCTGGACATTGTGGGTCACAACCCGGAACTGGTGCTCCAGGGCCGGGTGGCGGACTTTTCGCCCGGGATGTTGCAAGACCTGCTCTACCAGGATCGCAAACTGGTAGACGGGTGGGACAAGGTCATGTCCATCTATCCCGTCGAGGACTGGCCGTATTTTCGACGACAACGCGAAGCGGAACGACGCAGCCTGGACAAGCGAACTCAAATCACTGCCATCCTGCCGCAAGTTCGCCAGGTGATTCAAGAGCATGGGCCACTGTCTTCCATTGACCTGGACATGGACCATCGTGTGGATTGGCCGTGGGGGCCAACACGGCTGGCGCGCGCGGCGTTGGAGGGCCTGCAATTTTGCGGCGAGTTGATCATCCATCACCGAGTTCATACGCGCAAAGTGTATGACCTCGCCAGCCGCCACATTCCACAGAAACTGCTGTCAGTTTCTGACCCGAACGAGACCGACGAGCAATATCAGGACTGGCATATCCTCAGGCGCATCGGCGGAATCGGGCTGGTTTGGAATCGTGCCGGTGAAGCGTGGCTGGGAATTCAGGGCGTCAAGAGCCAGGAACGCAGCGCGGCTCTCCAACGATTGATAGAACAAGGCAAGGTCATCGAGGTACACGTGGAGGGCATTGAGCCTCCGTTCTACATGAGGAGCGAGGACAAGCCGCACCTCAACAAGGTATTGCACTCCCCAGCGCCATCGCCGCGCGCGGTCATTCTAGCGCCTTTGGACAATTTGCTCTGGGACCGGCGATTGGTCCAAGAGCTATTTGGCTTTTCGTATGTCTGGGAAGTCTACAAGCCGGCCGAACAGCGCAAGTATGGCTACTATGTGCTGCCCATCTTGTATGGCGATCGGTTCATCGCTCGCTTCGAGCCGGGGCGGGACAGGCAGAGCGGCGCGCTTGTAATCAAAAAGTGGTGGTGGGAATCGGATGTCACGCCCTCGAAAAGGATGCAGTCCGATCTGCGCGATTGCTTCAAACGATTCCTCGGCTACCTCGGCGCCGATGAACTAAAGATCGAAAGCAAGACGGCCAAACGGTCTGGCATAGACTGGCTGATGAAATAGCATCTCACTCTACAATGGAGGATACCATCATGAAAAACGAACAAGCGATTCAGGAATCACTCGACCTGGTCAACCACTCGACCATCGCCATGCTTGGCACCAATGGCGACGACGGCTACCCCAATATCAAAGCGATGATCAAGATGGAAAACGAAGAGTTGAAGACCATCTGGTTCAGCACCAACACTTCGTCCAGGCGAGTGGCACAGGTACTGCGAGATCCCAAGACGTGCGTATATTTCGTTGACATGAATCAGTGGAAGGGGCTGATGTTGGTCGGGACGATAGAGGTGCTCCAAGACGCCGAATCCAGGCAGCGTCTCTGGCGGCCCGGGTACGAAAAGTATTATCCGCTGGGCGTGACCGATCCCGACTATTCTGTTCTGCGCTTTACGGCCCAGTGGGGCAATTACTATCACGCCCTGTCTAACGTGTCCTTTATAGTATGACGTAACTACTCAGCCCAGTCTACCGCACAGGCTGTCATTGCGAGCCTGCCGAAGGCAGGCGAAGCAATCTCTGTGCTTCGATCGCTAAGATTGCTTCGTCGGCCCGCTTCGCGGACCTCCTCGCAATGACGGCTGAGTAGTTACAGTATGACACAGATTTCACAGCGCCGCCGGGCAATCATGGAGCAGGCCGTTGGCCGCGTGTTGGGCCACTGGCAGAGGAAGGTAAGTCGAATGGACCCCAATCGCAAGCTATGGAACCAACAGCAGCAAACGCTACAACGCGCCCTCGCGCGCCCGGACGATCATCAAAAGGCGATTGAATTGTTCTTCCATCGCTTGGTGCATCTGGCACATTGCCCGCATTGAGGATGTCACGATGAATCTGCTGGTCGCCGGCAGCCCGCAACTCGCGCTCCGAGACGGCTGGCTCAAGCGGATGGGAATTTCCGTTCGTGATACGGGCAACGCCATGGATAAGGCAAGTGTGGCTCGCCTGAGCGCCGCGATTGATATTGAAGCGCTGAGGGCTTATCGCCTGGCCGTTGGTCGCAGGACGCGCGAGATCGTCAAGCGGCTTACGCCGGAGGCGTTGAAGCAAAAGGTTGACCCGGCCCGTCTGCAACAAGTGATGGCCCAAGGGGCGCTGGTCGAGGCGGCCAGAGGCATAGCCGATTACTGGGGCAGGCGCACCATTGCCGGGCTGTTGCTCATGCCACCCACCCGGCACAATTTCGTCCATCTGAATGAAGCGTTGCGCATCAAGCACAAGATATAGGAGGGTCTCGATGCCAAAACCGATCAGCAAAGCGCAAGCCATCGAAATACTGGAAACGGAACGTCGACGGCTGGAACAGAACCTTGCCAAGTTGAGCCAGGCGGATATGCTTCAGCCCGGCGTCGTGGGTGAATGGTCAGTCAAAGATGTCTTGGCGCACCTGGCAAGCTGGGAGCAGCTCTTTCTCGATTGGTATGCCGCCGATCAGCGCGGCGAGACGCCCCATCCCCCCGCCCCTGACCTGACCTGGAAGCAATTAGACATTCTGAACGAGCGGATTTTTAAAAAGCACCACAATCGCCCCTTATCCAAAATCCTGGCCGAATTCCGCAAGACGCACGAGCAGTTCATGGCGACGGTGCAAGCCATACCCAAAAAGGATATTACCACCAAAGGGCGCTTTGCCTGGATCGGAAAAGCTGCCATGTACTCCTGGCTTACTGCCTTCGCCAGTCACGATCAGTGGGCCAAGACCAAAGTTCGCAAGTGGATCAAAACTCGCCAACAACCCAGGAACAGTTAGGATGGCAGGGGGAGCGATGAAACAACTGAGCCGTGCATCGTTCGAACGAGCGCGCGAGTTTCTGAGGACGCAAGCACGCCCACTCGACCGCGCGCTGTTTGAGCATCGCTTTGAGGGAGCGCCTGCCGAAAGTGTGCTGCGCGAGTTGGCTCACTTTCAAGACGACGATGGCGGATTCGGCCATGCGCTCGAGCCGGACATGCGTACGCCCACATCGTCTGCACTGGCGACCGGCATCGGGCTGCGGTTGCTCAGGGAATTGGACCGTCCGGCCAATCATCCGATGGTGAAGCGAGCCGTCGAGTTTTTGCTGGCGACGTTCGATGCATCCAATAAGGTGTGGCGCGTGGTCCCTGCCGACACGAACAAGTATCCGCACGCGCCCTGGTGGCACGATGAAAACGGCAGCTTGGCCCGGACCTTTGACAATTTCCTCATCATCCCACGCGCCGAGTTGGTGGGTCTGCTCCATCACTATGCCGCACTCGTGCCCCCACAATGGCTGGCTGATGTCACCGAAAGCACAGTCACCTGCATAGAGACCATCGAAAGACTTGGAACAGGCGGCGGAGACGATCTACACTATGCCATTGAGCTGACAGAGACGGAAGAACTGGCCGAACGATTCAAGGCGCGCCTGACTGCCCGAATTCGCTCGGTGACGCCCAACGTTGTCGCCCGCGATCCGCAAAAGTGGAGTTCGTACTGCATCACGCCGCTCAAGCTGGCGCCATCACCTCGCTCACTTGTGGCAGATCTGCTTGAGGATGTTTTGTCGCTCAACCTCGACTATCAGATCGAGCATCAAACCGCCGAAGGCACTTGGGAGCCGACGTGGAGTTGGGGCGACCTGTATCCCGACGCTTGGGCGCAAGCCCGGCTCGAGTGGTGTGGCAGCCTGACGCTCGACACCCTGACAATGCTGCGCGCCTTTGGCCGCATCGAGTAATACGCTGTCCGTGGCGCTTGCCGCTTATGACGGTTCGTGCTAGAATCGTAACCAACAAGCCAAAGCAAACGGCGGTGAACAAGAGGAGTAGGCCGCAGCCTGCTGATAGCGAAGAGAGGCCACCGGGTGCAAGCCTCTCGCAGCAAGTGCGGCTGAAGGTCGCTTGGGAGCCGGAACCGGGCTGGCCCGTTATCGCCATACCCTGATGATGGTCGGGATGATGAGAGTGCTGGCGCAGTAATGTACAGCAAAACAAGGTGGTACCACGGAAGGTTTCCCCTTTCGCCCTTGAGCGGAAGGGGATTTTGTTTCTATTGCGTGTTGCGTGTTCCGTAAGCGCGCAGTACGCAATATGCAGTACGAGAAAAAGATATGCCTTTGCCAAAATGTTATCAACCTGGCACAGCCGAACCGCAACTTCAAACCTTGTGGCAAGAAGTCGGCATTTATCATTTCGATCCGCAGCGCGATGGACCGGTCTATTCGATTGACACGCCGCCGCCGACGGTCTCGGGTCATCTGCACTTGGGCCATGTCTATTCCTACAGCCAGACAGATTTCATGGCGCGCTTTTGGCGGATGAACGGCTACAACGTGTTTTATCCGATGGGCTATGACGATAACGGCCTGCCCACCGAGCGACTGATCGAAAAGCGGCTGGGCATCCGCGCGGCCGACATGGGACGGCAGGCGTTCATCGAAAAATGCCTTGAGGTGAGCGTCGAGGCGGAAAAGGACTACCAGGCACTCTGGCAACGGCTGGGGCTTTCGATTGACTGGTGCTACACCTATCGCACGATTGACGCGCTCTCGCGCCGCACGGCGCAACTGTCGTTCATTGACCTATATCGCAAGAGGTTGGCCTATCGCCAAAAGGCCCCGGCGATCTGGTGCCCCGAATGTCGCACGGCGATTGCCGAAGCGGAACTGAACGACCTGGAACGCGAGACAGTGTTCTACACGCTCGCCTTCAAACTCGCAAGTGGCGAGACCGTGCCCATCGCCACGACGCGCCCCGAACTGCTGCCTGCGTGTGTGGCCATGTTTGTGCATCCAGACGACCGGCGCTTCAAATCGCTCGTGGGCCAGCAGATAATCGTGCCGCTGTTTGGTCAAAAGGTGAGTATCCTGGAGGACAGAGCCACCGATCCGGAAAAAGGTACGGGCGTGGTGATGTGCTGCACATTCGGCGACGTGACCGACGTGCAGTGGTGGTACACACATCACCTGCCGCTCGTCGAAGCGATTGACAAAACAGGCCGCATGACGCAAGTCGCAGGGGATTTCGCTGGCCTCTCCACGACCGAGGCGCGGAAACAGATTGTCGAGGCGATGGATCAACACGGTCTGTTACTTGCCCAGCGCCCTACCCCACAGTCGGTGCGCGTGCACGAGCGTTGCGACACGCCGGTCGAGCACATTGTCACGCGGCAGTGGTTCATCCGCGTGCTCGATTTCAAGCGCGAACTGCTCGCAGCAGGGAACCAGATGACGTGGCACCCGCCTCATATGCAAGCGCGCTATCGAGATTGGATCGAGGGACTCAAGTGGGACTGGTGCATCTCGCGGCAGCGTTACTTTGGCGTGGCGTTTCCGGTGTGGTATTGCACGGCCTGCGGCGAGGTCAACCTGGCTGACGAAGCGCAACTGCCGGTTGACCCGTTCGAGAACAAGCCGGCCAAACCTTGCAAATGTGGAAGCACGTCATTTGCGCCTGAGCAGGACGTGATGGACACGTGGGCCACGTCGTCGCTTTCGCCGCAGATTGTGGGACAATGGCTCAATGATCCTGCGTTGTACAAGCAAGTGTTTCCATTCTCGCTTCGACCTCAGGCGCACGAGATCATTCGGACGTGGGCGTTTTACACGATCGCCAAATCGCATCACCACTTTGACGCATTGCCGTGGAAAGACGTGGCGATCTCGGGTTGGGGGCTGGCGCCGGAAGGGGCAGGCAAAATCAGCAAGAGCCGAGGCGGTGGGCCAATCGCCCCGATGGCGATGATTGAGAAATATTCGGCGGATGCCGTGCGCTATTGGGCCGCCAGCACCGGCTTTGGTAAAGATGCCTACATCAGCGAAGAAAAGGTGCAGGCCGGGGCCAAGCTCGTGACCAAGCTGTGGAACGTGGCACAGTTCAGCCAGCGATTCCTAGCTGGAACACCGGCTTTAGCCGGTAAGCCGGCTGAAGCCGGCATTCCAGATTTATCACCTGCCGACCGCTGGATTCTGAGTCGGACGCAGCGACTCATTCGGCGCGTGACCAACCTGTTCCGCGATTACGAGTACGCCACCGCCAAGAGCGAGATGGAAACATTCTTTTGGAAAGACCTGGCCGACAACTATCTGGAGATGGCAAAGCTGCGCCTGTATGAAGGTACACCACAAGAATCAGAGGGCGCACGCTGGGCGTTGCATCACGTATTCCTGACCATCTTGAAACTGTTTGCACCCATCCTGCCTCACGTGACCGAGGAGATTTATCGTCATCTGTTCGCGCCTGCCGTAGGGGCAGGCCTTGCGCCTGCCCACAGCAGAGCAACAGCGGGGGTCGCCCCTACCATTCAATCCATCCATCTTTCCCGTTGGCCTACGCCGGACAAATCACTGGAGGACGATGGAGCCGAATCGGTTGGCGAGCGGCTGATCGAGATCGCCACAGCCGTGCGCCGCTTCAAGACCGAGCACAGTCTGGCGCTCAGCGCCAAGATCGAGCGATTGCAGATCGCCACACGTGACGCCAGGTTAGCTCAAATGCTCAAAGCCAGCATCTTTGATATAATGAGCATCACGCGCACGGACAAGGTAGAGATTAGCGAGCAGGCCGACGCAAGCTCGCTCGTCATCCAAATCGAGTGCGCAATCGCCAGTGGCTCTCGAGCAGACGAGACCTGAAAGGAGTAAGATGACTCGGGAAACTCTGGGCTATGTCGAATTGGAATGGACGTGCAAGCGCTGTGGCACCAAGAACGCCGGGACATACAAAACCTGCGCCGGGTGTGGCGCGGCGATGGATGCGCAAGATCAATTCGAGTTACCACAGCAACAAGAACTGATCGCGGCAGCCGACGTCGCTGCTCAGCCTGGCCCGGACGTGCATTGCCCCTTCTGCGGGACGCGCAATCCGGCCGACGCCCTCACCTGTTCGCAGTGCGGCGCTGCGCTCGCCGGGGCCGCTGCGCGTTCGGCCGGCCAGATTCTAGGCAGCTTGCAGACCGGGCCGGTCGCCGAACAGCCCTGCCCTTACTGCGGTGAACCGAATCTGCCCCATGCTCCACGCTGCAAAAAGTGCGGCGGCGACTTGATCAAACGGCCAGCTCCCGCGCCGCCACGCCCTTCGGCGCCGGCTCAACCGAATCGAGCCGCCATGGTCATCGGCGCGGTCGCTTTGATCCTATTGTGCATCTGCGGCATCGTCTTTGCCGCGTTGACCATGCGCACCACAGAGGTATCCGGCGTCGTTCAATCTATTGCCTGGGAACGCACCATCGAGATCATGGAACAGCGGCCTGTGACACGCGAGACTTGGGAGAATCAGATTCCATCCGGCGCAGATAAAGGCATGTGCACACGCAAGGTCCGCTCGACCCAGGATCAGCCCGCGCCCGGCGCAGAAAAAGTATGCGGCACGCCATACGTTATTGACCAGGGCACCGGCAAAGGCAAGGTCGTGCAGGATTGCCAGTATCGTGTCTACGATAATTGGTGCAAGTACACGGCCACAGAGTGGCAGGTGGTAAATCGGGCCATTGCCAATGGCAGCGATACAAATCCCCGCTGGCCCGAACCGAATCTCCGTTCAAATCAGCGCGAAGGCGAGCGAGAAGAAAAATATCGAGTGATTCTGATCGCCAACGACACCCAGTACACCTTTTCCCCGTCCACCGCCTCCGAGTTTGCCCGATTCACCCCAGGCAGTCGGTGGACGTTCAAGGTCAATGCACTGGGCGGCGTCAGCGACGTGCAACCGGCGAGATGATGGATTGCCATAACGCGCGCGACACCAAAGGAGCACAGCCATGTCCGTTCTCAATCGAATTGCCCACTTTCAGAATCGGCGTGATGAGGCGCCGAACCAGCAGCTTGCCAGGGAACTGGCTGCCGCCAAGGATCGAAAAGGGATTCGAGAGATCGCCGAAAACCTTTGGAATGAGAATCCCAACGTGATGTCCCACAGCACGCCGCGTCAACGCTTGCAGCGGTGAACGCCAGGAACAAAGCCAAGTTCATCCAGGCACTGGAGAAACGCATGGCTGACCTGTCGAGTTCGCAAGCGAGCCGGGTGAGGAAGGTGATCCAAGAAGCGGAGAAGCGGTGATGGGCATCGGGCGCATTTCATACCCGCGCGGATACGATTGCCGGGTCGCCACTGGCGTGGGAAGCGTTCTTGGACATGCCGGATCGCGCGGCGATGAATTCGCTGCGCTACAGAGCAGCGCCCCATGAATGGGGCTAACCGGATGCTTTGCAATCTGGCGCGGATCGGCAGCGCGGGCGGCCTGACCAATCGGATTGATCCAACACAGTAATCAATCTACGCGGAAAGGTTAAACAATGCCCTACTGGCGACTCTTTTACCACATCGTCTGGTCAACTAAAGACAGATTACCCCTGCTCACGCCAGAGGTTGAATCCGTTATCTATGGATTTCTGCGAAGCAAGGCCATTGGGCTTGGCGCAACTATATTTGCATTGAATGGGACGGCCGATCACGTTCACATGGTCGCCGCCATCGCGCCTACCATCGCAGTCGCCAAATTTATCGGGCAGATCAAAGCAGTCGCGTCCACCAAGTTCAATAAATTGGGGCAGGGCAATGCTCCCTTCTTTTGGCAAGAAGAATACGGCGTCTTCTCTTTCGACAGCAAGCGTTTGCCCAACTATGTTGCTTACGTCGAACATCAAAAAGAACATCACGCGCAAGGCACGACCATTTCCATTTTGGAGCGCACAGACGGCATCGGCGTCAAGTTCGCGCATGAATCGAGCGCAAGTTACTGGCTTGAGGAAGATGAATGGCGGCGCGAGTTGGATGCGATAAGCGCATAAGCCGGATTTATCCGGCGCAGCATCGTAGCGCGGGCAGTTCATGCCCGCGCGAGCGCAACCGACGAGCAACCATAGCTGTGGGAAGTGTTCTTTGAGGCGCGTGATCGCGCGGCGATGAATTCTGCGCTACAGAGCAGCGCCCCGTGACGGGGCTAGCCGGATTTATCCGGCGCAGCATCGTAGCGCGGGCAGCCCGCGCGAGCGCAACTGACGAGCAACCACAGCTGTGGGAAGTGTTCTTTGAGGCGCGTGATCGCGCGGCGATGAATTCGCCGCGCTACACAGCAGCGCCCCGTGACGGGGCTAGCCGGATTCACGCGAAGCGGAGCGCGGGTGTAACTGTTCAGCGGGAATCTGTCAACGAATCGCCTTCGGCGCAACGAATAAACGAATCGCTAACAGAGAGATGTGACCATCATTCGTTTATTCGTTTGATATTCGTTGACAGCAGCAGAACCATCTTCCATCGAAATCGCCAACAGAAATATGATGATTTGGCAAACTCAGGAGACCATCCATGACCAAAGACATGCCCAAAACCTATGACTTTCAATCCACTGAAGAACGTCTCTACGCCTGGTGGGAAAAGCGCGGTTACTTCAAGCCGCGCGGCGGCAAGCACGCCGCACGATTTGTCATCTCGATGCCGCCGCCCAACGTGACCGGCGGGCTGCACATGGGTCACGCCATCACCGCATCCATCGAAGACATGCTGATCCGTTACCATCGAATGCGCGGAGACAAGACGCTGTGGGTGCCCGGCTCGGATCACGCCGGCATTGCCACGCAGTTGCAGGTCGAAAGGATGCTGCACGCCGAAGGCACCAGCCGCGAGGAGATCGGGCGCGAAGAATTCTTGCGCCGCACGTGGGAATGGAAAGAAAAGTACGGCTCGTACATCACGCAGCAGCACAGGCGGCTGGGCGCAAGCTGCGACTGGGAGCGCGAGCGGTTCACGATGGACGAGGGGCTTTCGCGCGCCGTGCGCGAAGCGTTCGTACGCCTGTACGAAAAGGGCCTCATCTATCGCGGCACGTACCTGGTGAACTGGTCGCCCGGCCTCAAGACCGCCGTGTCCGACCTCGAAGTAGAATACAGCGAAGAACAAGTCGCGCTGTACTATTTCAAGTACCCCATCGCGGGCAAGCCGGAGCAATACATTCCCGTGGCGACCGTGCGCCCGGAGACGATCTTGGGCGATACCGCCGTGGCGGTGCATCCCGACGACGAGCGATACCGCCATCTGATTGGCGAGACGTGCCTGGTGCCGATCCTCAACCGGCCCATCCCGGTGATTCACGATACCTACGTCTCGATGGAATTTGGCACCGGCGCTTTGAAGATCACGCCCGGTCACGATCCGGCCGATTACGAGATCGGCCAGCGGCACGGCCTGCCCATCGTCAACGTGCTCAATCCCGATGGCACGATGAGCGAGGCGGCCGGGCCATACGCCGGCATGGACCGCTTCGAGTGCCGCGAAAAGCTGTGGGCCGACATGGAAGCGGCCGGGCTGACGATCAAGACCGAAAAGTACACGACGCAGATCCCGCGCTCGCAGCGCGGCGGCGAGATCATCGAACCAATGGTCTCGACGCAGTGGTATATCAAAATCAGGCCGCTGGCCGAAAAGGCCATGCGCGCCGTACAAGACGGCCACATCAAGATCATCCCGGAGCGGTTCACCAAGATTTACTACAACTGGCTCGACCCGGAACACATCCGCGATTGGTGCATCAGCCGCCAGTTGTGGTGGGGACATCGCATCCCGGTGTGGACATGCAAGGACTGCGGGCACGAGTGGGCCGCGCGGCTCGACCCCAGCTCATGCGAAAAATGCGGGCGGCACGACATCGTCCAAGACCCAGACGTGCTCGACACGTGGTTCAGTTCGGCGCTGTGGCCGTTCTCCACGCTTGGTTGGCCCGACGAGACTCCCGACATGAAAGAGTTTTACCCGACGACGGTGATGGAAACCGGCTATGACATCCTGTTCTTTTGGGTAGCGCGGATGATCATGTTCGGCCTCGAGTTCACCGGCAAGCCGCCGTTCACCACCATCTATTTGCACGGCCTGATCCGCGACGCCGAAGGTCGCAAGATGTCCAAGTCGTTGGGGAATACGATTGACCCGCTGGACGTGATGAACCAGTACGGCACCGACGCCTTGCGCTTCACGCTGCTCACGGGGTCCACGCCCGGCAACGACATGAACCTCGAAGTCAAGCGCATCGAGGCCAATCGCAACTTTGCCAACAAGATTTGGAACGCGGCACGATTTGTAGTGTCGAACGTCAAACCAGACGTATGGCGGGCGGGCGGCCCATGCTGGCGCATGGAAACCGAAGCCGAAGCGCCCGCTGCCAATGGCGGTGAACTCGCGCAGCGCTGGATCATGTCGCGGCTCAACCGGACGATTGCCGATGCAACCCGGCTGATCGAGGAATACCAGTTCGGCGAAGCCGGACGCTTGATCTATGAGTTCATCTGGAACGAGTTCTGCGACTGGTATATCGAGATGTCCAAGCTCGCATTGAACAGCGGCGACGAGGAAGCCCGGGCCGGCGCGCAGTGCACACTGATTTACGTGCTCGACCAGGCGATGCGGCTCTTGCATCCCTACATGCCGTTCGTGACCGAAGAGGTGTGGCAGCACCTGCGCCAGGCCGCACTGGGCGACAAGCCAACCAAGCCGCAGCAGGCCGAATGGCCCGAAGCGCTCATCATCGCGCCGTGGCCGCAGCCCGGCCCGACGGACCCAGCCGCCGAGCGGCAAATGAATCTGCTCATGGACGCGATCCGCGCCGTGCGCAATGCTCGCGCCGAGTTCAACGTCAAGCCGGAAAAGAAAACCGCCGCGCTCATCGTCGCGGGCGAACACGCGCACCTGTTCGAGAGCCATCGCGCCGAACTGGCGATGCTGGCGCGGCTCGACGAGCGCGGCATCGTCGTGCTCGATAAACTCGCTGCGCCGCCCAAAAAGGCGCTCTCGCTCGTGCTGGGCGCGGTGACGGTCTATCTGCCGTTCGCGCAGATGGTGGATGTGGAAGCGGAGAAGGCTCGACTGACCCAAGAGTTGAACCAAGTGGAAGCGCAAATCGAACGCAGCGAAAAATTGTTGGCGAGCGATTTTGCGACCCGAGCGCCTGCGCCTGTCGTGCAAAAAGAACGCGACAAGCTGGTTGACCTGGTGCAAAAACGGGCCAGGCTCGATGAACAACTCCGCGCATTAGGATAAGCCTTCCCCCCAACCTGGCCCGGCCCTCATCCATAGGACCGGGCCAGGTTGAAAGCAGTGTGATGCACTTTATAGCCTCTTTCGTCGTTTGCGGCTAACATGGATACAAACATTCGACCAAACGCAAAGGAGGCGAGCATGATTCCCTGGCTGTACTTGATTCAAGAAGACGAACAATTGCTGATCGAGACCTTTACCCGCAAGTACACGGTCCAAGGCCCGCGTATTTTTGCCAAGCCGATTTTCCACACAGTCAAAAAGAGACGCAAGGGAATCGCGCTGGAGGCCACCCAATACCTCCGCATCCGTGACACATTGACTGGTGAGCTGCGCAACGAGATCGGCCCTCAGCTATATTTCCTCAAGGCTACCGAAGAGATTGTCGAAAAGCAATCCGCCATCGCCTTGAAAAAGCATCAATACATCCGGCTTCTGGACAAGCAGACTGGCCGCATCCGCGTAGAGCGCGGCGAGGCACTGGTCATCCCCAGTCCTACCGAAGGAGTTATCGGCCAAGTCAGCGACGGCGTCGTCGTTGACGACGACACCGCCGTACTGGTGCGCAACCTGTCCACAGGTGAATTGAGCCTGATCACAGAGCCACAAGTGTTTTTCCCCAAACCCGACGAAGAGATTCTTGAAAAGAGAAGCAAAATCCGGCTGGAAGACCACCAAGTAGTGGTCATCCGCGACCCGCGCGGCCAATATATCTTTCGCAAAGGCACCGACGCCGGGCGAGCCTTTTTCCTGGAGCCGTATTGCGAGCTGGTCGAGTTCCACTGGTCAACCGGCATTCACAAAGACAAACGCAGCCTCACCATTACGCGGTTGGACATTCGCCCCAAGTTCATGTGGTACGAGTTTGACGTGCGCACCAAAGATAATGTCGAGTTGGTCGTCGGCGTCACGTTCTTTTGGCAAATCGTGGATGCCGAAAGGATGGTGCATGCTACCGACGATGCGCCAGGCGATCTGTGTTCGCACGCCCGCAGCAGAATCATCCAGGCTGTATCCCAGGTGACGCTGGAACAATTCCTGAACTCGTTCAATGCCATCGTGCGCGAAGCCGTGTTGGAAAGCAGTGATGCGTTCTACGCCGAGCGGGGCCTTGTCATTCATTCGGTCGAAGTCCGCCAAGTCGCCTGCAAGGACGCCGGAACTCAGCAAATCCTCATGGAGATCATCCAGGAAACCACCAACCGCCTGAACCGTCTGCAAAAACAGCAGAGCGAAAATGAGGTCAGCCTGCAAAAAGTGCAAGGAGACATCCAGACCGAAGAACTGCGAGGTCAGTTGATCGAGCTGCAGCGTCAGCATATCCGCATCAAGGCCGAAGCGGACGGCGAAGGCGAAGCACGCAAGATATTGACCTTCTTTGAGGTGCTGGGCGACCGATTGACGCTGGCGGACAAAATCACACTGTTCAACATCCTGCGCCAACAGGACAAGATCGAGGCGCTGTCTTCTGGCAACGCTCGCGTGTTCATCACACCTCAAAATGCCAGCCTTCAACTCGACGTCGAGGCATAGATGGCCAATAGTCGTTTATTCGTTTGACATTCGTTGACGGATCAGGGGCGATTCTGGATTTGAGCGTGAGTTGCCGATTTGTAGTAGCCCATGCTATAATGTCAACCAACGAGCCGCAAGCCCGATGCAAGTACCGCTCAACCCAAAGAGAGGACCTCATGCAAACACAAGCCCCCCAGGATCGCCCCCATTTCGAATTGCGTCAGGTGTGGTCAGATGGAACCGAGCAGGTGGAAATCTACCCGTTGGAGGACCTGGCCAGTCAGGCACGACAGATCGTTTTGGATCGCAGAGGGTTTCTGACCCTCTCGGCGTTCACAGCCGCCACGGCCCTCATCATGGCCTGCGGCGGGATCCCATTGGTGAGCAAGCCGACCCCAACCCCTACGCCATCTGCCACCCCGACACAAGAATCTACTCCCACGCCTGAACCGACACAGACGCCCCGCGGCCCCACCCACACTCCCACCCGCACCCCCACTCGCACTCGGACCGCTACCTCAACACGCTCTCCCACGTCTACCAAGGTGCCGGCCGAGTATTCAAAGGGCTGCACGGGCTTTCAGGCGCACACCAACCTCATCACATCACTCTGCATCAGTCCAGATGGGAATCTGTTGGCCTCAGGCAGTCTGGACAAGACGGTTATCCTGTGGAACACAACCGATGGCAGCCTGGTTCGCACGCTGAAGGGGCACACCAACGGGGTGTATGGCGTGGCGTTCAGCCCCGACGGCACCCTCCTGGCTTCCGCAAGCAGCGACCAGGCGATACGGTTGTGGCGCGTGGGCACCGGCAGTTTGGTCCGTGTGTTGCAAGGCCACACAAACACGGTGAACGCGGTCGCCTTTAGCCTGGATGGCAAGCTGCTGGCCTCGGCCAGCAGCGACAAGAGTGTGCGCGTGTGGCAAGTCAGCAATGGCAATTTGAGTTATGCCTTAAAAGAACATACCGGCGCTGTGAACGCGGTGGCTTTCAGCCCGGATGGCAGCCTCCTGGCTTCCGGGAGCAGCGACAAGACGGTCCGGTTATGGCAGACGAGCAAGGGCACATTATCTGAAACGCTGAACGAGCAAACCAATGCGGCCAGCAGCGTCGCCTTCAGCCCAGATGGGACGCTGCTGGCTTCGGGCGGCAATCTGAGCGTGCGACTGTGGCAGGTGAAAGCTGGCAGCCTGGCGCGCGAACTCAAAAACATCTATACGGTATCTTGCGTCGTGTTCAGCCCCGACGGAAGCCTGGTAGCCGCAGCCGGTTCCGATGGGACGATCCGGATATGGCAAGTGAACGACGGCAAGTTGATCCATGAGCTGAAAGGCCATGTAGGTCAACTCAAGAGCATTGCCCTTGCCCCGCAAGGACATTTGCTGGCTTCCGCCGGGAACGATAAAACGATCAAGCTCTGGGAGATGACCGAAACGCCCCAATTTGTCGAGACCTGCTTTTTCAACCCGGCCGCTACGTCCAAAAACACCCAGGCGAACACCTATCGCGTGACGGACGCTGCCGGGATCACTCGCACCTACACGCTCCCCTGCGGCTCCCCCATCCCAGCAGGCGCCGTCTGCACATGCAATTGCATTCCGGGCGCCTATGCCCCAACGCCGACTCGTAAGCCCAGCGGCGGAGGCGGCTTTATCTGTACTTGCGACAAAATCTGCACCTGTATCCCGGTGCGCAAGTATTGTTTCGTGATGTTCAAGTAGGAACCCAGACGCGTGCAAGACCTCGCGCTCATCTGCACCGATGTGTTTGTGATCCCCTTGCTGGATCGCTATCTCGTCTATGCTCCCTTGCGGCGCGTCGCCTTTGTCACCAACGGAGCGACGGTCAACCTGCTCCATCAACTGCAGCAGAACAAGGGGCACACCGTCAGCGAGCAAGCGGACTCGTTCCTGCGTTTTTGCCAGGACATCCACCTGACAGGCGAAGAAGGCGATTGGCCCATCAGCACCTTCGAGTGCGGCACGTTTGCGCCCACCGAAGTCACCCTCTTCCTGACGACGCGCTGTAACCTGCGCTGCATTTATTGTTACGCCTGGGGAGGCGAGCGTCCTGTCGTCGAAATGCCCCTAGAGACCGCCCAACGCGGCATCGAATTCGTCTGCCGCAACGCGCTCGAGTCCGGCAAGCCCAGTTTCGGCATCGGTTATCACGGCGGCGGGGAACCGACGACGCACTGGCAAGTCCTGACCGGGTCCTTTGTTTACGCGCAACGCCTGGCGCAGGAAAATCACCTGGAAGTTTATGGCTCCATGGCGACGAACGGGGTTCTCTCGGCTGAAAAGCAGCGATGGATCATCCAGAATTTCCGGGGCGTGAACCTTTCTGTGGATGGCCTGCCAGAGGTGCAAGACATGCAGCGCCCTTTGCCTTCAGGAAAAGGATCGTCCACTGCGGTGCTGCAAACGATACATGCTTTCGACGAGGCGGACTTTGATTATGGCCTCCGCCTCACGGTGACAGCCGCCTCGGTCGAGCGGCTGCCCCAAAGCATCGCTTACCTTCTGGAGCGCGCGCACCCCAAGCATATCCAGATTGAGCCGATGTACGTTCTGGGCCGCGGCCGCGAAACCGGCCTGGCGGTGGACCCGCTGGCATTTGTCCAGGCGTTCCGCCAGGCCAAAGGGCTGGCCGATCAATGCAGCGTGGACCTGTTCTATTCTGCCGCCAGAGTGGATGTGCTGACGAATCGGTTTTGCCAGAGCTGCGGCGAAGGTTTCAGCCTCACGCCGCAGGGACTGGTTTCGGCCTGCTACGAAGTGCCCGACGCCGACTTTCAGTTTGGCGAGCAGTTCATCTTTGGGCATTTCGAGCAAGCGCAAAACGACTATGCCTTTGATCAAGACAAACTGACGCGCCTGCGCAACCACAGCGTCGAGCATATCCCCTGGTGCCAGGATTGTTTTTGCAAATGGCATTGCGCCGGGGACTGTGTTTACAAGGCTCAGCACGCGACGGAGGACGGACAGTTCGTCGGCGACCGCGTCCGCTGCGAGATCACGCGCGCTCTGACGCTGGACCAGATTCTCGCCAAGATACGTCAGAACGGCGGTCAAGTCTGGGCCGACGCAAGGGACCATCGCTGTCTGTCGCCCGTTGGCTAGCGGTCGGTAATCGCAGCGATCGCTTCACCCCCACTTTTCGCACTCGAGTGATTGCCTCTCCCTCGCCCCAATGATATAATTTGCATCCGTGCGGTCTCCTCATTGACTTTACCAAGCCAGGAATCTGCTCATAACGGGAAATGTCGCCGTTCCCATGCGATGCGGCAGGTGTCCAGTCCGCTGACATCGTTGCCGAAAAGGGAATCGTCTAGCACATGACCACAGAGGAACTTTTGCAAGCTGGCATTACAGCAGCCAAGTCAGGCGATATTCAACGAGCCACAGCACTTTTGACACAGGCGATCCGGGCTGACCCTAATTCCGAGCCAGGTTGGTTGTGGCTGGGAGTATGCCTCGCGGTACCGGAACAGCGTGATTATTGTTTCCGTCGCGTGTTGTCAATCAATCCGAATAGTACTGAAGCCAGACGGTTACTTCAAAACCTGGCCAGCCCAGCATTTTCTTCAAGTGCATCCACCAGCGAGGCCCAAGCACTTGGTGGATCGCATTCAAATGCCCCTCGACCTTCTGCGCCGCCGACTGACCGTGAACCAGGGCAAGCGGCTACACCAATTTCTATACAGGCAAAAGCACCTTCATTACTTTCTGTATCACCTGTTTCAACGCCGTCCTCTCAAGCTCCGGCAAGTCCAATAAGCCAAGTGGACAAAATGCTGATTGCGTTGATTGGCTTATTGCTAGGACTGCTCATCTGTGGCGGCCCGTTGGCCTATTGGGTCATCTCCGGTCAATTCGATCAAATGACCATTACCGCTCTTTCCGCTGTTTGGTCGCCTACGCCGACTGTTTCTACAGTGACACCCACAGCCATACCAACTATCACGCCTACTCCCAAACCAACTGTTACATCAACCTCGACCCCGACACCTCGGCCAACTGCCACCCGGAGTCGTGTGCAGCGTCTACAATCGGTCTCGGTCGATCTTGAGACGGCACGCGCTTTGAAGGAACAACAGAACTATGCCGGGGCAGTAATGTACCTGGATAACGTTATCGCTGCTGTGCCAGACCATGATGAAGCATATTATCTGCGGGCTACATGTTATCTAGAGTTGACTAACAACCAGCGCATCCACACGGAATACATCGGCTATGTCAAAAGAGCGCTAGGCGATCTAGATCAGGCCATCGCGATTGATCCCGCCAAAGGGGATTATTACCTTGCGCGCTTCCGTGTGTACGAGATGTTGGCGGCAGAAGAACAGTACCGTGTAGACTATGACCACTTGGAGGAAATCGCGTTAGCGAATCTTCGAAAAGCGAACGCACTGGGAAACAGTGACGAGATTTCGCCGCGTTACGTGCCGTATGTTTTGTTCAAGTTGGGACGCTGCGAAGAAGGCCTGGCCGAAACGCAACAGCTGATCGCAGCACAGAAACCCGGTGATCCACCCAGCGCTGGTCTCAACACCATGCTGGCCGACGGGTACCTGTGCCAAGGGCAGTTGGAGAAAGCCTTGGAACACATAGATTTGGCCCGGAAGATAAAGCCAAGCGAGGATCGCGACTGGATGAAACTGATCATCTTGTACAATCTAGGGCGATTGGACGCGGCATTGGCCCAACTCAACGCATCAATTAACGAGTTCCCTTACTACGGCGGTCATCGCTATTTTCTGCGCGCGCTGATCTATGCGGATCAGGGCAAACTGGCTCTGGCCAAAGCCGATCTTGAATCTGGGTGGGGCCAGACTTGGTACCACTGGGGGTTGTTTTCCTACGCTCAAGCAAAACTGGCCCTTAAACAAGGTGACCGTAGCACCGGCTTGAAGCAATTGCAATACGCTGAGGCAACCATGTCGTGGATCTATGGCCCACTGGTGAAACGTGTCCAGCAAGAGTTGGTGCAATATAATGTCAAACCCCTTGCCCGGACACCATCCGTGACGATTACGGTCACGCCCATCCCCATGCCTACCCGCAAATGAGGCCCGCGATGCAAAATCATTCTACCGACACTCCTCTTCGAGTGTGGTTTATCTACGGGGGCAGTGGACTGGCAGCGGGTATCTGCCTGGTCATGATGATAGCTGGTGGGCTGGTCATGCGCCAAGCATTCAATTCGCCTCCTCCGTCAAACTTGGCGCTGCCTCCCACGCTTGAACCATCAATAGCGCCAATGGCCTTACCGTCCACCGCCACGCCGTTCCCGCCAACAGCCACTTTGGCTCCAACAGCCACCCGCGCAGCTCAGAGTCTTTTAGATCAAGCCAAACGGGATTTGGCCGAGAGACGGGCGCAACACCTCATTGACATCTTAAAACCTCAACTCGATCAATTCACAACGGCGGACGAGCAGGCTCTAGCCTATGCTTATCTTGCCAGGGCCGAAAGTCAGTTGGGACACTTTCAACTCGCCGCAGCGTATCTAGAAAAGGCCTACGCCCTTCAGCCTACGGCCGAGTATCTGTTTGAGCTTGCCCAGGCTTATGACATGGGCGGCGACTTGAGGCAAGCATTGAAAAAATATCAGGCATTACTTCAGTTAACTGAACCCGAAGCGGAACGGTATCGCTCTACAGCTAACCAACGATTCGAAGAGATACTCAAGGCAATGGGCTTATCAGCGTTTCTGACCCCCTGGGCCAGCCCAACATCGGGAGCCTTGACACCTACACCGGCCAGGAGAATATTCCCCACACCTAAAGGCGCAGTGAAAGTTGATTGGGGCACAGGCGTTGGTCCGCTGTCGCTCTCAGCTAATGCCTATATGATTTTCCATTTTCAACCGGCTCAACCTCTCCAATATCAGTCCGTACAGTCTCTCACATTTCGACTCTCTAAGCAGAACGCAAGCGGTTCCACCACTTTGCAACTGTACCTGTGGAATCCAAACACTGGAGAAACAGGTACTATTTCCCTACAGTGGGCAGATAACTTGATCCAGCTCCCCGATCGTTACGTAGGTACGACAGGAGATATTTATGCAGCTATTCACAACTCAGGTAGTCAGACGATCAATGTGGACAAGGCGGGTTTCATACTCACCGTCCGAACAGCGGATGGCTCAACTGTTGTCTACGGTCTGAAGCAGTAGGGCGAGTTTCTGATTCAAGACAACGCACTATCGCACCAACCATGAGACCCGACGGCCGTAAACCCAACCAACTTCGCCCGGTCACCTTCACACCTGGCTACACCGATTACGCCGAAGGCAGCGTGCTGGTGACGATGGGCGGCACACGCGTGCTGTGCAACGCCAGCATCGAAGATCGCGTGCCCTCCTGGCTGGTGGGTAAAGGCCAGGGCTGGCTGACCGCCGAGTATTCGCTTCTGCCGCGCAGCACGCACACGCGCACCCCACGCGAAACAACGCCCTCCGGTCGGACGCAAGAGATTCGGCGCATGATCGGCCGCAGCCTGCGCGTCTGCGTTGACCTGACCCGGCTCGGCGAGCGGACGCTGACACTCGACTGCGACGTACTTCAGGCCGACGGCGGCACACGCACCGCCGCAGTCACAGGCGGACACGTCGCCACAGTGCTCGCGCTCCGCAAGCTGATGGATGCCGGACTTGTCCCGCCGGAGGTGCTGATCACATCCGTCGCCGCCGTATCGGTCGGCATCGTGGAGGGCGAGCCGCGGCTCGATCTGTGCTACATCGAAGACTCGCAGGCCGAGGTGGACTGCAACGTGGTGATGACGGCGGAGGGTCGCTTGGTCGAAGTGCAGGGCACGGCGGAACATCGGCCATTCGATCGCGCCTCGTTCGACAAGCTGTTGAAGCTTGCCGAGCGCGGCATCCGGGAGTTACTCGCCGCGCAGCAGGCCGTGCTGCAGCCCAAACGCAAGTCAAAGAAATCCATCAGTAGGACAAGCTGATGTCCACCTTCCGACATTCCGAAGCGCGACCGCCGACGCCTGGACTACGGATGAAGCCCTGGCAGTGGGCCGTCATCCTCACCGAAGCCGTATTGCTGTTCGGCGTGCTGGGCGCGCTCGCGTGGATGCTCCTGCTCAATGCCCCGGCGACCTTGCCCGCCGCGCTGCCAGAGCCTCTCGTTGAAATTGCCACACCTGCTCCGCCGATAGCGGTCACGAGCACCCCAACTCCTGTGCCCATGGCGTTGTTCACGCCCTTGCCCACGCGCACGCCACAGCCCACCAACACCCGCGTCGTCTCGCGCGTGACGCTCAACCAGGGGACGATTGACCAGATCGAGCGCGAGGTCATCCGGCTGCGCGGCCTCCGACCGCGCACCACCGTGCCGGTCGAGTTCCTCACCCGCGCGCAGATGCTCGACTATGTCCGCAAAGGCTACGAAGCAAACAAGGACGTGGCGCGTCGGGAGATAGCCTTTTATCGCGCCTTGGGGCTGCTCGCGCCGCAAGCCAGGATAGACGACGAGGCCGTCATCCAACGGATCGCCTCGAACATCGCCGGGTTCTATGAGCCGAGCGAAAAGCGCCTGTACGTGATCAGCGACCTGGAGAACCTGGGCGCCGACGAAAAAGTGACGCTGGCTCACGAATACACGCACGCGCTCCAGGATCAACAATTCAACCTGACTAAATATCAGGGCCGGATGCGCACGACGGACATGCGCCTGGCCATGTCGTCGGTGTACGAAGGCGACGCGACCACTGTCATGTCGTTGTATCTCTACGGCAACATCACTCAGAGCGAGTGGGATTACCTGGCCTATCGCGCTTCGTTTGCCAACCGCTCGACGATCACCGCGACCAACATTTCGACACGCGTCAATCAGATCGAATACTTTCCTTACCTGCAAGGTTCCCAGTTCATCGTGACATTGTGGGCGGATGGCAAAGGTTGGGCGCAGGTCAATCACGCTTACGCCGATCCGCCGCAGAGCACATCCATCGTGCTGCACCCGGAGCGATACCTCACCAGCCACGCCACGCCCATCCCTATCCCCCTACCCGACCTGAGCCTGACGTTGAGCAAGGAATGGACGCCGACGGTCAAGCTGGACACATTGGGCGAGTTTATCACGAGCGTTCACCTGGACGAGTTTTTGAACGATCCCAAGCGAGCCGCGCAAGCCGCCGATGGATGGGAAGGTGATAGCTTTACACTGTGGACGACCACAAGCGATCGGCTTGTGTTTGCCTGGCAGTTTGCCTGGAGCACACCACGTGACACCGGCGAATTTTTGGACGCTTACGCCGAGCTTTTGCGCAGGCGAGTCGGCGCCAACCCCGCCATCGTCCAAGACGATGTAAACATCCGCTGGTATTCGGGCAGCGGGGGCAGCGGATTGATCCGTCGCACCGGTGAACGGACGCTCATCCTGTGGGGGCCGGACAAAGCGACTGTCGAAAATCTGCTGACGGTGTTCAAGTGATCAGTCAGAGGCAAAGGCAGCGGGGGGGGGGGGGGGGGGGGGGGGGGGGGGGGGGGGGGGGG
>DAOTXX010000103.1:0-43789 GCA_034434835.1 Thermoflexales bacterium | reverse complement strand
CGGGTGTGCCGCACCGTGCTCTTTTTCCGAGTGTTTTGGGTCTTTTTGCTCATACTGCCTATCTTACCGCATGAGGCGAAAGAAGCCAAACGCCCCTTGACATCTGAGCGAAAACCTTAACTTGTGACCAATGACCTAATACCAAATACCCGTTGCCCAGAAGGAGAGGCAAATGGAACCAGAGTATATCATCTATCATCTCACACCGGCGGACTATTTCAACAACCTGCCGGCTGACCAGCCTTATCTGCCACGCGAGTTTGATCGCGACGGGTTCATTCACTGTACCAAGGGTGAGGAGCGCCTGTTGCTCGTGGCCGACACGGTCTATCGCCGCATCCCGGGTGATTTCTTGCTGCTAGTGATTGACGAACGCAAGGTCACGTCGCCGGTCAAGTACGACAACGTTGGCGGTATCCTATTCCCGCACATCTATGGCCCGCTGAACCGTGATGCTATCGTTCGGGTTGTGGCGATGGGACGGCGCGCGGATGGCACGTTCTTGCCGATCGGCGAGCCGGACGCGGCGGCGGATCAAGCGATGATGACCGAAGCATGGCTATCGCAGGCGCGCGTCGAGCAACTCTTGGCCGAGTCCGCCGAATTGCGTGCGCGGACGATGGAGCGGATCGCCCAACTCGAGCGCGCCATCGCAGCTTTGCAAACACCTCCGACGCCTGCCGTCGCGCAACCTGCTCAAACGGCTGCCGCGGTTGCGCCGGTCACGTCGGTTCAGGCCGGGTCGCCCATGCTCACGTTAGAAGCGCGCGTGACTCAACTGGAAGCCGAAATCTCGAATCTTAAATTTCAAATTTCAAAACTCAAAAAGGCTGCCCAGCCGCCGCGCTCAAAGTCCGTCACGCGCAAACGCAAGTGATGGGGATTTCAGGAGCGCTTATTCAATCTCGCACCGATACCCGATACCCAATACCGCATGTCCTTCTGGCGCTGGTCGTTCTCCTGGCATTGACCGCGCTTGCAGCCTGGCCGTTCCTGACGCGACCCGGCCTGCCGCGCCACACGGACGCCGAACTGCATGTCTTTCGCGCGGCACAGCTCGGTGAAGCGTTGCGCGGAGGCGCGGGCTATGTCCGTTGGGCGCCCGACCTATGGTACGGTTACGGCTATCCCATCTTTAATTACTATTCCCCACTGACGTATTACCTCGCTAACCTGCTGGTGCTGTTCGGACTGGATGTGGTCAATGCCGTCAAAGCCTTGTTCGTACTCGGCTTGCTTAGCGCAGCGGCGGGAATGTATGTCTTTGTCCGTTCCAACTGGGGCGAGCGTGCGGGCATCGTCGCGGCTGCGGCTTATGTCTTTTCACCTTACATCCTGTTCATTGACCCGCACATGCGCGGCGACTTGGCCGAGTTCTTTGCGCTGGTGTTGTTCCCGTGGCTGCTGTGGACGTTTCAAATTTCGATTCTCAATTCTCAATCTTCAATGCGGACATTGTTGGGCGTCTTGATGTGGGCCGCGCTGATCATGACGCATGCGCTGATGGCCCTCCTCTTGAGCGTGCTCCTCATCGCCTGGCTCGTCTGGCAACTTGTATCTGTGCGCTTTGCTCGTTCCCTTTTGAAACTTGAAATTTGGAATTTGACATTTGTCTTGGGCCTTGCCGCGATCTACTGGTTGCCGTTTGTCTTTGAACGCAATGCTGTGCATCTGAGCGTCGTCGGGCCGGGGCAGTTTGACTTTCACAATCACTTTGTCGCCTGGCGCGATCTGTTCGCTGCCTCGCCCACGCTCGACCTGGGAGCGACCTCGCTCAAATACATCCGCAGCCTGGGGCTGGCACAGTGGGTGCTTGCGTTGCTGGGCCTCCTCGCCGTTCTCGCACGTCGTAGGAGCCGGGGCCACGTCACAACGGCTGAAGCCGATACTAGGAACACTGATCGTCTGCTGACGACTGAAGTCGTCACTACGGGCGCCGATCGTCTGTTGCTATTCTTTGCTTTGTGTTCTGCGTTCCTGATCTTTTTGATGCTCTCGCCTTCAACGTTCATTTGGGAACACGTCCCTTTGATGTCGTTCATCCAGTTCCCCTGGCGGTTGCTCGGGCCTGTGGCGGCGACTCTTGCCATTTGTGCGGCCGCAGCCATACCCAATACCCAATACCTATTCAAGCCCCAATGGCTGAGCGAGGGAGTTGCGGTGGCTGCGTTGTTGGCAATTCTGGCGCTGGCGCTGCCGACCATGTACCCACCGATGTGGAGCGGCGAAGAATGGCCCACGTCGCCACGTGGCGTGATTGGTGTTGAGCTGGAGGGGTGGTGGCTCGGCACGACTTCGACCGGCGATTTCGTCCCGTCTACGGTCAAATCGCACCCGCCCGCCAACGCCGACCTGATCGCGTCGTATGAGCGCAGCATGGTGGACAAGTTTGATCACACGTCACTGCCACAGGACGCGACGCTAGTCGTTCTTGAGCATGGTCCAACGCGCGATCGGTTTACGGTGACCAGCCCGGAGCCGTTCACCGCGCGCGTGTTGACGTTTGACTTTCCCGGCTGGTATGCGACGGTGGATGGTCAACCGGTGCCCGTCACGCCCAGCGACCCGCACGGGTTCATCACGTTCCCCGTTCCTGCTGGGGCGCATGAGGTGTGCATTGAATTCGGCTCGACGTTGCCGCGCACCGTTGGCGCGCTTGTCAGCATGACAACCTTGCTGGTTCTTGCCTGGTTTGTGATCAGGCAGGTTGCAAGGGGCGCTCGAAGGAAACAAGAAACAGTCCCGATCCCTAATCTCCGCGCAAAGCGTCCAATACCTAATACCCAATATCTTTGGCTGGCTCTTGGCGTGGTGATCGTCTTTGCCGCGATCAAGATCGGAGCCGTGGATCAGTGCGAGAATTGTTTCCGTGTAACTTCGCCGCCGGGGCAGGCATGGGTGGCGCAATCCAAGATTGACCCGCAAGCCACGCCTTCTGATCTGGCGCACGTCATCACATTGTTGGGTTTTGATTTGCCCCAGCGCGAGGTGCGCGCAGGTGGTTCGTTTCCGATTACGCTCTACTGGAAGGCGACGGCGCCTGTGCCTAAGAATTATCAGGTGTTTGTGCATCTGGTCAATCAACAACTGTGGGGGCAGCCTTTGCGAGATAAACTCAACCCGGGCGATTTTCCCACGACGCGCTGGCCGCTCGACAAGTACGTGTGGGATGACTATCGGACGCCCGAAAGCATCGTTCGCGTGCGACCCGATGCGCCGCCGGGCGAGTACGAAATCCGTGTCGGGCTGTACACCCTGGCCGATGGCGTCCGCGCGCCCGTGTATGATGCGAATGGAAACCCCGCTGGCGATAGCGTCGTGCTGCCGATCAAAGTGTATGTCCTGCCCGCCAGATAAGTCCACAGTTGACAAACCCCTCCACTTGTGGCAAACTGACACTTGCCATCTATTGGCCACCAAGCCGCTTGACATCAACGAACGGGAGGACGGCCTATGGAACACGTCAGAATCTTTGATGCAACGCTTTATGGGGGTGGGCAATCGCCCAGCGCGGGTCTTAATATTCCAGAAAAGATCGAGATCGCTCGTCTGTTAGAGCGGATGGGCGTGGATGCCATCCAGGCGGGGTTCCCGATTTCCTCTCCGCGCGATTTTGAGGCTGTGCGGCAATTGGCGCGCGAGATCAAAGAATGTATCGTCTGTGCAATGGCCCGCGCTCGCGAAGAGGATATTGACGTAGCCGCGGCGGCGCTGAAAGACGCGGCTCGTCCGCGCATCCAGGTCGGCTTGGGCGTGTCGGACTCCTACGTGGTGGGCAAGCTCAAGACGACGCGCGAGGCAGTGCTGGAGATGGCTGTCCAGGCTGTCCAATATGCGCGCCGCTATGTGGACGACGTGCAATACTATGCCGCTGATGCCTACCGGGCCGATGCCGAGTATCTCTATCGGGTGCTGGAGGCAGTCATCGAAGCCGGAGCGTCCACGGTCAACATCCCCGACGCGGTTGGGTTCTCGATCCCCTCCGAGTGGGGCGAGTTGATCCGGGGCATTCGTGAGCATGTGCCCAACATTGATCGAGCTGTCATCTCGGTGCATTGCCACAACGACCTGGGTATGGCGACCGCCAACACGATCGAGGCACTGGTCAATGGTGCGCGGCAAGTCGAGTGCTCCGTCAACGGGATCGGCGAACGAACCGGCAACGCCTGCCTGGAAGAGATCGTGATGACGCTGCATGCCCGCCAGGCCGCGCTGGGTTTGACTCATCACATCAATACACAGTTGATCTATCCGGCCAGCCACCTGGTCAGCCACCTGAGCGGTCTGCCGATCCACCCCAACAAGGCCGTCGTCGGAGCCAAGGCCTTTGCTTACACGTCCGGCATGTATCAGGATGGTATGCTGCGTGGGCGCACTGATGCTGAGGTCCTCAATCCAGCCGACATTGGCATGCCGGAGGCGGAAAATGCTGTCCCACTGCTGACCGGGCGCGAAGGCTTGCGCCGTCGTTTGAGCGAATTGGGTTTTAGCCTGAGTGACGACGAGTTTGAACGGGTTTATCAACGTTTTCGGACTATCGCGTCTAAAAAGACGAGCCTGGAGATCAGCGATCTGGAAGCCATCGTCAGCGGCGAGACGACTGTGTTCGTGCCCGAGACGTATCAGTTGGAAGATGTGCAGGTGACGTGCGGGATCAACGCGGTGCCAGTGGCGGCGGTGCGCTTGCAAGGCCCTGAAGCAGAAGCGCGTTGGGGCACCAGTCGGGGCAATGGCCCGGTGGATGCGGTGTTCAAAGCCATTGATAGCATCGTCGGCGTGCCCAATACGCTGCTGGAATATACGGTGCAGGCGATGACCGAGGGCGTGGACGCTGTGGGCAAAGTCATGGTTCGCATCCAAGGTGAGGTCCCCACGCTCGACACCGGGCAGGTTGAAAAGCGCGTGTTCCTGGGGCGCGGAGCGGATACGGACATTGTCGTCGCCAGCGCCAAAGCCTATCTGTTTGCGCTCAACCGGCTGCTGGCCGCCCAACAAGCCAGCCGTCGGCGGCATGCCCTGACTGACGATGTGCGCCGCGAGTTGGAAGCGATGCGCGCGCGCTATGGTACAGCCCATCGGGGAGATTTTGAAGGCTGGAGCGCTCTGCGTGACGAAGAATTGGTCCGATGACGGGGGCGCGAGTCCACACACTTGATCCGGCAACAACCCGCTTTCTGCAAAGGGCGCTCGCGGAAAGCGGGTTCTCGTTTGGTTAGGATCGGCATGCCATGTGTGTTATTGGACGATCTCGCTAGCGCTGGTGTTTTGCGGCGTGAGTGTGCTGACTGTGACAGTCTGGCTCTTGAGCGGCATGATGACCATCAAGATGAGGTACAACAGGATGGCGGAGCCAAAGCCCGCCAAAATCGCCAGGACAAAGAGCAAGCGAACCACGGTCGAGTCCACATCCAGATATTCGCCCAACCCCCCACACACGCCGGCGATCATCCGATCGGTATCGCTGCGATAGAGTTTGCGTGCCATGTTTGCCTCCTGATAACCCGCATGGGTGTTTTCAGCCATTAATACGCAGGGCCAGAGCAAAAGTTGCAGAGCGCTGAATAGCAAAACCTTGTTGAGTTTGTCAAAAGCGCGTCGTGCGGATACAATAATCCGCATCATGAGCAATATACCTTCCTCCACGTCGGCCCTCCTGCCCGATGTGCTGCCCGAACGCCATCCCGAAGAACGTTGGCGCGAAAGCGAGGAGCGCTTTCGAAGCCTGTTCGAAGCTTCGCCCGATGCTATCGTGTTGGCCGACCTCACCGGCCGGGTCCAGATGGTGAATCGGCGGGCGGTCGAGATGTTGGGTGGCGAGGATATGGAGGCGTTTATCGGGCATTCGGCGCTCGATTTCATCGCGCCCGAAGATCGGTCACGCGTTGCCGACAATGCGGAACGGGCGTTGGAGACGGGCAGCACACACGGCCTGGCAAGTGTTTTGTTGCGAAAAGACGGCGCTCGATTTTACGGCGAGATCAGCGCGTCGGTCGTGCGGGATGTGCAGAGTCGGCCCAGCGGGTTCATTATTGTGATACGTGATGTGACCGAGCGGAAGCTGGCGGAGCAAGAGTCGCAGCTCCTGACGCTGGCTCTGGAGCGCCGCGCTCGTCAGTTGACCGCGCTCAACACCGCCGGGCGCGCTGTGGCTTCGACGCTCAACCCGCAAAAAGTGCTCCAGGTCGTGATGGGAGAGGTGAGAAAACTGTTGGACGTCGAAGTGGCTGCCGTGCTGCTGCGCGACCCGGCCAGTGACGACCTGGTCGTTGCAGCGGCGGCAGGCCCCGGCTCTCAAGTGTTGGAGGCCGCGCGACTGCCCATCACACAGGGCATCGGCGGCTGGGTGATGCGGGAACGACGCTCGGCGGTGGTGAATGATGTGCGCAGCGATCCGCGTTTCTATCCTGCGCTGGATGCCGCCACGGGCCTGACGACTCGCTCGATGGTTGCTGTGCCGCTCAAGTTCAAGGGCGCGGTGTGGGGTGTGGTCGAAGCGATCAACAAGATCGGTGGTCAGTTCAGTGAGAACGACAGTGAGATGCTGGAAGCGTTGGCCGCTTCGGCGGCCGTGGCGATGGAGAACGCGCGGCTGTTCGACCATGTGCGCTCAGGGCGCAAGCGGCTACAGATTCTTTCGCGCCGGATGGTTGAAGTGCAGGAGGCCGAGCGTCGTCACCTCGCCCGCGAGCTGCACGACGAGATCGGCCAGGCGCTGACTGGTCTCAAGTTGATGCTGGATATGGCTGCCCGCGCGCCCGCCGAGGCTGCTTGTGAGAGCCTGAGCGAAGCGCAGACGCTGGCTAACGACCTCCTGGTGCGCGTGCGCGAGATGTCGCTCAATTTGCGACCGGCGATGCTGGACGATCTGGGCTTGTTGCCGACGCTGCTCTGGCACATCGAGCGATATACCTCGATGACGAACGTGCAGGTGGATTTTGGACACGCGAATCTGGATCGGCGCTTCCCGCCCGAGATCGAAACCGCTGCGTATCGGATCGTGCAAGAAGCGCTGACTAACGTCGCACGTCACGCGCATGTGAGCGAGGTCAGGGTGCGACTGTGGGCCACCGACGACAAGCTGAATATCCAGATCGAAGATGCGGGCGCGGGCTTTGATGTCGGGGCGGCGCTGGCGGCGGGAGGCTCGGCTGGCCTTTCGGGGATGCGCGAGCGCGCGGCCTTGCTGGGTGGTCACCTGACCATCGAATCCACGCCCGGTGCGGGGGCCAGCCTCACGGCCGAGCTGCCTCTGCATCTGTGGTTCGAAGGGACCAGTGAAGGGTGAGCACGACGATTGTCCTGGCCGATGATCATCACGTCGTCCGGCAGGGGCTGCGCGCCTTGCTGGAAGCCGAACAAGATTTTCACATTGTCGGCGAGGCCGCCGATGGGTTGGCTGCGCTCGACGCGGTGGAACGCCTCAAGCCCGACGTGCTGGTGCTCGACTTGATGATGCCAGGTCTGAATGGTTTAGAAGTGATGCGCGAGATCGCTCATCGCTCGCTCAGGACGCGCGTGGTGATCCTTTCGATGCACGCGAACGAGGCCTATGTGCTGCAGGCCTTGCAGAGCGGTGTAGCAGGTTACGTGCTCAAAGAGTCCACGGCGTCTGACCTGGCGCAGGCGGTGCGCGAGGCAGCGGCCGGACGACATTATCTCAGCCCTCCGCTTTCCGAGCGCGCCATCCAGGCCTATGTCGAAAAAGCCGAGATCACCACGCTTGACGCTTATGACACGCTCACCCGCCGCGAACGACATGTCCTGCAATTGGTCGCCGAAGGGCACAGCAACGCCGAGATCGCCGCGCGGCTTTCGATCAGCGCCCGCACCGTCGAGACGCATCGAGCCAACATCATGCGCAAGCTAGACCTGCACTCGCAGACGGATCTCATTCGCTATGCTCTGAAAAAAGGCATTCTGCCTATGGAGGAATGAGTGCGGGATAGGGCCTTGTGCCCATAGCAGGCCAACGCCCATGAGGGGGCATTGCGTTTTACCCATTACGCTTTATAATCAGTGCGCCGCAGGCGTTTCTGCGGCGCATTACTTGTATTGAGGAGGACGCAGTGAAGAGTGTGCGCGATTATTACCAGGCTGTATCGAAGACCTTGCTCAAGCTGCCTCAGGAACCTGTCGAGCAAATCATCGCCATTCTCAAGCAAGCCCGCGCTGAAAACCGGCGCATCTTTATTTTCGGCAACGGCGGCAGCTCTGCCAACGCTTCGCACTTTGTCAACGACATGCTCAAAAGTACGGTGCGGCCCGATCAGCCTCGTTTCAAGCTGATCTGCTTGAGCGACAACGTTCCCACGCTGACGGCCTACGCCAACGACGTGAGCTATGATGTGATCTTTGCCGAGCCGTTGGCCTCGTTGGCCGAGCCGGGCGATGTGGTGATTGCGCTCAGTGGGAGCGGCAACTCGCCTAACGTCTTGCGCGCGATGGGGGTGGCAAAGGAAATGAGTCTCAAGCGCATCGGGCTGACGGGTTACGCAGGCGGCAAGCTCAAAGACCAGTGTGACGTGTGTGTGATCGTGCCTTCGGATTCGATGCAGGTGATCGAGGATGCACACCTGGTCATCTTGCACTCGATCTTTTTGCAGTTGATGAAGTGACCGCTTCGCGTGACGTTTGACGTATGACGCAATCCCAATGCTCTGATGTCATACGTCAAACGTCATACGTCAAATGTCAAAGAATATGACACGTCAACTGATCCTGGCTCTGGACTATGGCGGGACGAAACACACCGCAGCCATCGTCGCTGTAGGAGAGCGGGCGTGGCTGGCGCACGAACGGGTATATTCCCCACGGGGCACCGATGGCAACTATGACCGGGCCACGATGCTTCGCCTGGCGCACGATTTGCTCGCGCGCACGCCGGGCCAGCTTGTCGCCATTGGCGTGAGCTTTGGTGGGCCGGTGGATGCGAAAAGAGGTCTGGTGCGGCTTTCGCATCATGTGCCCGGCTGGGAAAACACACCGCTGCGCGATCAATTGCAGGCTGAGTTCGGTGTGCCGGTGGCCGTGGACAATGATGCGAACGTCGCCGCGTTGGGTGAGTGGACCTTGGGTGCGGGGCAGGGCTGCGCGAGCTTGCTCTATGTCACGGTCAGCACCGGTATCGGTGGAGGCTGGATACTGAGTGGCAAGGTCTATAGTGGGGCAGATGGCATGGCTGGCGAGATCGGCCACATTGTTGTGCGGCCGGGCGGCCTGGACTGTGTGTGCGGCAAACGCGGTTGCCTGGAAGCTGAAGCTTGCGGCCCGGCGATTGCCAAAAAGATGCACGAACGACTGACGGCTGCCGGGCGTCACATGGCTGAACCCATCACAGGTGAATCGGTTGCCCGCACCGCTTTGCAGGGGGACATGCTGGCGCAACAAGTGATGGACGATGCTGCGCGCATGTTGGGCGCCGGATTGGGCGGCGCGATCAACTTGATGAACCCCGAGCGTATCGTGCTGGGTGGCGGCGTGACCAAATCGGGGGAACGCTACTGGCGCATCGTGCGCGAGACGGTTCGTGCCCACGCGCTGCCCCAAATGCGCGTCGAGATCGAGCCGGCCCAATTGGGCGACGACGCGCCGTTGTGGGGCGCGGTCGCGTTGGGAGAGTCGTTACTGTGATCGAGATCGTACATGATCACTTTAAGCGTGGACACATCCGGTTCGCTATGTTTGATATGGACGGGACGCTCTCGCTCATCCGCGAAGGCTGGCAGGGCGTGATGATCTCGATCATGTTGGATGAGCTGATCCAAACACCTGACCACGAACCCGAGCCTGAGCTGCGCCGCTTTCTGGTTGAGCTAGTCACACAGACGACCGGCCAAACGACCAGCTTCCAGATGGCTCGCCTGGCCGAAGAAATCCGCAAGCGTGGCGGCCAACCGGAAGATCCGCTCATTTATAAACAAAGATACCTGGCCCGGTTGGGGGAGCGCATCGGCCAGCGCGTGGCCGATCTCAAGGCCGGGCGTGTGACACCCGATGACATGATGGTGCCCGGCGCGCGCGAGATGCTGGACGCCATGCGGGCGCGCGGCGTTCATTGTTACCTGATCTCCGGGACGTACGAGCCTTACGTGCTCGACGAGGCTGCGGCGCTTCAGATCACAGCATACTTTGATGGCATCTATGGTGCACAGGATGACCCCGCGCGCTTTTCCAAGCGCCAATTCCTCGAAAGGTTCGTCGCGGAACACCGCCTGCGCGGAGAGGAATGGGTTTCGATTGGCGATGGCATGGCCGAGATCCAAGAGGCCAAGCGCAAGGGCGGCATCGCCGTGGGGGTAGCTTCGAACGAAGCAGAACGGATGGGCATAGACAAGCGCAAGCGCACCCTGCTCATCGAAGCCGGAGCCGACATCATCGTGCCGGATTTTGGAGAATATGATAAGCTGACCGCGTATCTCTTTGACGAGTAATTCCCTTAACACAGGCGATGAATCATGGGCGACAAACGGATCGTCGAGACCACTTTTCCCGTGCGTTATGCAGAGACCGATCAGATGCAGCTTGTGCATCACAGCAGTTACGTGGTGTGGATGGAAGAGGGCCGCTCCGAGTTCATGCGCCAGAGCGGCGCGGATTATGCCGAGATCGAACGCGGCGGTCACCTGTTCGCTGTGACCAGCCTCCAGGTGCGTTACCTGATGCCAGCTCGTTACGGCGAGCGCGTCACCGTGCGGACCTGGGTGGAGGATCTGCGCAGCCGGCAGATCACCTTCGGCTATGAGATCGTCAATGCTGGAAACGGGGCCCTCCTGGCGACCGGGCAGACGGAGCACATCTGCATCAGCCGCGAAGGGAACATCACGCGCATCCCAGAGACTTGGCGTAAGCTGCTCACCCCAGACCGCCTCACAGGACAATCTGTGCTAAAATACCGGCATGGAAATCATTCGCTATGATGAACTGACGTACCCGCAAGTCGCCGACCTGCCGCGCCGCCTCCCTCTCGTGATCCCACTCGGCCAGCCGCCTGATCCTGACGCTCTCGCCCGCCACTTGCGAAAAAAGTTGGGGCGTGTCCCCAGAACCGTTGCGCTTTTGCCCGCTGTGCCCGCTGAATGGCAAGTCTCACCTGCTGTCTTGCGACGATTCCTGACTACACTTGAAACTTCTCTCACTGCTCAGGGCTTTAAGCAAATCTCAAATCTCAAATCTTCCATCTCCAATCTCGAATCCGAAATCCAAGAACCGAGGACCAAAGTCGTGTTGATGGCTGTCGGGCACACCGAGCAGCACGGCTTCCATTTGCCACTTTCAACCGATACGCTAATGATTGACGCGATCGCGCGTGGCGTAGAAGCAATGATGCCCGATGTGATCCTGCGCGTGCCCACGCTGCCGTATGGCGTCTCGATGCACCGCGCCCAGTTTCCCGGCACGTTGAGCGTCGGGCCGCGCGCGTGGGAGGATTTTGTGCTGGAAGCGGTGGGCGGGTTCGTCAAGCGTGGATTCGACAAGTTCTATCTCATCAATGGACATGGCGGCAATCACTCGTTTCTGGTCAACGTCGTCAAGTATGCGGGCGACCGATGGCCGCACATTTTCTGCGCGACCTCGTTCCTGCACCTCACCGGCTCCGGTTACGCGGAGGTCGAGCGGCTGCGCGAATCGGTGTACCCGGGCGGGTTGGGCCATGCCTGCGAACTCGAAACGTCCTTCATCCTTCACCTGCGCCCCGACCTGGTTCATATGGAGCGCGCGGTGGATGAAGTAGATTTCATCTCCACGCCCAATTACTTGATGGATTGGCGTGAAGGCGGCGCGCTGATCGCCAATCCACCCTGGACGGACGACACATCAACCGGCGCATACGGCCAGCCCTCACTCGCCACTGCCGAGAAAGGCCAGGCTTGGTTGGCTGCAGCGATTGCGGAAAAAGTCGAGCACGTCCACGAGATTATCGAACAGCAAGAGCGGCGCGTTGCGCGCCGTCTGGCCCGCGCCGCAGAATAAAGATATGTCAAGGCCAATATTTTTTGTAACACCCTTTACGAAAACTATTACTTGTGCTAGAATGTGCAAAGTTTCGGCCAGGGAATTGTTAAAATCTTGGATTGCCCACCCGGCCAAGGGAGCAATCTGACGTGCTCATCAACTATCTTCCCATCCTGATCCTGTTGGTTACTTCGACGGTGCTGGCAGCGATTGTCATTCTGCTCAGCACTTTTTTAGGTCCCCGGCGTCCTACGCCGCGCAAGCTCCAACCCTACGAGTCCGGCATGACGCCGCTCGGTCCAGCTCAGCGACGGATGCCGATCAAGTTCTATCTCGTCGCTGTACTGTTCATCCTGTTCGATATCGAGGTCATTTTCTTTTACCCCTGGGCCGTCGTGTTCCGGCAATTGGGGCTGTTCGCGTTTATTGAGATGTTGGTGTTTGTGGGAATTCTTTTAGTGGGGTATGTGTATGCGTGGAAGAAGGGAGCGTTGGAATGGGAATAGAACAGAAACTTGGGAACATGGGGGTAGTGACGACCTCGCTGGAACAGGCAGTCAACTGGGCGCGGACAAACGCGATGTGGCCGATGCTGTTTGGCCTGGCGTGCTGCGCGATTGAGATGATGTCGGCGCAGGCTTCGAACTTTGACCTGAGCCGCTTTGGAATGGAATTGATGCGCGCCAGCCCGCGCCAATCCGATCTGATGATCGTCGCCGGGCGCGTCGCGCGCAAGATGGCGCCCGTGCTGCGTCGTCTGTACGATCAAATGCCCGATCCCAAATGGGTCATTGCGATGGGCGATTGCGCCAGCAACGGCGGCGTATTCAACAACTATGCCATCGTCCAGGGCGTGGACGAGATCGTGCCGGTGGATGTGTACGTCGCCGGCTGCCCACCTCGCCCCGAAGCGCTGATTGACGGCATCCTCAAGCTGCACGAAAAGGTCAAGAAAGAAAAGCTGACGACCTGGGCGTGATCGTGCAATAGTGCGTTAGTTTGTTGGCGCGTCAAATGTGCGACCCAGAGACAACTCGTGCGTGTGCCATTTTGTTGTTGGACTATTGCACTATCGAACTAACGAACTAGAAAACTCACGAACTAAACATGGCAGAATTGACACAAATCGTCGAGCGATTAAAAGCCAGATTCCCTGACGGGATCGCAAGCGTACGCGAGTTTCGCGGCGAGTTCACGGTGCAGGTCAACCCGGCCGCGCTGGTGGAGATGTGCACGTTCTTGCGCGACGACCCTGATTGCGCGTTCAATATGCTGGTGGATGTATCGGGCGTAGATTATTACCCGGCAGAACCACGCTTTGGCGTCAACTATCACCTGCTCTCGATGCCGCACAAGCAGCGCCTGCGACTTCAGGTGCGCGTCCCAGGCCCGGACCCGCGGGTGCCGACGGTGACCTCGGTCTGGCCCGGCGCGAACTGGTTCGAGCGCGAAACCTTTGATTTGTTCGGCATCACGTTCGACGGCCACCCGGACTTGCGCCGGCTCCTTTTGCCGCCCGACTTTTACGGGTATCCCTTGCGCCGCGATCAGCCGACGGTGTATGAAGAAGTGCAATTCACTCACAACTTTGACGAGATCGATCGCACCAAGCCCTATGCCGGGTCTTGATTGACACCCAATACAATCCTCAATCTACAATCAGCAATCTAAAATGAGAGAGCTATGTCGCTTTCCGAATATGGTGTAACCGAAGTCACGCTGGACCAACTGCGGTCACTGGTCTCGGAGCGCGCGCTCACGGGCGAGACGATGCTGCTCAACATGGGGCCACAGCATCCCAGTACGCACGGCGTGCTGCGGCTGTTGTTGGAGCTGGATGGCGAAAACGTCGTCTCATGCGTGCCGGACATTGGCTACCTGCACACCGGCATCGAAAAGACGTGCGAGGACAAGACCTACGTCAAGGTGATCCCGCTCACCGACCGGATGGATTACCTGGCTCCGCTCTCGAATAACCTGGGCTATGTGATGGCGGTCGAAAAACTGATGGGGACGGAGGTGCCACTGCGCGCCCAGTACGCGCGTGTCATCCTGTGCGAGCTGACGCGCATCACCAGCCACCTGGTCTGGCTGGGCACGCACGCGCTCGACATCGGCGCGATGAGCGTGTTCCTGTATTGCTTCCGCGAGCGCGAGATCATCATGGACATCTACGAGATGGTGTCCGGTCAGCGCATGATGGCCAGTTATTTCCGCCCCGGCGGGCTGTGGCGCGACTTGCCGCCTGGCTTTGAAGAGGCCGTGCGCCAGGTGCTCCAGATCATGCCCGGCCGGATTGATGAATACGAGGCGCTGCTCGAAAAGAATCCCATCTGGTTGGAGCGCACCAAGAACATTGGCAAGATCAGTGCGCAGGATGCGATCACGTGGGGCGTGACCGGGCCGAGCCTGCGCGGCAGCGGCGTCAACTGGGACATTCGTAAGGCGATGCCGTATTCGTCCTACGATCATTTCGAGTTCGACGTGCCGTTGGGCCAGAACGGCGATGTGTACGATCGCTTCCTGTGCCGTATCCGCGAGATGCGCGAAAGTTTGAAAATCATCCGGCAGGCGCTGGACCATCTGCCCGAGGGGCCATTCATGACCTCTGATCGCAAGGTCGCTCCACCGCCAAAGGAAGAGCTGGCCTATTCGATGGAGGCGCTCATTCATCATTTCAAGCTGTGGACGGAAGGTTTTCATGCGCCGGAAGGTGAGGTGTACGTTGCCGTCGAATCGCCGCGCGGCGAGTTTGGTTGCTATCTCAACAGCGATGGATCTTCCAGGCCGCGCCGCGTCCATTTCCGCACGCCGTCGTTTGCGAATCTTTCGGCCATGCCGATCATGACCCAGGGCGTGTTCGTCGCCGACCTGGTGGCGATCATCGGCAGCATTGACGTTGTGTTGGGTGATGTGGACAGGTAGACCAGGAAACAAGTAGACACGGTGATCAGCCTGGTCTACTAGTTTCCTTTGACTCGGAGAAGAACGTGCTGGTCGAAAAACATCAAAAGCAGATCGAAACCCTTCTCGCCAGGTATCCTGACAAGCGTTCGGCGATTTTGCCGCTGCTCTATCTTGCCCAGAAAGAGTACGGCCATTGCACCGACGAAGCAATCCGTCAAGTGGCCGAGCTGGTCGGCGTCGAGCCGACGCACGTGCGCTCCATCGTGGGGTTCTACACGCTACTCTACGATCACCCGGTCGGCAAGCACATCATCCAGATTTGCGACGATTTGCCGTGTGCGCTGCGCGGCGCGGATGAGTTTGTGGATCATGTCTGTCAAAAGCTGGGACTCGACCCGGAAAAAGTGCGTCACGGCGGGCAGACGACCGAAGATGGGCAATTCACCGTCGAGACGCTGCCTTGCGTGGCCGGCTGCCATCGCGCGCCGCTGGCGCAAATTGACCTGGATTATTTTGAGCATCTGGACGAGCGCCAGTTCGACGAGATCCTCGCACGCCTGAGGGATGGACATTGATCGCGCTGCGCCGCTTGACTGTTGACGATCACGACGCGATCCTCGCCTTGTGGCAGCGCGCCGGTCTTGACAGCATTCGCCCGCAAGGGCGCGACAGCCGCGAAGCGTTTGCGGAGCAACTGGCGCGTGGGCAGGTCGTGTTGGGCCTGAAAGATGATGGCAAACTGGTCGCCTGCGTTGTGGTCACCGACGACGCGCGCAAAGGCTGGATCAATCGGCTGGCCGTTGACCCGGACTATCGGCGGCAGGGGTTGGCCGCGCGGCTGCTCGCCGAAGCGGAGAACGAGTTGAGAGCCAGGGGCCTGCGCGTCTTTGCCGCGCTGATCGAGGGCGAAAACCAGGCGTCGCTTAATCTGTTCAAGCGCGAAGGGTACAAGACGCACGACATTTACTATGTGAGCAAGCGAGAGAGTGAGGATGTGTGATGGAACCCAGAGTATTTTCGGTACAGCAGTTAGCTGAAGAGCTGGAGCGCGTGCACGAACAGTTGGCGAGATTGGAACAGGATGCCAGTTTTCTTTTGGGTAAGACAATAACACAATGAGCATCTCGAGTGATACAAATAGGACATCATGAATGGAATTCGAATGGGATCCGCAGAAGGCGACCAAGAACTTGCGGAAGCACAAGGTTCCCTTCACCGAAGCTGCAACGGTGTTTGATAACCCTTTAAGCGTGACTGTGGCTGATCCCGACCATTCGGCGGAGGAAGAGCGCTTCATCATCGTCGGACAATCCTACCGACATCGTTTATTGATCGTGTCTTTTGCGGAGCGTGGAGACCGCATCCGAATTATCAGCGCGCGGGAACTGACTTCCGCTGAAAGAAGAGCCTATGAAGAAGAAATATACGAATGAGATGGACGATGAATTGCGTCCCGAATATGATGTGCACCAACTGCTCAAGGATGGCGTTCGGGGCAAGTATGTGGCCCGCTATCGTGCAGGTACCAACCTGGTGCGGCTCGATCCCGATGTAGCGAAGGCCTTTCCAGATGAAGCCGCGGTGAATGAGGCTCTACGCCTGGTAATACAGTTGACCAAGATCCAACGCGGCAAAAAGCCCAGTGTGGCAAAGGTCTGATACAGAGCGAGATGGCGGGCCAATAACTCGCTCCAGTCGAATGTGCTTCACGCAGCGGCAAAGCTTGGGGTCGCTGTGGTGACTTGGTTGCTCGCCTTGTTGGATAGCGTCACTGCCGACGAAATGATAAACCAATTGAGGTATGTCTGATGCGCCTTCTCCTGCGTGACCTGGACATTCCCGATATTGGCAAGTTGGAGGTGTACGTCGAGCACGGCGGCTACGCGGCGCTGCGCCAGGCGCTCACGATGATGCAGCCGGACCAGGTGACCGAAGTGGTCAAGGCTTCTGGCCTGCGCGGGCGCGGCGGCGCAGGCTTTCCCACCGGCATCAAATGGGGCTTTATCCCCAAGGACGTGTTTCCGCGCTATGTCGTCGTCAACGCGGACGAATCCGAGCCGGGCACGTTCAAAGATCGGCAGATCATTGAAAAGAATCCGCACCAATTGATCGAGGGCGCAGCGCTGTGTGCGTATGCCGTCCGCGCGGAAAAAGCGTACATCTATTGCCGCGGCGAGTTCGCCCAACCGGCGCGCACGCTTCAGGCGGCAGTGGATGAGGCTTACCAGGCCGGGTATTTGGGCCAAAATATTTTCGGCGCGGGCGTCAACATTGATGTCCATGTCCATCTTGGCGCAGGCGCGTACATCTGCGGCGAAGAGACGGCGCTGCTCGAATCGCTTGAGGGTAAGATCGGCCAGCCGCGCCTCCGCCCGCCCTTCCCGGCGACGGCGGGGCTGTACGCCAAGCCGACCGTTGTCAACAACGTCGAGACGCTGGCCAACGTCCCGTTCATCGTCGCGCACGGCGCGGAAGCTTACCGCAAGTTCGGCACAGAGAAATCGCCCGGCACCAAGATCGCGTGCCTCTCCGGCCACGTCAAGCGGCCTGGCAACTATGAGTTCGAGCTGGGCAAGATCACGTTCCGCGACTTGATTTTCGGCGAGCTGTATGGTCAAGGGTTGTTGCGCGAAGGGACAACAGTCAAGGCCATCATGCCATCGGGCGCGTCATCAGTGCTGTTGGGCGCGGACAGGCTTGATACGCCGTTGGACTATGAATCCGTCGCGGCGGCCGGCTCGATGCTGGGGAGTGCTTCGATCATTGTGCTGGATTCGACGACGGACATCGTCTGGGCGATGTACAAGGCCATCAGATTTTTCAAGCACGAGTCGTGTGGCAAGTGCACGCCTTGCCGCGAGGGCACGTTCTGGCTGCTGCGGATTTATGAGCGGCTGATGAACGGCTGGGGCACGCCAGCCGATATTGATTTGCTCGACAGCGTCGCCGGTCAGGTGCAGAACAAGTGCTTTTGCCTGCTGGGCGAGTTTGCGATTGCGCCTGTGATGTCATCCGTCAGGCTGTTCCGGGACGAGTATCTGGCGAAAGTGAAACGGGATGCGTAATACGTGAGAGGAGGCAAGGTGCCAGAGGCTAAGGAGCGACCCTATTTCATCTGGTGGGATCAAGATATTACTGAACAGGATTTGCGTGATGCTCTGGCTGGTGATAATCTCTACCGTCGAATTACAGTCATGAGTTATATCCTCAATGATGCCGAGTTCGACGATGTGTGGAAATTCCTGAGCGTCCGCGATATCCAAAGACATTTCTGGCAGATTCGATGGCGAACACCGCAACTGCGCGAGCGATGGAAACAGGTTTTGTCATTGATGGGGTATCCACCCGATGAATGTCATGACCCGATTGCAGCGCGAATTCTTGTCTAGATTCTTTGCCCGACCAGTAGGGCAAGCCTTCTACCTGACCGGCGGAGTTGCATTATCTGAATTCTACCTGCAGCACCGGCTCAGTCAAGACCTGGATTTGTTCACGCAGTCGCAATCTGCATTCAAAGCAAGCGTGGCCGATCTCACTGCGGCAGCGCAACAAGTTGGAGCGGACGACATACGCTTTCCGCCTTTGGAGCCCGGCGACAATTTGAGCCGGTGTTTCCTGACCTTGAGGGGTGAGCCGGAGATCAAGATTGATGTGGCGTATGACCCGCCACCATATTTCGGCGATGTTGCACTTCAGCCTGATGGCGTGCGCGTGGACTCGCTTGAAAACCTGGCGGTCGGGAAATTACTGGCAGTGTTTAGCCGGGCATATCCCAGAGATTTTGTTGACCTGTACTTTTTGCTTAAAAGCGGAATTGACATTGAGCGTTTGATCGTTGAAGCCAAACAAAAAGATGTGGGGTTCCGCGAATACTTTTTGGGCGGAATGTTGGAGCAAGTTGCTCGCGTGGAATACCAGGACCTCCCCAAGATGTTAAAACCGATTGATTTGGAGGACATGCAGCAAATTTTGCTAGCTTTGGCTGAACGGTTCAAACGCATCATACCCGAGTGACTGAGGTGATCATGTTGAGCCAAGACAAAATGTCCCTCAAAACCTTTTGGGATGCTGTGGAGCGACGGCTGGCGTCCAGTTCCGCTGATGAGCTGCGCTCCATCCTGCGCGCCATGGCCCAGGAAACCCTTCCCGCACAGCGCGAGGCCTTCCTGGCTAAACTGAAACCGGTTGCCGACATCGCGGCCGACGCTGATCGAGTGATCGGCTCGGAAGACTTGCTGGCAGACATTGATGATCTGTCCACTGAAATCCGCGAAGCGATGCAAGAGTCCGAACCGCCGGAAGACGAGTACGACGATTGGTACTATGACGACTATGGCGAACACGAGGCCGAAGACAGCCTGGGACCTTATGAGCAGTTCATCGAGCCGCTGACGGCGCTGTTCGATCGAGCGGAGGCGGCGTTCGATTACGGCGATCTCAAGTTGGCCCGTGCGGCTTATCAAAAGCTATTCGAGATTTTCGATCAGGAAGATGACTATGGGCGCAGCATCAGCCTGAACGACTTGAGTGTGGATGGCGATGAGGCGATTGCTCGATACCTGCGCGCCGTCTACGAGACCGAGCCGCTCAAGCGTCGTCCCCAAAAGTTGTTCGAGCAGATGCTGGGGACACGATCCCGGATCGGCGGCGAGCCTGCCAGGTTGAAGGATGTTATCGAGATTTCACCCAAGCCGCTGCCCGATCAGGAGCCTTTCATCGAGAATTGGATCGCTTATTTGCGAGAGCAGTCCGGCAGCGAAGCAGACGCCTGGCTGCGGGAGGCGGTCCGCCTTTCGCGCGGCGCGGCGGGCATGGAAGAGTTGGCGCGCCAGGAAGGCAAAAAGCGACCGCGCGCTTATCTGGATTGGTTCGCCGCGTTGGAAGGCGAAGGCAAGCATCAGGAGGTGCTTACGGCTGCCCAAGAGGCGCTCGAAAAGCTGCCGGCGAAATTGCCCATCCGCGCCGCGATTGCCGATCACCTGTGCGCGGCGGCCCTCCAGCTCCAAGACACCGATGCCTTGCGCGCCGGGCGCTGGGAAGCCTTCTTGGTCAAGCCGACCCTCGCCCGGTTGCTTGACGTGTGGGAGGCCGCACCCAATGACAAAGAACGAGCTAACGTGATGCGGCAGGCGGTGGAACACCTCCAGAACTATATCGCCCATCCGCCTCGCCAGCGCGATACGATGGAATGGGACTGGCGCTCGGACGATCTTGAGCAGGCCCCATGGATCAACAAAGCTGTGTTGGCTCATGCTCGTCTGCTGGCTGGCGACTGGAGTGCGGCGCACGAGACCGCCGCGCGAGAAAAGGTCTTGGGATGGAGCAGTAGCGACAGCACGCAAGGGCTGGTGGTGCCGTTTTTCCTGGTGCTGCTTTCAGGCAAGTCGCCCAATGCGCTGCCTGCGAACCTGGCGCAGCAGTGGCGAGCAGCCTTGCAAAACAGCGTCGGCTTTGGCTATTACGGCGAGAGCGACGAATCAGAAAGCGACGTGATGAAACGGTTGCAGCGTGTCTATGCGGACCGGCTGTCCAGTGTCTCCATGTCGAGCAGCCAGCAGAAAACGCTCCTGGCCTGGTGTCTGGACGTGGCAAACCAGCGCGTGGATGCCATCGTCGGCGGTCAGCATCGGGGCAGTTACGGCAAAGCGGCGGTGCTGACGGCGGCGTGCGCCGAGACGCTGCAATTGCGCGGACAGGACGAGCAAGCCAACGCCGTGTTGGACGACGCGCGCAATCGCTTCCCACGTCACCGCGCTTTTCTGGCCGAACTGGATATGGCGATGCAGCGCATGGGGCACAGCTCGAAACGAAAAAAGTGAAAGTGATATGGTGACCCATTTGACGATTGACGGCAAGCCTGTTTCCGTGCCGCCTGGCACGATGGTGGTGGACGCGGCCAAAAAGGCTGGCATCAATATCCCGGTGTTTTGCTATCATCCCAAACTCGAACCGGTCGGCATGTGCCGTATGTGCCTGGTCGAGATCGGCACGCCGCAGATAGACCGCAACACGCGCCAACCTGTGCTCGATGCGGAAGGCAACCCCGTCATCGCGTGGATGCCCAAGCTGCAAACCGCCTGCACCACTCCCGTGAGCGAAGGCATGGTCGTCCGCACCGATACGCCGGCCGTCAAGGACGCGCAGCGCGCCGTGCTGGAATTTCTGCTCACCAGCCACCCGCTCGATTGCCCCATCTGCGATAAAGGTGGCGAGTGCCCGCTGCAAAACCTGACGCTGGGCTATGGCCCCGGCCAGACGCGCTTCGAGTATGCGGAAAAGCAGCACCTCGACAAGCGCGTGCCGCTGGGCGACCTGATCATCCTCGACCGCGAACGCTGCATCCAGTGCGCCCGCTGCATCCGCTTTCAGGACGAGATCGCCGACGACCACGTGCTGGCGTTCTTTCAGCGCGGACGCACGATGGAGATCGTCACGTTCTCCGATCCGCCGTTCGACAGCTATTTTTCCGGCAACACGACGGACATTTGCCCGGTCGGCGCGCTGACGACTACGGACTTTCACTTTCGTGCACGCCCGTGGGAACTCGTAAACGTCCCGAGCGTCTGCAATCACTGCGCGGTCGGCTGCAACCTGACGCTGGGCACGCGCCGGAGCGCTCGGGGCGGCGGCGCATGGGAAATCCTGCGCGTGATGCCGCGCCAGAACGAACAGGTCAACGAGATCTGGATTTGCGATAAAGGCCGCTTTGGTCATCATCACGCGCGCAGCCCCGAGCGGCTCTCTGGCCCGATGATCCGCGATGCGCACGGCGTGCTTCAGCCTGCGTCGTGGGACGAAGCCCTCTCGATGGTCGCCGGGCGCTTGAAGGCAGCCGACGAGCGTGTGGCTTGCCTGGTGGGTGACCGACTGGCGAACGAAGATTATTACTTGTTGGCTCGATTGTTCCGCGAAGGGTTGAAATCTCAAAACATCGAGGTTCGGCCACGCCTGGCCGGACATGCCATTGCCCGGCAGTACGGCGTGGCGACCGGCACCAATCTTGGCGCGCTGGGCAAAGGCGCTGCGATTTTCGTCATCGCAGGCGATGTCGAAGAGGAAGCCCCAGTGTGGTTCCTGCGTCTCCATGGAGCATTGAAGCGCGGAGCGAGGCTGGTGCTGGCGAACGGGCGGCAGACCAAGCTCGACCGTTACGCTCCGGGCCTGCGCTATCGTTACGGCACCGAGACGCAGGTGGTGCTGGGCTTGATCCATGTTGTTCTGATGGAAAACCTCGTCAAGCCAGAGGTCGCGGCCAGGATTGACGGACTCGACGACCTCCGGGCCAGGGTCGCCGACTATACACCGGCCAAGGTCGAGTGGTTGACTGGCGTTGCTGAAGAATCGTTGGTCAGCGCAGCGCGCACACTCGCTCATGCGACGGATGTCGTGTTCATCTTTGGCAGCGAGGGCGTTGCGGATGGCGAAGCGTTGGCCCAGACGCTCGCCAATCTCGCCATCCTCACCGGCCACGTGGCTCGACCGAACAATGGTCTGCTGCAATTGTTGCCGCATAACAACTCTCGAGGTGCTGCTGACCTGCTCTCCACCCTCCACCCTTCACCCTCCACAGCCAAAACGGTGTATATAGTTGGAACGGACCCGGTTGGAGATGGCGAGACGCTGCCAGAGGGTGCATTCGTCGTCGTGCAAGAGCTGTTCATGACCGAGACGGCCAGGCGCGCCCACGTCGTGCTGCCGGCGCTGTCGTTTGCCGAACGCGATGGGACGTACACGAACGCCGAGCGGCGCGTCCAACGTTTCTACGCCGCGCTGCCCCCCACGCTCGACGCGCGTGCGGATTGGGACATTTTTGCGGACATCGGGCGGCGGGTCGGTATGAACTGGCGTTACCTGACTGCCGAACACGTGATGGAGGAGCTGGCGCAATCGGTCCCGGCTTATGCGGGCATGACCTATGCGCGGCTGATGCAGACTCAAGAGCAGTGGCCGCCGGTGGGCGCGAACGACTTGTACTTTGGCGGGACAGCCTACGACAATCGAGGCGGGTTGGGCGTGCAATATCCGGCGGAATGTGAGACGATGGAACGCTTTGCCGTCAAGTGGGCCGAGCCGTCTGCCCCGCCGACCGGCGACATGATCGCTGTGCCGGTGCGGGAGCTGTATCATCGCGGCACGCTGATCGCGCAGTCGCGCGTGCTCGATCCGCGTACACTCTCGCCCTACCTCAAGCTTTCCCGCGCCGACGCTGAGCGACTGGGCATCGCGGATGGCGATACGGTGACGGTGACTTTGCCTTCCGGCGAGCGCGAGATGATCGCGCGCGTGGATGGTCAGGCGCCGAAAGGCGCGGCGCTTGTCCCGGCGCACATCACGACGAACATCACGTTGACGAATGTGAGCAAGAAATGAACGTATTGTGTGGTGCGTATTCTGTACTACGTATTGCGTAACCAGTGCGTTTGCGGTCATGCCGTTGCTATAGGAAAGTGGTCTGGAAACTGCGTCAACGAATTTCAAACGAATCAACGAATAGCAGGGCACACACGATTCGTTTATTCGTTACGCCGAAGGCGATTCGTTGACGGATTTCTAAAAGTACCCCCCAATGTTTCAAGAGCAATAGATGAAAGGAGCATGATCATGCCCGGCCCATACTTTCGAGGACAACAACCATCTCCTTGTGGACATTATTATCCCGATGTGCTTCGACTGCGGGATGAGAAAAAGCCCGATGGAACGTTTGTCAGGATTTTGGACTGCAAGTACTGCGGCAGGTCTGAACTGCCGCTGGATCTGAACACGCTGAACGAGGAACTCGGCCGCAAGCTCAAGAGAAAAGGACTCGATGTAGGTACAAGAGAGGACGAGATTGCCCAAGTCAGGGAAAAGGAGCTTGAAAGGTTATTGGGACGAAGGCGAAAATCACGTTCAACGAGAGGTCAATAGCAAAAAGAACAGTTTACGTTCTGATGACGTTTGACGCTTTACGTTTGACGTTACGCAATACGTTTGAGGTCTCATGGCCGATTTCCTGATTGAAGCCTCCATCAAGAGCCTGATGATTTTCACCCTGGCGATGGGCGGCTTTGCCTATACCACCTGGCTCGAGCGCAAGTTCATCGCCCGCTTGCAGATGCGCTACGGCCCGAACCGCGCGGGCAAGTTTGGCCTGTTGCAGCCGATCGCCGACGGCATCAAGCTGTTCTTTAAGGAAGAGGTCACGCCGGCCGGCGCGGACAAGACCATCTTTACGCTCGCGCCCATCGTGACGCTCTTGCCAGCGCTCTTGGTCTTTGCCGTCATTCCCATCGGCGGGACGGTGTATCTCTTGGGCGCGCCGCGGCATCTGTCGCTGGCGCCTGAGCTGAACGTCGGCGTCCTCTATGTGCTGGCGGTCACGTCGGTGGCGGTGTATGGCATCACGCTGGCGGGCTGGTCGTCGAACAACAAGTACGCGCTCTTGGGCGCCCTGCGTTCCTCGGCGCAGATGATCAGCTACGAGCTGGCGATGGGCCTGGCGATCCTGGCGGTGGTGCTGACGGCTGGCACACTCAACGTCAACCAGATTGTCGAGACGCAGATGCGACCACTGGTTGTCCTGTTTGGCTCCGTGTCCATCCCGCAGTGGTACATCTTGCTTCAACCGCTGGCGTTTGGCATTTATCTCATCACGTCCATCGCTGAAGTGAACCGCGCGCCCTTTGATCTGCCCGAGGCCGAGCAAGAGCTGACGGCGGGCTATCACACCGAATACAGCGGGATGAAATTCGCCTTGTTCTTTGCCGCCGAGTACATCAAGATGATCGCCGTCAGCGCGTTGGGGGCGACGCTTTTCTTGGGCGGTTATCATGGCCCGTTCGTCGAGCAAGCGCCGCTGCTGGGACCGGTTTACTTTGCGCTCAAGACGATCCTGGCGCTGGTCGTGTTCGTGTGGGTGCGCGGCACGCTGCCGCGTGTACGCTATGACCGATTGATGGCGTTTGGATGGAAGATTCTGCTGCCTTTATCGCTGGTGAATGTGATGGCGACGGCCTTGGTGATATTGGTGTTGGGAGTCGAGTGATGTTTAATGTGATTCAGAGCTTTGCGGCGTCCTTTGTGGCCTTTGTGAAAGGCTTTTGGACGACGCTCCGGCAATTGGGCCGCAAGCCGGTGACGGTTCAATATCCGGAAATCAAAAAGCCGCCCAAGCAGCGGTTTCGCGGTCGGCACGAGCTGCGCCGTTACGAGGATGGTTTGGAGCGTTGCATCGGCTGCGCGTTGTGCGCGGCGGCCTGCCCGGCCGATGCGATCTATGTCGAAGCGGCCGATAATACCGACGAAGAACGCTACTCGCCCGGCGAGCGATATGCCAGGACCTATGAGATCAATATGCTGCGCTGTATCTTTTGCGGCTATTGCGAAGACGCCTGCCCGACGAATGCGATTGTGTTGACCGACCAATACGAGCTTTCGTCCTACGACCGGCGGTCGCAGATCTATGCCAAAGAGCAACTGATCGTCCCGCCGCCGCCCGGCAAGCCCGGCACGCCGCAGAAGGTGCTGCCGCACAGTCGAGACCGGGCGATTTTGCCGGAAGGATTGGTGTCGGAGCCGTGAAACGTCATACGTCAAACGTCATGCGACAAACGTCAGGCGTCAAAGACGACGTTTCACGTTTGATGTTTGACGCTTGAGGCAGAGCATGGATCCACTCACCGAACAATACATCATGTTCGGCGTCGTCGGCGCGGTCGCGCTGGTGACGGCGATGGCGATGGTGTCCAGCCGCAACGCGATCTATAGCGCGCTGTTCCTGGTGCTCACCATGTGCTCCCTCGCCGTGTTCTTTCTCATCCTGGGCGGGCCGTTCATCGCTGTCGTTCAGGTGAGCGTGTACGCCGGCGCGATCATGGTGTTGTTTCTGTTCGTCATTATGCTGCTGGGCGCAGAACACACGCCCGGCAAACAGCGCCTGGCCTGGCAGCCGGCTGCGGCGATCGTGCTGGCTTTGGTGCTGCTTGGCGTGACCGGCTACACTTGGTGGCGCACAAGTCCGAACCTGTCGGCGACCGGCGCGCTGCCGGCTCAGTTGCCCGGCACCGTCGAAGAGATCGGTAAGACGCTTTTCAGCAGCTATCTTTTCCCATTCGAGGTGACATCCGTCTTGCTGCTCGTGGCCCTGATCGGCGCGGTCGTCATGACGAGGGAGACGAAATGAACGATGTCTTTCCGCAAGTCTTGCCCCTGTATCTTGGCTTGAGCGCGGCGCTGTTTACCATTGGCGCGTTGGGCGTGCTGGTCCGTCGCAATGCCATCCTCATCTTTATGTCGGTCGAGCTGATGCTCAACAGCGCGAACCTGGCGTTCGTGGCCTTTGCGCGCTACTGGCACCAACTGGATGGACAGATTTTTGTGTTCTTTGTCATGGTCGTCGCCGCGGCCGAGGTCGCCGTGGGCCTGGCCTTGATCGTGACGATCTTCAAGACCAAAAAGAGCATCAACGTGGACGACATTAGCATGATGAAAGGGTGATGGTGTGGAGGGGAGAGAGTTGAGCGTGGAGCGCAAAGCAGAGTTGGAACAAATCTGCCGCAAGTTTGGCGTGGCGATCCTATACGTTTTTGGCAGCCGGGCCACAGAGATACGCGACTGGTTGCATGGCAAGTTGGATAGCCTCACGCCTGGCCCCTCCGATGTGGATGTGGGCGCCAAGGCTGCGCCAGGAGTGCGTTGGTCGGTCAGGGACAAAGTTGATCTGGCGATGGAACTGGAAGATTGGCTGGGAGGTCATCGAGTTGATCTGGTTGTCTTGAATACGGCTGACCCATTTCTGGCTGAAGAGATCATTGGGGGGGAGCGGCTTTATGCGCAGGATGAATATGAGGCGGACGAATATGATCTGTATGTCCTGCGGCGGGCAGGTGACCAGGCTCCGCTGGAGCGCGAGTGGCTATCGCAAATCTTGGAGGTGAAGCCATGACACCCAGCGTCGTCTCGGCTCGCGTGATAGGCCGCCGGCTCAAGATGATCCAGGATTTGCTCGAACAGATTCGAGCGCTGCCATTGAGCAGCCTGGATGTATTTCTGGCGGATTCCAGAAACTATGGGGCAGCCGAGTCTTGTCTGCGACGCAGCCTGGAGGCGCTATTCGATATAGGCCGCCATATTCTGTCCAAAGGCTATGGAGTGGCTGCCAGCGAATATAAAGAGATTCCCAAGTTGCTGCAAAAGCAGGGGGCTTTGACAGAGAGCGAAGCGCGGACTCTGTATACTCTGGCAGGCTATCGCAATCGCATGGTACACTTTTATGACGAGGTGACTGGCGAGGAACTGTACCGAATTTGCACTCAAGAGTTGGGGGATGTTGAGCGAATCGCCGAGGCGTATCGCCGCTGGGTCAAGCAGCATCCTGACAAAATGGAGCAAGCATGACGGTTTTCGATTTTGCCTGGCTCATTATCCTCTTTCCTGCGCTGGGCGTGATCTGGAACGCTTTTTTTAGCGCGCGCTTGAGGGAAGAGATCGCCAGCTATGTGGCGATTGCCGCTTCGGGGCTGTCGTTCCTGATGTCGGTCATTGTGCTGATCGCGCTGATGAGCCTGCCGCCAGAAGCGCGCGCGATCCATGTGCGGCTTTACGAGTGGGCGGTCCTCGGCCACATGCGCCTGGAAGCCGGGCTGCTGATTGACCCGCTGTCGGCGACGATGCTGATCGTCGTGACGCTCGTGGGCACGCTGATCCACATCTACTCGATCGGTTACATGCACGGCGACAGCCGCTATCGCCGCTTTTTCGTCTATATGAATCTGTTCATGGCCTCGATGCTGATCCTGGTCTTGGGCAACTCGTATGTGATGATGTTCGTCGGCTGGGAGGGCGTGGGTCTGTGTTCATATTTGTTGATCGGCTTTTGGTTCGAAAAAGAACAGAATTCGAACGCGGCCAACAAAGCCTTTATCGTCAACCGTATAGGCGATTTCGGCTTTTTGCTCGGTATGTTGTTGATTTTTGTCACGGTGGGTTCGCTGCAATATCGAGAGGTATTCCAAGCCGCTGAGCACGGTCACGTGGCAATGGGCGCGGCTACAGCGATCACGCTGTTGCTGTTCGTTGGCGCAACAGGCAAATCTGCGCAGATTCCGCTGTACGTCTGGTTGCCAGACGCGATGGCCGGCCCCACACCCGTCAGCGCGCTGATCCACGCCGCGACGATGGTCACCGCGGGCGTGTACATGATCGCGCGCAATCACCCGCTCTTTGCGCTTGCGCCAGATTCGCAGGCCGTGGTGGCTCTGGTTGGCGCGGTCACGGCGCTCTTGGCCGCGACCATCGGCCTGGCGCAATTCGATATCAAAAAGGTGCTGGCGTATTCGACCATCAGCCAGCTTGGGTTCATGATCAGCGCGGTCGGCATGGGCGCGACGGTCGCTGGCATTTTCCATCTGGGAACGCACGCTTTCTTCAAAGCCTTGTTGTTCCTGGGCGCGGGTAGCGTGATTCACGCGATGGAGCATGGGCATCACGAAATGTCAAAGGGGGGCAAGTCGCGGGGCGCAGGTCACAATCAGCAATCGGCAATCGGCAATCAGCAATCATTTGATCCCAACGACATGCGGCTCATGGGTGGGTTGGCGCCCAGGATGCGATGGACATTCTGGACGTATGTCATTGGCGCGGCGGCGTTGATGGGCCTTCCGCCGCTTGCTGGCTTTTGGAGCAAGGACGAGATTCTGGCCGAGGCGTTTCACAAAGGGCTGGGCGAGCATGGACATCTGGCGTTTGCGGCAGCGTTCTATCTGCTCCTGATCGCCGCCTTCTTTACCGCGTTCTACATGACGCGCCAGGTGTTGATGGTGTTCTTGGGCAAGCCGCGTCATGCGGCCGCCGCGCGCGCGCCCGAAAGCCCGCGCGTGATGACGCATGTGTTAGTCGCATTGGCTGCCCTGGCGGCGGTGGCTGGATTCGTCAACGTCACGGGCGCGTTTACCATCTGGCTGGAACCGCAGGAGCATTTCCTGGGGCTGGATTTGGGAGTCGCGGGCAGCTCGATCCTGGTCGCATTGCTGGGCATCGGATTGGGCTACCTGGTCTATCGCCCGCGCGAATTGCCGGAGGGCGTGGACGATCCGCTCCGCACGACGCCTGTCGTGGGCTGGGTATTTACAAAGGTATTGAATCCCAAGTATTGGGTGGACGAGATTTATGGCTTTTTGTTCGTCCAGCCATTCAAGGGGCTGGCGAAATTCCTGGCCTATACGGTGGATTGGCGATTCTGGCACGACTGGTTCCACGACAGCGTCATGGTCAACACGTTCAAGGCCGGGGCCAGCTTCCTGGCGAACCCGATTGACCTGGGCATCATTGACGGCGCGGTGAACGCGCTGGCGCGCTTGGTCCAGGGGTGTGCGGCTCAACTGCGCCAGGTGCAAACCGGCTACGTCCGCAATTATGCGTTGTCGGTGTTGTTGGGTGTGGTGATTATTGTGACATACTTGGCGTTACGATGAAATGACCGCTTCGCGTGACGGATGACGAAGGACGAAAGCCGAGTCCCTCGTTCGTCTTTCGTCTTTGGTCATTCGTCGAACAGATGAGGTTAGTATGAATCAAGTGGGCTTTCCCTTGTTGACCATCATCACGTTCCTTCCACTCGCGGGCATCCCGATCCTGCTGCTGATGAAGCGCGAGCAAGAAGAAGCGATGAAGCGGGTAGCTTTGGGCGTTTCGGCGCTCACGTTCGTCGTCTCGCTGGCGCTGATCGTGTTCTTTGTGCCTGGCGCAGCCGGGCCGCAGTTTGTGGACCGCGCGCCGTGGGTGCCGCAGTGGGGGATTCAGTATTTTCTCGGCGTGGACGGCATCAGCCTGTGGCTGGTGCTGCTGACCACGCTCCTTTCGCCCATCGCCATCCTCTCGTCGTGGAACGCCATTCATGAACGGCTCAGGGAATATCTTGTCTTCATGCTCCTGCTCGAGACCGGCATGGTCGGCGTGTTCGTCGCGCTCGACCTGTTCTTGTTTTACATCTTTTGGGAGTTTACGCTCGTCCCCATGTATTTCCTCATCGGCATCTGGGGCGGCCCGCGCCGGGTGTACGCGGCGGTCAAGTTCTTTTTGTACACAATGGCTGGCTCGATCCTGATGCTGCTGGCGATCATCTCGCTCTGGCTCACCGCGCAGGCGCAACTGGGACGCGGCACCTTTGACGTGATCGAACTTTACCAGGTTGGGAACGGTCTGCCGCCTCAGATTCAACTGTGGCTGTTCATCGCCTTTGCGGCGGCGTTTGCGATCAAAGTCCCTCTGTGGCCGCTGCACTCGTGGTTGCCCGACGCGCACGTCGAAGCGCCGACGGCCGGCTCGGTCATCCTCGCCGGTATCTTGCTCAAGATGGGCACGTATGGTTTCGTGCGCTTCAATCTGCCGTTGTTCCCCGTCGCTTCGGTGGTGGCCGCGCCAACCATCGCCGTGCTGGCGATCGTCGGCATCATCTATGGCGCGATCGTCTCGTTCGCGCAAAGCGATGTCAAAAAGCTCGTCGCGTACTCGTCTGTCTCGCACCTGGGCTTTGTCATGCTGGGCATTTTTTCGCTCACGCCGCAAGGCCTGCAGGGCGGCATCCTGCAAATGATCAATCATGGGCTTTCGACTGGCGCATTGTTCTTGCTCGTCGGCATGATCTACGAGCGCAAGCACACGCGGGAGCTGGACGCCTTTGGCGGGCTGATGAAGCTGATGCCGGTGTATGGCGCGCTCTCGCTCATTGTCGTGCTCAGCTCGATGGGCCTGCCGGGGCTGAACGGGTTCGTCGGCGAGTTTACCATTTTGCTCGGCTCGTTCGGCAGCCAGGCGCTTGCGCCCGCGTGGATTTACACCGCGTTCGCTGCGACGGGCATCATCCTGGCCGCCGTCTATATGCTGTGGATGTTCCAGCGCGTGTACCTGGGCGAGGTCAAGCCGGAAAATCGGGATATGCAAGACCTTTCGGCGCGCGAGGAATGGACGCTGATCCCGATCGTCGTCCTGATCTTTGTCATCGGCTTGTTCCCCGCGCCGTTCTTTGAGGTGATGTCCAGGTCGGTCTCGGAGGTGCTGGCGCGCCTGCCGAGCATTGTCGCCGCAGTTCACTGACGACAAAGGACCGCTCCGCGTGACCCACGACGAAGGTCGAACAGCTTTCGTCCAGTAGTTTGAGGCAACCATGTCGCTTACCATCAACGATTGGTTATCCATTCTGCCCGTGCTCATCTTGAGCGTCTGGGGCATGATCTTGATCGTGGTCGAGTTGTTCGTGCCCAAGGAGCGCTCGGCGCTGATCGGTTGGCTGAGCATGGTCGGCATCCTCGGCGCGCTGATCGCGCAGGTCACGTTGTGGGGGCGGCCTCTCTCCGGTTTTGGTGGGATGGTCGTGCTGGATGACATGGCTGCGTTCATCAGCGCCGTCGGTCTGATCGCCGCGCTGCTTTCAGTGTGGGCTTCGCTCAACTATATCCGCGACCGGGGCATCGAGCGCGGCGAGTACTATGCGCTCTTGGTGTTTTCCACGAGCGGCCTCCTGCTGATGGCGCAAGCTGCCAACCTGATCGTGGTCTTTCTCGGACTGGAATTGCTTTCGATCCCGTTGTACGTTCTGGCTGGCTTTGCGCGCCCACGACTCGATTCGGAAGAAGCCGCGATCAAGTATTTCTTGCTCGGGGCGTTCGCCACAGGTTTTCTGGTGTATGGCATCGCGCTGGTCTATGGCGCGACAGGCACCACCGACGTGGCCCGGCTCGCGCAGACCGTTTCGGCGGGTCGCGGCGGCGCTTTGCTGCTCGTCGGCGCGGGATTGCTCATCGTCGGGTTGGGCTTTAAGGTTGCGGCCGTGCCGTTTCACATGTGGACGCCGGATGTCTATGAAGGCGCGCCGACCCCGGTCGTCGGGTTCATGTCCGTGGGGGCCAAGGCGGCCGGCCTGGCCGCGCTCTTGCGTGTCTTTCTGTTCGGGCTGGGGGCGGTGCGGTTCGATTGGATGCCGGTGATCGCGATCCTTTCCGCGCTGACCATGATCTTGGGCAACGTCGTTGCGCTGGCGCAGACCAACCTCAAACGGATGCTGGCCTATTCGAGCATCGCCCATGCCGGATATATGCTGATGGGCGTCGCGGCCGCGAATCAAGCTGGACTGGCCGCCGTGCTGTTCTATCTGTTGGCCTATGTGTTCACCAACCTCGGCGCGTTTGCTGTGCTGGCGGTGATGGCTCGCCGCGAAGGTGAGGACCAGACCTTTGATCAATATCGCGGGTTGGGGCGCAAGTATCCATGGCTGGCGATGGCGATGTCGCTGTTCATGCTTTCACTGACGGGGATTCCCCCGACCGGCGGGTTCTTTGGCAAGTACTATTTGTTCATGGCGGCGCTCCACGGCGATCTCGTCTGGCTGGCGATCGTGGGCGTGATCACCAGCGTCATCAGCGCGTTCTTTTACCTTCGCGTCATTGTGGACATGACGATGCGCGAGCCAGAGCGCGAACTGCCAGGCCGGGTCTATCCGGCGCTGGCGACGACGCTGGCGGTGACGGCTTTGGGCACTTTGATCTTGGGGATCTGGCCGGGGCCGTGGCTGCAACTGGCGCAAGCCGGGCTCAACTTGTTCGGGGGATAGGGCGGCGAGAGGCCGGGCTGAGTAACACGCCTGTAACTTTTTTGTAAGCGATTGGCAAGTCTGCCTCTGACCAAATATGGTATGCTACTTGAGGACAACTCTGTCCGAGGCAGACTCCAGTCTGCCGTCGCCGTTCAGTGGAAACTGGTTAAATCACTGTGCCAGGTGGCAAGCTGCCCGGAACCTCAAACCCGCTGCATCCTGGAGGGACAAAATGGCAATCCAAAAATGGGAATATTGTAAGCTGACGATCGATCACTTTGAAGGTATCAAACCTCAAAGTGTCATGTTCGTTCACTATGGCATGGATGGGGAGACACATCAGGTCGTCCCGCCGGATAACTTTGGCCGTTTTTTGGCGCAATTGGGGTTGGACAGTTGGGAACTGGCCGGCGTTTCGAGCGATCAACCTCCGCCGCCGGGTGTGATGTACCGCGAAAGTTGGGTGTTCAAGCGCCCACTCTGATGAGTCAGGTAATGCACACAGGCCCTGAGCAATCTTTGCCCAGGGCCTGCGGTTTAAGGGAATCGGAAGAAAATATATCCAACGCGGGCACAAATTGCGCTTTTCTCCCGTCAACGAATATTGAACGAATAGGCCCGCTGGCCACGTTCATTCGTTGATTCGTTGCGCCGAAGGCGATTCGTTGACAGGGATGAGGGCGAACACAAAAGCGCAAAACATGACCGCGCTCAGTATAACATGCAACTCAAGCTCAGTCAATCCAAGTCTCGGGTTAACTATGCGCTCCTGCCCTCAAAGCAAGAGTCATATCGGGAACTGAGCGCTGGGTGGTCAGTCGTATGGTATAATCCTAACGTTCTACATTCATACGTGTCAACTTAAGGTTGGAGTGCAGGCTTCAGCCTGCATAAAACGCGGCCTGAAGGCCGCACTCCGGGGCTAAAATTTACACCAATGGTTCTACATTGACTTGAGGAAATGAGATGATGTATCCGTTGGCACGTTGGCGATTGCTCAACACTGGCGTCGCCGATGGCGCGACGAACATGGCCATTGACGAGGCGATCTTGCGCGCGGTCGCCAGGGAGCTGGTGCCACCCACGCTGCGCTTTTTTGCGTGGGAGCCACCTTGTCTCAGCTTAGGCCAGGCACAATCATCAAGCGACGTGGATTGGGCCGCCTGCGCGCAGCGCGGCTATACGGTGGTCCGTCGTCCCACTGGCGGGCGCGCGATTCTGCATACGGACGAGCTGACCTACAGCGTGACCGCGCCGGAAACCGAGCCATGCGTCGAAGGCGGCATCGTTGCAAGTTACCGGCGGCTGAGCCAGGGATTGCTCGAAGGATTGCGGTTGCTGGGCGTATCCAGCATCAAAGTGCACCACCCAGACGTTGAATCGTCCCCACCGAACGATTCCCAAGGCCCGGTGTGCTTTGAGGTGCCTTCCACGTATGAAATCACGGTGGACGGCAAAAAGCTGATCGGCAGCGCGCAGGTGCGGCGAGAGGGCGTTGTCCTTCAACACGGCGCGCTGCCTCTGACGGGCGACCTGGCGCGCATCTGCCAGGTGCTGACCTCGCCCCCGGCCCCGGCGCGCGTTCGTGCACGCGCGACGACCGTCGAATCGGCGCTGGGCCGCGCCGTCTCGTTTGAAGAAGCGGCGCAAGCCATCGCGCGTGGCATGGCCTCGGCGCTCAACCTCGAATTGACGCCTGGTGACCTTTTGCCCCAAGAGCGCGCGTGGGCCGACGAGTTACGGCGGACGCGCTATGCCACCGACGAATGGAATCGCAGGTTGTAAAGCGTCAAGCGTGGAGAGTGGAGCGAGTATTGATCATGGTCATCGGCATCTGCACCATCGAACTGGGTCTGCCTGGCAACGCATCGCTCAAGGACAAACGCAGCGTCCTCAAGCCGCTCCTCTTGCGACTGCGCCGCGAGTTTAACGTCTCCGTGGCGGAGGTGGACCATCAAGATGCCTGGCGCTCGGCGACGATTGGGGTGGCGGTGGTTTCCAATGACGCGGCTTATATTCACGGCCTGTTTGAAAAACTCGTCCGCTGGATCGAAGGCGCGCCTTTCGACGTTGAGGTGCACGACTGGCGCGTAGAGATCGTGTGAAAGGAGGAGGTGAACCATGCGTCGCATCGGCCCCGTCTTTTGGCCGCTCCTGCTCATTGCGGTGGGCGTGCTGTTCCTGTTGAGCAATCTCGGCCTGCTGCCGTTCGACCCCTGGCAACTCTGGCGATTGTGGCCGCTGATCCTCGTCGTCATCGGGCTGGACATTCTGCTGGCCGTCGCCTGGCCGCGGAGCGGCACAGGCCGCGAGTCGCTTTCGATTGATCAAGACTCGCTTCCCGAAGCTCAAGTGCAAGTCGAGTTTGGCGCGGGCGAGTTGAACGTGGAGGCGGGGGCTGCTCCCGGTAAATTGCTCGAAGGCGAGTTCACGGACGATGTCGAGTACCAACTGCGCGGCCCGCGGCTCAGGATTCACTCGCGGCCCTACTTTTGGGATTGGTGGGGCTGGCGGCAAGGACACCGGTGGGATATCCGGTTGACGCGCGATATTCCGCTCAAGCTGCGCTTGCAGGTGGGCGCGTGCCAGTCCAACTTCGACCTGAGCGAGTTGAAGGTGACCGAGTTTTCGCTGGAAACTGGCGCGGCCGATACGCAGGTTCGCTTCCCGCGCGAAGCGGGCACAACGCGGGCGACCGTCAAGGCCGGCGCGGCCTCGGTCAAGCTGAGCGTGCCAGAGGGCGTGGCCGCCCGCATCACGGCGACGATGGCGATCGGCTCCTTCAACGTGGACACGCAACGCTTTCCGCGCGCGGGTGCGGGATATGCTTCGCCGGATTACGACACGGCGGCGAACAAACTCGACCTGCGCATCGAAGGTGGCGTGGGCCAGGTGCAGGTGGCGTAACGGTATCTTGGAAAACAGGGGAGACTTGAACCTTGCGAAGGCTCTCGTAACGCTCAGGGTGCGGTTGCCTGCGACGCGCCCGGCAGCGTAAAGCTAAATGTGCTCCCGTGGCCGGGGACGCCCTCGCTTTCCACGCTCACCTGCCCGCCGAGCTTTTCCACGATGCGGCGCACGATGGACAGCCCCAGCCCATGCCCGCGCGCGCGCACCTGATCGAGCCGCGTGAATGGCATGAACAGGCGCATCTGATCGTCCGGGGTGATGCCTTCACCGTTATCGTGCACCCAGAAACGCGCCCGGCCATCCGGCAGAGTCTCTCCCCCCAGCTCCAGACGTGGGGGCTGGCCGCCGTATTTGCACCCGTTGGTGAGATAGTTGACCCATACTTCCTCCACCCACGGCGCGTGGCCCATTGCCTCCGGCCATGTAGACGGCAAGATGATCTCGGCCTGGCACTCTTCGACCAGGTGTCTGACGCGCTGACGCGCTTCGTCGACGATACCTCGCATATCCAACGGGGCTAACTTGACGTCCTGTTTGCGCACCTCGGACAACAACAGCAGTTCATCGAGGATATTGTTGATTTTGTCTCCTATCCGCCGGAGGGCGCGCAGCGCGTGATGCCGCTCACTGTCGGACAGGGCATCGTAATCTTGTTCGAGCACCTCGGCATAGCACAGGCTTTGGTGAACCGGGTTCTTGAGATCATGCGCGACCGTGTGCGCGAACGCGTCCAGTTCCTCATTGCGCGCCTGCAATTCGAGATTCGCCTGATGGAGTTGCTCTTCGGCTCGGTGGCGCTCAGTAATGTTCCGCAAGGTGATCAACCGGCCTGTCAAGTTTCGGCGCGGATCATACAGGGGGGTCATCTGCAATTCCAAATAGCGCGGTGCTTCTGGCTGGAGAAGGACTTTTTGGGCGCTGGACGCGTCGCCATGGCGAGCCGCCAGATTGGGCCACATGGGCAAGGCCTCTCCAGCAGGCTGCCCTATCGGAGTGGACTCAAGGCCGAGCAATTGTTGAGCGGCCGGGTTGATGTCTACAATGCGGTCCTGCGCATCTAACACCAGCACGCCGTCGCTCATGCTCTCGACCAAAGCATAGCGCGCCACTGGCACAATATCTAGCAGACGGTAATGCAAGATCCCATAGGCAAAGATCAGCCCGGTCAGCGTAAAGACAAACGGGGTGAGGTCGAGATTGGGAAATGGGCTGAGATTCGTCACGCTGAGAAAGCTGGCCGCGGTGGACAATAGCGCGCCGAGTAAGATCGTGCCAGTCTGCCCACGGTACAGACGCGGCGCGCGCACGAACGCCTGCAGCAACAGCAGATTGGCAATCAAGAGCAGACTGTAAGAATAGATGGCGTTCAGCCAGAACCCCAAGCCGCCGTTCAAGATCGCGTCGGCGGTGCTTGACCGTAGGCCGGCAAAGAACCCTCCGTGCCAGCTATCCGTCCACAACAACACCATTGTCACGATCGGCTCAATGGCCAGCAGCGCGATATTGCGGCGCGTCAGCCAGTGACTCCGGTTGGTAAACTGCAGGACAAAGGCCAACAGCATCGAAGGTGCGACGACCACGCCCAGATAGGTCGCGTCCAACCAGAACCGTCTGGCGGAGGGATCAACGACGGCCCAATGTGCAGCGTACGTCAGCGCCCACACCATCAGCGCCAGCGCTAATAACATCAGAGCCTTCGCGCCCGGCACGGTGCGGCGGCGCCAGACAATCCGAGCGATCATTGCCCCCGCACTGGCGGATACCAGCAAGGCCAACGAGTAGAGATTAGGTTGTAGTTGCATAGGTCGGCTCACGATTGATCATCAGCAGCGCAACAGCGTGGAGCAGCGATGACCAGCTTGGGATGCCCACTTTGATTATACCAGGATAGACGAAAACCTGTGGCACTCTTCAGGTTCGGCGTTTGCGACGCGCCGGAGGCAATGACGACGCGCTGACGTACCGCCACATCACACGTTTGAGCGCAGCCGTGAGGCGGGGCGTGTGGGGAAACCGCTCCCGCGTTGTGACGATCAGCCGAACGATGTCGGCGCGGCGTTGGCGCTCGGAGGGCATAGCTCGCTCTTTACCCCCTCCCCGGCCCTCCCCCACGCGCGGGGGAGGGTGGGGTGGGGGTTACTCACCCATGATCTGTGCGATGATTTCCCGGTGGCGCGGACGGATGTCAAAGTCTATGTAGATGATCTGCTGCCAGGTGCCCAACGTGAGCGTCCCATTCACAAAGGGGACGGCGAGCGAGGCACCCAAAAGTGACGCGCGAACGTGACTGTGGCCGTTGCCGTCGCCCCAGCGTTCGTTGTGGCGATACTCCACGCCTGCTGGAACGATCTCGTCAAACACACGTTGTAGGTCTGCCACCGCGCCCGGCTCGAACTCGATCGTCGTCAGGCCGCTTGTGGAGCTGGGGCAAAACAAAGTCACGGTACCCGACTTGCATCCCGATTCGCGCACTGCTTTCGCCACGGCATCGGTGATGTCGTGCGTGTCACCGTTGCCGCGCGTTTGAAGTGAGAGTTTCTTGGATACGATCATGATCCCCTCGTCATCTGCGATCCGATTCACTGTTTCATCACGACGACCACTGTAACATCATCCTCAGGTTCGACCGGCGCGATGAACGCCTGCAAAGCTTTCAACAAGTGCTCCTGCATAGCCGCCGCGCTCGCTCGATGGACATCCGCCAGAGCTTGCTCCAACCGGGCAAAGCCGAACATCTCGCCCGTCGCGTTCTTGGCTTCGATCAAGCCATCGGTCATCATCACCAGCGCATCGCCCGGCTCCAGACGCACGTGACGCTCGACCCGCGGAGGCCCCACCAGTTCGATGCCCAAGGGCAGTCCGTGCACGTCCACCCATTCGAGGTTCCCATCGGCACGGCGAACCAGCGGCGCGATACTGCCAGCGTTAGCGATGCAGACGGTCCCGTCGTCCCAAAGCCAATTGTAGCACACCGCCACGTTGAGCCGGCTGCGCTCGCAGTGCGGTCGAAGTGCCGTGCCGAGATGCGCCAGCAGTTCGGCCGGGCTGGCGCCACTGCGCGATTGCGCTCCGAGCAGCCCCACCGTCAACGTCATCAACAGCGCGGCTGGCATCCCATGCCCCGAGACATCGCCGACGGCGATCCCCAATCGCGCACCCGAGTCGAACGGCCCATAGTAACCGAAAAAGTCGCCGCCGACGATGCTGGCTGGTGATGAGGTGCCCGCGATATCCCACCCTGGCAGACGTGGCGACTGGGCCGGCAAGAGATCGCGTTGCGTGCGCCGGGCGATCTCGAATTCCTGGCGCAAGCGCTCTTGAGCCGCCAGATTTCTCACCAACGCGGCATTGTCCATCGCGATCGCAGCCTGCTGCGCCAGGGTGCTGAGCGTTGCCAGGTCGTCCTGGCTAAAAGCCTGGCGCGCCGTGCTTTGCACTGAGAGGACACCCAGCACGCGCTGGCGGGCGATCATTGGGACGGCTAACGCCGATTCGATCGGGGCCGTGCCGCTGGCCGGATTGCGGCGGATCGGCAAAGCTCCAAATTCTGCCGCGTTGCTCAACAGGACCGGCTTGCGCGTGATGATGACGTGCGCCGTCAGGCCCAAATCGGGTTCAAACGCGACTCGGACTGGCGGCCGGCGGACGCCCTCTTCGATCAGCACGGGAAAATACAGCTCTTGCTGAGCCTCGTCGTACAGCGCAATATAGAACGTGCGCGCGCTGAGCACTTTGGTGGTCAGATGATACACCAGCTCGACGATCCTATCTGCATCGAGCGAAGCGGCCAAGGCCTGCCCTGCTTCGGTAAGCGCCGCCGCTGAGTTGAGCTGACCGCGCAGTCGGTCGCCCGTGCGCACCAATCGTTGAAGCAGCGCGCTCGCGACGACCAACAGCGTGCCCAAGAGCGCCAGCCCGGCCAGTCCTTCCGCGCTGTAGACGACGATCAGCAAAACACCGACCGGCAGTGTTGTCACTTCAGTCGCAAACACGCCCGGGTCCTGGCGCACGACTTGCCAGTTCAATCGCCCGGCCAAAAATAGCGCGGGATAGGCGATGAGTAGATTGACCGTGTGATAAGTGACAGCCCATCCCAGCGCCGTCAACCAGGTGCGGAGCGCAAAGAGCGCAATCGCTGGATGAGGCCCACCGATCCAAAGGTACACCTGGCCGCTGATCAACTCCATCAGCGCAAACATCCCGCCATTGAATCCCAGATACGCCAGGCGCGGCCAAAACCAGGGATAGCGTTGGACGGGGTTAGTCAGTAAGGCAATGACGGTTGAGACAAGGGCGATGAGCGCCGCGCTCGCCGGGCCAAGGAGGACGACCGAGGCAAAATGGACACTCGTGTCGAGGCTGATGCCAACCAGACCGCCCACCGTGAAGGCGAATCGTCGTGCCGCAACGGCCAGGATGGCCAATGCCAGCATCACCGGCCACTGCGACCAGATCACAAGCGGCGATTGCCAGACCAGAACGGCAATGCCCACAGCGGCGACGACGGCGCCATAAATGAGGAATCGGCCCCGAGACGCAGACATGGCGAAATTCTACCACAGACAAATGCGAACCGCCAAGAAGACTATGGGCGCTCGGCGGAGAGAAACCCGTTTTCTCGGAGAAAACGGGTTTCTGAATTATAATGGGCATGTCGAACACCACGTCTCGGACACCCTCTCTGAGCAGTTTACGTTCGACCGGGTTGCAGGAATGAACGAATCTACCGTCACAAGCTTCAGACCTGATCTGAGCGTCTCGGTCAAGCCCGTCATCGCGATCATCATGGGGATCGGGGTAGCGTGCGGTTTTGCCGCCGGGACGCCCGAGCTCTCGCGCACCATGTCGTCCGTGGCGCTGCTGATCCTGATGCTCGCTTGCATCAATCTGCTGATCGAATACTGGCAGCCCCGGTGGAGCCGGTGGTGTGTCATTGCCAGCTCGACGATCATCATCCTGTGGGTTAGCCATTGGTTGAACTTGCCGGCGCTTTTGACCCTGCTGACAATCCCGACGGCATTAGCGGTGGTGCTCATCAATCTTCCGGCGGGTCTGGGGGTCGCCTTCGCCGAGACAGCCATAGTGGGATGGTGGTGGCAAGTAGGGCAGGGCGGCCTCGATCTGGCCGGGGCAGGCGTGAGCGCGCTCTTGATCTGGAGTGCATGGGGCATCTTGTGGCTCATGCTTCAACCGGTGCAAGACGTAGCGCAGTGGGCGTGGCAATACTACAAGCAAGCTCAGGTGTCGCTGGAAGAAGCGCGCGCCCATCGAGCCGAACTCAAGCAGGCGTTGGAAGACCTGGCGCATGCTAACCGCCAGCTCGCTCTGATGAACGAGAGGCTCTCGACGGCATGGCAGGTGGCCGAAGAGGCCCAAAAGGCCAAGGCAGCGTTTGTCGCCAACGTCAGTCACGAGTTCCGTACGCCGCTCAACATGATCATCGGCCTGACCGATCTGCTATTGGAGACGCCCGATGTCTATGGCCCGCAGTTGCCGCCCGCGCTTTACGAGGATTTGGAAATTGTGCGCCGGAACTGTGAGCATCTTGCGTCCATGATCAACGATGTGCTCGATTTGAGCCAGATGGAAGCGGGACGACTGGCGCTTCACCGAGAGCCGGTCAACCTGTCCGAGATTGTGGAGCGCGCTGTAGCGGTTGTACGGCCACTGCTAGATAAGAAGCATCTCTCGCTCCAGGTGACCTTGCCGCCCGATCTGCCAGAGGTGTATTGTGACCGGACACGCATCCGGCAGGTGATCGTCAACCTGTTGAGCAATGCGGCGCGTTACACGGATCAGGGCGGCATCACCGTGGACGTCAGGCCCGAAGAGCGCCATGTGCTGGTCCGCGTGGGCGATACTGGCCCCGGCATCGCCCCTGAGGATGCCCAACGTATCTTTGAGCCGTTTTACCAGGGACAGCAAGCCTGGCGCAGCGGCAGAGGCGGCACGGGGCTAGGTCTGAGCATCAGCAAGCAATTTGTCGAGCTGCACGGCGGGGAAATGGGGTTGGAGAGCGCTCTGGGCGTGGGCAGCACCTTCTACTTCAAGCTGCCGATTGACCCGCTGAAAGAGCTTGAGGCTGGGCCGGCTCGCTGGTTAGTTGAAGAGTGGCTCTGGCATGAGCGCACGACCCCGGCCAACCTCCCCAAGATGCCGATCAAGCCGTGCTTGTTGATCTGTGACGAGACGGGCGATCTGCCCCCCATCTTTGCGCGGTATACGGATAACCTGGAAGTGATCGAGATATGCGATCTGGCGCAGGCGATCGAGAGCGCGCAACATCGTCCGACCCAGGCGCTCTTGATCAATGTCCCTTCGCCGCAAAAGCTGCATGCACTCGTTCAACGAGCCCGGCAGGAATTGCCCGAGCTGCCGATCATGGGGTGCTGTCTGTCGGCCAAGACCGAGCATGCCCTATCGGCCGGGGCGGTCGGGTATTTGCTCAAGCCGATCACACGTGACCAGTTGCAGGCCACCCTGGAGGCCGTGGGCAAGCCGCTGCGGCGCGTGTTGGTGGTGGATGACGACCCGGACGCCCTGCGGCTCTTTGTCCGAATGTTGCAGGCCTGTGACGATTCGCTCGAGATCACCACCGCCTCGACGGGGATGCAGGCGCTGGACCGGCTGCGCACGGAGCATCCGGATCTGACGCTGCTGGACATCGTATTGCCCGATATTGACGGCTGGCACGTGCTCGCCGCCAAGAATCAGGACGAGACGCTCCACGATATAGATGTGATCATGCTGACGGCTCAAGACCCGGACACTCGTCCAGCGACCAGCGAAGTGCTGATGGTGACCATGGGGGAAGGGTTATCGTTGGGTCAGTTGTTGCGGTGCTCTCAGGCGATCCCGACCCTCTTGCGCTACCCGGATCGCCCCCTGGAACCGGCTGCGTCGAGGACCTGATCGAGGGCCTGGACAAACTCTTGGCGTCGGACGGGCTTGGCGATATAACGTGTTGCGCCGAGGGCCAGGGCCAACTCTTCTTCACGGACGACCGAGCAGATGATGATAGGCAGTGACCGCGTCGCCGGGTGCTCGCGCAGATGGGTCAACAATTCCCATCCATCTATATCGGGCAGCATCACATCCAGCACGATCACGTTGGGCCGGGTCGCCTCGATGGTCTCCAAGGTGCGCGCGCCTTCTGCCAACGGCACGATCTGATACCGTGTCCCTTGCACGTAGCGCTGGTAAAAGTGGATCAGGTCGGGATTGTCGTCCACGACCAGCACCTTGATCCTGGCGGCCAGGGGCAGCCGGATATCCAGGCTGAGCCTGTTCCCCTCCGCGCGTAGTTCCGCCGAACCTCCGTACATATCCAGCAGTTCATGGATCAACGCATCGTCCGGCAAGGTCCCGACAGTCTGGCCCTGGCCGGTCAGCGTGATCTGGACTTGATCCCCGACCTGCTCAGCGCCCAGTTCGATCTGCCCGGACGGCAGCAGGCGCGACCATTCGGTGATGCTATGCACCAAGAGTTGGCGCAGTCCTGAAGGGTGGATCGAAGCCATCACCCCACGCTGAAGCTGTCCCACCTGGATGCTCACGCCACGTTTGGCCGTAATCGGCGAGACCAAGGCGACGACGCTCACGATGGTCGCCTCGACATCGGCTAGGCTGCCCGGCGCGCTTTTTTGCAGCGAGAGCAGTTCTTGCTTGAGCTGGCTGAGCCAGTCGGGCGCCAGGACGGGCGTGGTCCGTTGGGGCGCTTCGGCGGGGTGAGCCGATCGGGCTTGCCACAGGCTTTGGGCCAGGGCATGGACGGCTTCGGCCTGTTCGCGGCGCAGGTGACGTGGCGTGATGCCCAGTCGTTCGGCCGTCTCTTCCTGGGTCAGCTTGTGGAGATACCGCCAAGACAGCACCTCATAGATTCGCCAACTGCGGGCTGCGCGTGGAACCTGAGGGGCAGGCTCGAGTTCGCCGATGGCTTGCAAGGTAGCCGCCTGCGGGTCGCCGCCGAGGACATTCAATAACGCATCGGAAGGCTGGTAAGCGGGGTCGTAGAGATGGTTCAAAATGTCCTGTAAATCGCGCTCAAACTCTTGAAAATCTGCCATGAGTATGGGATGCCCTAAAAGTGTCCTCTCCACGTCCTTGTCTGGGGTAAGATAAATCTATATCATTGAACTGTAGATGTGTTGGCTGTCTGGCCAATGAACAGCCGGGCGTGTAAGTCCCAGGCCAAACCAGTATCGTGCTGACCATTGGCGTAAATTTTAGCCCCGGAGTGCGGCCTTCAGGCCGCGTCTTATGCAGGCTGAAGCCTGCACTCCAACCTTAAGTTGACACGCATGCGTGCTGACAAGTGGTGGGGTAACTGCTCACGACTTTTGCCAAAGTAAATATTCGGACAGAGGCTGCGGCTTGGCAAGTGTCAAATGACCTTGAAGACCAGGCAGGATGACAATAGCCGTAAAGCCCAAAGTGTTGTATGCTGTGGCATAG
>DAOTXX010000102.1:0-22426 GCA_034434835.1 Thermoflexales bacterium | reverse complement strand
CGGGTGTGCCGCACCGTGCTCTTTTTCCGAGTGTTTTGGGTCTTTTTGCTCATACTGCCTATCTTACCGCATGAGGCGAAAGAAGCCAAACGCCCCTTGACATCTGAGCGAAAACCTTAACTTGTGACCAATGCGCTAAGGCGTGTTCTCTCAGTTGTTGACGATAGGAAACGAAGTTGGACATTGGATTGTCTTTTCAACCGAAAGCGTGTCAGTGGTTGACCGCCCCCAGGACATTCCATCCTGTATCCGACATGCACTCGGTCCAGTACGGACAGCCTCGGCACTGCGCCGTGGATACGGCGAGCCGGGGCACGCCTATTGATGCTTCCTGCATCGCCTGGCAAGCCGTGACCAACAACGTTTGCGACCACGGCAGGACGATGCGACCGAACACGTCAACAGCCTCGCCAGTGCGCAGATACCGCACGCGGACGCGGTCCACGCCGCCGGGCCATTTGTCACTCTGAGCGTGAAGCGCCGCCACGACTTTTAGATCGCGTCGCAGAATTTGCCACGTGGACGCTGTCGGCAACCAATCCCAGATCTCCAGAATCGCTTTGTCTTGGTCATCAGCACGGAGCGCCAGGTCGGCGAGTCCGGCCAGAGTCCAGCCGTTGGGCAACAACACGTTGAACGGCTCTTGCACGCCGATGACTTCGGACAGAGCGGGCTGCTGGAATCGCAGGGTGATCTCGATTGTGCTGGCGAACATATCGGCCAGCGACTCGTCACCTAAAACGACCGGGATACCGGCAGCGAGGCGATCTATCTCGGCCCGCAGTTTCAACAAGCCCTTTTGCTCGTACAGTTTCTGGTAAGCGTCAGTCAGGTGAGGCGCACGATACGGCTCTCCGTTCGGCTTTTTGATGTCGCCCTTCAAGAACGGGAGCAGGATTTGTATATGCAAGCGGGTGTACGTGTCCAGTGTCTTGAAGACTGGGGCAATCTCCCACGCTTCCAGTTGTTCGCGCCATCGAGATTGCACGCCTTCTAATGGTGAGGGTGCTGCGCCTTCGTAGCATCTGAGCAGGCCTGCGCGGGTAATGTCCTGCACCAGCCCTTCGCCCGTCGCGGGCGGCGCAGTCTTGGCTTTGTATCTCCACAAATGCTCGGTCGGGCATCGCACAAAGGCCAACAACTCATCCAGGTTAATCTCGCGCGAATTTGGATGACTGTTTTCGGGTCGGGCGGGCACAGGAGCGTCTTCCGAAGACTCGCAGGGAATAGTTGCTGGATTTGGTCGCGCCGAGTCGCCGCCGTCGTAGAACCTGGTTGGGTCGCCCAACGCCGCTTTGAAATCGCGCCACGTCTTGGTGGAATCGTGCTGGCACTTGGCGCCCATCGCGCCGTCGTCGCTCTGACAGATGCCACATTCAAAGTTGGGATGAGGGTCAGCGTGAACCGGGCACAGGCGCAGGTTGTACCAGGTTGCGCCTTTCTTGCGCTTGATGCGATAGTCGGCGCCTTCCGACAGGCCGGCGGCAGCCAGGTAAGCGGGCACGCGCAAAGCGAGGCGGCGTCCGGCAGTGACCTGGGCTGCAGCGCGAGGCACAGCCACGCGCGCTGGCTCAGCCGTTTGACGGCTCAACCATCGCAGTTGGTCGAGGCTCACAGATTCGGGCAAGACATTGGGGATGTCGAGACGTGAGCGCCGGTAGGGCCGGTCAGGTACGTTGTCGCCCTTGCGGACGAGCGTGCCATACAGCTTGCACAGCCGCGAGGCGTTGAAGACTTTGCGGTCAATGTCTACTGCCTTGTCACTGAAGCGCGCGCCGATCACGGCGATGCAGTTCTGAATCAAGGTGGTGTGTTCTTCGTCATTGGGCAGGTTGTCCAGGCGATAGAGCAGGTGCGCTCCGTTGCCTGACATCCCCCGCAAGCCTGGAGGGAATCCAGCCAGGTCGAGCCACTCGGCCACTTCGTCTCGTCGGCCCAATGCCGCCTGAAGTTCAATGTCCGACGATGAGATGCCGGCGGGTCGCGCGGGATCAAGGTCAATCAGCATCCACCGACGACACACGATGTCGGCATCGCTCGTCGTGTGTTTCGCCCATTCGACGAGCCGGTTATCTCCCCTGGCCAGTAGGGCTGGCTGCACTGGGTTGAGCGTAAAGTAGGTGGCCTCGGCGCGGCCATCGTATTGGGCGGCGGCGAACGCCAGCCGGTCAAAATCGTCAAAGTATCCACTGATCAAGCCCTTGCGCGGCACGCCGAGAACGCGCACTTCGATGACGTCGCCTTCGACGCACAACGTGCGGACGACGCGAGCGATATATCCTGGGTCAATGTGGCTGGGAGGCTCCATTGCACTCTTTCGAAAAGCCTCGGATTTGTCGTTGAGATTCGCTTGGGTCAATATCGCCGTCTGGCATCCCTGAGCCTTTCCTGGCAATCTCTACTTTCACACGTGGTGGGCAGGCGGCTTGGACTGCTGCGAAAAAAGGCTCGACCTGGTCACTGTCCACCAAGACCAGGACACAAGTCCAGTTGCGCCATGAGCTGACAATGCCCGCGATCTTGCTGACCAGCAAGCCGCTCACACGAAGGTCACCGGGTAAGCGCGCATAGCAGGAGCCAAGCGATTGCTCTAACCGCGCCATATCGTCTCTGTGATCACATCTCCCGTCCAAGATCATGGCAGCGCTGTGTTCGTCGGCCAGGTCGAGTACAAGCCGTGTGTCCGCATCGGTTGTGCTGGCGATCAAAATGTGTACATCGGGTGATGTCATGTCTAACCCTCGGCAGCGTGATCTTCGTGTAAACCATCCAGCGTGCCCCCATCGTCTGCTTGCAGCACGCCCAGTCCCTCAAGGTCGTGGATCGAGTTGGCGTTGCGTTCCAGGGCAACCGACAAATGATGGCTGGCCTTCACCACATATACCTCAACGCGCAGCCCCAACGCTTTGGCGCGCTGCACGGCCTCGGCGTAACCGCCGTCGCCGCTGCACAAGGCAAGCACGTCTACGCTGTGGCAATAGGCCCAGGTCAAGAGGTCGGTTGTGATCTGTGTGTCCACGGTGCTCTTGGCGAACGCGCCGTCTGTGGCGCACGAGACCCACTCGAAGCCGGCCGCGCGCGCTTCGTGCGCGATCTGTCCGACCCGCTGTTGCGCGTTGCGCCCGGTGATCGGGCCGACATAGAAACGCTGAAAGACGATGTGCCGATTTGAATTGCCAACGACGGCGCGCGGCAACTCGCCCAGGTTGACTCGCCGCCTGACGCGGTGCGCTGCTTTCAAGAGATTCCATCCGTCAACGAGCAGTGCTATTTTGAGCATGAGCTATATCCCTCGCGATTTTGCGTTGCGCGTGTGGCGTGAATCGGTGTGCTTGTCACCTTGCCCAGACACGCGAGCGCAGAGTTTGATTTCATTTTATACGACCGCTGTTTCTGGCTGTTTCAGGTTGTTTCAGTTATTGGGGCGATAAATGCGAGGAAACCGAGGATGTGCAAGTTCTGACACGTTTCGCATCACTCGATGAAGGTTTCGCAGTTGAAAGGGACGATGCTTGTGAGCTATACTATCAGCGGTCACCAACTTTCATTTTTCGGAGCAGAGCAGCGGAACCGGGTTCCGCTGCTCCCACGCCCGCCTGCCCGCCGCAGGCTGGCGAAACGGCGGCATGCCCACTCCGCTTCGCTGCGGGGTGTTTCGCAAGGAGCCGCCTCCGCTGGAATTTGGGGGACTGACAATTCCAATGAAACTTGGTGGCCCTGCCGAACAGGGGAAAATCGGGCTGTGGCTAACAAACACCAATGGCACCGAACGGCAGCTTTTGCCTACGGTGGTAGTGTGGAGCAAGTATGCATGGTCTCCAGACGGACGAGTGCTCGCCTATGACTTTTGCTCCGAAGGCAAGGGCAGTGATAATGGAACCGGTATACGACTCTACTCCCCTCTCGACGGTTCCACTCGAACGCTCAAAGCAGTCACTATGCCCGATCAATATGGATGTGAGCCACAGTATCTCGGTGTTTGGTCGCCTAACAGTCGCTACCTTGCTTTGGATTTGGGGACGTACGTAATAAGGGCGATCAAGATAGTGGATGTGGCCGCTGACAAGTTGGTCGCATCGTTTAGTATGCTTGCATACAGGGGCATGGCCTTCTCTCCTGACGGCTCCAAGTTGGCTATAGGATTGATTGAAGTAGACAAGGAAGATAGACCCTACAATCCAACAGTCACCATCCTGCATTGGGCGACGGGTCGGCGGCAGGTAGTTGTGCAAGGCAAAACGGAAAAAGATTCTTACGAGACGGTCGCCTGGCTGGCGGATGGGCGTCTTTTATACAAACGATATGAGCAGCCAAGTGGCAAAGAATCAGTCTGGACAATCATACCAGGTACCAATGCAGAGCCACAACCAGCTTCCAACATTCCTCTAGAATATGATAGCGAAGCGGTGATGGCACGGATTCCAGAGGGCCTCCGAAGTCCATATGCCCGCTTCTCGTTCTCTCCTGACAAGACTTGGCTTGCATTTGAGGGTAAAGACGGAAATCGCTCAGTCATTCATATCATGTCATGGAAAACAGGAGAACTGATTGGTTCTATCGCCGATGGTAGTAATCCTGCTTGGCAGCCCAAACAGTAAGCTGAAGCGCATCTTGCGCCCACCCTTGTAGCACATGGAAACTTTAGAAACGGATTTCGCGCTTGGTTGCATTGCGTTGTGTTCCTGCGCCGTTGGCACTGCATTGCTGCGATAGTCAACCACCGCCGCTAGAATCGGCGGCTTGATAGTGCGCCTGGAAGGCGCTCTCTTCTAGTGACTCTTAATGTGCCCTGATTTCTCTTACGTGTATCGTCTGATAGTTGGCCCAACCTATACTCAAATCTCCGATCCGTTCTCCGGAGGTGGTTGGTTCAAACACCGTAGCCTGGAAATAGCGTGGCTACGGTGTTTTCGTCTTCTCATCTCGTGGGTTCATGTAGCCGAGAGACTTGCGATGTGGATACTGTGCCAGACTTGGTTGTAACAGCGGGCAAGTCTACCATTGACCCATTACGCCGCTCGCGAAGTGATGGCGGCACGTCCACACGGAACAATCGTTGCCGTTCGTTGAAACACATCACGATCAGGCAAGTCACTTGGCCGCCCTCTTTTAACTGAGCTTCGAGATGGCGACGCAGATCGTCCAGCGGCACATTCTCCGCATCGGTCACCAGAATAGCCATCTCTTGTTCTACAATCAGATCGAACAGTGGATCATAAGATGGCACAGTCTCACGATTTTGCAGTGCCAGTTGTTCGGTCACCAAACGAGTGTACAGCCCATGATGATAGGGTGACTCGGTGTGGTTGGCGACAGCGTAGAAAGCATGGACGGCGGAACGAGTAGGGCCATTGACAGGAATCATGCTACACCTCGTCGATGGTTGCGGGGAGATGTTTGGAGCACCAGTGTACGCGAGGCAAGCGAAAGCGGCCAGCAACGAAATCGGTTATAGGCACTTTGAAATGCTGAAAAGATTGAGATTTGCATAGACGCACTCCTGTTTGGTTCGAGTACGTCGTATGCTCAGATGAGGCTTGCAGAAAGGGGTTGAGTTATGCAGACATTGCAAGGAATACGGGGCAACTCATTGCCTTTGGAGAACTTCACTCCCGTCGTCCCCGCCAAAGGCAAACATTTGCCAAACTTGAAAAGCAGCGTGACTTGCTGAACCAGAAGGCCAACTTCCCTGGCAGCCTTTGCGTGCACACCATAGAACATCCGTGCTTGCACACACAACGAATATGTGGTATCATCTCACTGAATTCCGAAAAAGGATTTACCCGGAATTGAATCCTTGCTTGTAGAGAGTGATCAAACAGGGGCACCGTAGCGCACTTTTCTGCGTCAAATGGCACGACACATAGGTGGCTAAAAACCCTACTCAAGTTGCTCTGCGGTCGGGTGACCCAAACTCCTAAATGGGGTTCAAGTGGTCGGCGGTTCAAATCCGCCCGCCCCGACTACGATATTCGGCGTTGATCCGCCAAGTGTTCTCCGCCAGGTGGCCTTGCAAAATCGCAGGCACGTGGGTCCATACCTGGATCAAGTCATGCCCCGCGCCTGTTGCGCCCGATACAGGTCGCGCAGGCAACCAATCTCGCCGCCGTGATGCAGATCGTGCGCGGCCATCACCCAAAAGATGCGCCACGTCGGCCAACGCTCTCCCCAGTTGGTCAGCCGCAACTCATCCAGGTCGCTGTCGCTCAAGCCATCGAGCGCTGCACACAATCGAGCATGGTGTTCCTCAAGCCAGGCGATGGCATCGGCAACGGTGTGCGGCAAAACCAACTCATCCCACGTCAATCGGCCCGGGCCAAAGGCGTGCTCATAGTACATCAGCTTGCACGCCGCGATATGGATCACTCGCCAGGCAATGGTGGTGAACGGCGGCGGGTCTGGCGCAGGGTCGGCATAGTCCTCCACCCAGCGACCATCTTCCCCTTGCCACAAGGTCCAGCAATTGGGGACTGGCTTCCAGAAGAACTCGGCGTCGGTCAAGCCATCCAGCCGGGGGCGCAGGGTCGTCCAGCCTTCTTCCATCGCGGCCTTGAGCAACTCGACGGTTTGCCGCGCAGGCCGCAGGGCATATCCTTCCGGCAATGGCACCCGTCTGGCTTCGGGCGCTTCCCAATCACCGACCTCGCCGCTGGCGAGTGCTTGCGCCACCGCCTCTTCTGGCGTCGCTCCGAAGGCGACTGTCTGGTGACGAATACCATCAACGCGATAGATGTTCATCTTTTACCTCCGCCTGTTGCGTGTGTTGCTACACGGCGAGATACTTGGGGTTTTCCCAAAGTAGCCAACTCCCCATGCTCTCTGGCTTTGTCACCCTGAGCCGCTTCGCGGCTCAGGATCTCGGCTTTGCAAAATTGAGATTCTTCGCGCTCTTCAGACGCTCAGAATGACACCGAGGTGGACTCTGGGAAAGCCCCGGATACTTTGGGGATGGCCTTGCTTCTGCTATCATTATTCCGACCCCTGTGACCGCAGGCAATAGTGCCATGGCACTTTTGCCAAGCGAGCTTGCGCTCTTTGCGCGTGGGTGTAAACTCATCACCGACTCGATGCCGGAGACGAAGCAAGCGGCGCAACCTATACCCGCCTCTTGTTGAACGACAAGGACAAAGCCGATGAAAAGACGAGTCCTGAAGGTCAAGCAGACTCTCGACCTGATTCCAACCGCGCCGTTTAACTTTGACGCCACACTGCACAAGCCGGACCACTTTCCTGCCGCCGATACCCGGTGGGAGCCAGGGACGCGCTGGCAGACCATGCTATGGCAAGGCCAGCCGCTGGGATTAAAGTTTGAAAACCGGGGGACGGTTGCTCAACCCAAGATCGCCCTGTCCATCTGGTCAGCCAGGCAACTCGGCCCAGATTTCCTCAGCCAGCTCACGGACGAGATCATCTACCGATATAATCTGCGCCTTGACCTGACCGAGTTCTACCGAAAGTTCAGGTCGCATCGGACGCTCGGCCCCGTTCTCCACAAATGGCGCGGGATGCGTCCCTTGAACTATAGCTCGCTGTACGAGTACCTCCTCATCGCCATTGTCCTACAAAATGCGACCGTCCGGCGCTCGGTCAGCATGATGCAGGCTTTGCTCGAAAACTATGGCACGCTGCTGTCTTACGACGGTCAGCGGCTCTACTGCTTCTGGAAGCCAGAAGTCATTGACCGCGCGACCGAACAGGAACTGCGCGACCTCAAAGTCGGCTATCGCGCCAAATCCATCAAGCGAGTGACGGCTGCCTTTGTGGGCAAAGGCATTGACGAGTTCGAGTTGAGAAGCAAGTCGAGAGAGGAACAACGGCAAACCCTGCTTGGTTTGTATGGCATCGGGCCGGCTTCGGTGGGGTACATTCTCTCGGATGTCTTTCACCACATGAACGAATTGGAATACATCTCGCCGTGGGAGCAGAAAATCTACTCCAAGCTGTTCTTCGACACTGAACCAGACGAACCAGTCCCCGTCGAGCAACTCCTGTCTTATTTCAATGAGCAGTTTGGCGAATACCGGATGCTGGCCGTTCACTACTTTTGGGAAGACTTGTTCTGGAAGCGAAAGAGCGAGCACATCGAGTGGCTGGAAAAACTGATCCGGTTATAGGGGATTCGTCGAAGGCGAAACGCCTGATGGCACGCTGGAGCCGCCGGACAGCACGCGGCCTGCTCACGCACGGCGGGCGGGATGACCATGTTCATCATGCCGCAGGTCATCCAACCAGCAAGCGCAGGTTGGCGCCATCGCCGTTTACGGCGAAAACTCCAAGCCCACCCTATCGGTGGTTGATGCGATCCGTATCCCGGCGGTGTCCCTTGACCGTCACCTTCGCCCGGTCCCCTTGGCGCACGTACTGGTAGGTCTTCCCGTTCACGGTGACTTGCAGCGTGAAGCGATCTTGATCAGCAGCATAGGTGCCAGTGCCCGTCATCGCCCAGCCGTGCGAGAAAGCGCAATGATTGAGTGCAAAGTTGGTGTGCGTCCTTCCTGGCTGGAAGGCCAGCGTGCCGCTAAACGGGCAGCCGACGCTGGTCGGGGTCTCGCCATCCCAGTAGTAGTACTCAGGCAGATAGTAGAGTTCGGTCTCGGCAGACTGGAAGGCCTCGAGCGGCGTCCCAAACGCTGCAGCGCTAACCGGAGCCAGTGGCACGTAATCGTCGGCCACCACGCCCGGGCAAGTCATCTCCCGCGCACTGGGCACCTGGCCCTTGACCAAAAAGGCAGTGACGATGTCGTCCGGGCAGGGATTGCCGCGCCCGAAGATGACGTGTGGGCCGCCCTGCTGGGTGATCAGATAGCCATCGGCGAGCCGATGGTATACGCTGACGCCATTACCGACCGGGGTCGCCGGGTCGGCCGTTGCGCCGAGCACCAGAGTAGGGATGCCTTGCGCGACGAGGGGGGCGGGGCGCGTGAGGTCGGTCGTGGCATTCGGCCAATAAACACATGGCAAGTCGCCGTAGAACAGATAGTTCAAGCGAGGGACGCTGGCGTCTACCGCATCGCCGGCGCGGATATACTGCTCGGCCCGCTTCCGCGGCGTGCCGGTGCCGTAAGCATAGTCCTGGCACTCTACCGCGTAGAACATTGCGTTCGAGAAGGATGTGTCAGGGAGAGCGACGAGTGTGGTGGGGTCCACGTTCAGGGTGAGATAGAGCAGCCGGGCAAGCGGAACAAGATCATTACGACCTGCCGCAGCAGCAAGGGCGCGCTCAAACAGCATCCGGTCAGCCTCATTGTACATCTGCCCGGAGGCCGTGACTTCCAGGTTGGCGAAGGTGAACTGGCGCCACGCCACGCCGCCGGAAGGCAACGGGAACCAGAAAGGCAGCGGTCCCTGCCTCAAGCGACTCGCCAGGGTGTCGTAGGCCGCCACGGCTCCCGTCCTCATGTTGGCAGCACAGGCCGGGTCGGCATCGCACGTTTGCAGCGTGCCGACCAGGGTGTCGTTGAAGGCCTGCGTCTGCTGGGCGTAGAAAGTGAGGCCATCAAGGGTCAGGTCCACCGTGCCGTCGAGGATCATGCCTGCCAGGTGGCTGCCGTGGGCGGCGGCGTATGTCTGCACGTACTGGGTGCCATAGCTCTCGCCGTACAGCCAGAATTTGTCGTCCTGCATCAACCGCCGGAAGAACTCGAGATCTTGCACCGCCTGCGCGGTTCCGAGGTAAGGCAAGATCGTGGGTGACCCCATCTCGGTCACGCAACTGCTGGCAAAAGTTTGAGCGGACACTTTGACGGCAGCCTCCTGGGCAGGAGTGACGGCACGCTGATCGGTCTGGTAGAAGGCAGCAGCCGATGCCGGGCAGGTGAGGCCGCCAGAAAGCCCGACGCCACGCTGGTCAAAGAAGACAACATCAAAGTGCCGAGGGATGCTGGGGTCGAAGGCGGCCGTATATGAATCCTTTGCGTCCAAGCCAGAGGTGCCCGGCCCGCCGGTAACAGTCACGAACATCCCCTTACGCTGGCCGGTAGCGGGTCGCACAGCAAAGACCACGTTGAGGGCGCGCCGATTGCCCGGGTCAAAGTGGTCGAGCGGGACAGTGAGAGTAACGCAGGTGAACTCGCTGCCCTCGGGGGCGCACGGTCGGCCGCCTAGACGTTTGAGAATCTGCTGGGTGCTATCGCGTCCGGTGGAGGCCGCGGCTGGGACCGAAAGAGTGGCAAGAGCGACGATCAAGCAAGCCAGGCTCAGGGCGAGGACAAGGCGGATGAAAGTGCGCATGATGGACTCCTTTGATGCAAGTATACCCGTTAGTGGATCACCGGGCTACAACAAGAGACCCGTAGGACCAAACGAGACGACTCGCTGTCGTCGTCCTGGCAAACTGGATTCTATACTCGGCGCGGCCACCAAGTTTCATTTTGTCATTGCGAGGCCGAAGGCCGAAGCAATCTCCAGCGAGCGCAAGAGATTGCTTCGCGCCACCTGCCCCCGTCAGGGGGTTCGGGCGCGTCCACTAGCGAACACCTGTGTCGGGACTCGCGTGATATATATTAGAATCACTGGCACAAGTAGTATAGACCTGAACACACCCCGTGTCAATAAACAACGCAAAAGCCGGAATAGAGAGAGCCAGACAGGTATGCGGAGCATGTGGCTCGCGTACCTTTCATCTCCCTATTGCATTGTGCCACGAGCACAAGTATAATGATTTTCGAGCCTGTATCTGTCTGAGCTGATGCCACCGATCGGCTATGAAGAGGAGAAAGCAGAATGGACTGCCAATCAAGACTCGAGCAATACTTCCGCGACCATGGCGTCGAATATACGACGATGAGGCACGTCACGGCGTACACCGCGCAGGAAGTGGCGGCGGCGCAGAATGTGCCGGGCAAACAAGTGGCCAAGGTCGTGATGGCGGTCGCCGACGCCCAGATCGTCATGCTCGTGATGCCGGCGAGCTATCGCATTGATTTCGCCCGGCTCAAGAACGCGCTGGGCGCAAAAGAGGCGCGGCTGGCCCAAGAGGCCGAGTTCTCGGGCCTCTTTCCCGATTGCGACATCGGCGCGATGCCGCCGTTCGGCAATCTGTACAACGTGCCGGTGTACGTGGACCGGGCGCTCGCCGAGGAGCCGGCGATTGTCTTCCAGGCCGGCACTCATCGCGACATGGTCAAGATCGCGTACAAGGACTATGCGCGACTCGCCCAGCCCGTCGTCGCGGATTTCGCCATACATCTGTAACACGGCGCCAAATTGCTGTGTCCCGTTTCATCCCAGGCCCGGGACGCAGAAGGCATACGACTGGCAGGGATCCGGGGACTGCCAGGCCATCGCTGATTCTTGTTGAGAAACTGTCACCGAGCCAGGCTGCCAAGATGACGAGGGTAAAGGTCCCACAACCGATTTCTGGAGGCGTGCTACTATCCTACAAGTGCTCTGCCGAGTGTCGGCATTGCATGTACGCCTGCTCACCCAAATGGAAAGCCGATTGGATCGCAAGACAAGAGCTGGAAGACTTGCTCGGCCGGCTGGCCCCCAAAATCAAGCCAAGCCCCTGGGGAGATGGGACCATCAGTCTGAACCACGGACTCCACTTTACCGGCGGAGAGCCTTTCTTGAACTTTCGGCTCCTGACTGAAGCGGTCAAAATCGCTACACGACTCAACATCCCCTCGACCTTCGTCGAGACCAATTGCTCCTGGTGCAGTAACGACGAAATGACCAGGGAAAGGCTGCAATGTCTCAAACAGGCCGGTCTCAAGGGCATCCTGATCTCGGTGAATCCCTTTTATGCCGAGTACGTCCCTTTCGAGCGAACCGAGAGGTGCATCCGGATCAGCCAGCAGGTGTTCGGCAGAAATGTCGTGGTCTACCAGTTGGCCTACTACCATCGGTTCAGGCAACTCGGCATCCAAGGCAAGATTCCGCTGGAAGACTATATGGCGCTGACGGAGGGCGAGGGCTGGGCAGATCAGGTGGAGCTGTTCTTGATGGGGAGGGCTGCCCGCCAGTTGAGAGGATTCTATCGCGCCCATCCTGCACGCGACTTTTTCAGCCAGCCCTGCCAGCCGCCTTTCCTGAGAGAGTGGCACAATCACTTTGACAACTATGGGAATGTGATGCCGGGTTACTGCGGCGGGATCTCGTTGGGTCATTGGAAGAACCTGGACACGCTCGTGAGCGACGGGATAGACCTGGACGAACACCCTATCCTGAGATTCTTGATCGCCGAAGATGTGCAGGGGTTGCTTCAGTTTGCAAAGGATTTCGGCTACCAGGAATCTCGTGAAGGTTACATCTCGAAATGTGACCTTTGTCTGGAGCTCAGGCGTTACCTGGCATCCCGAGGAGATTTTGCGGAGCTTGATCCCAAAGAGTTCTACACGCACCTGGAGTGATGTCCACGCTTTTTTCCATAGTCCAGAAGAAACGCCGCGCCCTTTTTGCCTGTTGACAAACGGCTATTTTGGGAGTATCACAATAGCAGACCTTGAGAATTTTGAATTCATCCACATGGTGCAAGGAGGAACCGATGTCAGCCAAGACCATCCGTGTCGCTACCTTTACAGGTGGCCTGGTGGGGCCAAGCATCCCCATGCTCGGCCCGCTCGCCGACGGCGGCACCATCGTCGCCAAGACTGCTCCCGGCTGCTGGGGGCCGATGATCACGCCCTCGTTCCGGGGCGGCCACGAGGTGACTACCCCGGTGGCGGTGGAAGGCGCGGAACCCGGCGACGCCCTCGTCATCCGTATCCAGAGAATCCGTGTGACCTCGAAGGCCACCTCTTCGGGGGCCATGTCCGTCGTGGAGGGGCGCTTCACCGGCGACCCCTTTGTGGCCCGTCAATGCCCCAACTGCGGGACCAAAAACCCACCGACACGCGTGGAGGGCGTTGGCGCAGGAGCCATCCGCTGCGCCGTGTGTGGGGCAGAGGTAAGCCCCTTCCGGGTGTCCAATGGCTATACCATCGTCTTTGATCACGAGCGCCAGGTAGCGGCCACCGTGGAGCCGGCGGTGGCCGAGAAACTGGCCAAAAAGGCGGCCAAAGTCATGGCGCTGCCCAAGGAATCGTGCCAGAATCCCGTTTTGGCCCTGGCGCCAGCCGATATTCCCGGCGTCGTCACCCGTATGCGGCCCTTCCTCGGTAACATCGGCACCACCCCATCCATTGACATGCCCGACTCGCACAATGCGGGCGACTTTGGCCAATTCCTCATTGGCGCGCCTCACGAGTATGGCATCGCCAAGGAACAACTCGAGTGCCGCACCGATGGGCACATGGACATTGACTCGGTGCGCGAAGGCGCTACCCTGATCTGCCCGGTCAAAGTCTCTGGGGGTGGGGTCTACCTGGGCGATGCCCACGCCATGCAGGGTGATGGAGAGATAGCCGGTCATACCACCGATGTCTCAGCGACGGTGACCCTGAAGGTGAGCGTGCTGAAGCGCCTGGCCATCGGCGGGCCGATCCTGCTGCCGCCTGCCGAGGACCTGCCGCACCTGGCTCGCCCCCATACGGCCGGCGAGAAGAAAGCGGCCAGGCGTCTGGCAGACAAGTACGGGCAGCCCATGCTGGAGCAAGCCGCTCCCATCCAGATGGTCGGCTCCGGGGCAAATCTGAACGAAGCGGCCGACAATGGCGTGGCTCGGCTGGCCGGCTTGTTGAAGATGTCGAAGGAGGAGGTCTTGAACCGGGTGACGCTCTCGGGCGCGGTGGAGATCGGGCGTTTGCCAGGCATCGTCACCGTGACGATGCTGATCCCGCTGACCCAACTGGAGGAACTCGGCCTGGCGAAACTGGTCAAGAAGCACTATGGCCTGTAGGTGAATCGAGACTGAATCGCGTGGAAGCGTTTTGTTGAATGGATGTTTTCGTTTCCACGCGATAGGCTGTCCTTCAAGTTGAACGTGATAGCGCGGGCGAGTGACCCGCGCTTTTGACTATTTACCTGCTGGAATGTATACTGCTCAATGCTTACCCTGCACCGGCAGTTGTGGTAAGCCATATTACCAATACTGGTGCGCAAGCCATCCATCCAACTCTCTCCTTGCCTTCCCCCTTCGCTCAGAAGTGAAACCCAAGCGAAATCAAGTTCAAGGCGAACTCGTGCAATATCTACAAGCGTTCGCTACACGCTTCACCGGCCCGCTACCGTTACTTGGCGATGATTCAAGGGGGGGATAGGCCCCTTAAGGGAGGAGCGAACGACTGTCAGACCCCCGTCCCCCCTTACGGGGATAGATCTTTCGGTGATGGGCAAGATTGCCTGGAATCGAAAGAGCCTGCCCCTGTGGGCGGTTTTATCCCTCATACTGTTGTTTTTAGGATTCGTGGCTCTGGTCCAGTGGTGGGATCCAGATGCGGGGCTAAATATATTCCGCAGTATCACCACCCTGGCTGATCTGGATGGAGATGGCAACCTCGATGTGATCGTCGGGCGCACAAGATGGGAAAGTTTGGATTGTTCATGGGCCGGCGTCAAGCTCTGGCTCAACCAGGGTGGAGGGCAGTTTACCCCAAGCGACCAAGAGTTGCCGGGCGGCTTTTCGGCTGCAGCCGGAGATATGGATGGCGACGGGGATGTCGATCTCCTCGTTCTGGATGCATTCCAGTTGACGTTCTTGCTTAACCAAGGTGGCGCTCAAGGAGGCAGAACCGGGGTATTTGAGTACGATGACACTATTCGTCCACCTTATGTACTGCTCGGGCATGTAGATATGGGCGGTTCCATAGTCTCAGGCGATCTTAACAACGATGGCAAGGTGGACGGTTTCATCACTGGTTGCTGCTATGGGTCCAGCCAGACGCCACCTGGCGCATCTAGCCTTGAACCATCTTTCTCATGGGCGTTGATCATGAAATGGGATCCAAGCGGTCGGCTGGCACGCGACGCACGGAGCATCAGGGAGTTAGACGATCTACCTATGCGGGCGGCGGCGCTGGGAGACTTGGATGGGGATGGTGATCTGGATGTCTTTGCTGCCATTGGAAAGCCGACATTAGGTGGTGGTAGTAGTCTGGCCGACCGGGTTCTTCTGAATGATGGCTCGGGCAATTTGACCGACTCCGGACAGCGATTGGGCGAAACCGACAGCACCTCAGTCGCCCTGGGTGATGTGGACGGTGATGGCGACTTGGATGCCTTGGTCGGGACTCGCAATGGAGCGGTAGTGTGGATCAACCAAGGTGATGCACCAAGGGGAAAGACCGGCGTATTCGCCTCTGGGCAAGAGATCGCCGGCAGCGAGGCCACCGCGGTCTTCCTGAAAGACTTGAATGGCGATGGTAACCTGGACGCCCTGATCGCCAGGGTGGAGCAAGCCGACATCTGGTGGAACGATGGGCATGGAACTTTCCAACGTTCGGATCAGCGCTTCCGCTACTCCGCCCGCCATGGCCTGGCAGTCGGAGATTTCAATGGCGACGGCTCCCCGGACCTCTTTGCTGGCACTCTTGAGGAGAACTATACCATCTGGCTTAATCAGGGACGTGGGACGTTCCGGCTAGCTAACCGGCGTTGAGCCTGTTTATGGCTCAACAAACGCGTCATCCGCCCAGTTGTGGTCAGGGCGGCGGTTGCCCGCCCTGCCAGTCCCCAACCATGTGTGAGGTTTCCGATCCATGCGCCTCTCTCAGTAGAAGACACCGCTAGCCCTGGGCAATGCTCACGGTTTTTTGTTTGCCACCGCAGCAGCTTGGTGGAGTAGAGGGAGAGTTGAAATATCAAGCCCCGGTCAATGGCCGAGGCTTTCATTTTCGGCAGTTTTCTGCGAGCAGAAAAGGAACACATCACATGATGGACGCATTGATAGCGATGGCGCGGTCCAGGGCACGCGCCCCAGGCCGTTATCATCTCAGTTCTTCTCACACCCTATGCCGTCTTTGTCACCGTCAAACTTGTGCGGATCTGGCGGTAGCACTCTGAAGTTGCGATAGGGTATGTCTGAACAATCGAGGTCAGGTGGTGGTGGTGGTATACACACATCGGGGTATGACGGATCACAGTTGCCCGCTCGTGCCGTCGCCGTTGGCAATGTCACACGGGTTGCAGTGGGCAATGGTCTAGCCGTCGGGAATGGCGTGAAGGTTGCTCGTGACGTTGGCTTGGTCGTCCGAGTTGGCGCGAGGGTACGTGTTGGCGTGAGGGTACGCGTCGGCGTGATAGTTCGCGTGGGCGTAATCGTCGCTGTTGCCGTGAAGGTCGGCAACGGCGTATCACTTGAAGTTGGCAAAGGGGTTACTGTTTTTGTGGCTGTGGCCGTTGGCGTGCCTGTCCGCGTCGGTGTGCTAGTCAAAGTCGGCAATAGCCCAACTTGGCGCAATCCTCGGTCTATGGCGTAACTCGCCACAGAACCAAATACGCAGAGGAAACAGAGCGCAAATGTCGAACCCGCCGAAAGTATCAGCAGGGACACTCTAGGCCGATTACCAAACGGCAAAGTCACGATGACACTGTTTAGGTACTTGATCGCCTGAACAAAAAAGCTGACAAGCCCGACAATGGCCTTGCTAATGAGTTGGAAGATAAACACGACACTGGCAGCTAGCCCCCCAAGCAAGGCAGCAAGACAACCGCACCCACTAGACTGTTTGCTGCGACGTTTCGCCATTGTCAGCTTACTCCTTGCATACGTCATTCACCAGTCGTGCTTGGCCGGATGGCGTCATCTTGCCCTCACGGAGCAGCTTGAGCGCGCGAGACTTTGGATGAGGTTTACCATGGAATCTCTCTCCTCGCTGCGTCAGCCTGACACTTGCAGCCCTTGCGTTCTTTCTCACTTCTTCAAGGCTTTTCATGCCGATGACCATTGCGTCTACATAGTCCAGTCGGGCGATGGACTGTATGGATGAGCGGTATCTCCTGACGAGGGGTGGAGCAGCATCCCCAAGAACCTTGATTGCGACGACTCCTTTCCCGCTGCCGTGGGCCATCTGCAGCGCATGGAGCATGTCATCCAGGGCGCCGTCCTCCAGCGGAATATGCTCTCGATATGTGCTCATGGTGGCTTGACTGGCTTGGCAGCAGATCGCCATGATCACATCCAGCTCCGCAAATCGAGCAGCCTCTCTCACAACGGCGACACTGTGAGTAGAGAGACCGATGGCTTTGACCAGGCCGGCCGTTTTCATGCTCTTCAACGCTTTCAGCACCTGGCGACAGCCGTCAATCCAGTCAGCCTTGACCCAGTGTAACAGAAAGATGTCCACGTAATCCGTGCCGAGTTCCCGGAGAGAACTCTTGAGGCTTTCTTTGGCCTCTCTGCCACTTGTGGCGCTGGTCTTGGTGGATAGAACAATCTTCTCTCTCGGCACGTGCTTCAGAGCCGCAGCCACGTGAGGATGGCTGCCATAATCATCGGACGTATCCCAAAAGTTGATCCCCAGCTTGAAAGCCCCGACCAAAATCCCCCCACCCTCCTCAGGAGTTGTTCCCAGCGAAGGGACGCCAAAGTCAAATGTCCCGAATCCTAGCTTCGACACCTTCAGCCCAGTGCTGCCAAGATTCACCACAGGGACTTTTACTGCCCTCATGTTTCTCACTCTTTATCGTTCGCCATCCATCAGGTCTTGGTGCGAAAGTTGACCTGTCGGGCTGATTTCTACTTTTTCAAAACAGCTTGAGATCAATCGGCTCCCGCTGCTTGAGCCAATGCGGCGGTATGACCGGCGCTGAGAGGGCCACGATCCCGCCGACGATAGCGCAGGTCGTGTCACAATCGCCCATCCCGCGCACCGTCCACCACAGTGCTTGCTCGAAATCGTCCAGATGGTAGGCGGCGCTCCACAGACAGAAGGGGACGGTGTCTTGCGCGGTGACCTGGTTTCCTGAACCCAGGACACGCACAGCATCGTCCAGGCGGTCGGCGGGAATGTCCATCGCTTGCTGGATGCCTTCGCGCGTCTGGCTCGCTGGAACAAACTCGATGACCCTCTGCAAGTATGAATGACCGGCAGGACGGTCAGGACGGGTCGCCATGGCCGCTGCCACGGCGACCGCGATCGCTCCAGCCTGACCTTCTGGATGGGCATGTGTAACAACGGCTGACAGTCGAGCCTCCTGAGCGGCCCGCTCAAGCTCGTCACAGAAATAGCCGCCGATGGGCGCGACTCGCATGGCCGCACCGTTCCCGTAGGAGCCGCCGCCAAACAAAGCCGGTGACGCCTGGCGCCAATCCGCGCCAGCGGCGATCTGACGCAAAAGCCTTGCAGCTCCACCCGCGTAACCACGCCAAGGCTCGTCCAGGTATCGCCGCGCAAACGCCTTTGCCAGGGCATCCTGCTCGATGTGTCCGTACGATTTCAGGATTTCGACGATGGACAGCGCCATGTGGGTATCATCGGTCCACCTCCACGGACCTGGCGGGAGCGCCAAGGCGGAAGTGGTATGCGGCGAAATGGAAAAGAAGAGCGCGCCAAAGGCATCGCCGACCGATAGACCTTCAAGGCTGCGCAACGCTTTAGCAAGAGCTTGAGCTACGTCCATTGATCCCCCTGTAGTCTATGATATATTGTACACCAGGTATCGTAGAGCTGTTGAGTGCGGCGCGGTGGTGAAATCCGGCCTTTGCCGATATAATTGGAGACGACGATGACGAAAGCAGATGAGTATCGGAATAAGCTGAGCACACTTGAGAATTGGGATATGTTTCTGCTCAGGGAATCGGGGCTGCCTGGCCCGCGGGGCAACCTCGAACTGGCACAGGTCGTGGCCGACCTCGGCACTCAAGAACTCTTTGAACGCTACCTCAGCTATGATGCCGACCAGGCCCCCGCGAATTCTCCGTACGAGTTTCTGGCCTTTTGCGGTGTGGTCGGCCTGGGCCGCCTCCTCGCCGAAGGCAAGTCGGAAATGCTTGCCACCTTGCACCGCTGCGCCTCCGACCGCCGTTGGCGAATTCGTGAAGCCGTCGCGATGGCGCTCCAGCGGCTTGGCGATGTAGATATGAGTGCCTTGATTCAGGCCATGAAGCCGTGGAGCACGGGGACGCCGCTCGAGCAGAGGGCATCCGCAGCCACATTGTGCGAACCGAGGCTGCTTGGGCAAGCGAAACATGCCAGAGCCGTGCTGCGCATCCTGGATAACATCACCGCCTCTCTGCGCAAGGTTGAAAATCGCAAGAGCGAGGATTTTCTGGCGTTGCGCAAAGGCCTGGGCTATTGTTGGAGTGTTGCAGTAGCCGCACTGCCTGACGAGGGCAAGCGGCTGATGGAAAAGTGGCTGGCAGACACAGACCCGGATGTGCGCTGGATCATGAAGGAGAACTTGAAAAAGAACCGCCTCGCTCGCGTGGATGCCAGTTGGGTGAAAAGGTGGCAGTCCCGGGTCGGCTGAGGCGACAGGCTGCCCGTCATCATCTGAACACACAACGACAAGGAGTGCTATGAACGAGACCGGTCAACGCATGGTGGATGGAAGTAAGGAGCCCAACGCTCGCCAGATTGCCGCCTGGTTAGGCCCTGTCAACTACAAGCGATGGAAGAATATCCTCCAGTTCATTGAGACCAACTATCCCGGCGTGTTCGCGCCCGACTGGCAGTTTGGTGGCAAAAAGTACGGCTGGGGACTGCGCTTCAAAAAGTCCAAATCCTTCTGCACCTTGATCCCCGAACGGAATCAGTTGAAAATCCAAATCGTGTTCGGTGGCGAGGAACGAGAAAAAGCCGAAGCGATCCTGCCGGAACTGGTCTCGCACGCCCGCGAGGATTACGTCGCGGCGACCACGTTTCACGATGGCAAGTGGCTTGGGCTGGTCGTGGATAGCGACGAGGTGCTGGCCGATGTGAAGCGATTGCTGGCCATCAAGCGCAAGTCCAAGCGCGCTTGATATTCTTGAGCGTCAACGGCGGAAGCCGCACATCGGTAATACCATCCGGCCCAGCACATCTTGCCGGTGAGACGCACGCCCCGAGAAGTTGGCTCCCGCGTGCTGAGAGTTCCCACGCCATCGTAAGCCGTTCAATAGATAAAGCACGCCCCAGAGAATGGTTCACACCATGAAAGCGACCCAGGTCATCGAACAATCGGCCTGTAGAATTCTGGACACACAGCCTGACGCGACCGTCCGCACGCGCTTGCTGCGCGATGTGCTGAGGCGGCCCGCGCAGGACGAGGCGCTGCTTAACGCACGACAAGATGCAACCAAGAGCCAATGGGTTCAAGAGCTTGTTCAGGGACAGCTCACACTGTCCCGGCCACCCAGAGAGTCGGTCAGCGTGCTGGATCGCTGGTTCACCTCGATGGAATTGCTGTCTTGCTTCCCTCGCCGGCCGAGTGTGGCGAAAGATGCAGTCGAGTAGCTATGGGTGCAGCGGAACGAACAAAAGCTCTGGGATGCTGTGATATGGGGTTGGCAACGAGCGCGCTATGGAAGCCGATACTGCACGTTGAATCGGGCGGCATGGTCGTCGCAGGACCAGCCCAGATCGGGCGGCGCGCCTATCGCAGCGTGAATCCGCACCGAAACCAGCGCGCCGAAGTAACGTGCGTTTTGCGTATGCTAGCGCAGCACAGCTTGATTCACCTGTTCTGCGCGTTCCTCCATCAGCGTCACGGGCGACCTGCGCAACCACGGTGAGTACGCACTGCTCATCAAAAGCGAGACAGCCACCACAAAACCGAGTGGGCCTGTCTCTTGACTAGGCACGTGGATCGAAGCGCAGCCGAAGCAAAAGCGTCGCAAGTGTTCCCGTCCCGGTCGGCGCCAGTAAAAAGCCACTCGACCAGGTATTCCCAGCCGCGACAGGGATGAAGAGCAAAGCTGTAGCAAGCAGCAGGAACTTGACCCAGCACGTGTCGGCGGCTTCACTCGTCGCTCGCGCCAGCACTGCAAAGCCGATCACGACCACCAACGCGGGCAGCAAAAGCGCCAGGAGCCAAATCAGAGGCATCAGATCTATCGTAACTTGATTTTACGCTGCACGCGGTGCATTGTCCACACGGCGGACCAGCTCCAACAGCACTGGCGCGAACATCACCGCCAAAATACCCCCGCCCATCGTGAGCATGTTTTGCACCGTGCGTTCCCACGGCGTCACCCACGCCAGCCCGTGCTCATGGGGCACACTCCAATACGCTGCCGCAAACATCGTCGCCGCTGACCAGCAGACCAGCATGGCGACCAACAAGGCAAGCGCACGTTGCCAATTCTGCGTAGCGCGCATGTACACGAATGCGCCCAGTGCGAGAATAATGTTGAGCGCCAAGAGAACCGGTTCATCGCCCATGATCTCGTCAAACGCCATCAAAAGCCAATATGGCACCAAGCCGTAAAATGCGAACGAGAGGCGCGTCCAGTCCCGCCACACGCCGTCGATCAAATCGCCGAGCGGACGCAGTGAGCGTGTCCACACGTATGCGATGACGACGACGATCCCCAGCGGAATCCACGACCGCCAGCCCCACAGGTCACGAGGTCCAAAGGTGTAGCCAAAGAACCACAAACCTGGCGTCGCCACACTCATCATGTAAAGCGTAAAAATGAGCATCAACGCCCACAACGGAAACGACCAGCGCGGAAAACCTTTACACCACGAAACGATCAGGGCGATCATCAACCCGGCGAGGATGGTCCAGAACATCGTTGAGAAAATGACCGCTGCTGCGTCCAGATTCACAGTAGGGAACAAGTGTGTAAAGATGAACCCAAGAGCGAGGACGAACGGGTATAGCACAAAGACCCCTGTGCCCGCCAGGGTCTCAGCGAGCGTCACAGGCGCGTGGTTTGTTGCGATCGGTCCGTCTGACATAGCCTCCCCCTTTCTTGCAACCACACTGCGCCATTGTTCACACAGCGCGTGACGCGGCACATCACGCAGCTCGCGCCACAGTAACGCCAACAGTGTCAGTCTGCCCTGTGCTGCAGCATCCTCAGTGGCATCGGCGAACACACCCCGCATCTCGCCACCGAATTCGGCGCGAAAACGGCGCGGGTACAGGCGTAGCAGGCCGGCGTAGATGCGCGTGACCCATCGAGTGCGCATATTCATCTCGCGCAGGCCGCCATGACGTAAACCGTCTCCGAATCAGGCCCAACAGTCCTGGCGCATACATCACGCCGACCCAAATCCCACACCGCACGTGCGCATACCTTCATCAGCGCGACGCGACCGCGGCTCGCCGCATCATTGACCATGTCAGCAAACACTCGCTGCATCTCGGCACCGAACTCGGCACGGAAGTGGTGTGGATACAGACGCAGCAGCCAAGCATAAAGCCAGGCGGCGCAGTGAAGGATCATGTCCCGGCCTGTTTCTTCTGAATGTGGAGTTGGGCGATGGCCGCCAGCTTTTGCAGCCTGGCCGTCTCGGCTTTCAGGATTCGGCGTCCCAGGTTGGTAAGCCGGGGCTGTTGCAAAGTCCCTTGATAACGTGGCCTTTCTCGGTTATGATCTGAATAGGTAAAATCCGCATCACACCGAGGGAGGTCAGCATGAAGTATACGCCGCTTTCGTTCGAGGTCAATCTGTGCCCCG
>DAOTXX010000101.1:0-18922 GCA_034434835.1 Thermoflexales bacterium | reverse complement strand
GAAAGTCTTTCAAGTTGTTCAGGTACAAACTGGCAGATAATTGGGGTGATAGCATGTACCCAATTATCTACCGGATGACGATGATGGCAAGTGCCCAATCGTCTTGACCAGTTATTTGTCTAAACTCAAGTTTGAAAGGATACTTGGAAATTTTCCATCCCAAGGAGAGCGCAAAATGAAATACGGTCTGAACATCCGTCAAGAGGGCGCGCTGGACCTGGTGTCTCTCGGCGCGCTGGTGCACCGTCTGGACCCGGGCATCGTTCCCTTCCGCAAAGCAACCCAGTGTCAGATCCACGTCAGCGGCGGCGAGTTTAACGTCGCGGCCAACCTGGCCGATTGCTTTGGCATGCGGACCGGCATTGTCACGGCGATGGTAGACTATCCCATCGGCGATCTGATCGCCGAGCGAGTGCGGGCAATGGGCGTCAAGCCTTTCTACAAGCGGTTCAAGCACAATGGCGTGACTGGCCCCAATATGGCGACGGTTTACAGTGACCGCGGACAGGGCGTGCGTGCCCCTGTCGTGTTTTACAACCGTTCCAACGAGGCGGCGGCGCAGCTCAAGCCCGGCGACTTTGATTGGAACGCGATCTTTTCTGGCGGCGTGCGCTGGTTCCACAGCGGCGGCATCTTTGCGGCGCTATCGGAAACGACAGGCGAGTTGATCATCGAAGGCGTGAAGGCTGCCAAGGCGGCCGGCGCGGTGGTCTCGTTTGACCTGAACTATCGCGCCAAGCTGTGGAGCCTCTGGGGCGGGGCTGACCGCGCGCAGTCCATCGTGAGGCGCATCGTGGAGAATGTTGACGTCCTCGTCGGGAACGAGGAGGACCTGCAAATGGGACTCGGCATCCCCGGGCCGGAGGTCGCGAGCAAGTCCAAGCTCGACCCGAGCACGTTCTTGGGGATGATCGATCAGGTGGTGAAAAAGTATCCGCAGGTCAAGGTCGTCGCGACAACGCTGCGGGAGGTGCACTCGACGAACCGGCACAGTTGGGGTGCAGTGGCCTGGATTGATGGCAAGACGTATGTTTCACCAACTTGCGAGCTGGACGTTTACGATCGGGTGGGCGGCGGAGATGGGTTCGCGTCCGGCCTGTTTTATGGTCTCCTCACAGGTGAGCCGGAGGATGAGGCGGTCAAGCTGGGCTGGGCACACGGCGCGCTCCTGACCACCTTCCCAGGCGATACCACGATGGCGACTGTGGACCAGGTGCGAGCCTTTGCCCAGGGTGGCTCGGCGCGCATCCAGCGATAACTTTTGGGCGACCCTTGCGGTCGCCCTCGTTTTCGTGTTTCCCGTTTGCACCCCGTTGATCAGCGTTCCTCGCTCGCCCAGAATCGCCAGGCCGCCAGGCCAAAGAACAACGCGGCATAACCGATCAGGGCGGATGCGGGGAGCAGCACCGAGTTCAACCCCAGACCGCGGGCGATGATGTTCTTGAAGCCATCCATCGCCCAGGCGACCGGCGAGACGTGCCCGATGGCCTGGAAGGCTGCTCCGGTAAATTCCAGCGGCATCCAGGCGCCGCCCAGCCCCGAAAGCACAAACATCGGGATCAGCGAAAAGATGACGGCCTGTTCTTCGCTCCGGGCCAAGACCCCGATCAAGAGGCCCATCGCCGCGATGCACAGCGCTGCGCTCAAGGCGACCAGCAGCGTCGCGCCCACCTCACGCGCGTAATTCACTCGCAGCGCAAGCTGTCCAAAGAGGATGAGCAAAAGGAATTGACCCAGGATAAGCGTGAGAATCGCCAAGTAGTGCCCGACCAGGATGTGAATCCGGCGCGTGGCCGTCGTCAACAAACGCTGCAAAGCGCGTGTCTTGCGCTCGGTGGCGAGCACTTGCGCCGCGGTCAGCAGCCCGGCGATGGCAAATTGCAGCATCATGCCGGGCGAGCTGTGGGTCAATGGCGAGACCGAGTTATCTTGCCGTTTAATGACGGCGCTGGTTGTCTCGACGATGGCGATGGGCGGGTTTTCCCAGGCCGACAGCACTTGCTCGAAAGTGTGATCGAACGGCAGTCTGGCTTGCGTGACTTGTTCCATGCTGAGCGCCGCGCTCACCGCGCTATCAAGCCGGTTGGCCGCTGCCAGAACTTCGGCTTGAATGCCCGTCCCGGCAGAGGTGGAGGCGTTGCTGCCAATCAGAACAAGTTGGGCATGTTTGCCAGCCAGGCTAGTCTTGCCGTACCCGGCCGGGACAATGATAGCCGCCGCCAGTTTTTCTTGCGCGACCAGTTGCTCCAAGTCGGAAACGGAGCGGGCCGGATTTTCATCCAGGCGAATGACCTTTGAGGCTGCCAGCACCTCGCGCAGCTTTCGGCTGATGCGGCTGTTATCCTGATCCAGGTAGCCGACCGGCAGGCGCGAGTCGGCTTCGCCGCCGCCGAATCCGCCAAATGCATAGCCAAACAACAGCGTAAACGCGATCGGCATGATGAGCAGGAACAGAAAGATCTTGCGGTCGCGCACGAGTTGCAGCAAATCTTTATGGGCAATGTCCAGGATGCGAATCACCACGTCCCCCTACGCATATCGTCTATTGAATCGCCACACGCCGATCACGAAAAACGTGGCGCTCCACACCAGCATTGCCAACGTGGTGAGCGCCACGTCTGCGACTGGCGCGCCGTTCATTGCCTGAAGCAAGCCGCGCACAGCCCAACCTTGCGGCACCAGCAGCGAGACTGTGTTGCCCAACTGCGCCGCGGTGGGAGAGGCCATGGCAAAGATGCTGATCATGCCGAGCATGCCCGTCATGGTCAGCACGCCGCCGAAAATCACGCCGCCTTGCCTGGTGCTCTTGAGCAGCGAGTTGGTAAAGATGCCAAACGACGAAGCGATGAGCACCACCCCTGCCGCCATCATAACCACTGGCAAGGGTTGACCCCATTGAATGTGAAAGATCAGCCGGGCGGCCATGATCAGCACGACCACCTGCACCAGCACCGTCAGAAAGACGGCCATGAACTTGCCGGTCAGAATGACGGCTTGCGGGGTAGGCGTGGTGAACAGGCGCGGCAGGGTGCGTTCCTCTTCTTCCTTGAGGATGCTTTGGGCCATGTTGGCGCCAGTATAAAAGGCATAGAAAATCATCATTCCACCCATGATGGGGCCGACGATGCGAAGCAGCATGTTCTCGCTGGATTGCTCGCTGGATGGCGCGGCAGTCGGCGCGCGCTCGTCGAGCAGCGTACTGGCCAGGTCCTCTGTTTGCACCAAAGAGAGGTCCAGGTATTGCTGGATCACCTCCCCGGTCAGAGCATAATCGCTCTCTATCGCCTCGTCCATGAAAACATTGATAGCGATCTTGACGCCCGCCATCCCATCCATGAACCGGTTGAGGATCGAGCGGATGATGCCTGGCCCGAGGGTCAACGTCGGGTCCTGATCTGATGTCAGGACACATTTACCAAACGTGCTTCCAAGTCGAGGGGCGTATGCGCCGACAAAAACGCGAACAAACTCTTGTCCTGCTTGAGCAAAAGCAACATCGCATTGAGCAAGCTCACATCCCAGCGGTCGCGTCGGCGCGAGGCGACTCGCCGCAACAGGGTAGGCGCGTTGGGGTTGCGGGCGGTCAACAACACGATGCCCAGCTTGACCAGCACGCCCATAGCGATCACGAACACCGCAAACCAGCGTGACCAGGCGCGAATATCACGCACACGCGCCTGAGCAAAGCCGAGGGTGGACTTGGCGTCGCGGAAGCCTTGTTCGCACGCAAAGCGGCGGGTATATTCGGCCGCGGCCTGCCCGGCGCGATAGGCGCGATTGGAGACCAGATACCAGATCTCCCATTCGCCCAGCGCGTTGCGGGCGCGGCAGTGTGAGACCCACAAGCGGTGGGGCGAACTCTCGCAGTATTCCAGGTGTCCCCAGCGCTGACGGCGGGTATTGCCAGCGAAGCGCAAGCTGCTCAGCCGCCGCCATTCACCGTGGTAGTTGACCTTGGTGCTGCCTTTGACGCGCAGAATGAAGGCGATCTGCCAAGCTTCCAGCAGCTCAATCAGCGCCACATCGGCAAAGCCACGGTCGGCCGTGAGGAGGACACGTCGCAGGTCCACGACGCGGCTCAGACGGGTCAGCACGCGGTGGATGACGCTGAGTTCATAGCGTTGCATGCGTCCCTTCAGCACGCTCGCGTGATAGGCGCGCCAGAAGATGGGCACCGCCCGTCCGCCGATGACCAACGAGACGACCAACAGGTGCTGGTCGCCCTCGACCGTCCAGTCAATCGTCAGGCGGATGCGGCCGCGCGAAGGCAACTGGCACAGGGCGTGTGTCAAAACGGCCGTGGCCAACCAGCGCGGGTCCAGGCGCGGATTGTGAATCAAACGCGACAGTCGTCTGAGGGCGGCTTCCTGGTTGCCCAACTCGCGCGTCAAGTCGGCTTGGTTACCCGTCTGACGTTCCAAGATGGCCAAGATAAAGAAGGCCAGAGCCTTGAGTTGATGTCCGTGCGCCCCAGGCAACAGGTCCATGAGGTAAGCCAGCAGTTCGTCGGGCGTAGGAGTAGTCGGTCCGGGTAGCGTATTGCTCATCAGAACACCTCGTCAGGTTGGAATTTGTTCTATTTTACCAAAAGTGTCCTGACATCAGCCATCCAAGAGTATGCAAGCCCCCCTCGGTTCAGTGCTGTATCCGAAGCTCGAGTTTCATCACGAGTATGACTTTGGCACCACGACCACCTTGACCCTGAAGGTCATCTCGGAGTACGAAGGTCAGGCCAAGGGCAAATCGGTTCAAATTCTCGCGCGCAACGATCCGCCGCCCATCGTGTGCGACAAGTGTGGCAAGCCTGCGACCCAGGTGTGCTCCCAGTGCCTCTGGGAAGGCAAAGGCTGGCTGTGCGATCAGCACGCTTCCCGGCACAAGTGCGGTGAAGAAATGCTCCTGCCGGTAGTCAACTCGCCGCGCGTCGGTATGTGTGGTTATACCGGACCGCTGGATTGATGGCGTTGTCTTGTATCAACATGAAAACAGGGTAGGGTAGGGTACCCACCCTGGCTTGTGCAGGGAAGGTTCACGAGATGACTGAACCCACATCTGTCCACCCCCCCATCCCTTCGTCTCCGTCCGCGCCTGGCTGTCTATCCTACCTGGGGTTTGCTGCGACCAGCGTGTGGATTATCGCGGTCAGCAGCGCGGTTCACCTCACAGCGTGGTTCATGGATCAAATGCTGCTGATCGAAGGCGTTCCCATGCCGTGGTATGCCTGGCCGCTGATCTCGTGGGGACATGGTCTGGCTTTGGCGGTGCCAGTGTGGCTGTTTGCCTTTTTGATCCGTGCACCGCGTTTGAAGGCAGCGTTGCAAACGTGGGCGGTGGCGATTGCGTACCTGTTTGTCCTGGGACTGTCCCGCAGCTTTGCCATCACACAAACTCAGCCGGCTGCGCTGGCTCAGATCGTGCTCAGCGTCTTGGCGTTCATCGCCTTGCTGATCTGGGCACGATGGCGACGGTATACGCTCCAGGTGCGATTCGGCGCATTGGTCCCGGCGCTTGCGCTGGGCTTGATCGTGATCGCACCGTCGCTGGTGTGGGGCGCGCTCGGCTCGCCGACCGATACGTTGCTCAACGGGCTGGCCGGATTGAGCCTGGGCCTGTTCGCCGGAGCCTTGATGGGACCGTTCTTGTTCCGTCCTATTGCGCAAAATTCTTCCGGGCCGGGTTGGGACATGGCTTTCGGCGGGTTTGCGGCCGCCATCACGCTGGTCATCCTGGGCAGTGGCTTTGGCTTTGGCGGCAGTCAATTGCTGCTGTTGATCAGCCTGCCGCCGCTGGGTTGGGCGGTTGCCGGAGTCAGCCGCCTGGCCGGGACCGAGCCTCAGGACGTCGGCTCGATGGCCTGGCTGCCGATCGCTGGCCTGGTGGGAACGGCGGCGGCTGCGCCCTTGATGTTCGTTGACCCGGATGAGATGACTCTGTTGCTTGGGGGAAACGAGATCATGGATTGGGCGCTGCGCGCCGCAGGGCTAGAACTGGTACTGGCCTGGGCTATCGGATTTCTGTTGTGGATATTCCGCCATCGCATCCACGGCGCGCCCCGGCCTGGGCTGGCGCTGGGCGGATTGGGTGTAATGTGGTTGGCAGCGCTGCTGTTGTATGGGGTGGTGGGCAAGCCGGGCTTGTACGGCGAGCAGTTGTTTGTGATCTTGCGCGATCAGGCCGACTTGAGCCGGGCCTATAGCCTGGCCGATCGCAACGAGCGATTGGGCTACGTCTACACGACGTTGACGCGACATGCGAATACGACCCAGGCTGAGTTGCGAGTCACGTTGGATCGGCTCGGCGTTTCATATCAGCCGTATTACCTGGTCAACGCGCTGGAGGTGAACGGCGGGCCGCTGCTGCGCGCTTATCTGGCCGCGCGCCCGGAGGTTGACCGCATTTTGGATAGCCCGCATCTGCGCCCGCTCCCGGCACCCGTTCCGGTCTCGTCAGGTGATGCGCGCGCGCCGACCGGGCCGGCCTGGAATGTCACTTTGATAGGCGCCGATCGGGTGTGGGGAGAATTGGGCGTAACAGGCAAGGGGATCGTCGTCGGCCAATCGGATTCCGGCGTGCAAGGCGATCATCCTGCCCTGCGCGAAAACTATCGGGGCCGGAACGGGCGAGACGCTCGAAACTGGCTCGATCCGTGGAATCACACGAGCGCGCCGACCGACATCGGCGGGCATGGCACGCATACGCTCGGCTCGATGGTGGGGCGGGGCGGCATCGGCATCGCGCCGGACGCCGAGTGGTTCGGCTGTGTGAACCTGGCGCGCAACATTGGCAACCCGGCGTGGTATTTGAACTGCATGCAGTTCATGCTCGCGCCTTACCCGCAAGGCGGTGATCCGTTCAAGGACGGTGACCCGACGCAAGCGGCGCACGTGATCAACAATTCGTGGGGCTGCCCGCCGCTCGAAGGCTGCGATCCGAACGCGCTGCTCCCGGCGGTCAGCGCGCTCAAGGCCGCAGGGATTTTCGTCGTCGGCTCGGCGGGCAACGAAGGGCCGCGCTGTGGCAGCGTGAGCGATCCGATCGCGCTCTATGCGGACGTGTTCACCGTCGGCGCGGTGGACCGGTTCGGCAATGTCGCTCCATTCAGCAGTCGCGGGCCGGTAACAGTAGATGGCAGCCTACGAACTAAGCCGGACCTGCTTGCGCCAGGGGTGGATGTTTTATCCTCTTTCCCCAACAACACCTACGCATCGAACAGTGGCACTTCGATGGCCGGGCCGCAAGTCGTCGGCGTCGTCACGCTGATGTGGTCCGCGCAGCCCAAATTGATCGGCAACGTGGATCGGACGCGGCAAATCCTGATCGAGACGGCGCGGCCCTATCAGGGCGCGCGTGACGAGTGTTCGACGGGCGGCGTGCCGGATAACACGGCGGGCTATGGGCTGGTGGATGCCTACGCGGCGGTGAAAGCGGCTCTGGCCGAAAAGTAGAATCGCCGGGCACGAGTATCAACTTGAGGTTGGAGTGCAGGCTTCAGCCTGCGGCCTGAGGGCCGCACTCCACGGCTAAAGTTGACACCAATGGATCGCCGGGGTGTGCTACAATTAGCCGCACCCAATCCTAATCCAAGAAAGGACACGACCAATGGCTGATGTGATTGAGTACAAGATCCATGGGGACGATCTGCAACTCGTCGAGATCGAGTTGGACCCGAACGAGGGCGTGCGGGCTGAGGTCGGCACCATGGCCTTTATGGAGCAGGGGATCGAGATGCAGACCTCGACCGGCGGCGGCTTCTTGAAGGGGTTCAAGCGCGCGCTGACCGGAGAGAGTTTCTTTATCACTTCGTTCGTCAATCGGGGGAATCGGAAATCACACGTGGCGTTTGCGGCACCGTATCCCGGCAAGGTCATCCCGCTTGACCTGAGGCAATTGGGAGGACAATTCCTGTGCCAGAAGGATTCGTTCCTCTGTGCCGCGCAGGGGATCGAGATCGAGGTTGCGTTTACCAAGCGGTTGGGCGCGGGGCTGTTCGGCGGCGAGGGGTTCATTCTCCAGCGGTTGCAAGGCGATGGTCTGGCCTTTGTCCACGCCGGCGGGACGATTATCGAAAAGGAACTGGCTCCTGGCGAGATACTGCGCGTGGATACGGGCTGCCTGGTCGCGTTTGCGCCGTCGGTGGACTATGACATCCAGTTCATTGGGGGTTTCAGGAACGCTCTATTTGGGGGGGAAGGGTTGTTCCTTGCCAAGCTGACCGGTCCCGGCCAGGTGTACTTGCAAAGCCTGCCGTTCTCACGGCTGGCCGATCGCATTATGGCGGCAGCGCGCTTTCACACCGCCGACGAGCGGCGAGGCGCGGCTGGCATGGGTGGGGATATTTTGGGCAGCCTCTTGAGCGGACGCGGTTAGGACCGATCCGATAACTCTGACTGTTCCCGAACGCTTTGCGCAAGAATTTCAACCTCCCGCGGGTTGCAAACCTGCGGGAGGTTTCACCTTATTGGCTAAAGCGGATGTACAAGACGTCGCCGTCTTTCACTACGTACTCTTTACCCTCCAGCCGGATCTTGCCAGCGTGCTTGACGGCAGCCTCGCTGCCCAATTGATCCAGGTCGTTGAAGGCGTATACTTCGGCACGGATGAAACCTTTCGCCAGATCGGTGTGGATCGTCCCGGCCGCTTCGAGCGCCGTGGCCCCCCGTCGCACTGTCCACGCGCGGCACTCGTCTTCGCCGACGGTGAGGAAAGAGTGCAAGCCGAGCAGTTCGTAGCTGAGCTTGATGACGCGCGAGCGGCCCGGCTCTGTGATGCCAAACTCTTTCAAAAACACCTCGGCATCTTCCGGCGACATTTGCGCGATTTCCATTTCGAGCTTGCCCTGCAGCGCCATCACGGCAGAATGACGATGGTCGTACTGCACCAGTTCGCCAGGATCGCGCGGCTCGTCCCCGGTGTTGAGCAACACCAGCACTGGCTTTTGCGAAAGAAAGCCAAAACTGCGGATCATTTGCTCTTCGTCGTGTGACAGATCGAGATCGCGGATAGGCTTTTCCGCTTCGAGCGATTCCTTCAGGCGCAGCATCAACGTCTGCTCTCTCAGCGCGTTCTCTTTCTCCTTACCGGTTTTCTTCAAGTCGCTCGACAATCGTTCCAGGCGTTTTTCGATGGCGACGAGATCGGACAGGATGAACTCGGTGTCCAGGATCATGATGTCGCGCTGCGGGTTGACGCTGCCTTCGACGTGAGGCACTCGCGGGTCATCGAACGTGCGCACGACGTGCACGAACGCATCCATCTGGCTGATTTGGTTGCGCAGCGGGCCGGAAAGCCCGGTGCGCCCGATGCCCTTCTCCAACCCGGCGATGTCGGCATAGGTGACCTGAGCATGAATCTTTCTGCATTTTTTGCAGATTTCGGCCAGGCGTTGTACGCGCGGGTCAGGCACATCCACTGTGCCGGTGTGGATTTCCAGCTTCGTCGCCGTGACCGCCGAGGTGGGGCGGGTCAGGCCGGTCAGCGCGTTGAAAACGGTCGTCTTGCCTGAGTTGGGCAAACCGATGATTCCGATTTGCATGGCTGCCTCCTGAGCCAGGTGGCCTGATGATCACGAGGACACCCCATACACCGAGGATTGATTCTATACCGCACAGAGCACCCCATGCGCTTTTGCCATGACCAAAGACCGTGGTGCGGAGCGAACGACGAATTCGTCCCGCAAAGTGGTCATGGGGCTTTCATCAGAGAAAACGCAATGGATGACCGTGCGCAGTATAGTCCAACATGCCCACAAATGCAAAAGGCGCAGGCCAGAGACCTGCGCCCGGAATGACTTGGACCCAAGGGGTGGGCAGGCGCACGGCCTACCCCTACTTTGGAATGACAGGAGGAAGGGCTATTCCTGAGTGGCAGTTGGGGCCTGTTCTTCTCGGCGAGATTTCAAACGAGCGGCCTTGCCGGTGCGACCGCGCAGATAATAAAGTTGCGCGCGGCGCACTCGCGCGTGCCGGACGACTTCGACCTTTTCGACGCGCGGCGAGTGAATCGGGAAGGTGCGCTCGACGCCGATGCCATCCGAGGCAATGCGACGCACCGTAAAGTTGGCGTTGATGCCGCCACTGCGCAGGCGGATGACTGTGCCCTGAAAGACTTGGACGCGCTCGCGATCGCCTTCCACAATGCGGGTATGGACGCGGACCGTATCGCCCGGCTGCACCTCGGGCACTTTTTCCTTGAGTTGTTGATTTTCGATGGACTTGACGAGGTTCATGGCTCCCTGCTCTTTCGTGTTCGGCGCAAGATCACTCTGAGGTCTCTTCCGGCACCTCTTCTTCCTTCTTGCCCTTTTCGATCACTTCGACTTCGGCGGCTTCGGCAACGGGCACGGCCTCTTCGAGCTTTTCTTCCCTGACGGGCGTCACGCGCACAACCGTCTCGTCCGGGTCCGCCAGCACTTTGATCCGATCCGACACCGGCAGTTCCTTGACGGTGATTTGCGCGTCTACCTTGTCGAGGTTGGACACGTCCACGCGAATGGCGTCAACCAGATCGCCCGGCAGACATTCGATCTCGACGCTGTTGAGCGCGTGCACCAGCACGCCTTCGCCGCGCTGAACCGCGGGCGATTCGCCGACCAGCGCGATTTGCACCGCGACCTTGATCCGCTCGGTCATCGAAACGGCCAAAAAGTCCACATGATACAGACTGCCGGTGATCGGCTCGCGCTGAATGTCCCGCGCCAGCGCCAACTGTGGCTCCTTGCGGCCTTCCACGCGCAGCGTGATGAGGCGACTGGTACCCACTTGATGCAGCACGCGGTTGAGTGTCTTGGCGTCCACCTGCAGCGCGAGCGGCTGAACCGTGCGTCCATACAGATTCGCCGGAACCAGCCCGGTGCGCCGCAGCGCCTTGACCTGCTTGCCAATCACCTGGCGAGGTGCGGCGGTCAGTTCGATTTGGTCCATATTTCCTACCCCCTGGATAACGAGCTATCATGCGTGTCAACTTAAGGTTGGAGTGCAGGCTTCAGCCTGCATAAAACGCGGCCTGAAGGCCGCACTCCGGGGCTAAAGTTTACACCAATGAACGAGCTATGAACGCCGGAGTGACCGGCGGACAAGGCCCATCACAAGTGACATCAACCCAATGGCGCTGGCAAAGCCAAAGCCCAAGAGCAACGCGCTGCGTGGATCCAAAATCGTCTCCACATCGCCGTGAATCTCGCGCCCGATCAGAACAACCGCGCGCGAGTTCCTGGCGTCCACGCGCGGGCTCACCAGCACACCCGCCTGCGCATGGTCGAGGCGAGCCTCCTGAGCGGCAGCCAGGCCCACCGTGCTCGATTCAATAGATAGCGAACCCGCGCGTGCTGTCAGCAGTGTGCTCACGCGCACCGAAGAATTCTGCGCGTCTATCAGCCCCACCATGCTCTGACGGATGTCAACGTCTTCGGCGTGAACGGTCTGGGCGGCGGATTGCTCCAGCCGGACGGCTTCGCCCTCGACGTGTCTGGCAGCGCTCTGCGTCATCCGCACAACGTTGGCCTGCACATCGCCGCTCGCCTGGTTTTCCAGGTCAATCGTGATGGGTTCGTCGGCGCCGGCGAACGCGGGTTCTGCTTCGGACATGGTTGCGCTCCTCTTGCGACAGACAAACAAAAGGCGCATTCCCCGGGCATTGGCCAGGCGAAGCGCCGTTCTGCCTACCAGCGGGGCGCAATTCTACCCCGCTTTGGGGGATTCGTCAAGCCAGGCCCACCTGACCACCCGCATCATGTTTCGGCCCATTGCGAGAGCAAGAACATCACCGTGTGGGTGGGGCACAACCAACGATGCGGCTCGCCTCGACCGATGACGACCACGTCCCCTTCTTCCAGGTCCACCGAGTCGCCTTCGGCTTCCATCTGCGCCTCGCCTTGCAGGACGAGCCACAGGCTCTCTGACAGTGGATTGACGTATTCAGGCGAGGCGCCATCGCCAACGACGACCTGCGCTGTCAGTTCCTCCATGTCTACCACAGGCTCCGGGCGGAACAGGTCGGCGCGGTTGGCGACCTCCATTAACTTGAATTTCGTTAGTTCTTGCTCTTGCGGGATGGCAAATAGCCGCCGATGGCCGTTCTTGCGGTCGGCCATCACCGCTGGCTGGATTAGCAGCACAATCGCGCGCAGTTGCGAGCCAGAACGATGTCCCACGCCTTTGGGCACGACGGACATCTCGTCGGGCTTGAGTGTCACATTGCCCCACTCGCTTTCCAAGATGATCCAACCTTGCCGGACGAGGAAAAGCTCGTCATGGTCAATGTGCCGATGCCACTGGACTGCGCCCTCGCACACATAAGCGTGCATGACCAGGCTGCTCACACGCGCAACCTGGACCAGCGTAAACGGCTGCGTCACGTTCGCCAAGGCCTCGATCACATTGACCTTGTCCAGTCCCATTTTCCTCTCCCGTTGCCGACCCGGTCACTCGTCCTGAACCTCAGGCGGCTCGACGTGAATCACCACGCGTCCCAGTTCCGGCAACTGCGCGCGCAAGAGGCTTTCGAGCTGCACCGTCAGCCTGTGCGCGTCGCTGATGGACAGATTGGGCGCCGTGACAGCATGAAAAGAGACCGATAGGTCATTGCCGTCGCGGTAGACCGTGACGCTGTGACAATCTCTCACCCCCGGCGACTGGGCGGGGAGGCGCAAGATCGCCTCGCGCACCTGGGCCGACCCTGCTCGACTGACCCGGCGGCGCGCTTCTCGTTCCCCCACCGGCTCGATGTGCGTGACGACATCGCGCAGCTCGGGCGATTCGCTGCGCAGAGTCTGCTCCAGGTTCGTCACACGCTGGTGCGCCTGGCTTACCGTCAGATCGTCAGGCACTTCGACGTGCAAGTCCAGGCTCAAGCGCCCACGCACATCGTGGATGCGCAGGCCATGCACGCCGATGCCTTGCCGCGCGGCGACACTCCGCACGCGCTCGACTAGGCTCTGTTCATCCTGAATGACCGGGTCAATATGTACCATCACGTCGGCGCGTGGCAAAAACCGTTGGACGGCCTCCTCGGCTTGCGTCGCAATCTTGTGCGCCTGCTCAAAACTGGCGCTGCGGGGCACGGCCAGCGTCATGTCCACAAACGTGGACGGCCCGCTGGCTCTCACCCGAACGCGCTGTACAGACGCCACGCCCGGCAATCGGCTGACCTCGCGCTCAATCTGCGCGGCCAGGCCGTGCGGCGCGGCATCCAGCAACCCGCCGATCGTCCGGCGGCCCAGTTGCAGGCTCACATACACGACGATGGCCGATACGCCCAACGCCGCGATGGCATCCGCGCGGAACAGCCAGTCGGCCTGCGCATGCGAGTGATCTTGAATCCACTGGCCCAGCGCCACTGCCACCAATCCGACGATGACGACCGAGGATGACCAAACGTCGGTCGAGAAATGCAGCGCATCCGCTTCGAGCGCCTGGCTGTTGTGTTTCTTGGCTGCCTTCATCAAGGCCCGCGACCGGCTCACGTCAATCACGATCGAGACGCCCATCACCACAAAGCCCCAAATCGAAGCCTCGACATGAACCAATTCGAAAAAGAGGCGGTTGATCGCCTCAACAATGATCCATGCGCACGTCGCCAACAGCAAGAGCGTCTCGACCAACGCCGAAAGATTTTCGACCTTGCCGTGACCGTAGGGATGGTCGCGGTCAGGCGGGCGGCCGGACACGCGCACAGCCAGGAAGGTGATAGCAGCGGCGATCAGGTCCAGCCCGCTGTGGGCTGCTTCGGACAGAATGCCCAGGCTGTTGGTCAACAAGCCGATGACGATCTTGAACGTCGTCAGGAAAACCGCCGCCAATACAGACGAAAGCGCGACGAGTCGTTTTTCTCTTTCAGCAATCTGATCCGCTACAGCAGTCATTCTCCCGCTTATACACAAAAGGCGAGGGCCGGGACGGTGGCCCTCGCCGTGATTGGCATCAACGGTTACGGCTGTGCAACGATGGCTACATTATACCTAGACTGGAGCAAAATTCAAGCGTCAAACGTCAGGCGTCAAATGGCAAAGCGGTTGAGGATGATTCGCGTTTCGGGATCGACCTGGACGGCGCTGGCGAAAGGCAAGCTTTTCCATAGATCCAAAGTGGGCGCGGTATCGGTGAGATCAGCCAGGTAAAGCGTGAGCACGAGGCCATGCGAGACCACCGCCAGTGTCTTGTCTTCGTGCAGCATCAGCAGTCGCTCGATAGCCGTCATGACGCGCGTCTGCGCTTCGCCGGCAGGCTCCCAGCCGTGGACGCTGCGCGCCGGATTTTCCAACGCCTCGCGCACGACTACCTGGTATGCCTCCACGCTTGTCAATCCGTTTGAGCGGCGCAGCTCGCGCAAATCAAAGACCGGCTCGACCGGCAAGTTGTGCCGCTCGGCGGCAAACTGCGCGGTCTGCAGCGCCTTTGGCTCAATGCTGGAGCAGATCAATTGAACATCCGACCAGAAAGGCAGCTCGGCCAGTCGCTGCGCTTGCTGAATACCCACTTCCGAAAGGGGCCATGTCTCGACTGGCAGCGCAGTCGGTTGGGTTTGCGCGTGGCGGACAAGGTATAGGTATTGGGTAGTAGGTATTAGCTGTTCCAATGTTTTTCGATTAACGCTTTCGTTTTGCGGATGCCGTCGGCGGGCGAGCCCTCGCCTTCGAACTCGATGGACAGCACGCTATCATAGTTTGTCGCACGAAGGGTCTGCATTGCGGCGCGATAGTTGATCTGGGTCTCTTCGCCGTCTGCGCCAAACGAACGTGTCTTGGCGTGGACATGGATGGCATAAGGCGCGAGCAGCCGGATGCCTTGCTCTGCTTCGCCCACGCGGAAATTGCCCAGGTCGAGGCACACGCCGATGGATGGCGAGCTTGTTGCCTTGACGATCTCGACCAGCGTGTTCGGATCGGCGCTCAAGCCCCCGTGGTTTTCAATTGCCAGCTTGATGCCACCTGCCATAGCGACGGGCAGCGCCACGCGCAGCGCATCCACCGCCCGGCCCACCGCCGTCGAGTCGCCCTCCTGGCCGCCCGTTGTGAGCCTCACGAGCGGCGCGCCCAGGAATCGCGCGGCTTCGATGGCCGTGCCGATGTGCGCCAGTTGCGCGCGCCGGGCCCCGGCATCGGCGAGGGTCAGGTCGGTGTCAATCGCCCAGCAAACCAACTGGGTTCCTGCGCGCAGACGTGCGCCGCGTAGCTCGTTCAGCGTGTCGCGGCTATAGTCAACCGTGAGCGACTGTCCCTCATCCCCGGCCCTTTTCCCTGCGAGGGCGAAGGGGACCTGGCGCAAGACACGCTGAAACAAGTTTGGCGGCTTGCGCCAGAGAAACATTTCCAGCAACTCGACATGCCGCACGCCCAATGCAGCCACCCTGGCAGGCACGTCGATCTGCCGCAGCTTGCCAGCATACAGCGGCTCGTGGAAGGACCAGGCAGAGACGGCAAGCTTCAAGTTCACCTATCTCCTCAGTGAATCCACCGGGTATATTTCTTTTCTTGCCAGGAACAACCAACCCAAATAGCCTCCAAAGCCTCCTAGAAACCCACAACCTATGACGAAAGTAATAGTGTAGATACTCCATGTAAACAAAGATGACAGTTCGGGCTTTTTCCAAAAGAGATCAACAAGACCCGGAGGCGAAAAGATGAATAGCGGCAAGCCGGCCAATCCGGCGATCCAGCCTAATGGACTTGCTGCTATCACGCCGCCGAGGGTCATGCTGACTGGATGAACCAATCGGCTCCGGCGGGCACCAAGAAATGCGAAGAAAAAACCGCTGAGCATCGGTGCATAGGACCCGGCAAGCCACAGCAGTACACCTACTGCCTCCGGCGGGCGCAACCTGGCGTATACTGAATACAGAAGGTCATGTATCTCCGACGATGTTGACACGTTTCCCAATGCGTTGAGTAACTGGAGCCCTACCCCCGGCATGATCAATAATGCGCCCCCCAGGCTTGATATCAGGATATGCTGCCAAGCCAGGCCCTCACTGGTGGCAGGTATTGGAGGAGATGCTGTTGTCAACTCGGGTGGAGAGTCAAGTAGTATTCGGCGCAGATAGGCGATCACGAAAGCTTTAGATGGCTTTTCAAGCAATGAGCCAATCCAGACCAACAGCATACCAAAAGTCAGAAAGCCAACGGGGATCACGAGTGCTAACCAAGACTCGGTCCCAAACAAGACAGGGCCGACAGACCGTAGAAGCAAAAACACGGTCCCTCCGAACCACGCGACCATGAACATTGTGGTGAGGATATGAAACCGAAACGAAGCCCTGACAAAGGTGCCTTGAGATGTAGGAATCAGTTCGCCGTGCAAAATGGGCATGAAAGAATTCCGGTAGTAGATTCGCTTGTGCATCTGAAAACGACGGCCGCTCACCTTGCCGATGACGGGCTTATCAGGCCGGAAGTTTGCAAACCAGCGCCAACGATCTAGTGCCATAGATAGACGCTGCTGGCAATCCTCAACCGGCAGGCGTGTAAAGAATTCAACGTCAGGCTTCCGCTGCGCCAGATGCTTGAATACGGCCAAAACATCTTTCATGGCACGGACTCTACGAATCTCATCACCAGGCTGTTGAACGCCTCCGGCTGATCAATCGGCGTCGCGTGACCTGAATCGGCGACGATCTCGAATCGCGCGCGGGGGATGTTGGCGGCGAGCAACTGCTTGACCTTCATCGGCACTGTGGTGTCACGGTCGCCTGCGACGACGAGCGTGGGGCAGGCGATCTCACGCAAGTGATCTCGTACGTCGAACGCGCGAAGGGCGAACAGCAAGCGGCGGTACGTCGTCCCATCGTTGGCGGCGATGCGCTCGGCGGCAAGCTGTCTGAGTTGCGCTTGCTCCGGCTTGGGGAACAGCCGCGCGGCGACAAACTCGGCCTGCGCGGGCAAGCCTCTCAGTCCCAACAGAGCCAGCCGTGAGACCAGCATCAGCGCATGGCGGGGGCTGTCCGGTTCCAGGCGCGCGAACGTGTTGACGAGCGTCAGGCTGCGAACGCGCGAGGGGGCATCGAGCGCCATCTGCTGCGCCACACACCCGCCGAGCGAAAGCCCCACGACGTGCGCGTGGTCCACGCCTAGCGTATCGAGCAGGCCGATCACGTCACTTGCCAGATCCGAGACACGCACGCGGCCCTGCGGCTTGTCGGTCTGCCCGTGCCCGCGCAAATCGGGCGCGATGACGTGAAACCGCTGGCTCAAGATCGGCATCTGCAACAGCCAATCTTGCCCGCACGAACCAAGTCCATGCAGGAGCAGGATCGCATCACCCGATCCGGCTTCATGAAAATGGATTCGGCATCGGCCGATCGTTATCTCTGGCATGGCGCGATGACTGGTCCAGTGAGCGCAGGCCCTCAGACCCGTACAGGCTGTCCCATCTTCATGCCATGGATCAGCATGTCGGTGAGTCTCTGGCGCGGGCCTCCATAGACGGCCACCGACCCATGCCCCGGCAAGATCACGATGACGATTTGGCTCAATGGCCCCGGCTTGAGAAACGCCTCCGACCTGAACACCGCTGAAAGCAATTGCAGCTCCGACTGACGCACTCCACACGGAAAATCAATCAAGGGGAATCGCTCTTGATCTGGGTAAACGATCTCAACTTGATCCGGCTCCTGGATGCTGCCGGGGATCGGTTGCCGGTGAAAGTGCTCAATCGCTACCGCTTTGGCCTGCATCCCGCAGGGAAGTATATCTATCCGTTCGTGCTGCGTAAAATAGTCCTGGAGGAACTGGATGAAGCTATCCAGGCTCTTGACCCGTCCGGCGTTGATGAGCGCGCCAGCCAGATACACCATCCCGTTTTCATGCGTCTCAATCGAGGGATCGTTGAATGTGATCGGGCAGCCCTCCGGCCTGGCTCGAATGTAGCCCCTCCAGGTCAATTGACTGATCGGGATGATATGCCCATCCATCGGATTCGGACTGACGTTCACCTTGCCGCCGCCTGTGGCCGTGATTCCCATCAAACGCAGCCGCGTATCCAATTGGCTTCGCATCCCTTCACCCAACGCGGCTCTTTCCAGAAAGCCCAAGACTTGGTTCACCTGGTCGCCGGACCCGTACTGATTCAAGATGACCATGTCTTCCAGGAGACCCGCTTGACCCAACGCCTGCCCCGCCTGAGCAATGTCCCGATGCACAGGCGACTCACACCACTCTTGCCACGAGACTCGGGCTTGGTCTTCGCCCTCAAACCGGTTGATCTTTTCCGCGCCCGCATGCGCCAGCACGCGGAGCGCCAGGCTGTCCATGATCTCGTCCTCAGAGCCGGTCAACACACGATAGTTCCCCGCCATGCTGGCCCACAGCGCCTTGCTCACCTGTGTTCCTTTCAGATCCCCTTCGACAACAATGCCGATGTGGCTGGCTTTGCGAGTGAGTTGTCCGCGCGCCAGGTCGAACAGATTAGTGTCAGGAATGTTCTCGACAGCGGTGATCATCAGCACCGTGCCGCGCGGCTTGGGCAGCCGGCCATAGACGATGGTCGGCTTGATCTCTTCACGAAGGCTGGACCCAAAGCCAATGGCGAGATGAACCGACGCTCCCAGACGAGTTTCTTCTTGGGGCAACTGGACGAACACGCACCCTTGAGCTTCGAGCCTGGCTCGGAGTTGTTCGATCACGTGCAGTTGGAGCCGATTGCATGGATTCATGCTGACCCAAACGTTCAACGGGCGTGGTCGCCAGTAACCCTCTTGCACTGGCTGATCCGAGTCGCTAGTCCAAGTCATGCCATTCTCCTGGTGTTCGATCCCTCTGTTGAGTTCTCTAGTCGTCTAGTGCTGCGACTACCTGACTACAAGGTAACTACTCAGCCCAGTCTACCGCACAGGCTGTCATTGCGAGCCTGCCGAAGGCAGGCGAAGCAATCTCTGTGCTCCGATCGCTGAGATTGCTTCGTCGGCCCGCTTCGCGGGCCTCCTCGCAATGACG
>DAOTXX010000100.1:0-40739 GCA_034434835.1 Thermoflexales bacterium | reverse complement strand
CATAAGGCAGCCTCCAAGAGAATTTCTCTGCCTTATAGCACAGTTTGGAAACCCGCGATTTTCGGGCGAAATCAACCGGTTCTCAAGTCGTTATTTTGGTTGGAAAGGTGCGATTTTCGGGCGAAAGTTAGGTCAGTAGATCCAAAATTTGGCTCGTAGTAACCGCTTTAGCGGTTTTCAGACGGCTGAAGCCGTCACTACAAACACTAAAATTGGATCCACTGAGACTGGGCTGCAGGGAATGATCCGTCCATTTGACCTGCTCGACGTGCCATTGATCGCACAACTGGAAAACCAGGGCACGCCGCTTTCCAGCGACGCGCTCACGCGGGGCACTCGCCCCCTTCAAGCTGCCCTGGCGAATTTCTTTTCACTGCGCAGCCGGGGTGAGTACACGCTGGTCATGCCGAACCGCCCGGCCGGGTTTGCACAGATGCGCCCGCGCAAAACCGCGCCGCGCGCTATCCTGACCTACATCGCGCCGGGGCTTGACGCAGGCAACGGGGTGGCCGAAGTCTGGGCACAGTTGCTCGAATCACTGGCAACGACCGCCGGAGAGCTGGGGCTGCATCATCTGGTCGCCGAAGTGCTCGAAGACAGCGCCGAGGTCTCGGTGCTCCATCGAGCAGGGTTTGCGATTTTCCTGCGTCAGGATATTTTGCGGCTAAAGGGTGAAGCGACGGTCTTGCCCTGCCAGGAGCCGGCATTACGTCCCTGTGTGGATTCGGATCTCTGGGGCATCCAGCAACTTTACCTGAACACGGTGCCCAGGCTGGCGCAGCAGGCTCAAGTGCCGCCGCACATTCATCACTCGAGCGCCGCACGAGGTTATGTGCTGGAGGAAGGTGGCGAGGTCATGGCTTACCTTGAAATACGACGCGGGGCCGCGGGCGCGTTGTTCAACACGATCCTCCATCCGCAAGCCGAACAGCACGCGCGCAGCCTGATCGCTCAGGGATTGACCTTGTTGGGAGCGCGGTGGTCGTTGCCGGTATATTGCTGTGTGCGGCGATACCAGGAGTGGCTCTGGGAGCCACTGGAGGCGTTAGGCTTTGAGCTGTTCAGCTCAACGGCGGTGATGGTCAAGCGACTCGTCGTGCCCGCTGCGGAGACGGAGCGCGTCCCGACGCCTGTGCTTGTTCACTCCAAAATGACGACGCCTGTCGTGCACACACACCATTACTCGTCATCACGGCTGATGCCGTTCATGACTGTCAACATGGACGTGAAAAGATGCAACAGAGAATTACTGACGACCTTGAATTGATGATTGACGTGCTGCCGCCTCAGGTGATGGAGGCAGTGCGAAAAGAAAATCGAGGCGATCAACTGCTTGAGATCGTGCTCGATCTGGGCCGATGTCCCGAAGCGCGTTACACCGATGATGAAGTACGGCTGTGCAATGCCGAGGTCACACCTGCCGAGATTGACTATGTCGTGTCGCGTATCAGCGCCTTCGATGCCGATAATCGCGCGGGCATCGAGCGGACCCTGCACCGCATCAGCGCCATCCGCAACCGACGTGGGAGCATTGTCGGCCTGACCTGCCGCGTGGGCCGTGCGGTCTATGGGACCATTGACATCATCGAAGATATCATCATGTCCGGCAAAAGCATCCTGCTATTGGGCAAGCCCGGCGTCGGCAAGACGACGATGCTGCGCGAAGCGGCCCGGGTGCTCGCCGATAAAAAACGAGTCGTCATCGTGGACACCTCGAACGAGATCGGCGGCGACGGTGACATCCCCCATCCGGCGGTGGGACGCGCGCGGCGGATGCAAGTGCCGCAGCCGAGCCTTCAGCACGAAGTGATGATCGAAGCGGTCGAGAACCACATGCCCGAGGTCATCGTCATTGACGAGATCGGGCGCGAGCTGGAAGCGCAAGCCGCGCGCACGATCGCCGAGCGCGGCGTGCAGCTTATCGGCACGGCGCATGGCCGCACGCTCGAAAACCTGCTGATGAACCCCACGCTCTCCGATCTGGTCGGCGGCATCGAGAGTGTGACGCTTTCCGACGAAGAAGCGCGGCGGCGCGGCACGCAAAAGACCGTACTCGAACGGCGTGCCCCACCGACCTTCGACGTGCTGATCGAGATCCAGGATCGGCAAAAGCTACTGGTCCATCACGACGTCGCTTCGTCGGTGGATCACCTGGTGCGCGGGCGCGCGCCAGAGACCGAGCTGCGCTGGCGCGACGAGCAAGGTCGCGTCCATCGAGGCGCACCGGAGGAAGCTGAGGAGCGCCCCACCGAAGTCGAGCAGCCCGCGGTGGCGTTAAGGGTCACCCCGCCCAAGCGCAGTACCCTCAAGCCCGTGCGTGTGTATGCTTATGGCATCGCTCACAATCGGCTCGAGCAAGCCGCCGCGCGGCTGCGATTGCCCGTCATGATCACCGACGAAATCGGCGAGGCCGACCTCGTGATGACAGTCAAGAACTATTATCGCCGCCGCCCCAAGCTGATCTCGGACGCGGAACGGCGTAACACGCCGATCTATGTTCTGCGCGCCAACACGCTGCCGCAGATGGAAAATTGCCTGGCCGACATCTTTGACCTGACGCCAGACGAGACTGACCCTTACACGCTGGCGATGCAAGAAACGCAAGAGGCTATCCGGCGTGTGTTGATCGGCGAACGGTCCGTGGATCTGTCACCGCAGAACGCGTTCATTCGCCGCCAGCAGCATGAGATGATCCGCGAGCACAACCTGATCAGTCACTCGTATGGCAAAGAGCCGATGCGGCGCGTGCGAGTGTACCGAGAATAAACTGGACCTTCCCGAAGGCTTCGAGCTTTCAGGAGGGTGAAATCGAGCATGAGTCTCTTTATCACCTTTGAAGGCCCGGAAGGCAGCGGCAAGACAACCCAGGCCAAGCGGCTGGCTGAACATTTGCGCGGGTGCGGCTGCAACGTGCTGGCCGTGCGCGAGCCGGGCGGCACGCCTATCAGCGAGCAGGTTCGGGCCGTGCTCCACTCGCTCGACAACCGCGAGATGCACCCGCACACGGAAATCCTGCTCTACTGCGCTGCACGCGCGCAACTCGTTGGACAGGTCATCCGTCCACATCTGGAATCCGGCGGGATCGTCATTTGTGACCGCTATGCCGATAGCACCCTGGCCTATCAAGGTTATGGGCGTGGACTGGACCTGGCGACCCTGCGGATGATCTTGGATTTTGCTACTGGCGGATTGAAGCCAGACATTACATTTTATCTGGACCTTGACGTCGAAGCTGGCCTGAAGCGAAAGCAAGTCGGGGGCGCCGAGTGGAACCGCATGGACGACCTGGCAGTTGATGTTCACCGCCGGGTGCGCGCTGGTTACCTGGAAATGATCGCGCTAGAGCCGTCCCGATGGGTCATCGTAGATGCGGCAAGGGACGTAGAGGCCATTGCGGAGGAGATCAGGGGGATTGTCAAAGGGCGGATCACGCAAAAACGTAAAGCGCAAAACGGCCCATGACGTCTTGCGCTTTACGTTTCATGCAGCAGATTTAGAAATCTTCGCTCCCTAAACTCTCTGCGTCGCCCATCCCCTCTGCCAATTCCGGCATGGACTTTTCGATGCTTTCTGGGCTTTCGCCAGCCTCCAGGCGACCCACGACTTCGTCGAACTCGGGCGGCATCTCTTCGCCAGCCTCGGCGGCCATCTTGCGCATCCAGCGGCCCATGGACTTGGGGTCGTTTTCATCCAGGCCAGACATCATGGCATCGTCCGCGAGACTATCGAGGCGAGATTCTTCCGAGCGAAGCGCGCGGACACGCGACACCAGCCGTGCGAGGTTCGCGCCGCCGCAAAGAGGGCAACGGGCCTGGCTGTGGTCAACTGCTGACATCGAGCGAAAAAAGACCGAAACCCTTTTCTTGCAATTCAGACAGCGATACTCGTAGATTGGCATAAACCTCCTTCTGATTCCCAACTTGATTAGCCATCCGCTATGAGCTATCGGCCATCTGTCATCAGCCAATTATTATACCGCGCCTGCAAGATGGCGCAACCAGGAAGCAATGATGAGCGACGATCTTTACAATATCCCATCGAATCCTTTGCTGATCGTTCTTTCCGGGCCTTCGGGCGTGGGCAAAGATACCGTCCTGAACGCGCTCAAGAGAGCGAATCACAACTTTCACTTTGTAGTGACGGCCAACACACGCCCCAAACGACCCGACGAAGTGGACGGCGTGGATTACATCTTTGTCACCAAAGAACGCTTTGCCGAGATGATCAACAATGACGAATTGCTGGAGCACGCGGTCGTCTATGGCGATTACAAGGGCATCCCCAAGCAGCAAGTGCGCGATGCGCTGGCTTCCGGCAAGGACGTGCTGATGCGGCTGGACGTACAGGGCGCAGCGACTGTACGCCGGCTCGTGCCGGAGGCCGTCATGATTTTCCTTACCGCTCCCACCGAACAGGAACTGATCGCACGGCTCCAGTCGCGCAAGACCGATCCGCCCGATCAGCTTCAGCTTCGCATCGCCACGTCACGGCAAGAGATGAAGCGCGTCTCCGAGTTCGATTATGTCGTGGTCAATCGTGAAGGCCGCGTGGACGAAGCGGTCAACGATGTGCTGGCGATCGTCCGCGCCGAGCACCTGCGTATCCGCCAGCGCGTCGTCCATCTCTAATCTCCAATACCCAATACTATTTGCCGGTGAACTATGCAAGACCCATTTGGCCGTGAGATTGACTATTTACGGATCGCAGTCACGGATCGCTGCAACTTGCGCTGCGTTTACTGTATGCCGCCGCAGGGTATCGAGTGGAAAGCGCGCAGCCGAATCCTCAGCTACGAAGAGATCACGGCGGTCGTGCGCGCCGCGGTGGAGCTGGGCATCCGCAAGATCCGGCTCACAGGCGGCGAGCCGCTCGTCCGGCCCGAGGTCGAGCGACTAGTCGAAATGATCGCCGCCGTGCCGGGCATCCAGGACATTAGCATGACGACGAACGCGGTGCTGCTCGACCGGCACGCCGAGGCGCTGGCGCGCGCCGGCCTGCGCCGCGTCAACGTGAGCCTGGATACACTCCGCGCCGATCGCTTCCAGCGCATCACGCGCCTGGGTCACGTCGCTGACGTGTGGCGCGGATTGCAGGCCGCCGAGCGCGCTGGGCTGCTGCCCATCAAACTCAACGCCGTCGTCGTGCGCGGGATGAACGACGACGAGCTGGCCGATTTCGCGGCGCTCACGTTTGACCATCCCTGGCACGTGCGCTTTATCGAGTTGATGCCGATCGCTAACGAGGGCAACTGGGGCGAGGGATTGCCTCCGCCAGGGGATCGCTTGGTGACGGCTCAAGAGATGCAGATGTGCCTGGCGGCGCAGTTGGGAGAAAGGTTCACCGCTGCCGTGACGCTTGACTCGCACGAGGTGCCCGGCAACGGCCCGGCGCGTGTGATCCGCCTGCCCGGCGCACGAGGCACATTGGGATTCATCACGCCGGTAAGCCAGCACTTTTGCCCGACGTGCAATCGGCTTCGCCTGACCGCCGACGGCAAGCTGCGCCCCTGCCTGCTGACCGATGGCGAGGTGGATGTGATCGGCGCGTTGCGGGCCGGCGCGAGCGAGCACGAGTTGCAGACTCTACTGCAACGCGCTGTGGAGAACAAGCCGGAGAGCCACAAGTTGAGCGAGGACGTGACGCCTCACGACCGGGTGATGGCGCAGATCGGTGGATAACGATTTGACTTATTTCTCCGCCGCCTCGGCTGCGGCAGGCAGCAGGACATGGAATGTGCTGCCGGGGAAGTTGACCTCGTCGTGGCCGGGGCTTTCGACCCACACCTTGCCCCCGTGCGCCTGGATGATGCCGCGCGTGATCGCCAGCCCCAAGCCCGGCCCAGCCCCTTTGAATTTGACTGAGCCAGTCGAGTGCAGATCGGGCGAGCCAACGCGGTAAAACTTTTCAAAGATCAGCTCCTGATCGTCGGGGTCAATGCCGATGCCAGTATCGGAAATCAACAGCTCGACATACTCGTGCGGCGCGCCGTCGCTGGAAGGTTCCACCACGCGCCGACCGGAGATGTGAAGGCTGCCGCCGTCCGGTGTGAACTTGATGCAATTGCTGACAATGTTGTTGATCGCCTGGCACAACCGCTGCAAGTCGCCGTGAACGCTCGGCAGGCTTTCCATGCTGTCTATCGTCAATGTCTGGCGGCGCTGCTTGAGCGCGTCCTGCTGAGCATCGGACACCATGCGCGTGACCGTCACCAGCGAAAGTGGCGTGCGATACAGGCTCAGCGATTCGGCGTCAATCTCGGAAACGTCGAGCATCGCACTGATGATCTCTTCCAGGCGCACTGTCGCGCGACTGATGCCCTGGCTGATCTGTGCCATCTGCGTCGGCGTAGGCCGATCGGACTGCACCGCGTCGGCCATGATGTCGGCATAGCCGCGCACCTGTGTGAGCGGCGTGCGCAACTCGTGCGAGGCGATCTGGATAAAGTGCGTCTTGGCCGCGTCGAGCTTTTCCAGGCGGCGATTCGTGCGCCGGAGTTGCTCGTTGAGCAGAGCCGTCTCGGCATTGAGCTTTTTCAGATCGCTGACCAGACGCGCGTTCTGCAAGGCCACCGCTGTCTGCCCGGCCAGCGTCGAAAGCACATTGAGGTCTTGGGTCGTGTACGGCACGTCGCCCGCTTTGCTCCCCAAGGCCAGGATGCCCACGAGCAAACTCTGATGGCGGATCGGGACGTACAGCTCCATGTTCAACTGTTCCAACCAGGCCCGCTCCCACAGCGGCGCCATTCGCAGTTCCGGTAACACGTCAATCTCATACTGACTGAGCGGATGGTTGACGTTGCGCAGGCGCGCCAAGATCGGGCTGTTCGGGTCGAACTCGGCGGTCTGGACCGTCACTTCGCCCATGCCGGGAACAACGCGCACCCCCACTCGCCGATCGTCGTGCTCGGTCATCAATAGCAATGCACCACGCTTGACCTCAAGCGCCTCGCTGATCGTCCCGATCGCCATCGTCGCCAGTGTATTGAGGTCGAGGATGCTGGTGATGGCTGTGCTGTATTCACGCAATGCGTGTGCCGGGTCATATCTTTCCCCGATGAGGAATTTGTTGACCAGGTTGGCCGCAACACTGCGGACCGGCTGAAAGACGATCGAGACCACAATGGACACGACCACTGCGCCAACAAACACATAAGCGTCCGGCAGCGATCTGACCGTCGGCGATTCGATAGCCGATTGAAGCAGCAAAAAGCTGCCCAGAAACAACGCAGCCGTCACCAACGTGATCAACCCAACCGAAAGGCCTCGTCGGACAAAGTTGCGGACGCTCGGCAGGTAATAGGTCAACGTCGTGTAGGCAATGAGCATGACCCCTAGCATCCGCACGAATGCACCGAACTGGATCATTTCCAGGCTGCCGAACATCGTCAGCCCTTCGCCCAGGCCAATCAACAAGATCGCGGTCACCCAATATAGGATGCGGTTGCGGTGCAGGGGTCGCTGGATGCGGATATAATCCCAGAGCGAAATGACCAACGCCCCGCCCGTGAACCCGATCCACCCGGTCAGGATGAGCGCAAAGACGGCTTGCTCTGGCGTGCCAAGGTGCCAGTTCTCTTGAAGTATATCCCGCAGCCCAAGAAGGTTGCCATCCGCCAACGCGACCAGAGCGACCCAGATCGCGCCGACCAGCCCGGCCCTTTGCGCGCCATCTCGCTCAAAGAACAACAACGTCAGCGCGGCAAGCAGAACTGGTAGGATGACCAGCGCATCCCTGGCCACCAGCGCAGCGTAGAGAGGCACTTCCGGGATCAACCCGAGGGCGATCGTTAGCGCGTTTCCCATCGCCCAAACGATCCCTAGCAGCAAGTACAAAAACAACAGACCATGCAGCCAGGAACTGAACCCGCGCCTGCGCCAGTTGATGAGGATCAGCACAAGGTAAACGAAGGCAGTGCCACCGACGACAATGACGGGAGTCTGAAATCCAAGCATCCGCACCTCGGCGAATTTATCCCAAGCTCCTGCTTGGGATAAGCTTGGGATAACCTTGAATTACTTATGTCGAATCGCACACTTACGTGAAGTTACTTGAGGATATAATACGTCCCCTTTTTCGCGCCCACGCGCAACAGCACTCCACGATTGACCAAATCCGCCAAATCAATCCGCAGCGTCTCGGCCGAAACGTCCGGGCAAAGCTGCTGGTATTCCCGGTTGGTGATCGAGCCGTGTTCGCGGATGTAATTGAGCGCGCGCACCTGGCGTTCGTTCATGGCTTTCTCCCAGGTGGGGATCGCTCGCCGCTCGCGCACGTTGGAAAGGATCACGGTGAACGAGTGAGGCTGCGCCCTGAACTGGGGCGGCGGATGTCCGGCCTGGATCATTTCCTCGATCATGCGATCAATTCCCAGCCCCAATTCTTCGATATAACCCCATTGAAACAACCCGGCCACAATGCGCGGATTGCGGGAAAAGTGTTCTTCGACAATGTTATCCACTGTGATAAAGCCGGGCAGCCCGCCAGGGCTGATCACCTCCATCCGATCCGAGAACATCCGAATTTCAATGCGCCGTCCACGCAGACGATAATCCCGATGACACACTGCATTGACGAGCGCCTCGCGCACAGCAAACTGAGGGTATTCAGTTTTCTCTTCGCGCTCCAGTCCTTTGACCACTGCACCGATGCGCATCTCTTCCAGCGTCAGCGACCAGGCGCGCTCGATGATGCGCGCGAGCGGCCCGACGATCTCCTCACGCCGACCATAACCTGGCAGGCCACCTTCGCCGCGCGGCTCGGTGCCGATGAACTTGACAAACACCAGCCCGCTATGCGGCAAGAACGCCTGCGGGTTGCGCCCGAACAACAACATGCCCGAGGTCGTGGGCACGCCGTTCAGCGTCATCGCGCCGATTTCGATCAGCAACTCGTCAGTAGAGCCGAGGTGCTTACGTCCACGTTTTTCGCGTTCGTCCAGATATTCGGCCAGGATTGCGTCGTCCAGATCGGCTCGGGTCGCGCCCGGGACCGGCTCGGATTCGTAATCGGCCGACGATTTCGTGGCGGCCAATTGGCGGATCGCCTCGCCGCCCAGCGGCTTGTTGACCGTGCCCACTCGGACCAGCACGCGACCATCATCGAGGCTGTGCAGCTCGGTGCTGCGCGGGACAATGATCGCGATCACCTGCACTCCGTCAAGCTCCTGCACCTGCCAGTTGACCTGCACGGGTGGGCGGCACCGCAACTCGGCCGCGCGCAGCGCCCCATCCACATCCTCAGCGAGCACATCGCCGGTGGGCTTGCCAGAACGGTTCACGCCGACCAACACAGTGCCGCCATCGCCGTTGGCAAAGGCCACCATGGCTTCGGCGAGCTTGGCGCCATTCGCCTCGGACATGAATTCAAGCAACTGCCCCGGGGCAGTCTGAGTTAACGAACTGCGCAACAACACTTAACGCGCACCGATTCTATGGCTGATGCCACTCAAAATGCTTTCGCGCCCCTCGAACACGTCCGTGACGTACAAGCCATCCTTGCGGATCTCCAGGTGGCGGATCTCTTTGGCGTGATCGCTGCCACGCATCTTGAGCACGACGACAGCACGCTGCATAGCACTCTCCACCTCGACAAAGCGCAACAACAGAATGGCATCTACGATAAAGGATAACTTGCCTTTCTCCTGCTGTGGCTTGGGCATTCGGCTTTCTTCGCCCAGCAACAAAGCAGTGACCCCTTCGCGCTTGAGGGCATTGATGACGATGTTGTAATAGTTGCGCAGCTTGACTGAATCGTCAGTGAGGCGCGTAAAGTGTGTGACGCTATCCAGCACCACTCGCCGAATGCCCCCCTCGAGCATCAAGCGGCTGAGCGAACTGTTGGGCGAGGAAAGACTGTCGAGTAGCACCTGCGGCGAGGTGAACATCAGATGCAGCCGCCCATCTTCTTCAAACTCGGGCAAGTTCCAGCCGAAAGATTCGGCGTCACGGTTTATCGAGGCAGGGAATTCCTCGAACGAGATCAACAGGCCCGGCTCGTTGTTCCGTGCGCCGTACACCAGGTACTGCAGACCAAGCGAAGTCTTGCCGCACCCCGGCGCCCCACGCACCAACACTGCCGAGCCAGGCACAAATCCGCCCGAAAGCATCTCGTCAAGGCCGGGCACTCCTGTAGCGACACGTTGTTCCTTTGGCATGGGTCCTCCCAATCCGCATCAGGGTCCGATAAGAGCGCATCCACACGCAACCGCCTGGCTCGCAAAGGCTGCGCGCCGGGCTTATCGGTTCAATGGTTCTGCTGAAAACTCACCCGGGCAAGATTGCGCTTGCAATCGCCCGGCATGGTGATCCTATACACGTCTGACAGCGGCGCTTTCGTTTCCGGTGAAGCGATCAACTGGACATTCCAGCTTCCGACGATCTGTGCACGCGCCAACCGCACCTCCCAACCCGCTGGCCCGTACACCGGATTCGAGCCAGCAGCCACGATCTGATCCACGTTGCCCAATCCCCATACGCGCACAAACGTCCCTGGTGCGGCCCGCCCCTGCAGATCAGTCACCGTCCCTGCAATGCCCATCCAATCGCACAACTGCACCGGGTGAACCTGAAGTGTGATGATGGCCGTGTAGGTAAATGGCGCCCGAGTGGGACTGGGCCTGGACGTCACGCTGGGCGAGGGCGTCGGAGATAAGTCGATCGTTGGCGTCGAGGTTGGGCTGGCCTCCTGTGTTGGCTCACTGGACGGCACGAGCGGGCTGGTCACCGTGCTCATTTCAGCCAGTGTCTGTATCGGCTCTGGCGTGACCGGTGTCTGAGTGAACTCGGGCAAGCTGGTTGCTGTAGCAGTGACGGCGGCGACCGGCGTGGGCCGTTCAAGCGACTTGGGTGGAAAAGGATTAATCCGTCCATCGGGCCTCACCGCGATGCCGATCACCCACCCGCACGAGATGACCGACAAGCCCAAGCACACCGCCGCCAGAAAGTTGAACAGCCGCGCCCGGCGTCCTTTGGGCATCTTGTGTCCTAGTGATTCTGCTGAAATCGCACGATCGCTGAGCTGCTGGCACAATCCGACTCAAGTCGGACCTGGATCCGGTCGGACACCTGGCCGTTTTGCAGCAGCCAGACGAACCAGGTCCCCGCCGAAGTGCCAGCCTGATTGATCGCCACACTCCAGGCAGAAGGGTTATTGAGTAACCCGACAAAGGCAGAACGACCTTCGATCCGCTTGCCCCGGAAATGCTCCCCAGGATGCAGCGAGAATCCAGTATCAATGTCCGCATCACCCTCCACGTGAACGATGACGCTGCTCGATGTCACTGGCTTGCCTTCCAGGTCTGCGATCGTCCCCACAATGTATGAAGCGCCACACGGATTGATCGGCGAGGGCTGATAGGTGACGTCAGCCGTGAACGGGTACCTGGAGCGTGTCGGGCTGGGCGTAGGGGAAGGGCCTGGCGTCGGCGCTCGAGTTCGTGTGGGCGGCAGCGTGATCGTGGGCCGCACTTCCGTCGGCTCTTCTGTAGGAACCACGAACGGGGTCGGCGTATCCTCCGGCGGGCTGGTCGGAGTGGGGGTCCACGTGGGCGGCAACAGCGAGCCAATCGTCGGTGTGGCCGTCGGGATCATCACCAGGCTGCGGGGGGTCGCGGCGAATGGCCCGGCCAGCGCTGGCACAAAGAACACCGTGCTATAGCACAGGCACGCCAACACCGTGAGACCCAACATGAGCACCGAAAGAACGTTGAACAGTGTGCTATTTCTGCGCTTGTACATGGTCTTTCTCCGTATGCCAGCGGCAGCGCCCCACCAGCCTGCGATGCTACTTGACCAATCGCTCGATCTTGATGGACGCCTTGAGGTCGTCCAGCCACCGTTGAAAGGCTGCCCGGCGTGCGGCCAGCAACGCATCGTCGGAAAGCGCACGGGCCGGGTCACGCTCGATCACCTGGACAATGTGATAGACGATTTGCCCGCCCAGGTCACTTTGGACCACGCCGCTGATCTGGCCCGGCTGCAATTCGAACGCTGCTTTTTCCAGCGCCACGTCGAACAGCCCACCGCGCGGGAACCAACCCAGATCACCGCCCCCGGCGCTGGTGATCGTGTCTTTGGAGTATCGTTGCGCGAGCTGTGCAAAATCAGCCCCGGCCCGGAGCTGCGCCAGCAAAGCATCGGCTTCGGCCTTGGTGTTCAGCAGGATGTGTCGCGCATGAACTTGCTCGGCCGTCATCGGCACGTTGCGCGTGACGCGCTCAATCACTTTTTGCGTCAGCATCCCTTCGCGCTGCCCGGCGCGGTATTCCTCAAGAGTCATCCCGGCGATATTCGTCAGGTACTTGTTAAAGGCCTCCATGCCGCCGCTATCGGCGATGCTCTGGTTGACCGCCGTATCCACTTCGGCCTGAGTCACTGTGATGCCGAGTTTGGCCGCCTCCTGATCGATCAACTCCTGTTCAATCATCCCTTCGAGGATCTGACGGCGCATCTCGGCCAACGCGGCCTGACCTTCGGACGTGTTGAGGTCAATCCCTTGCTTGGCCATCTCGGCCTGGCGACGGGCCACATTCTTGTCGAACTCGGTTAATGCGATCGGCTTGCCTGCTACCAGAGCGGCTGCCGGGCCGCTGGTGGGCTTGACAGTCGGCACGGCTCCCGTTGGGGAAAGCGCGGTGGCCTTGGGCGCGGTCACCGTCGGCAGGGCAGGGGGGACAGTGACCACGACATTTTGCGGCGGGACATCCGATACGCTACACGCGGCCAACAGAAGCGCCAGGCTTGCCCAGTAAGCGATTCTTTTCGGTGACAAAATAGGCTCCTCGCATGCAGAATGTAAAGGTATTATACTCATGCCATGCATTTTGTGCAATGAGACATAGGTCAATTCCCAAGGGCTTTTTCAAGAAAGCCGCTCGACATACATCTCTCCAGATGTGGTAGAGTATCAGAACCTGCTGACAAAGCAAAAGCGCCAGGCCGGTTTCAGGGTTGCAGCCTGACGCTTTTCTAGTTCACACGCACCCAGTCCGAAATCAACTGTGCCCCAAAACCGGATGCGGTTGATACGGTTCTTCGAGAAATTTGCGCTCCTCATCGGAAAGCCTGATGTCGAGCGCGGCGATGGCATCTTCCAGGTGATGCGGCTTGCTCGCGCCAATGATGGGTGCCGTGATGCCCGGCTGATGCAATAGCCACGCCAGCGCGATCTGCGCCGGTCGAGCGCCTCGCTGCTCGGCGAGTTTCACTACGCGATCGGCCACCTCAAAATCGGTGTCACGATAGTACAGGCTGTGAGCAAAGCTATCGCTCTTGGAGCGGGTGGTCTCGCCACTTTTATCGCGCGTGCGGTTGCCTGCTAAAAAGCCGCGCGCCAGCGGGCTCCAGGGGATGACGCCGATGCCTTCCGCCCGGCAAAGTGGCAGCATCTCGCGTTCTTCCTCGCGATAGACCAGATTGTAGTGATTCTGCATCGAGACAAAGCGCGCGCAACGCGAGCCGTGCAGGTCGGCGACGTAAAGCGCCTTGGCGAACTGCCAGGCGTACATGGACGACGCGCCGATGTAGCGCACCTTGCCTGCCTTGATCAGGTCGTGCAGCGCCTCCAGCGTCTCTTCAATCGGAGTTTCCTTATCCCAGCGGTGAATCTGGTACAGGTCCACATAGTCCGTGCCCAGGCGGCGGAGCGAATCATCAATCGCGTGCATCATGTACTTGCGCGAAAGCCCGCCCCGGTTCGGCTTGTCGCCCATCGGGTTGTATAGCTTGGTGGCGATGACGACCTCTTCGCGCTTGGCAAAATCCTTAAGCGCGCGGCCTACCACCCTTTCGCTTTCGCCCATCGAGTACATATCGGCCGTGTCGAAAAAGTTGATGCCCAGCTCCAGTGCGCGTTGGATAAAGGGGCGCGCCTCTTGTTCATCCAGTACCCAATCGCGCCACTTGCTGGAGCCGTACGTCATGCATCCCAAGCAAATGCGCGAGACTTGGAGGCCAGTTTTGCCCAAACGAATGTATTCCATTTCTCCTCCTGATTGCTGATTTTTGATTTCTGATTGTAGATTGCAACCCATGTTCAATCAGCAATCAGAAATCAAAAATCTACAATATTCGTCCCCCATCCACGACGAGCACGTGCCCTGTGACAAAGTCAGCGCGGATCAGATATAGTGCTGCGTCCACCACATCTTGCGGCGAGCCGAGCCGGTCGAGTGGCGTGACGGGCCGCAGCGTATCCCATTGTTCATCGGTCCAGCCCTGCGGCTTGAGCACCGGGCCGGGCGCGATCGCATTGACGCGCACGCGCGGAGCCAGCGCCAGCGCGATCGCTTTCGTCAGCATGATGACGCCGGCTTTGGAGACGCTGTGGTGCACATAGCGCGGCCACGGCGTCAGCCCGGCTTCGTCGGCAATGTTGAGGATGACGCCGTCACCTTGCGCGAGCATCATCCGCGCGGCGTGCTGGCTGAACAAGAATGGGCCTTTGAGATTGATGCCGATGGTCGCGTCCCAATCTTGCGGTGTGATGTCGAGGAACGGCTTTTGCTGCATGATCGCCGCGCTGTTGATCAGGATGTCCAATCGCCCCCAGGTGTCCTTCAGCGCGTCGAACACGGCGGCGACCTGTGCCGGGTCAGACTGGTCGCAGGGCATCGCCAGCGCGCCAACGCCGCCAGCCTCGATCTCGGCGACGGTCTGTTGCGCCTGCTCCGTTGAAGCGTGGTAGGTGATGGCGACGTGCGCGCCCTCGTGCGCCAACGCGAGCGCGATCGCGCGACCCACGCGGTGCGCCCCGCCGGTTACCAGCGCCATCCGATCACGAATCTCCAAGTGACCATTCTCCCGAATGCGCTTCACCCTGTCATTGCGAGCCGCCGAACCCGCCCCCACCCACACCCTCCACTGCATGCGGGGGAGGGCCGGGGTGGGGGTGGAGATTGCTTCGGAAGCCCGCCACGCTTCGCTCGCGGCTTCGGCTGCGCGCCCTCGCCATGACAGCGCGACCCACGTCAAGCGGGAAATACCCAATTTTTATATTATACCAGTTTCCTTCCGGCGCGTTGCCATGTTGACCAACGGCTTGTTTGAATATATACTGGTGATCGTTGACCCCACTCCGCCGCCCCCATGTGGTCTTGAGAAAACAGGTGACAAAATGACAAGTGACGTTTACGATCAACTGGCAAATGCCCTGGACAGGCTTCCTAATGGATTCCCCAGAACACCCTCCAACGTCGAGGTCGCCATTCTAGAGAAAATCTTTGTGCTGGAGGAGGCGGAACTGGCTGCCCAACTGCGCGGCGAGATGGAGCCAGTTGACGCGCTCGCCGAACGGTTCGGGTTGCCGGTGAAGGAGGCTATGGGCAAGTTGATCAACATGGCCCGGCGCGGCCTGGTATGGTATGAAAAGCGGGCCGGCCAGCACTGCTTCAGGCTGGCGCCTTTTATCGTCGGAATCTATGAAACGCAATTGGAGAATTTGGATCACGAATTGGCGCACCTCGTCGAGCAGTACATGGCAGAGGGAGGCGCGGCCGGGATCATGCGGCCGCAACCGGCGATTCACCGTGTCGTCCCGGCACAAAGCGCCATCAAGTCTGAATGGATTTTGCCCTATGACGATGTCCGGGCTATCCTCCTGGCGTCTAGCAGGTTCCAGGTCCGCGATTGCATCTGCCGCAAAGAGCGCTCTCTTCTCGGTCACCCGTGCACATTGCCGATGAGGACTTGCCTTTCGTTTTCCTCGCTGGAGGGCACTCCCTCCCCTGACGATATTTCCCAGGCCGAGGCATTAGCCCTCCTTGACCAGGCCGAAGAGGTTGGCTTGGTTCACACTGTCAGCAACGTGATCAAGGGAGTGGGGTACATATGCAACTGTTGTGGCTGCTGCTGTGGGGTGCTGCGCGGCATTACCGAGTATGGGATCGAAAACTCGGTGGCCCGCGCCGGGTACTATGCAGTCATTGACCCGGAGGAATGTTTGGGGTGCGGGACGTGCATCGTCCGGTGTCAGGTGGGAGCGATTTCTGAACAGGATGGAGTATCGGTGGTGGATCGAGAACGATGCATCGGCTGTGGATTGTGCGTGACGGGCTGTCCCAACGATGTGGCCCGGCTCCAACGCAGGCCAGAGGCCGAGATCGTCCCTCCGCCGCTGGATTTTGCGGCTTGGGAACAGGCGCGGTTGGTCAATCGGGGGTTGCTCGATCCAAGGTGATGCTGAGGGCAGGGGCGGAGATGATGGACGAATCGGTTGAACTTTTCCAAAGACAGATCGCTGAAGAAACGTACATGATTGCTGGCTGGCGTCAATGGGCCGACGCAGGTTCCGTGTCGTCTGGTTTGCCCCGCTACCTCATCAGCCTGACGGGCGCAAAAAAGATCGGGCAGATCAAGCCACAGGGGTTCTACATTTTCCAGGTGCCGGGCATGCATTATTTCTTGAGGCCAGAGATCAAACTGCACGAAGGTTATCGCCGGGAGTTGACTGTCAGGAAAAACGAGTTCTTTTATGCCGGCGATGAGCGCAAAGGTCTGATCATCTTTCTGGGCGAAGAACCTCATTTGAATGTTGAGGGATATGCCGCAGCCTTTTTCGATGCGGTGCAGGCCCTGGGCGTGAAACGGGTGGGCGTCGTCGGTGGAGTCTATGGTCCGGCACCCTACGATAGAGATCGAGATGTGTCTTGCGTTTATAGCCTGCGGCGGATGAAGGATGAGCTAAGCCGATACGCAGTCAAGTTTTCCAACTACGAAGGTGGGGTCAGTATCGGCTCGTATCTGGCTGACCCGGCCGAGCAACGTGGGGTCGAATACTTTTCCTGGTATGCCATTGTCCCGGCGTATGATTTTTCCGAGGTCGCGCCGAATCTGCAAGGGATCGGCATCGAAACCGACTTGCGGGCATGGTACGAGTTGATGCGAAGGTTCAAGCGAATGTTTGGTCTGAGGTTGGATCTGTCGGGGCTTGAGCGGCAAAGCACTGAACTCACGGCGACCATGCAGGCCAAGATGGGCGAGTTGGAGCGCCAATTTCCACAGTTGGGTGGGCATTTGGAAAAGCTGTTTCAGGATTTTATCGAGATGCCTTATACGCCGCTCGATGATGTGTGGGCAGAGGCATTGGGAGACGTTTTGGAGGAGTAACCCTCTTTTGAAAAAGCGCGTTTGACCGCGGGAAGCATAACAAGAAAACCGCCCAGACGTACTGCCTGGGCGGTTGGTTTTTCTCGCTGCCAATCATTGGCGACGGCTCAACAACAAGAACGCGCCGCCAAAGCCCAGGCCGAGCAGGACCAACACAGCGACGATGATCAAAACGACCCGGGCGGCGCCACCTAACCCTGAGCTGCTGGAGGCGCTGCCGGTGCGGGTCGCCGTGGGCGCCGGGCCGCCGCGCCGGACGCCATGCGCAACATCGGTCTTCATGCCGCCGTTGAGCGCAATGACCATCAGCTTGGAGGTTGTCGAAGTATAGTTGTTGGGCGCTTTCATCGTCAACTGGTAACTGCCTGGTGGCAAGTCCGCAAAACAATACGGTTCGTTCACACCATCGGTCGTATACGAGTCTCTCGTTCCCCCGACATCCGCCAGGGTAAAGACGACGCCCCGCGCCAGGTTTTCGTCGGAGCCTTGCTGACCGTCTCCGTTGCGATCATCGTAGGCCAGGACACAGACTTGGCCGGTCGTCGGTGTGGGCGAGGCGGTCGGAATCGGGACCTGACCTTGTGGCGTGGCGGTCACCGCCGGGATCGGCGTCGGCGCGTCTGCCGAGACTTTGATTTTGATGATCAGGTTCTCCATGGCTATGCCATTGCTTGTGCGCGGCTGCCAGGTGCCCTGGTAATCTCCAGGTTGCGTTGGCGCGGTCAGGTTGATACTCACATCGGCTTGCTGCCCGGGATCGACCTTGGGCATCGCGGTGGGGCTTTGCCCCCCCATTTGGTTTCCCCGACCCACAAAGTTGAGTGTGCCGGAAAAGGCGCACGTGCCGCTGTTTCTGACGCGCCAGGTCTTGACGAATTGCTGTCCTGGAGCCATCACGGTATCGTCGGGCACCGTCACATCGGACACGTACCGCAGGGTAGCGCACGAAGCCGGCTGAGCTGGCAGCGCGGGTTTGGGAGTGGGCGGCGCCGCTGCAGCAGCGGTCGGCGTTGTCGCCGGCGCCGCTGCGGTGACGATCAGCGCCGCATCGTCAAAGTAGGCGGCGTTATAAAGCATCGGATAGCGCGGCTCGCCCCAGGTGAACACCGTCACCCGGCCGTTCGGCCCCACGGTCACTTCTTCGGTGGTGAGCTGCACGTACTTGTTGTTGGCAATTTCCGTGCCCACCCATTTGATGTCCCCCGATTGCCAGTTCCCGTTCCCATTAGGGTCAATGCCTGCTTTCAGGATGACCGGGCCTTTTTCGCCGCTCGTCTCGCAATATTCGTTGACCCACACGCTGAACCGGACGCGCGCCCCGGCGGGGACCTGGACAGTCTGGAAGTAGCCTCCCCGGAACTTGGTGTGTTGCTTGCCGGAAACCGCCCCCGCGACGCTGCCCCCCTCCGTATGGTTCCACTTGGCCTCCGAGGGGACAAAGTCGGGAGCGTAAAAAGACTCATTCAAATCCGGCTGGGGGGGCTTGGTATCGGGAAGATTGACTTGTTTCTCATAATGCCAAAATTCCCATCCGCCGGCTGTGCCCTGTTCCCAGTTGGGATTCTGCAAAAGATTGCCACTTTGCGCGCCAACAACGGGCGATGCGATCAGCCCTGCCAGCAAACTCAGCGCAACGAGCATGAGCAATAGTTTCGTCGTACGCATCTTGCTCCTTCATCCTAGGCTTTTGAGCGTGTCTGAAGAGTCATCTTTTGAGCCACCAAGACACAAAGGCGCAGTGAAATCACGAGGTCTGGCTCGCTTTCGGGACATTTTCGGCAGAATTTTGTGTCTTTGTGGCGAGTTCAGATGCCCTCTGATAGGGCTGAATCATCTCCGTCGAGAGACGAAGGCAAAGCCAATGGCGCCAGCGGCGAGCAGCACCCCGATGCCGCACACACCCAGGAGTGCGCTGCTATAACGCGCCAACGGGTTGCTTGACTCAGAAGCCACAGAAACTTGACCTGCGCCTTTGCCGCCCGGCAGTTGCACGCCGAATGAAACGTTCGCGGTTTGTCCAGCCGCCAGCGCGACGCCGATCTGATCGTCGGTCGTCGCCACCGAGTTCTTGGGCGGCTCGACGCGCACGGTGTACGCGCGGGCGGACAGCCCGGTAAAGCAGTGCGGCTCGTCCACGCCATTCGTGGTATAAGTCGCGACCTGGTCGTTGCCCGCCAGCACAGTGAACTTGACACTAGCAGCCAGTTCTTCGTTCGCATCGTACACACGATTGTTGTTCCGGTCATTGAATGCCTGGATGCACAGCCCACTGGAGGCAGAAGGCGCCGCAGCGACTGGTGTAGGTTGGGGTACAGATGTTCCCACTTTCGCTGCTGGCTGAGGCGGCGCGCCAGCCGTTGGCTTGGGAGCTGGAGTGGGAGGCGCGGGAGCGGTCGCGCCCTTGATGATCAACTCTTGTCCGATCTGCAGGAACTGGCCGGGTTGAAGGTTGTTGAGTCGCATGATCTCGTCTACGGTCACGCCATAGGTCAATGCCATCCCGAACAAGGTGTCGTTCGGCTGCACGATGTGGACAACCGATCCATCTGGCCGCTTATTCTGCTGCGGCTTGACGACAAAGGTTTGATCCTGGGGTTGGGCCGGCGCAGGGGCTGCGGCAGGGACATTGCTGCTTCCCCCCGGCGCAGGTTGGGTCGGTTCAGGAGTGCCGACTGCCGTCAGGCTGGCATCGTCCACGTACACGTCATTGTGCAGCCGTGGCGCAGGCCACTCAGGCCGCGAGTGCGTGAACACCGTGACCGCATCGCCGCGCGCAACGGCCTCGATACTATACTGTGTCCAGCGGTCAAACGAATCTACTTCACGGGACCAGACAATATCGGGGCTGAAGGGATTTGTCCCGCCGGTGGGATCAATGCCCACTTTCATGTGCATGGTCGTCGGCTGATCTGAGAGCGCTCCATTCTTGCAGGCGTTGTCGTCCACGCACTGCCAGGCCATCATGTGTACAGAAAAGTGAAGCAGCGTCCCAGAGATAATGCCTGTGACGCGCTGATACAATCCAGCCTGGTGCATTCGTCCGAAGGAGAAATACTTTTGCGAGTTGTTACCGCTGTGAATGCGCTTGGCGTCCATCGTGCGAGCCGAATCCACAAACTCGGGCCGCATCCAGTAGCAGCCATAGTCCACATTCTTGGCCTCGCAGTTCGCCGGCTTTTCAATGTAGCTGGGCGGGATTTGCACCCACCAGGCTCGCCAGCCTTCCGCTACCTGGACTTCATTGATCGGAAATCCGTTACTGTCGCAACACTGCGACTTGAACCACATCGGGCCTTCAAGGCCAGGGTTGGTGAGCAGTTCCGGGCCAGTGCCTTGAGTCGGGGACCTGGCCCACACAAGCGCTGGCATCAGCCACATCATCAGCACCGAGGCGATGATGGGTATAGCGATCCATTTGTGTCGCATCGAACATTCCTCCATTGCAAGTGTGCTTCTTTTGGCCGATTGCTCGCCCGGCGCTCCTGGTAAGAGTTCGTGGCGCGGCCCGGTGACAGACGCATCCTCTCGGCACCTGGACAGCCATCACCGAACCATGGGCGGCCCTCCGAGATGGGAAGATTGAACCAGACCGAGTACGATCCTTCCTTGTAGAATATCGCCTGACCGTGGGCGACAGTCAGGCCCCTGGGGTCAACTTGGCGGCGAACAACTCAGTCCGCTACCTGGTTCCTGAAGGACACTGAGTATACTGCTCGGAAATCAAATGAGTGCATTGGAGTCGAGGCTTCAGCCGGTTTCGCGGCCAATATCCGGCTAAAGCCTTGACTCCGGATGCACCGAATTCATTTCCGGTCAGTATAACACTTGCAAGACGGGCGCGATTATAGCACAATAGGGTCGAGTGTCAAAGTAGTTTCAGAGGTTTATGTTAAATGATGGAACCCCTATCTGCCTCTATCCGTGTACTGATGGTTTCCAAAGCTTGCCTGGTGGGGGCCTACCAACGTAAGCTTGAGGAAATCGCCAGGTTCCCCGACATCGCTTTGACGGTGATCGTCCCCCTGCAGTGGCGCGAGCCGGGCAGGGCGGTGGTTCGGCTGGAGCGTGCGCACGTCAGCGGCTATGAGTTGCTGGCTGAGCCGCTCGCGTTTAACGGTCACTTTCACCTGCACTTTTATCCTGGACTGGCCCGGCAATTCGACCGCGTGCGACCGCACCTTATCCACATTGACGAGGAGCCTTATAACCTGGCGACGTTCCAGGCAATGTGGCTGGCCCGGCGATACCACGCCCGCGCGCTCTTTTTCACGTGGCAAAATCTCTATCGCCGTTATCCTTTCCCGTTCAACTGGATCGAGCAATACAATTTGCGCCACGCCGACTTGGGCATCGCCGGGAATCACGAGGCCGTCGAGGTCTGGCGCGCCAAAGGTTACGCCGGGCCGATGGCAGTCCTTCCGCAATTTGGCGTTGACCCGGAGCTGTTCAAGCCACAAGACAAGCCCGAGTCTGGGTTTGAACGGGGACTGGCGATTGGCTGTGTAGCGCGGTTGGTCGAAGAAAAAGGCGTGGACGTTCTGTTGCGCGCCGTCGCCGGGCTGCCTGGCGTGTGGCGGTTGTACGTCCTCGGCACTGGCCCGCAGCGCCAATCGCTCGAATATCTCGCGCGCGAATTGGGCCTGGCTGACCGGGTCGTGTTCGACCATCCTGTCCCGTCCACGCAGATGCCAGCCTACTTGACCGGACTCGATGTGCTGGTCTTGCCTTCTCGCACCCGCCCGAACTGGAAAGAGCAATTTGGCCGCGTGCTGATCGAGGCGATGGCGTGCGGTGTGCCGGTCATTGGCTCGACCTGCGGCGAGATCCCCCAGGTGATCGGCGATGCCGGGCTGGTCTTTCCCGAAGACGATGCCGATGCGTTACACGAGGCGCTGCGGCGCCTGCAACGGGATGATGCGCTGCGGCGGGACTTGGCGGCGCAAGGCCGCGCGCGTGTGCTGGCCCACTATACCCAGCAACAAATTGCGGCAGCGACCGTGCAGGTGTATCGGCAAATGATACAGGGTACGTAATGCGTGACAGTAGGCACAACACACACGCCATTTGTCACTAGACACGAGCGTTTTGCAGGTGTATGATTAAGCCATCCCCAGGCGAAGGAGAACCTCTATGCAAGACTTGACCGAGCATTTTGTGGAATTGATTCGCCGCACCTCCACCGATCTCCCTGCCGATGTCGAGCAGTCGCTCAAGCAAGCGCGCGCGCGCGAAGCGTCCGGCTCCGCAGCGCAGGGCGCGTTCGATACGATCCTGGAAAACATTCAGATGTCGCGTGGCACGTCTCGCCCTATCTGCCAGGATACCGGAACGCCAATCTTCTACGTCTGGTATCCCGAAGGCTGGAGTCAGCGCAAGCTGCGCGAGCAGATCGTCCACGCCGTGCAGATTGCGACGGAGAAATCGTACCTGCGCCCGAACGCGGTTGAAGCGATCTCGGGCAAGAACTCGGGCGATAACACCGGCGTGGATTTTCCTACGATTCACTTTGAAGAGTGGGAGCGTGATTACCTGAAGGTCGGCTTGATGCTCAAAGGCGGCGGCTGCGAAAACGTCGGGCGGCAATACAGCATCCCCTCCGCCGAGTTCTCGGCCAGCCGTGATATGAGGGGCGTGCGCAAGGCGGTGTTGGATGCTGTCTACCAGGCGCAGGGCGAAGGCTGCGCGCCGGGCGTGATCGGCGTGGCCGTGGGCGGAGACCGGGCGACGGGCGTCATCAAGGCCAAAGAGCAGTTTTTCCGGCCCATCGTGGACGAGAACCCCGATCCCGAGTTGGACAAGATGGAAAAGCAGCTCTACGACGAAGCCAATCAGCTTGGCATCGGGCCGATGGGCTTTGGCGGCCAGACGACGGTGCTGGGCGTCAAGATGGCGCAGATGCACCGCCTGCCTGCGTCGTTCTTTGTGACGGTCAGTTACATGTGTTGGGCCGACCGGCGCAAGGTGATGACGTATTACCCGGCCGACCAGCGGGTTGTGATCGAGTAGGGGCAGCCCTTGCGGCTGTCCTGGGCAACCGTGAAGGTTGCCCCTACCAGGAGGATACCATGCCAATCAAACTCACCATTCCCATCAGCGAGGCCGATATTCGCGCGCTGCATGTAGGCGACCCGGTGCTGCTCAACGGCGTGATGGTCACCGGGCGCGACGCGGCGCACAAGTACATGGTCGAAAAGCTTATCAAATCCACGGCGGTGCCGGAATCCGAAAAAGAAACTTACGCCAGGCTCAAGGAGTTGCTCGCGGGCGGCGCAATCTATCACTGCGGGCCAGTGGTGAAAAAACTGCCCGATGGCAAGTGGGCGTTCGTCGCTGCCGGGCCGACCACCAGCATCCGCGAAGAACCGTATCAAGCTGAGGTCATTGCGCATTTTGGCTTGCGGGGTGTGATCGGCAAAGGCGGGATGGCCGACAAGACTTTGGCGGCCTGCCAAAAGTATGGAGCCGTGTACCTGCACGCCATCGGCGGCGCAGGGACGGTCGTTGCCGAGTGTGTCAAAGAAGTGCTGACCGTTTACAAGAAGGACGAGTTCGGCGTGCCGGAAGCGTTCTGGGTGATCCGCGCCCAAGACTTGCCCTGTGTCGTGACGATGGATGCGCACGGCCAGAGCTTGCACGCTGAGGTCAAAGCCCGGTCGCAGGAGAAGCTGGCCGAGTTGGTGGCAGGATGAGCGACGGACTGGCAGAATGAACAAAGCCTCCCGCAGGTTGCAAACCTGCGGGAGGCTGTTTCATTTGGTCACACCTGTTTCATTTCTTCGGCGCAGCCTTTTTGCGCGTGACCGATCGCTTCGGGCGTGGCTTGCCGGTTGTTTCCAGATCGTGCGTCAAATTGTCCAGCGCGATGGCGGCGACCAGGGCCAGGAGCGACAGCAGATCCTGATCGGCCTCGGTAAAGTCCTGGTCGCTCGATTTGTTGAGCACCTCGATCACGCCGAGCACCTTACTCGGCTGTCCGGCTCGGGGCGGCGCGATCAACGGGACGCACGCCAGCGAGCGGGTCAGAAAATTGAACGCCTGATCCACGCGAGGAGAAAAGCGCGGATCGGCTCGCACGTTGTTGGCGATGCGCGGTTCACGATGCGAATACACCCAGCCGGCGATGCCCTCATCAGACGCGATCCGATACCCTGGCAACTTTTCACGCACCTGGCCTTGCACCAGGACAAAAGCCAGTTCGTTCTTTTCTTCGTCGGCCAGCAGCAGCGCTCCATCTTGGGCATCGAGGACCGTCATCGCGTAATACAACGTTCGGTCCAACAAGGTCATAAGGTCTTGCTCGGACAACAGCTTTTGCGCGATGTGCGCCAGTTCTTGCAGGCTGCTCACATAATCGCGCAGACGACCGACTTCTTCCTTGAGCTGCGCATTTTCTTGTTGTATCGCTCGCAGGAGTTGGGTGTCCATAGTTTCGGCGCTCCTTTCCGGCGTTCGAGGATGAGGCTTGTATGCCAAGTATATCACTGTATGTGTCAGTGGAAAAGAGGCGGACTTGCCCACTTGACGGAAGGTTGGGGTGAAGGTTGCCAAAAGGGGACGGACGTGTTAGAATCCCGACCCGGCGGCGCAGAGGCCGCCCTTTTAATGTTTCTTCGGTGAAACCCAAAGTGGGGGCCAACAGTTTTTCCCCCTGTCCAAAAGGAGTGGGATTCCCCATGAGTCAAAATCTCTCCTTGAGAGCATCTGGGGGCCGTGGCGGCATCCTGGTCGTGGGGCTGGTCGTCATCATCATTGTGCTAGTGATCGTTGGCCTGATCTTGCCGCCGATTGCTTTGCCTTCCCGGTTGGGATTGGTCAGTAGCGGATGCAAGACACTTTCGGCCCAAAACCCGCAACTGGATCATCCCGATGGGCTGAGCGTTTGGATCGATCCCAGTGTCAAAAGCACACTGGCCCTCAAGCTAGAGAGCTTCCAACCTGAAAACCTGCCGGAGCGTTCTGCTCTCAAAGCTGCGCTCAAGTCTTTGCCCAGGGGCTATGCTGCCCTCGGGCCGGTGTACCAGATTACTGCCTGCGGCACGCGCGATGTGTCTTCGACGCTGAGCGTGTTGATCCCCGAAGATGCCGATCAACCGGAATCGCTTGACCTGCTGACGTGGAACGGCAAGGCCTGGGAGTGGTTCGGCGGTCACGTGGACGTTGACAATGGTCTCATTGTCGCGCAAGTCAATCCGGTCCCGCAGAATGTCATCGTGGCGCAATCTGCGGTGATGCCGTCAGTGATTGCCGCTGACCTGCCGGCCAGCGGCAATGCTGCGCCCGAGGGGCTGCAACTGGTGACGATGATCTTTGTGCCGGGCTTGCTGCCGGCCGACGATGGCAATGTGGATGGCGATCCGGCCGCGCTGCCCAGGCCATCCGGGGACACGAACGCCGCGCAGTATCTTTCGATCCGCAACTATACCCGGCTGGGACGCTATAACGCAGCGCTCGTCAGCGACATGTTAGTTGATTCCAAAGTGCGCGCCACACACGTCAAAGTCCTCACTAACTTGGTGAGCAAATCGCGTTACTCGGGCGTGCAGATTGACTATCGCGGGTTGACCGAAGATGATCGCGCAGCTTTTACCGATTTGGTCACGCAGTTGGGCGATTCGCTCCACAAAGTCAACAAGAAATTGGTCATTGTCGTGCCTGCGCCTGTGTGGCGCAATGATGGCACGTGGGATACCACCGGCTATGATTGGAAAGCGCTCAGCGCAGCCGCCGACATGATTCAGGTGGATTTGCCGGTTGACCCGGCGTCGTATGGCTCAAGTTCGGCGGAAGCGCTCGTCCGTTGGATCGTGGGCGAGGTGAGCCGCTCCAAGCTGATCCTTGGCCTGACGTCACTCAGTGTGGATCAGGCGGGCAGAGACATGGCGTATATTCCGTTCGAACAGGCGCTCAAGCCGCTGGGCAACGTCAAAGGGCCAGAAGGGACGGTCACTGCGGGCACAGCGGTTTCGGTGACGCTGGATGGCAGCGCGCGGGACATGACCTTTGACCGCGCCACCCTGTCATATCGTTACACCTACTTGGCCGGCAGTCAAACGCGGACGGTCGTGCTGGGCACGGGCAGCTCGCTGGCGGCCAGGTTGAATTGGGCGATCAGGTACCACGTGCGCGGCATCGCCGTGCGCGGCTTGCTGGATACGGGCAATGATCCAGCCGTGTTTGCCGCAATGCAGCAATATGCCGCGCAGACGCCGCCAGCCGGTCACGCCTCACAGATTTCTTGGTCAGCGCAGGGCAGTCCTTTTGCCTCGTCGCCGCTGACCCAGACGCAGGTGGTGTGGACGGTGCCAAATGACCCCGGCACATACACGATTGCGGCGTCCATCTCGGGCATCTCGCACGGGCAGACCTCGGTGATCGTCGCCGGCCTCACGCCGACGCCCACGCCGGTCGTCACCGGCACAACGCCCTCGACCACAGAGACCGGATGCCAGCTCAAGGCGGCCTTTGTCTCCGATGTCACCGTGCCCGACAACTCCAAGTACGATAAAGGCGCATCGTTCACCAAGACCTGGCGCGTTCGGAATTCGGGCGCATGTGATTGGCCCGCCGATACGGTGTTGGCGTTTGTTTCGGGCCGCAAGCTGGGCGCGCCGGATACAGTCCCGGTGGGCGTGGTCAAGGTGGGGGAGACCAAAGATATTTCGGTGGACATGAAAGCGCCGAACGAGGATGCCGCCAATGTGGCTGGCCTCTGGCGCTTCAAGGGCGGCGGCCAGACTTTTGGCTCGCTCTCGGTTGTGATCGTCTCTGGGAATCCCGCTGTGGCGACCCCGCCGCCTGCGCCAGTGGTAGGCCCGGTCCCAGTGCCTTCGAGCGGGCCGACGATGTACGGCGTCCATGCTCACTGGGGCGCTGTGTATAACGACGAAGCCAGCATGGACAAGATAGCCAGCAATATTGTTGACCTGGGGTTGGGGTGGACCAAGCTGCAAGTGCGCTGGGGCGAGGAGGACTTTTACTATGACTGCAGCGGCACCTTTGGCTTTGACTGGAACCACACCAATCAGGTCATCAACGCGGCAGGCGCCAAAGGGCTGCGGGTGTTGTTCAGCGTGGTGACTTCGCCGCCGTGCACGCACCCGTGGACGGCCGATGTGCACGCACCGCCCGATGACCCGAACGTGTTCGCGGCGTTTGTCGGCGAGCTGGCCTCGCGTTACGCTGGACGTGGGATCGCTATCGAGATCTGGAACGAGCAGAATATCAGCCGTGAGTGGGTCTCTAATCCACAAAGGATTGATGCGGCTCGTTACGTCCAGATGCTGGCGGCCTCTTATGCCAAGATCAAATCCATTGATCCGAACATCATTGTCATCAGCGGGGCCTTGGCGCCCACCGGTTGGAATGATGGCAGCAATGCCGTGGATGATTTCACCTACCTGGATCAGATGAAAGCCGCGGGTGCAAACAAGTATATGGACTGCGTCGGCACGCACGTCAACGCGCTGCGCACTCCGCCGGATGCTGGACTGGGCAGCCAGTACGATAGTCTGTTCAGCCCGCCTCATCATAGCTGGTATTTCAAGGACACCGTGCAGGGCTATCAGACCCGCATGGGTCGGCAGGCGTGCATCACCGAGTTCGGCGTGGCCAGCGAGCAAAACGTCGGGAATATCCCCGGTTTTGAATGGGCCAGAGACAACACCGAGCAGGACCAGGCCGATTGGGTGACCCAAGGCATGAAGCTGGCCCGCGACTGGGGCGCGCGCCTGGTGATCTTGTGGAACCTGGACTATGGGCCGCTTTCGAGCGTCAACGATAACGCGCTGTATAGTTTCTTTACGCCGCAGTGGTTCAAGCGGCCTGTGTATGGCGCCGTCAAGAACTGGTGCGCGGCAAATGGATGCAAGTAATTTTCGATTGTAGATTTCAGATTGTGGATTGGAGATGTGTGGCTGTTCGTCCTTCGTCATCAGAAAGAATGCAATTTATGACCGCGTGCGGTCCAGAATCGGAAATCAAAAATGAGATTACCTGACGAATCTCCTCTTTCCCGAATTCCTACGCCAGTGTTGATGGTGGCGTGGGTCTTGGCGCTGGTGCTGGCGGCCGGCTGCCTGTTTTGGGCCTTGCTCTCCCCCTCGGGCGAGAGCACCGGGGTCGCTTCAGCGAATCCGACCTCAACCCGGGTCGCAGCCAAAGCAGCCGCGACGGCGACCCGCACCAAATTGGTGACTGCGGCGCCGACGCAAGCGCCCGCCGGTCCCACTCGGCCGGCTCCATCGCCCACCACCGGCAATCCTGCGCCGACGGCCAAGCCGGGCAATCCGCCTACGCCGACGATCCTGCCGATGAACGAGACATTCGGATACGGCATTCAGGTTAACGGCTTGAACGATTTTGATGCCTCCGAGCGTTCGGTCAATATGGTCAGCCAGCTCAAGATGACCTGGATCAAGCAGCAGATCAAGTGGGGCGTGTGGGGCGCTCGCGAAGGTGAACACGAGTTTCTGGATCGGCTGGTCCGTAAGGCAAACAAGGCGGGCATCAAGGTGATGCTCAGCATCGTCACGGCGCCTCCTTCGACGCACCCCGGCGTCGCGTCTGATCCGAAGGAGGACCCGGACAACATCAAGGCGCCGCCGGACGACCCGAACGCCTTGGCCAACTTTGTGGGCCAGCTCGTCCAGCGGTACAAAGAGCAAGGCTACCCGATCCACGCCGTCGAGGTGTGGAACGAGCAGAACCTCAGCCGCGAGTGGCGCACGAACCCCCAAAAGATTGATGCGGCGCGTTACATCCAGTTGCTCAGCGCGACGTACAAAAAGGTCAAAGCCATTGACCCGAATGTGATCGTCATCAGCGGCGCGCTTTCACCCACGGGCGTGGACAATGGGGTGGATGCGGTAGATGACTTGAAGTATCTTCAGCAGATGGTCAACTATGGCCTGTTGAACAATGCGGATTGCATCGGTGTCCATCACAACGGCATCAATCTGCCGCCGAATGTGCCGTATCAAGATGCGCCCAAGCACCCCAAGGCGGCGACGGCGACCTTCCGCGGCCCGTTCGACAATCCGCATCATAGTTGGAGCTTTTATACGACGCTGAACGAAACAGCGCGGATCGTCAATCGGCAAAAGCCGCTGTGCATCACCGAGTTCGGCTGGCCCAGCTCGGAAGGCATTTCGACGCCCGTCCGCCAGGGGTTCGAGTTCTCCAAGGATAACTCGCTGCAAGATCAGGCGAACTATATCGTCCAGGCCTTCCAGTTGATGAAGCAGTGGGGCTTTGTCAAAATCGCCTTTCTGTGGAATCTCAATTTCAACACCGTGTCCGACGATCCGACCACGACGGACAATGCCATTTACAGCATCTTGACTCCGGGCGGTCTGCCGCGTCCGGCGTTCGATGCGTTGGGCAAAATGCCCAAGTAATGATCGGTGATCGGCGATCAGTGACTAGTCGAGATCATATTGCATCTGCATTGCGTATTGCGTGTTCCGTACTGGGACGCAAGTCATTGGTGTTGCTCCTGGTCTTGTTGACCGCATGTTCCACACCCCGTCCAATCGATCCCGTTACTCCTACGCCGACTTCCTGGCCTCGCGCGCAGTTGGCCTCGCCGGAATATGGCGTCCAGGCATTTCTCTATTGGCATTGGGAAGCTGCCGACCGCGACATCAAGCTTATCCAGGACATGGGCTTTACGTGGGTCAAGCAATCCGTAGCCTGGCGCGATATCGAGGGCGTGCAAAAGGGCGCGTATGATTGGTACGACACCAATCGGATGATCAAAGCCATCGGGCGCGCCAAGCTCAATGTGATTGCACGGCTGGATCATCAGCCGTTTTGGTCGCAAGCCCCCGGCACCGAGCCGCTGGAGAACGCGCCGCCGCAAGACCTCCAAGATTTCGCCGACTTTTGCAGCGCGATCGCCACCCATTACAAAGGCAAGATTCGCGCCTATCAAGTGTGGAACGAACCGAATCTGGCGCGCGAATGGGGCGGTCAGCCGCCGGACCCGGTGCGCTATGTCGAGATGCTCAAGCGGTGTTACATCGCCATCAAGACGGCTGACCCGCAGGCGTTGGTCATCTCGGCGGGGATGGCGCCCACCGGCACCCGCTCATCGGACGCCATGCCCGACGATGTGTTCATTGAAAAGATGTACCAGGCCGGAGCGGCGCCATACTTTGACCTGCTCGGCGTCCACGCTTCCGGTTTCAAAGAGCCGCCGGAGACTTCGCCTGAAGAGGCGGCCAGGAAATACAACGGCAACCGCTTCTTTTGTTTCCGCCACGTCGAAGACCTCCGCAAGATCATGGAGCGCTATGGCGATGCCGACAAGCAAATCGCCATCGTCGAGTTCGGCTGGACGACCGACTTGGTCAATTCCACTTATAGCTGGCACGCGGTCACCGAGCAGGAGCAGGCTGATTACCTGGTGCGGGCTTATCAGTACGCCAAAAAGAATTGGTCGCCGTGGATTGGCCCGATGATCGCGCTTTCGATCTCCAACCCTTTCTACACCCCGGAAGACGAGCAATACTGGTGGGCGATCACCTATCCTGATTTCCCCGAAACGCGCGTCCGCCCGGCGTACGACGCGCTGCGCCAGATGCCCAAGTGAATCGAATCCCTATAATCAATCGGGTGTGACCAAATCCGGTTGATGCGGAGGGGCGACCACCCGCCCCCGCATGGGGGTTGCGGTCGCCCCTCTCTGGGCAGGCGCAAGGCCTGCCCCTACGGTATGACCAACTGATTTTGGTCGCACCCAATTCCAGAACGCTTGACATTTAGAACGTTAGTTTCTATAATGGTGGCGTGAGGCAAGTGGGATGGATACCTGGCAGAAACTCGAATCCGTCGGCCAGTTGATGGCGCTCGAACCGGCGGAAGAAGTCGGCGCGTTAGGTGGGATGCAACCTCCGCCCCGATCCTTTTTGGGTGAGGGGGCGGGAGCGCGCGCTTCCTTTGCTCCGGTTGGGCCAGGAGGTGGGGGTGGGGGTCAATGTGGCACAGGCCCGGACGCTGGTTTTGTCCATCACGCGATCATGCCGGGCGGCAAGCGCATCGCCTTGCTCAAGACGCTGCTGACCAGCGCGTGCGAGCGTGACTGCTATTATTGCCCTTTCCGGGCTGGCCGCGATTTTCGCCGCGCGACGTTCACCCCGGACGAGATGGCTTTTGCCTTTGACGAGTTATCTCGACGCGGAGTGGCGGAGGGGATTTTTCTCAGCAGTGGGGTGGCCGGCGGAGGCGTTCGCACGCAAGACAGGCTGATCGCCACCGCCGAGATCCTGCGCCACAAGCACAACTTTCGCGGTTACATCCACTTGAAGATCATGCCCGGCGCGGAGCTGGATCAAATCCGTCGAGCCATGCAGTTGGCCGACCGCGTCTCGGTGAACCTGGAGGCGCCCAATACGCAGCGGCTGGCGCAGCTTGCGCCGCACAAGGTCTTTAGCGAGGAACTCGTGCGCCCGCTCAAGCTGATCGAAGCGATCCGGCGTGAGCAAGGCGGCGGGCCTGGTTCGACGACGCAATTTGTCGTGGGCGGCGCAGACGAAAGCGATCGCGAAATCCTGGTGACCGCTTCGCAACTGATCCGCGAAGCGCGGCTTGCGCGCGTGTACTTTTCCGCGTTCCGACCGATCTCGGATACGCCGCTGGAGAATCGTCCGCCGACGAACCCGCTGCGCGAGCATCGCCTCTACCAGAGCGATTTTCTGCTGCGCCAGTACGGTTTCCACTTTGACGACCTGGTGTTCGATCCCGATGGCAATTTGCCATTGGAAACCGATCCCAAGATCGCCTGGGCACAGAGCCACCTGGCCCACGCGCCGGTTGAAGTCAACCGGGCCGGGCGAGGCGAGCTGTTGCGCGTGCCCGGCATCGGCCCAAAAACCGTGGATGTGATTTTGCGCGAACGGCGCCGAGGCTGCCTGCGCGACCTGACCGATCTCCGCAAGCTGGGCGTCATCGCTGCGCGCGCCGCGCCGTTCATTCTCCTGGATGGGCGGCGACCTTACTATCAGTTGCCTTTGTGGTGATCTGAAACCTCCCGCAGGCTGCAAGTCTGCGGGAGGTTGGTTTTCCTACGGGTAATTTTTCATCACGATAGGCAAGTACACGGTTGAACCCGTGAGCGGCACGTTGATCGTCGCCTGATCGTTGGAGGGATCGCGGTCGAACCAGCCCGTGATGCGCGCCAGGTTCGGCATCGAGGTGCCTAGCGATCTAGAGATTTGCGCCGTGATGGTAATGATCCCCTGGCCTGCGCCGGGCACCGTCCCGGCCTGCCAGACATAGTGATCGCTTGCGGTGAGCATCCCACCATACGACGTAGTGTACGTGAACGATGCGGTGGCGGTGATCAATTGCCAGGCAAGCTGATCGGTGATGACGACGCCCGTCGCCGCCGCCGGGCCAACGTTCGAGTAAACCAGCGTGAAGGTGAGCCAGTCGCCGGTCGTGAGCGTGCGCGTGGGGAACACGCTCTTGCTGATCTGCAAATCGGCCGTCTGGACTCTGAGCGCAGCCGAAGCCGAGTTCGGTAATTGCCTCACCTGGTATTGTTCCTCTGTCGTCGTGGTGATCTCGGCCGTGTTGATGATGACCAGTTCGCCCGGCCAAGTGGCGCTGGGGTCCACTCGCGCGGTGATCGTGATGATGCCGCCTTCGTTCCAGCGCAGCGTCCCCACGGTCCAGGTAAAGGCATCGTGCCCGGTCAGCGTGCCGGTGTAGTTGAGCGTGTAGGTATAAGTCGGGCTGATCAGGCGCGAGGACAGCACATCCGAGATAACGATGTTCTCCGCCGTGTTGCCCGCGTTGCTAAAGACGAGCGTGAACGTGACCCATTGCCCGGGCGTAACGATAGTCGGCGTGACCGTCTTGGCGATCCACACGTCGGCCACAGGCGACATGGCAATCGCCCACTCGACCTCTGTCTGGACAGCCTGACCAGGCACTGGCCCGCCCACTCCTCCGCCGTTTGCGCCGACAAAGTTGGTGATCTCGTCTGTCACGCGCACATAATCCACCGGTCCCCAAGGCCCGACGGGCAGGCTGATGGAAGCAGCCCGATAAACATCGTGCGAGAGGTTGCCGGCATCGTTGTGTGGATCGGTTTGCGCGCCGTGCGCATGCTTGAGCAGCACGCCGTTGGCGACGCGCCCCATCCACTGCCGGCCGCCCGGCAAGGCATACGGCCAGCCGACTTCGGCCCGATTCCAAAACGGATCGGAGAATGCGATCAGCCCGCCTTTCTTGTCCACGCCCGGCACGGTGACATAGTGGCCGCCCACACGCTCACCGACCGGGCCGCCGCTGGACAGGTAAAAGCCCAGCAACAGGATCACGTCTTCGCTGCGCTCGACTTCTTCCGCCACCCACCAGAATTCAGGCGACTGGACCCAAGTGAAAACGTACCCTTGCCGCAGGCCATGGTCAAACGTGTACGAGATCAGGCCGGTGTAGAGATCGGTGATGACCGTGCCCACTTGAACAGGGCCGATAGAGGAGCCGTCCGTGTTGAACCGCTGCGCCAGGTCTTCGATCAACCCATCTACAGCAGGCCAGGCCGCCGGGCCATCCACATTGCCCGGCTGGTGATCGTCCAGGAGAGACGGCATGGTCGAGTATGTTTTCACTAGCGGATAGTTGTCATTGTAAGTGAGCGGCGTGATGGGTTGGGTCTCGAACTTGCTGTCGAACCACCATAGCGAGTTGGCCGCCGCGGCCGGGCCGCAGAACGACCACTGCCCTGTCATCTGGTTCTTCCAGTTGTCTTGCTTTTGATCAAAGTCAGGCACGCCGTTCGGCGCGTAATCCTGATAGCCGCTGGCCTTCCACGTGTAGGGCGAGACAGCCAGTGCGAACTCGACCTCGACTTGCCCCTGGGATGGGCCGATCTGGAAAGGCTCGGTGGGAATCCAGGGGTGTGGATTGGCGCCGATCAAGTCTTCTAGCTCTGTCCACGGATAATCCACCGGCCCCCATATCCCGCCGGGGCTGTTGGTCGGCATTATGAGATAAACATCGTGCGAGACGTTGCCTGCGTCGTTGTGGACATTTGGGGAATGTCCCGGGATTGGCTGATGAGGCACGAGTGTGCCGCTCAGGACCCGCCCTGGCCTGCCCCCTTCGGCGTTATCCACAAATGGGTCGCTAAAGGCAATCTGTGGTGGAGTCAGCATGCCTCCAGGGTCTACCCCAGCCACGCTGACAAAGTGGCCGCCGACACGCCTCCAAACATCTTGCCCGATCTGTTGATAGAACCCCAGCAGCAAGATCACATCCTCGCTGCGCATGACCTCGTCGGCCACCCACTGGAACGTGGGCGAAGGCACCAGCGTGACGATGTAATCGTCCCACAGGCCGCGGTCGCGCAAATAGCTTTGCAGGCCATAGAACATGCTGACGACGTTGGTCCCGGTGATGCCCTGGTTTGTGCCGAAATACGTCGCCAGGTCGTTCACCAGCGGGACTGTGTTCGAGATATAGTGATCGTCCCACGCGCCATAGGTCTGGATCAGCGGATACGTGTCGCTGATCGTCGGTGGTGTATGGCCGGGCGTTTCCATCTTGCTATCGAACCACCACAGCGAGTTGGCCGCCGCGACCGGGCCGCAGTGCGTCCAGAGCGGCTGGCCTCCTGGTCCAGGCACCAACCAGCCATCCTGTCGTTGATCGAAATCGGGCATGCCCGAAGGCGCATAGTCTTCCCACGGGCCGGGCTTCCAGTAGAATGTGCTCCAGTCGCTGGATGAGGCGAGATGTCCCCAGGTGGACGGATTCAGGTAAAAGCCAGTGGAAGGCCAGTACCAATCGTGGGGCCACGAGGGCGTCCAGACTTCGGCCAGCGCCAGGCCAATCGAAACCGGCCCGGTCTGGGTGATGCCGAGCTTGGACAGCGCAATCGCAAATTCGCCCTGCCATCCCCAGGGGGCAGTATAGACCTCGACGGTCCACCGGCCATCAGGCATACCGCCCCAACCAGATCCGTCGCCTTTGTGCTCGATGCTGTTTCCGTTCTTTTGGACAGTCAGACGGTAATCGTCTGTCTGGGGCAGTGTGCTGCGGTCATGTTGGGTATCCAGAAAGACCTGGAACGCCGGGCCGGTGCCTCCGCCCGAATAGAACGGATAGGGTATGGTGTCCGCCGAGTCGAATGCGATGTAGAGGGTGATCGCATCTTGGCGGATGAACACCTCAAGGTTGCCACCGTAGGTGGGGAACGTGAGTTTGTGGGCTATGGCATACTCGCCCGGGGCAATGCGGCCATCCACGGTTGGCGCCGGGCCGTAGGGGGCATCGGCGGCGTTGGCGTCGCTCAGGTAGGGTGGGGGCAAAGCGAGCGGGGCGGCAGGGGTATCCACTGTGTAGCTGGCTTGCGTAACATTTTGCGGATGCCATGCCAACGCGCCCAACACGCCGGCCAGCGCAGCGAGCGACAGCGCAATGGCAAGGGACAAACCGAACGTCTTCATCATGCACCTCCCAAAATAGTGTTGGATTGAAGCACAATGCAAGCTGGAGCCAGGCGTGCATGTGTGATGTCAAGATACTCTCCAGAGGAATTGGGCAAGGGAGACAGAAGACAAGCTTGCGCCGTTAGGATAGCATTAGCATCAGCCGTTGTCAATAATTCTCAAGTCATGGCCCATTGACACCGCTCGTATCTCGCCCTATAATGGTCAAGCGAGCCATTCAATTGAAGGAGGTGTGGTTATGGCCGAGGTCGAAGAAAAGAAAACGCGCAAATCCCGTATCCCCCGAGAGGTGACGGAGCACATGCGCGCCGCACGCCAGGCGCAGCGCGAGGCGCTCAAGGCGCTCGTCCCTGAATCGTTCTGGACGCATCAAAAGGCGGCCCGCAAGGAAACTCTGCTGGCGCTCCGCAGCCTGATTGATGCGGCCATCGAGGAGTTGGAGAAAAAGTGAGCGGTGATCAGTGATCAGTAGTCGGTGATCAGTGATCAGTGATCGGTTGAAAGGCGGGAGATGATCCCGCCTGTTTTGATCTTGGGCCTATCGCCGGCCGATCCGAAGCAAACCCAGCAGCGCCACGGCGGACAGGATCAACAGGATGATCCCGAATGTGCCCCAGTGATTTGTGATCAGTGTGACCCCGGCCCCGAGCAGCGCTGCGAACACAATGACCCACATCAGCCGATCAATCGCGCCGGTGAGATGGCGAAGGTCCTGTTGCAGCTCGCGGCTCGGCATGATTTTCATTTCCAGCTCAGAGGCCAGCGCCTTGCTCAAAAAGCGATCGGCTTCGGTCGGCAAACGTGCCAGCAGGCCCAACATCTCCATCATCTCGGATAACCAGTGGCTCAGCCCGCTGGTGAGCTCTTGTTCCAAAATCTTGCGGGCGTAAGGCTCGACCAGTGTCCAATAGTTGATGTGCGGATCGAGGCTGGAGCACATCCCGGAAAGAATGCCGGCCGCGCGGCCCAGGTAGATGTAATCGTGCGGCACCTGAAAGGGCAGCTCGAACAGCAGGTCGCGGAACTGGGAGACAAACGCGGCCAGCTCGCGCTTGTCCATCTTGAGCAGTTCTTCGGTCGTCATGCCGTAAAAACGTGCAAAGACCTGCTCGGTGACCCGCTCGATCTGCGCCAGATCAGTGCCGGGCAGAAAAAAGCCCAGGGCTGCTTCGGCGCGGACGATGCGGCGCGCATCGCGCGTGGTGAGGCCGAACAAAAACTCGCGCAGTTGCGTTCGCACCGCAGGCGGGATGTGCCCCGTCATCCCCAAGTCCACGAACGTCAGGATGAATGGGCGCGGCCGCTCGGAGGGATCGCCAATGGGGCGGACGAACAGGTTGCCGGGGTGCGGGTCAGCGTGGAAGAACCCATCCTCGAACCACTGCTTGAGATACGTGTTGAACAATCGCCGCGCCACTTGGGCGCAGTCCACGCCAGCCCCCTCCAGCGCGGGCCGATCGGCGATCTTGATGCTGCGCACATCTTCCAGGACGAGCACGCGCCGGGTAGAGAACTCGCGGTACACCTTGGGGACGTAAACGCCGGGATCGTCGGCAAAGTTCGCCGCAAATCGCTCGGCGTTCGAGGCCTCTTGAATGTAATCGAGTTCCTGATACAGGATGCGGCTGAACTCGTCCAACAGCGCGAACAGATCGGCGCGGCGGCGGATCGGGTCATAGTTGCGAATCCACCCTACCACTGTTCGCACAGCGGCGAGATCCGTGGCGACGATCAGAGTGATGCCGGGACGCTGTACCTTGACGACTACGTCTTCGCCAGACCCTAGTCGCGCGCGATGAACCTGGCCCAGCGAAGCCGCTGCGTCCACCACCGGGCTGAAAAAGGCAAACGCTTCTTCCAACGGCTTGCCCAATTCTGACTCGACGACGGCGCGAATGTCCTCGAATTTTTCCGGCGGAACCTCGTCTTGCAGACCGGCCAGTTCATCGGTGATCGCTTTGGGCAGCACGTCCACCCGCGCGCTGATAAACTGCCCGACCTTGATCAACACCCCGCCCATCGAGACGGCCAGGGCGCGGAATTCGTGCGCGATGCGGACGTAGCGTTCCAGCGCGCTGCGCCCCACGCGCTCGCGGCCCAGCACGGCGCGCAGGATCATTTCCCACCAGATAAAAGCCACGACGGCGCGCGCGCCGAACCAAAGGATGCGGCGAGTACGCCTGGCAAGCTGGGTATTGGATGGCATAGGAGTTACCAGTGATCAGTTGTCAGTTACTCAGTTGTCAGTTGCTCGGTGATCAGTTCTCAGGCACGAGCCACCTGGCATCTGCCTGACCGAGAACCGTTCACCGATCACTGATTACGATTCACTGATGACTGATCACAGAGCACTTTCTGGGGGAAGGTCCACATTGATGTCATGACCGGGTTCGCGCTCGCCGGGTTTCTGCCGTTTGAGATAGGTGATGTAGCCATTGAGGAGTCGCTGCGTTTCCGCTGCCAGGCCACGCCCCTTTTGATAAACCTCTAGTGGAATATAGCCCAGATCGTGTGCGTCAATCAAGTGATTCTCGGTCTCTGAAAGTGACCCGCGCGCGTTGTAGCAGAACCGAACGTTGTCGTGGTAGTAAAACCGCCCATGCCCTTCGGCAATGTTTGCCCCGACGCTCTTGGATGATTTGCGGATTTGAATTGCCAAATCCCACTTTTCCTCCGGCGGGAAGCAAGGAACGACCTCTCGATGCACGAATAACATTAACTCGTGTGCCTTTTGCCACACGGTCAGCGATTCGAACCCTTCGCCCATCGTCTGCTCCTTTCCTCGACTCCTTTCCTCGGCCACTCGCTCGCCGGACAACCGATCACCGACAACTGATCACCGATAACTGCTCACCGATAACTGTTCACCAATCACTGATCACAATCTCCGCTCGGAACTATGGCCGGGGAAAACTTTGGCCTGCGGATGGATATACGTCACCGCAACGTTGACCGCCAGGGTCGCCTGGGCAAAACCGGTGGCAATGAGATTGACCGGCTCGACATCGGGCTGAGCAGCGATGTCGCCCGCAGCGTACACGCCGGGGAGGTTGGTCTCCATACGCGTGTTGACCTTGATATAGCGCGTGCCCATCAATTCCAAGCCCCAGTTCTTGATCGGCCCCAGATCGGCCTTGAACCCCAGATTCAAGAGCACCGCGTCCACCTCCAGGAGGGTCTCCTGGCGAGTGCGATTGTCAAAGATGACGACGTGCTCGATCTTGTTTTCGCCCGAGATGCTTTTGATCTCATGAAAGACCCGAACGTCCACTGACGAGTGCATCAGCTCGGTGATGCTGGCGGGCGCGGCCCGAAACTGGTCACGGCGATGAATCAGCGTGACCTGCCGCGCATAGTCCTTGAGGTTGAGCGCCCAGTCCACGGCGCTGTCGCCGCCGCCGATGATGAGCAACCGCTTGCCGCGAAAGAGTGTCTTGTCTTTGACAAAGTAATACACACCCCGGTTCTCGAAACGGCCAATGTTTTCCAGGGTCAACTTGTTGGCCGTGAACGCGCCGACCCCCGCCGTGATGAGCACGGTTTTGGAAAGATGCGTCGTGCCGCCAGCGTCCAATTCGAGCAGGCCGTCCTGGCGCCGACGCAAATCCGTCACTCGCTGGCCCAGACACAAGGTCGGCTTCCACTGCATGGCTTGCTCTTGCAGCAGCTTGACCAAGTCTTTTGCCAGCACCTTGGGGTGGCCCGGCACATCGTAGATGAATTTTTCCGGGTAAAGCACCGCCAGTTGCCCGCCGACTTCCGGGAGCACGTCAAAAATCTTGGTTTTCAACTCGCGCAGCCCGGCGTAAAACGCGCCGAACAGCCCTGAAGGCCCGGCGCCGATGATGGTGATGTCGTACACACTGTCGTGGTTTTCGTTGAGCATGAACTTGTCCCTGTATGACTGTCGTTATTCAGAAGGCGGCAATAACTCGCGTTCGATCTCTTGAATCAGATAAGGCAAGTTAGGCTGAGTAAAACTCAGATCGGGAGCAGGAATGCGATGGTGCTTGATGTCAGGGGGAATGTGCTTGTGATGAGGATGCGTTGCCGCAAGCGTTACATCGTTGGGATGCGGCCAGGAACCGTACCAATACAATTTGACTTTACCTGGGTAATTGGCGCGGCAGTATTCGGATGCTGCAGGAAGTGGGCGATCAGCAAACGGGGGCATACACCGTGTCACCTCGTAACGATACTCTTCGATCACTCCCTGCTGAAAATCCAACAATTCGTACACACACAGCACGCAGTCTTGACCAAATGTAACGTACCCTGTGAGTCGCGCAGTGTCCAGGCCAGGCGGCGTGAGGACAAGGGTGCTGAGACGAACGGATGAGTGGCGAGACGGCAAGGTGTAGATAAATTGTTCGTATTGTGTGCGGATGAGCATCCAGGGTCCTTATGCTACGACGAGTGAGCGACGCAAGTGTTCCGGCAACGGATGTTGTTGCAGCAATTGTCGGTAGACCTGTTCTCGATTCAGCCATACCTTGTACAGGCCATGCCATTTGAGGAAATCGCTGAAATGCGGTTCCTCGCCGTCGTCAAATTCGGACAACTGGCCGGCTTCCATCGCCTGATAGAAATCCTGCGAGAGCACACCGTACTTATCTTCAAACGCCCGCAATTGCCATTCGATCCAGTGAATCTCGCGGACGAGCTGTTGCAGTTCCATGGCTTTTCTCCGTTCCATTCATGCTTGGCAAACTGGAAAGATTATACCAGAAAACCTCCCAGTTCAAGCCAATCGGCGTTCGAGGTCCGCGATGTCGGCCCGCGCTAAAGCAATATCGGGATAATCTGGCTTGTCGCGCAGGCTGTCCGCCAGTTTTTCGAGACCATCGCGATAACGTTGCATGGCCTGATAAGTTTGCTCAGCGCGATCTTGATGCCCCAAAGCTTCGAGGCTGCGCCCCAAAAGATAGTACACCCACAGTTTTTGAGAGGCGGGTAGTTCAATCCGAGTTGCTTTCGCCAAGGCCTCTGCTGCCGCTGCGTATTCTCCCAATCGGTAACAAGCAATGCCCAAGTTGTGGTTCATAGCCTGATGTCAGGACACTTTTGGTAAAATAGAACAAATTCCAACCTGACGAGGTGTTCTGATGAGCAATACGCTACCCGGACCGACTACTCCTACGCCCGACGAACTGCTGGCTTACCTCATGGACCTGTTGCC
>DAOTXX010000099.1:0-69274 GCA_034434835.1 Thermoflexales bacterium | reverse complement strand
GACCGCTGGGATGTGAGCTTGCTCAATGCGATGTTGCTTTTGCTCAAGCAGGACAAGAGTTTGTTCGCGTTTTTGTCGGCGCATACGCCCCTCGACTTGGAAGCACGTTTGGTAAATGTGTCCTGACATCAGGCAACGAACAGCAACACAGGCGTTCAGATCATCGGAATTCCTATGTTCGGGTTACTTGTCTTGTGCTGTCTAGGTATGTGGATTTGGATCGGCTCGACCGAGCCAGCAGCTCCTTTCTGGAAACCTGCCAATCAAGACATCGCGGGAATTTATGCTCTGGATCAACGTTCGGTCAAAGAACTCGAGAAAATAGGCTACCCCCACGTGCGGCCGGTCATTTCGATCTCGTTCAATGAAGATGGGACGTTTATGAGCACGGACTTGCCGGACATGTTTTGGCTCGGTGGAAGGGGTAAACAGCAACAGCAGTCGCGTTCGGGTACGTGGAAGATTTCGAAAAACGCCGATGGAAGGTGGCTCTTGGATCTGCGATTCGCCAACCTAGACGATAAGAATGCGAATGAAGGGATGGTCCTGTACTTGTCAGGAGACAAACCCCCGTACACTATATATGAAAGCTTGGGTGAAACGAATGCTCTGGTTTTCGAAAGGCAGTGAACTGAAATGGATGGCTTGGGATTATTCTGTGTAGCTATATACCCCATCCTTGTTCTATCCGTTGGAGGGTTCCTGTTGTTGTCATCTATACTGGGCATTGCGGCTGGCATCATGAGGAAACCACAGCAGAGATTGTTCTGGATACTTGCGGGATGTGCAGCCGCCTGGGGCATCTCGTTGATATGCATATTCCTCGAATCACGGTAAAGACGAATGAAAAGCTACATCAAAGTGGGCGTTGTGGTGGGCGTCATCAGCGCCTGTCCGAGTGCTTTCGTGACGGCTTTTAACTGCTGCATGGCGCCGATTCTTCTGCTGTTCGTGGGAGGAGTCGCCGGCTATCTCACGTCTATACAGGAAAAATCTACGGAGCGGGACCGGCGAGCGGCCGCCGGCGCCATCGCCGCGGGAATAGCCGGTGGTATATCGTCGGCAACCATTGTCGTTTTCTGGTCGGTACTGACGGGATCTCGTGGACTCGTTGCTCTCAACCAATCAGCGGAAGCATTCATTAGCGACCCTTCCACTCTTGTCGCCACGGCGATTAGAGTAGGAGCCGTGTGCCTTTCTCTTTTGACATTTGCTGTGGCTGCGGGCACCATTTCTGGTTATTTGGTCAATCCGGCTCAAACCAGCACACCGACGGATGAGCGTGGGGTAGGCTAGTACTTCGTTGACAGTAATCTTAGAACGGCCAATCTTGGCGTCTGGAAACACATGGGCGCCGACCAGGCACGGTATGCGCGTTTTAGCGAAGTTGGTTGGTATGATTGGAAAGTGCCTTCATTTCGCGTGGGGCGTCGGGCGTGGTCGGTGTGCTATGGCGTTTACTGCACATTTTGAAACCGTAGATTGAAGATACATTGTGATACACGTCTTCTCAATCCGAGTAAGCAAGCTAACAACGGCTTGCACCCGACTGGCCTTACGCTGTGAGTTCCAGAGGTTGTGTGTGCGTTTCATTGTTGTGCGGGGCGCAGATGTTATACATCGCAATCGGCCAGCGGGTGAAGCCTGCCGTTGGTGCGCCAAGCTAACTTGGTGCTTCTGATAAGGTAAGTCCTTGTTGGGTAAGGTCTAGCCAACCACCCATAGCGAGTGTTGCCCGCCTGCGGCAGGCAGGCGGCTCTTCAATGTGCGCCCCGTTCGCCCGAAACCGGAGGCCGAAAGGTACAGTCCTTCAGCCCTGCTTCATTTCGGACCCGGCAAAGGCAAAGAAAACCCAAACACACTGCCCTGCCCGACCTGGCTATCGGCCCAGACCTCGCCGCCGTGCGCCTGGATCACATAGCGCACGAGCGGCAGCCCCAGCCCCAACCCTTCCACGCCGCGCCGCAGCGGATCGGCCAACTGGGCAAAATCCCTCCACACCTCCTGCAACCGGTCCGGGGGAATGCCCATGCCGGTGTCGGCCACTTCGACGATCACACTCTCCGGCGCGGAACGGCATGACACGATCACCATGCCGCCCGGTCGGTTGAACTTGATCGCGTTGTGAACCAGGTGATAGATCGCTTCGGCCAACCGCTCGCGGTCGCCGTGCACCAGCGGAACATCCTCTGCCAGTTCCGACGCCATCGTCACATGCCGCGTCTGGGCCACCGGGCCAAGCGATTCGAGCACCTCCTCCGCCAGCTCCCGCACGTCCAGCGCCGTCACGCGCAACTGTCCCTGCTTGCTCAGAAACGAGGCAAAGGTCACCAGGTTGTTGATCAGGGTCTCGGCGTGCTTGAGCCCATCTTCGAGCTGCCGCCATTGCTCACGCTGCGGCGGGAGCAAATGATCCAGCCCATAGCGTTGGATGATCTGTACCGCGCTGTCCAGAGTGGCAAAGGGACTGCGCAGCTCGTGCGAGACGACGCTGACGAACTCGCTTTTCAATCGCTCCACTTTGGCGTCTTCGGTGATGTCACGCAGGACCATGACCGTCCCATGGCGGCCAGTGGAGGACAGCCTGACCGGTGCGACGCTCAGCAGCACGGTCTTGTCGGCCCAGCGGATTCGGCAGGCGGACCTGGCGGCGCCTTCCAGGAGCGACTGGACCAGCTCGTAATCGTCGGGGTGGATCTGACCGTTCATGATCGCTTGCAAGGGCTTGCCGATCAACCCGGCGGGTTCCAACTCGAGGACGGCACTTGCAGCCGGATTTGAAAGGATCGCCTGCTCATTATGATCGAACACGATCACGCCCTCGGCCAGGGATTCCAAAATCGCGGCGCGGCGGCCGGCCTCCTCCTCGCGAGCGACCAGCAGCTCAGCCAGCTCACGGGTCTGTGATTCGATCACCTGATCCAAAAGAGCATTTTCGACCGCCGTGCCGACCTGTGCGCCGAACGCTTCCATCACGCGTCGCTCGTCCTCTGTGAAAGCCCGGCCATGGCGTCCATTCATCGCCGCAATGAGACCCAGCGCACGCCCCTTGCCTGTGAGAGGTTGGATGATGGCCGGCCCAGGAGTGCTGCTCATCAGCGCCGCCAGGGCGTGGATACCACGCTGACTCGGCGTGAGGACGACCTGCTGTCCCCGTTGCATGGCATCGGCCAGCGCCGGCTGCGCTGCGAGAGGAATCACCCGACCACGCACCGAGACCTTGGGCGGATAAAAAGCCAGGAGACGCAATCGGCGTCCGTCCGGATCGTCTACCAACGCCGCGAAAGCCGCATCCGCGCCCACTCCCAACGCAATGCCTTCGACGGCTTCGCCCAAGATCGCGGCGACATCGGAACGGCCGATCAATGCCGTGCTGGCGCGCAAGAGTGTGAGCAACTGTTGCGTCTGTCGCAGCGAATGTTGGCTGAATGAAACCAGTTCGGTTCGTATGCTTTCGATCTCGCGCGTGGAAAACTGCACCAAGGCTGCCATGATCAGCGGGAACGCGATCAACCGCGCCAACAGCGTCCCCTCTTCCCAACCCAGCATACCGAGTGCGTAACCGACAGTCAACAAGGTAAACGAGGTGAACAGCAGGGCAGGATACTCGCTGCGACGCCGCCACAGGGTCAAGGCCGCACTGCCCAGAATGACCGATCCGATCAGATGCCATGCGCGGTTCGCCCAGCCGGACTCGACGCCGGACAACTGCCACAGGCTGAGCGCGAACGCGCCGTATATTCCGCAGGCGGCCAGCGAACCGACGAGGAACGTGCGTCTCCAAGAACCGAAAAATGCCCAACCCATCACAGCCAGTGAACCACAGTCCAGCAAGCGGAGCACCGGAGAGGGGAGAGCCTGGGTGGATCCGGCCAGCAGCAAGACCGCCTGGATGGCTGCCGTCACGCCAAAGGCCCAGGCCAGGTCGCGCAAAAGGCCTTCGCCCAGGCGGCGAAAAGTCTGCCAGGCGATCAGCGCGATCAGCGCGCTCGCGACGCATGGCACAAGGTAGGCAACCAAAGCCGCAACAAGCGGCGAGGCGATCAAGAGTTCGGACATGGCGGGCTTCCGAAAAGATTATACTGCCCAGCCTGCGCGGGAACAGTTACGAGAGAGTTGCGATTAGGATACAGAAGCGAACGGGGAGAAAAGGAGCAAAAGGGAAAAAGCGAGTCGCCGACCAGTCCAAAGGCAAGACTACCCGGCCACTCGACCACAAGACTAGCTGACTACAAAACTAACCAACTACAATCGAATAATGTTGCCGCAGTATTCACACTTGATCTCGGTCATGCCGCGAACGATGGGCTGCGAGATCGTCGCGCCGCAGACTTTGCATTGGGTCGGCGCAGCGCGGGCGGCCTGCACGGCAGCCCGGTCTTTCGGCACCGTGCGCTCACTGGCGATGTCGCCCGATTGGACGCGGCCAATGAGCGCCTGCCAGGCGTCCGAGTCAGCCTCCAGGCGCACAAGCGCAGAGCGGACCTTGACGCTGCTGCCAAAGTCAAAGGCCAGGATTTCCTTCTTGCCGATGCCCAGGATCGCCCCACCCTTTTCACTGGCCTTGACCGATTCAATCTGCCCCAGCGGCGCTTCCCACTCGAGTTTCTGCACCTTTTGCTTTTCGGTCGCGATGAACAGGACTTTTTTGGTGGCGACCTCTTCCTCCTGCTCGAACAGCACGCGCTCGTCGGTCAGATACAGGATACCCTTGGGGCCTTCTTTTTCGCTGGTCATCCACTGCGCCTTGACCGCCGAGACGACACACTCGCCGGGATACAGCCTGAACGTCGCCCCATCCACCTGGTCGAGCACCCATGTCACCTCTTTGACCTGAGCCTTGGTCTGCCGGACGTTATCCTGGAGGGTCTGATACATCCCCTGGATGGAACTGCGCGTCGCGCTGACCCGACTTTCCAGCGCCCTGAGGTCCGATTCGGCCGCGGCGAGGTCAGCTTCGCTGCGATTGTAACGGAGAGACAGCAATCTCGGTGGGAACAGATCAGCCTGGTAACGCAGATCGCGGCCTTGCTCATCCGCGGCGGCGACCACGCGCGGACGAACCTCGGCCCACTGCTGCACCAGCACCTCTGTTTTGCGCTCAAGGTAGCTCTTGAACACATACCCCCGCGTGCGCGCCTGCTGAATAAAAGTGGGCAGTTCGCGCAGATCGGTGTCCATCTGGCCGATCTCATCGTTGACCCAGCGCAAGGCAATGTCGTCTTGCAGGCGGCGAAAGCCGTCTTCGACAGTCTCGACTCGTCTGAGGAATTCGTCAGCAGGTTCTTGGGCGCTCATAGGTTACTCCAAAAGACCTCCGAGGTCTGAACGTCAGGCTGGCTGACCAACGGTGGATCGCAGGTACGCTTGCATGAACTCATCCAGCCGCCCGTCCAACACGGCGGCGGTGTTGCCGGTCTCGTGCTCGGTGCGATGGTCTTTGACCATCTGGTAGGGATGCAATACGTAGGAGCGGATCTGGCTGCCCCATTCGGCTTTGACGTGCTCGCCTTTGAGTTCTGCGATCTGCTCGCGCCGCTTTTGCTCTTCGAGTTCGGCGAGTCTGGCGCGCAGAACCTTCATGGCGTTTTCGCGGTTTTGCGTCTGGCTGCGCTCATTCTGGCATGAAACGACGATGCCCGTCGGCAGGTGCTTGATGCGAACGGCGGTCTCGTTCTTTTGCATGTGCTGCCCGCCCGCCGAAGACGACCGAAAGGTTTCGATCTCCAGGTCCGTCGGACGGATGACGACTTCGCTGTCTTCGCCGATCTGCGGCCAGACCTCGACCAGCGCAAAGGAGGTATGGCGGCGATGCGCTGCGTCGAACGGCGAAAGGCGCACCAGCCGATGGACGCCGCGCTCGGCGCGCAGGTAGCCATAGGCATACTCGCCATCCACCGTGACCGTCGCGTTTTTGATGCCGGCTTCTTCGCCGTCCATCTGGTCAATGATGTCTGTCTTGAAGCCGTGCCCCTCGGCCCAGCGCAGATACATGCGCAACAGCATCTGCGCCCAATCGGAAGCATCTGTGCCGCCCGCGCCAGCGTGGACCGCCAGGATCGCGCCATCCCGATCATGGGGGCCGGCGAGCAGCAGCTCGAATTCCCGGTGTTCAAGGTCTTTTGCCAGCCGCTCAACTTCGGCGGCGACTTCGGCCCCCACTGTCTCGTCGCCTTCAGCCCTCGCCAGGTCGAGCAATTCGCTGGCATCACGCACCTGCTTGTGCAGGGCTAGCCAGCCTTCCACCTGGCTGCGGAGAGAATCCAACTCGCGCATCGTCGCCTGAGCGGTCTTGGGGTCGTTCCAAAAATCCGGCGACGACGAAAGACGCTCCAGCTCCTCCACCCGCTTTTGTTTTCCTGCGATGTCAAAGGCGCACCAGGATGCCCGAGATTTTTTCCTGCATTTCGATCAGGTTCGGCTCCAGCTCTTCCATGAGGATTGGCTCCATTCTAGTCTTTGGCATTTTACCACAAATAGACCTCGAAGGTCTTGGACCTCCGAGGTCTAGTGCGTGTGCCCGCGAGAGGACTCGAACCTCCACGCCTTGCGGCACAGGCCCTCAACCTGCTGCGTATGCCAATTCCGCCACGCGGGCAACCGTGAGATATTATAGCGGAATCATCCTGCTTGTCAAACAATCGAGGATGACGTACAATGCAACCATCAGGAGTCGCTCGATGAGCAATAAAATCGTGTTGCCTCTCTTCCCGTTGCACACGGTCTTGTTTCCGGGGCAAGTGTTGCCTCTGCACATCTTTGAGCCGCGCTATCAGAAAATGATCAACGAGTGCATTGACAAAAGCTGGCCCTTTGGCGTCGTTCTGATTCGGGAAGGTGAAGAGGTCGGTGGATCGGCGGTTCCTTACCAGGTCGGCACGACCGCGCGCGTGACCCAAGTCGAACGGCTCGACGACGGTCGGCTCAACATTGTCAGCGTGGGCGAGATGCGCTTCCGCATCCTCACGTTTGACCAGGCGCAAGAAGGCTTTCTGCGCGCTCAGGTTGTGCTGTGGCCGTGGTCGCCCAGCGATGCCAGCGTATCTGGGTCTCTGGCAGACCATGTGCGTGGCCGACTGCGCCGCTATGTTCAGATGCTCTCACAGGCCTCTGGGGTGCTGATGGGCGCAGACGACCTTCCCGACGAACCCACGGAGCTGGCCTGCCTCACCGCCATTGCGCTTCAGGTGGATCAGCTCGAAAAGCAAGACCTGCTCACCTCGCCTTCGATTGCCACGTTGCTCGACAAAGAAATGGGGCTATTGCGCCGCGAGCTACGTGCGCTGCAAGTGATCCTCCAATCCAGGGGCCGCCCCACCCACGACGACGACCTGGTCGTCTTTTCGGCCAATTGATCTCCCGGCTCAACTGCCGCAGGCTGCGAACCTGCGGGAGGTTTCGCTTGCTGATTGACCGATTTCAGGTACAATGACGCTGACTCTCATCCCCGGAGAAAAACCTTCATGAAAATCATTGTTGATGCCATGGGCGGCGACCATGCCCCCGGTGTGGTGATTGACGGCTCGGTGCGCGCTGCGCGTGAACTGGGCGTCGAGCTGGTCCTCGTCGGGCCAGAAGACATCGTCAAGCGCGAGTTGGCTCGACACGGTGATACCCGTCATTTGCCCATCACCATCGTCCACGCCAGCCAGGTCGTCGGGATGGAAGAGCACACGATGGCCATCAAGGAAAAGAAGGATTCGACGATGAACGTCGGCATCCGGCTGCTCAAGGACGGTCAGGCCGACGCGTTCATGACGGCGGGCAACTCGGGCGCGGGGATGGCGGCGGCGTTGTTCGGGTTGGGCCGCATCCGTGGGATTGACCGGCCGGCGTTTCTCACGGTCTATCCCGCCGCGCCGAACCGATGTTGCATCCTGGACATGGGGGCCAACACCGATCCCAAGCCGGAAAACCTCGTGCAGAACGCGATGATGGGCGCCATCTATGCCGAGCGGGTGTTGGGGATTCAGCATCCGCGCGTGGGCCTGGTCTCTAACGGCGAAGAGGCCGACAAAGGCTCAATGCTCGTGCGCGAGGCCTTCAAGGTGTTGAGCGCCAGCTCGCTCAACTTTGTGGGCAACATCGAGGGCAAAGACATCACGCGCGGCAAAGCCGATGTGATCGTCACCGATGGCTTTACGGGCAACGTGATCATCAAGCTGTCGGAAGGTCTGCTCTCGTTCCTCGTCAAATACCTGGCTCAAACGTTCACCGGTGGCGCATTGAACAAGCTCGCGCTTGCCCTCATGATCCCCGGCGCGATCTTGATGCTGCCCGGCCTGTTGTTGATGCTTCCTTCGGCGCTGGCCCTGAAACGCCGGGTGGACTGGCGTGAATACGGCGCAGCGCCGGTGCTGGGCGTGGACGGCATTGTGCTCATCGCGCACGGGCGCAGTGACGCCAAAGCCATCTTTAGCGCGATCCGCGCCGCCAGGCGCGCGGCGGAGGGCGGCATCGTGGAAGCGATCAAGGCCGGTTTAGCGACACAACAGGAAGCAACCACGTAAAGCGTCCAAGTCCATGCGGGTTAACTTAAGGTTGGAGTGCAGGCTTCAGCCTGCATAAAACGCGGCCTGAAGGCCGCACTCCGGGGCTAAAGTTTACACCAATGGTCAGAAGTCAAATGCTTGGTGACGTTTGACGTTTCACGTTTGACGATGAAGGATTGACGCAATGCCAAACTATCGCCCTGACGATCAGCGCGTCGTCATCACCGGCGTGGGTGCGATCACGCCGCTAGGCCTGACGATGCCAGAGACATGGCAAGGCCTGCTGGCCGGCCGATCGGGCATCGGCCCGATCACCCAGTTCGACGCCAGCTACCTGCCCACTCGAATCGCGGGTGAGATCAAAGGCTTTGACCCTGGCCGATATATGAACGCCAAAGAAGCGCGCCGGATCTCGCGCTGTTCGCAACTGGCTATCGCTGTGGTCCAGGAAGCCCTGGCCGATGCGGGCCTGCCGCGGCAGTTTCCGGCTGAGGAAGGCGAGCGCGTGGGGGTGCTCGTCGGCACGGCGGTCGGCGGGCTGGACCGGGCCAGCGCCGAGATCGAGGCCTTTCACGGACATCGGCAGGTGAGCAAGATCGGGCCATTTGCCGGTACCGCGATCTTGCCCAACATGCCCTCCCATCACGTCAGTCAAACGGTTCAGGCGTTGGGGGCCAACAGCACGGTGGTCACCGCCTGCGCCACCGGCACCCAAGCGATCGGCGAAGCGGCCGAGATCATCCGCCGCAAAGTGGTTGACATCATGATCTGCGGAGGGGTGGATAACCTGGTGCAAGATTTCGCCATCGCCGCGTTCAACGCGATCCGCGCGCTTTCCACGCGCAACGATGTGCCCGAGCGAGCCTCGCGCCCATTCGATCAAGACCGCGATGGGTTTGTGCTTTCCGATGGCTGCGCGCTGGTCGTGCTGGAAAGCCTGCCACACGCTCGCGCGCGCGGCGCGCGCATTTACGCCGAGGTGCTCGGACAGGCGTCCTCGTCGGACGCTTATCACGTCGCCGCGCCCGATCCGAGCGGCGCAGGGGCGATCCGCGCGATGCGTTGGGCCTTGGAAGATGCCCGCACAGACAAGAGCGAGGTGGATTACATCAACGCGCACGGCACGTCCACGCCGCTCAACGATGCCATCGAAACGCTGGCGATCAAAAAGCTGTTCGGCCAGGCCGCGTTTCAAATTCCGGTTAGCTCGACCAAGTCCATGATCGGTCACTGCATGGGCGCGTCGGGCACTATCGAGGCTATCGTCTGCGCGCTGACGATCTATCACGGCGTCATTCACCCGACGATCAATTATCAGACGCCCGACCCCGAGTGCGATCTGGATTACGTGCCAAATGTCGCGCGCCAACAGCGCGTGCGCGTGACCCTGTCCAATTCATTTGGGCTGGGCGGGCAGAATGCCTGCCTGGTGCTGGGGGAATATCGGTAAAGGGAGCAACTCGGTGAAAATCATCCGCAACGATCAGTACATCGAACGAAGAAGCAAGATCGGGCGCTATACCAGCCTGGCCGCCCTGGCCGTCCTGGCGGGTGGGATGTTGATCTCGTTCGTCCGCCCACAGCTCATTACCATCGCCTTTGTGTGCTTGCTGGTCGGCTTTACGCTTTCGATGGTTGGCATTTACTATGGCAATCGCTTTGCCCGTCCGGATCGGCCCGACATCGTCTTGGCCCGGGCGCTCAAAGGGCTGGATGATCGCTACTACCTGTATCACTACCGGACACCCACGCCCCACGTGCTCGTGGGGCCAGATACCTGCTATGTCCTGAATGTCCAGATGCAATCCGGCAAGATCGTTGCGCAGGGGAATCGCTGGAAGCAATCCCTGGGCTGGCGGCGGCTGTTCATGTGGATGGGACAGGAAAGCATCGGCAACCCGGCCAAGACTGCCCAAGTGGAAGCGGATACGCTCGATCGGTTCCTGGAAAAGCACCTGCCAGACATCGAGGTGCCCCTGACGCCCGTCGTGGTGTTTAGTGATCCGAACATCGAACTGGATGTGGCCGATACGCTCGTGCCGGTCGTGCACATCAAACAGCTCAAGGATTGGGTGCGCGGCGAAGGCAAGCGCGGCGATCTCAAGCCGGACGCGCGCAAGGCCCTGCTCAATCTCTTGGGCCGGGAAGAATCCCCCTCCTCCCCTGAAAAATAAGCCCTGGGATATTCCGCCTTCTATGGAAGTCGAAGAATATCGGATCATGTACCAGGTGGAAGACACCCACTGGTGGTACAACGGTATGGAAGCCATCACCCGCCGGGTGATCGAGCGGTGTTATCCGCGCGGAAGCCAGCTCAAGATTCTGGACGCGGGCTGCGGCACGGGCGCGGCCATGGGCTATCTGGCAGACTATGGCACCGTCACCGGGCTGGACTATTCCGCCCACGCAATCTATTTTAGCCGACAAAGACAGCGCAAACGCCTGACCCAGGCTTCGGTGTTATCGCTGCCTTTTCGAGAGGCCGCTTTTGATCTGGTGACCTCGTTCGACGTGATTGATATGCTCGAGCCGCCCGGCGACCTGGATGCACTGCGCGAGTTTGCTCGTGTGCTGAGGCCCGGCGGGCGCGTCGTCCTGCGCCTGCCGGGCACACCATGGCTGTATGGACACCATGATGCCTGGGTGGCGATCCGCCAGCGTTACACGGCGCGCGATGTGGTCGCCAAGCTACGAGCCGCCCGCGTGGAGCCAGAGCTGGTGACGTATGCCAACACCTGGCTCTTTCCGTTAGCTGTGGTCAAGCGTTTTCTCGATCACCTTTTCCCGCTGCAGAATGGCTCGGATCTGACTTTGGGAATGGGGCCGTTCAATGGCTTGCTGCGCGCCATCCTGACGGCCGAGGCGCCGCTGGTCGTCCGAGGTACGTTCCCCTTTGGCCTGACCGTCGTGGCGCTGGGGCGCAAGCCGACCTCGTGATCACAAGGAGTCACAGATACACATGGAGCGTCTGCCCAGCCTTTCGATCTTTTTCCCTTGCTACAACGACGCCGGAACGATTCCGACGATGGTCATTCGCGCCGCGCAAACCGCGCGCGAGATCACCGATGATTTCGAGATCATCGTCCTGGACGATGGAAGTCACGACGATTCAGTGTGGGTGCTCCAAGAACTCCAATGCGCGATCCCCCAACTGCGTGTGATCGAGCACGACCAGCCCAGCGGCTATGGCGGCAATGTGCGCGCGGGGATCGCCGCTTCGACAAAGGAATGGATCTTTTACACCGATGGCGACGCGCAATATGATGCGCGCGAGCTTGGACTGCTGGTCGAGGCGCTGCGCCCCGACGTGGACGTCGTCAACGGTTGGAAGATCAAACGCAAGGACCCCCTGCACCGCATTATCATCGGCCTGATGTACCAGTACTTTGTCAAATTCATGTTCGGCCTGACCATCCGCGACGTGGACTGTGACTTTCGGTTAATGCGCCGCAGCATCTTTGACGTGGTGCAGCTCGAATCGGTCACGGGCACGATCACGTTCGAGATGGTCAAGAAAATCCAGGACGCCGGTTTCAAGTTCGCCGAGGTGCCGGTGCATCATTATTACCGTCAGTACGGCACGTCGCAGTTTTTCAATTTCCCCCGCGTCGCGCGCACCTTGATCGCTCTGCTCGGCTGGTGGTGGCGGCTGATCGTGAAGCAGGAGGGCAAACGGCAAGCCGCGTTGGCCGCAGAACGATACGGAAGACAGGGAGTGTGAACTCTACACACTTTTGGTGAGACGCGCTATTACACTAGATCATGAACAGAAAGTCCCGGACAGTGTTGCCCGTGTTGGCCCTGGCGGCGTTTTGGCTGTCGGTGTTGGTGCCATTCATCCAGCCGGGCCAAATGACTTGCAGCCACGATGGCTTGCTGCATTGGCTGCGCGCCTTTCAACTCGATGAGCTGGTGCGCCAGGGCATCCTGTGGCCGCGTTGGGCACCGGGGCTGGTCTTGGGCTACGGCTATCCTCTGTTCAACTTTTACCCGGCTCTGGCGCTCTATCCTCTGGTGATCTTGCATCGTCTGGGCCTGACCCTGTTAGCAAGTTGGAACACGACCCTGGCGTTGAGCGTGCTGGCGTCCGGGGCGACGATGTACCTGTGGGCGCGGCAAATGATGAGGCCACTGGCAGCGTTCGTCGCAGCGGTCGCTTACATGCTCGCGCCTTATCAGTTGTATGATGTCTATTGGCGTGGCACACTCACCGAATCGCTCACCTTGCCACTGCTGCCGCTGGGGTTGTGGGCTGCCTTGCGGACCGTTCAGACGCGCCGCTGGCGCGATGTCGCGCCCGGCGCGCTGGTTTGCGCCGCCTTTTTGCTCACGCACGCGCCGGCCAGCCTGATCTTTTCCATGGTGTTGGCCAGCTATGCGGCCATGCTGATCCTGACGACGCAGGAACGCCGCGGCGCTCTGACGCGGCTGATCGGACTGGCCGCGCTCGGCGGGGGACTGGCGCTGTTCGTGCTCGCCCCAGCGTTCCTGGAAAGAGATCAGGTGCAGTTTACGCGCGCCATCACGCTGGGCGAAGGAAACTTTGCCAACAACTTTCTTGCGCCGGGCGAGCTGATCGGTCCGCTGCGCGCCAGTGATCCGCTGCTGATCAATCCGCCGCCGACGGCACGCAGTTTGGGCTGGGCGTTGAGCGGATTGGCGATCCTCGGCGCGTTAGCGGCCTGGCTGGCTCGCGCCAGCCGCTCACTCAAGCCGCATGTCGTCTGGGCCGTCACGCTGCTCATCGGGACCATTCTGATGACGCTCCCCATCTCACGCGTCATCTGGTCGAACGTGCCGCTCTTGCCTTACGTTCAACTCCCCTGGCGATTTCTTGGTCCAGCGAGTCTGCTGGCGGCTTTCCTGGCCGGGGTGGGCGTGGAGGGCCTGGCCGGGCACCACAGCAGAATGTGCCAGGTGTGGACAGGCGTGTGCCTGGCGATGCTCGTCATCCAGACCGTACCGTGGGCGTACCCGCGTCTGTGCTCTGTGCCGGACAATCCCGATTGGGCCTTTTCGGTCAATTACGAGGAGCAGAGTGGCTTTCTCGGCACGACGACGCTTGGCGAATACCTGCCGGTGGCGGTGCACGAGGTGCCCAAGACTTGGCCCATGGCCCAAGCCTTGCGCGAGGGGCGGCCTGTCGTTCGCTGGCACGCGCCCGGCGCGCGCGTGGTATCCGCCAGCGACACCGGTTTGAGCGCCGCCTTGACTTTGGAAAGCGACGCGCCGCTTGAGGTGGTCTATCGCTCGTTTTACTTTCCCGGTTGGCGCGCCACGCTGGACGGCCGGCCGGTCGAGTTAAAGGTCTCTTCGCCTTGGGGATTGATGGCTATAGATGTGCCGGCCGGCCGCCATACGCTGACGGTTCAGTTTGGCAGCACTCCGGTCCGCACGGTCAGCGAGATCCTCTCGTGTCTGGTGGCGCTCGGCGTAGTCGTCCTTTGGATTCTCGATCCACATCCGCACCAGCCTGCCCCGCTTTCCCGATCTCAGGATTCCCCTGTCCCATCCGCTTGGTTAGGATTGATGGCGCTGGGATTGGCCTTGTCCACGCTCAAAGCGGGTGTGATCGATCGCTTCGACACGCCGCTGCGATGGAGCCGCCTCAAGAACAATCAGATCGCAGACATCACGTCCAGCAGCGACGTGGTGATCGCTGCAAAAGCAAGATTGCTCGGCTATGAGCTGCGCTCGTCCCGACCGACGGCCGGTCAGGTCGTCTATGTGGACTTGTACTGGACGCTGCAAGAGCCGCTCGATTTCTTGACCAGTGTGCGTCTCTTGGATGAGCGGGGACTGATCTGGAGCCTGGAGAGCAAATGGGACAAGGCCACTCTCAAGGGTTACAATCCGGCGCCCTCCTCTCGAGAGTGGCCGATGGGCCAGTACGCCCAAGACCGTTATGCGATCAACATTCTGCCCGGCACGCCGCCCGGTTCCTATTCATTGGTAGTCGTGCCATTCAAACCCGACACATCTGAACTGCTGCCGTCCAGTGGAGGACAACCCGCTCCCGGCGGTCAGGCCGGCGTCGCGATCGGCAAGATGCAGGTCAGCGCGCCGGCGCAGCCTCCGTCGGTTGATGCGCTGGAGGTGGCCGTCCGCACGGATGCGCCGATGGGGACCGACCTGGCATTGATCGGCTACAGTCTGGATCGCGGCCAGGCCGAGCCGGGGCAAACGATGCTGTTGACGCTCGGCTGGCAAGCGCGCGCCCGGCCCTCGCGTGATTACTCGGCCCACCTGGAGTTGATCGCGCCGGAGGGCCAGGTGATCGCTCGACAATCCTTTGCGCCGGGCGGCGACCAATACCCCACCTCGCGCTGGAGGGCTGGCGAGATCATCCGCAGCCAGGTGTTGGCTCACATTCCCGGTCGAGCGGCGACCGGGCCATACATCTGGCGCGTCACGCTCCTTGACGAGAACAGCAGCGCCGTGGGACAGGCTGACCTGGCGTCATTGCAGATCAATGCGCCTCGACGTGTCTTTGGTCCTCCGCTGCTGGCGCATCCCCTTGGAGCACGACTGGGCGATCCGTTCATCTTGACTGGCTGGGATGCGCCCGCGCGCGTTGCGCCCGGTCAGACCCTTTCGGTGACGCTGGTGTGGCAGTCCGCCCACGAGACGGACCGCGACTATAAGGTATTTGTTCATCTGCTTGACGATCAAGGACACATTCTGACCCAATCCGACGCGGTGCCCGACCATTGGACGCGACCGACCTCCGGTTGGCAACCCGGCGAATATGTGAGCGATATACATCGGCTTGCTCTCCAGCCCAATCTCGCGGAAGGCCAATATCGTTTGCTCGCCGGGATGTACGACGCGGAAACCGGCCAACGCTTGAGGACAGACTCGGGCGCTGATGTGATCGAGTTGGGCCAACTGGAAGTGAGCATCAATTCACCATGAAGCACCTCAGCGCGGCTCTGACCGCGGGCGCTCTGATGTTGCTCAGTTTGATCGCTGCACAGCCGCTGCTGTACGGGCGACTGCCGTGGGCGGCTGACACGCTGCTCCACCTGTATCGTTTGGTGGAACTGGATCACCTGCTGCGGCAAGGCTATCTCTTTCCGCGCTACGCGCCCGATCTCGCCTACGGCTTTGGCTTTCCGCTGTTCAATTTCTATGCGCCGCTGAGCTATTACGCCGCGATGATTTTCCGGCTGATCGGGATGGATTTTGCTCTGGCACTGCTGGCGACCTTTGGCGTATTCATCCTTTGCGCTGCGCTGGGCATGTATGCCTGGGCGACTGAGGTCTGGGGGCAGCGAGCAGGCCTGGTTGCCGCAGCGGCCTATGTCACCTCACCTTACCTGCTCTACAATGTTTATCACCGCGGCGCGCTGGCCGAAGTGTTGGCGATGGCGCTCATGCCCGCGCTGCTGTGGGCCATCACGCGGTGGGCGCACCGGGTGCATTCGCCCTCTCTTTTAGCTTTTATTCTCACCGCGCTGTTTTACGCCGCCTTGCTCTTGGGGCACAACATCACGGCGCTCATTTTCACGCCAGTCGTTCTGGCCTACGCCATAACACAGCTCACGGAATACGCAGTACACCATACACAAGCAGACCGCGTGCTCAGTATCCCATATTGCGTATTGCGTGTTGCGCTGCCGCTTGGGCTAGGGCTTGGCCTTGCGGCGTTCTTCTGGCTGCCAGCTTTTGTCGAACGAGACTCGGTTCAGATCATCCAACTCTTTATGCCGCAGGCCTTTGATTACCACTATCACTTTGTCGAGCTGTTCTCGCTGCCCATGACGGTTGATCCTAATCTTGTGCTTCCCCCTACGCCGCGCGGCGTCGGTCTGATCCCGCTGACGCTGGCCGTGGCTGCGCTCGCGCTCAAATGGAAGCGCTGGAATCCCCGGCAAAAGGTCACGGCGGGCCTGACGGCGCTCCTGGCGCTGGGCAGCTGGATGCTGACGTTGCCGCAGTCTGTGGCGATCTGGGATGCGCTGCCACTGCTGCGCTTTGTGCAATTCCCCTGGCGATTCCTGGGACTGACCAGTCTCAGTTTGGCATTTCTCACAGGCGGATGGGTGGCAGAGCACGACCAGGCGCGTTTGTCCTTCGTCCTTCGTCCCGCGAAGCGGTTTTTCGTCCTTTCGGGTATTTCCCACTTGTGGGTCACCCTGTCATTGCGAGGGCGCGAAGCGCCCGAAGCAATCTCCGGCGACAAAAATGAGATTGCTTCGCCGCACCTGCCCCCGCCAGGGGGTTCGGCGGCTCGCAATGACAGGTTGCAGGGATTTACCCACACTAGGCGGGAAATACCCATCCTTTCTCTTATAGTCGCCGCGCTCATTCTCTACGGCTTTGCCTGGCAGTTCGTGCCATACCTGGAGCCGATCACGCATCCGACCGTGGCCGACATTGCGCGCTATGAACGCGAGTCCGGCGCGCTGGGCACGACTTCGGCCGGCGACTATTTGCCCAACACGGTCAAAAAGCTGCCCGACCCTAACACTTTGAGCGACCGCTACGCGCGCTCCGATGTCATCGAGCGGCTCGACCCTGCTTTGCCACCAGACGCTCAAGTGATCGAGTCCCATTATCGTCCGCTCTCTGCCGACGTGATCCTGGACAGTGCTACGCCATTCACCGTCACGTTCGACATCTTTGACTTTGCCGGGTGGCAGGCGCGCGTGGACGGCCAGCCCATCGCTATCACGCCAACCGATCCGCACGGACTGATCAGCTTCCCGGTCCCGGCCGGCCGACATCGCCTCCAGGTCGCCTTTGGCTCGACGCCGCTCCGAACAGTCGCTAGCCTCGTTTCGCTGTTGAGCGCGCTCGCACTCGTCGGCATGGTCGCTTTGCGCCTCGTGTCCCGCGCCTCACGACCTGCGCCTGGCGACTTGTTTTGCGACCTGCGCCTTGCGTCTTGGGTTTGTGTTTTCGCCATCGGCCTGCTGGCTCTCAAGACTTTTTATCTCGACACCCACGAAACGATCTGGCGCCGAACGCGCTTTGATGGTCTGCGTGTCGCAGGCGTCGCGCATCCGCTGAACGTGAATTTCGACCATCGAATGGCGCTGATGGGCTATGATCCGGCTCGACTCGTTACCGAGATGGGACGCCCGGTGCGCGTGACGCTCTACTGGCGCGCCATGCAAAAGCTAGATACCGATTATTCGATCAGTGCGCAACTGGTGGATGAGCGCGGATTGGTCTACGGCCAACGCGATAGCCAGCACCCCGGCGGGTACCCCACCTCGCGCTGGAAGCCGAGCGATTACGCGCGCGACGTTCACGACATCTCCCTCGCGCCAGGCACACCGCCGGGCGAATATCGCCTGCGCGTGGGCGTCTATCGCGTGGGCACGCCCGGCGGGTTGAGCGTCCTCGACTCTAGCGGTGCGCCTTCGGGCATCACATTTGACATGGCGACCGTCAGCGTCAGGCGCCCCGGCGCGTGGGCGTGGCTTGAACCCCACCCTGACCTGCCGCGGCCTGAGCATCTTTCGGACGCAACGCTTGCGCCAGGCCTCGTGCTGATGGGTTACGATTGGCCGCAAGCGCAAGCAGACGCCGGGGCCAAACTCTTTTTCACGCTGTACTGGCGCGCGACGGCAGCACAGACGCATAACTATCAGGCGCGACTGCAACTGGCCGACCTCGGCGGCGCTGTTGTCTTTTCGAGCGATGTGGCGCCCATCAGCTCGCAATTTTCCACCCGCCAAGTCTTGAGCGGCGATGTGTTGCGTGGGCCAAACTCGATTCGGATTCCGGCGGCGATGCCGGGCGGGACGTTTGCGCTGCGCCTGTCGCTGGTGGATGAAACCGGTGCAGTGGCAGGCGGGACTGTAGAATTGGGTCACGTGACGATTCGCGTGCCGCAGCGAACAATGACCCCGCCGCGCGTCGAGCATCCGGTTCAGGTAGATTTCGGCGGACAGGCACGATGGGTTGGCTATGACATCAAATCGCAAATCGCAAATCACAAATCACAAATCAAAGTGGTGTTGTATTGGCAAGCCTTGCAGGAAATGACCGCCGACTACAAGTCGTTCGTGCACCTGTTGGATCCGACGGGACGCCTCGTGGTCACCAGCGATGCTATTCCTGCCAACTGGACTCGCCCAACGACCGGGTGGCTCGCAGGCGAATACGTGATCGATCCACACACATTGACCCTGCCAGGCAATTTGCCGCCCGGCGAATATCGGCTCGAGGTCGGTCTGTATGAGGCCGAGACCAATGCTCGTCTGGGTAACAGCATTCTTTGGGAACAGCCCATCGTCCTTCCATGAACATAGCGATCTCTTCGAGGCTGTCACCACTCCGTTGACTTTTGATCAACCTTTTTGCGTTGTGTTCCATTACAATCAAATGGGTGTGACAAAAATCAGTTGGTTACCACCGTAGGGGCAGGTGAAGGCCTGCCCCAGTGCGGGCGACCGCAACCCTCATGCGGGGGCAGCTTGTGGCCCGCATGGGCTAGTGGTCGCCCATGCGTGTCAACTTAAGGTTGGAGTGCAGACTTCAGCCTGCATAAGATGCGGCCTGAAGGCCGCACTCCGGGGCTAAAGTTTACGCCAATGATTCTCAGTCTGGCCTCAGGAGGTGAACATAAAGCGACGTTTCAGTTAGACGGTTGGCAAGGCCTGTGGTAGAATCGCTTGCGGAGGTCAACGTGGCGCACGACTTGTCCGGCGCGCGGGTGCTCATCACCGGCGGCTTGGGATTCATCGGCAGCACGCTGGGCCGTCGCCTGGCCGATTTGGGCGCAGAGGTGCTGCTGGTAGATAGCCTGATCCCAGAATACGGCGGCAATCTGTTCAACATCGCGGGCTACGAAGACAAGCTCCAGGTCAACATCGCCGACGTGCGTGACGAGTTCAGCATGGATTACCTGGTGCAGGGCCGAGACCTGATCTTTAACCTGGCCGGGCAAAACAGCCATCTGGATTCGATGCGCGATCCATACACCGACCTGGAGATCAACTGCCGCGCGCAGCTTTCGATCCTCGAAGCCTGCCGCAAGAACAACCCCAAGGTCAAGATCATCTATGCCAGCACACGTCAGATCTATGGCAAGCCGGACTATTTGCCGGTGGACGAGCGGCACCTGCTCCGCCCGACCGACGTGAACGGCATCAACAAGATGGCGGGCGAGTGGTATCACATCTTGTACAACAACGTTTATGGCGTCCGCGCTGTCTCTCTGCGCCTGACCAACACCTATGGCCCGCGGATGAGGGTCAAAGACGCGCGGCAGACTTTTTTGGGCGTCTGGATCCGGCACTTGATCGAGGGCGAGCCAATCGAGATCTGGGGCGATGGGGCGCAGGTGCGCGATTTCAACTATGTGGACGATGTTATAGAGGCCATGTTGCTGGCCGCCAGGACCGACGACGCGAACGGACAGACCTATAATCTCGGCAGCGATGAGGTGATCAACCTGCGCGATCTGGCCGAATTGTGCATCGAGATCAACGGTGGCGGCTGCTATCGCATCGTTCCTTACCCGCCCGATCGCAAACCCATTGACATTGGCGACTATTACGCCGACTATCGCCGCATCCGCGGCAAATTGGGCTGGGCTCCCCAGGTCAGTTTGCGCGAGGGCCTGACCCGGACTTGGGCCTACTATCGTCAATACCGGGAGCACTATTGGTGATTGGGGATGGCTGATTGCAGAGTGTGGAAATCCCTCTGAGGTGGTACAGCGCGCTCTTTAACCCGCAATCGGCAATCCAAAATCGTAAATCAGAGATTCGCGCGAAAGGAGTTTCCTGTTATGAAGCCAAAGCATACCTTCACTTGGCCTCGCTTGTTGATTGTGACCAGCGGCGTCGCTCTGATGGTCATCTTGTCGGCGCTGGCCCTGGTCCAAACACCGACGGTCGCGGCGCCTCCGCCGCCCTTGCGCGGGCCGTTCCGATTCATCGAGTTGCCGGATGAAGCGAACATACAAGCAGTCTCTACCCCCATCTCATGGACCTTGTTTTACACCCAATCGTTTACATTCGGCGGCGAGTTTACTGGCTGGACCATCACTCGCAGCACAGAGATCTACTCCCAGCCAGCCCCCCACAAATGGGGACGAGTACGGTACAACTATCACCCGGCCGGAGACTTTACGAACACCCTCTGGGCCGCCGCCGACCCATACCCGGAGCTTCCGGTTGATTGGACCGTCTACGCCGACTCGACGTACACCCAAACGATGGACACCTGGGCCATCTATGGGCCATTGAACACTCAGCAATACGGGCGCGTCAAGGCCGAATTCAAGTATTGGCTGGATACTGAGCAGGGCGCGAGCTTTGGTTGGGCGTACTCGTGCGACGGCACAAACTTTTACGGCCATACGATGACACGCGGCCATCTCCGAGAATGGCAATCTTTCGAGTTCGAACCAGGCGGTTGTCCAGGTCAAACCAGCAAGCCGGCTTACCTGGCTTTCCTCTTCCGTAGCAGCGACAGCGAAACTCCAGTTGGCCTGGGCGCCTTTGTGGACGATCTGATGCTCTATGGCACTCCCTTGAAGACAGTCTACCTGCCGCTGATCCGACGCGATCCAACCCCCACCCCCAGCCCTACCCCGACCGCGCCGCCCATTGTGATCGGCACACTGGTCAAGCAGTATTATTTCGAAACGGAGGAGACACCTCGCTGGTGCCAGAACAGCGATTCAACTCAACACTATATGGCAGTGTTGCAGAGACCGCCCGGCGACGCTGAGACTGACAAGGCCTATCGCCTGTGGGTGGATAACGCCGACGTGCGGATGTTTTCACCACAGTACGATCCACCTGCCAACTATGGCATTCAGGCCAAGTTCAGCTTTATGGACATGACCGGTTTCGACCGAACGGCCTACAAGACGGCCCAATGGGGGCTGATCTTTGGCGTGAATGGTATTGTCTTCAATCCCAATGACCAGTGGCATTGCGATGTGAACCCGGCCGGTGATGGTTACCATCAGTTCATGCTGCGGGTGAATGAAGCTGGAAACGGCTATGATTACAAGCTCCGCCGTATGGCAGGCGGCGCTGAAACCATACTGGTCAATTGGACGGCTTTGCCCACCGAGATCGCCAACTCGATCAGTCTGACTGGCTGGAATACCATCAGGCTGAACCGTAATGGGGCCGAGATCAAAATCTACATCAACAATCAGCAGGTGCTCAGCACAAGTGATAGCACCTGGACTGGCGCGCGCTGGTGGGGCGTGTACATCCGGTGGCCGAGTGGCACCTCAGCCTTCCGCGTCAACTGGGATGATGTTGGCATCTACAACCTGACGCCCTAGCAGTCTGTCGGAGAGAACCCTCAAGGAGCGGGAGTCGAGGCTTCAGCCGGTGAAAAGGCGGCGATTTCCAGTCAAACCCGGCTGAAGCCTTGACTCCAGGATGCCACTCCGACAGGCTGCTAGCAGTCTGTCGGAGAACACAGCCGAGGCGGCTCCTTGCAAAGCACCCCGCAGCGAAGCGGAGTGGGCATGCCGCCGTTTCAAGGTGTTTCGGCAAAATGCTGGGCATGGGAGCCCAGCCAGCTTCCTCTCTGACAGGCTGTCAGGCCGTGCGTCGAACGAGGGGCCGGCATCGGTCAGGTGCCGGCCTCTCTGTCAATAAAGGAGATGACGTGATCCCTCAGGCGAACCCCCGCGCACAATACAAAAGCCATCAACCAGAGATCGATCAGGCGATCGCGCGAGTGCTCGACAAAGGACGATACATTCTGGGCGAGGAAACCGCGGCGTTCGAGCGCGAGTTTGCGGCTTACCTGGGCGTGCGATTTGGGATCGGCGTCGGCAGCGGCACCGAGGCGATTCACCTGGCGCTGCGAGCGTGCGGCGTCGGGCCGGGCGATGAGGTCATCACCGTCTCGCACACCGCCGTGGCGACGGTCGCGGCCATTGAGTTGTGTGGCGCGACGCCCGTGCTGGTGGACATTGACCCGCGTTCGTTCACGCTCGACCCGGCCCGGCTCCCGGCGGCGATCACGCCGCGCACCAAGGCGATCCTCCCGGTTCACCTCTATGGTCAATCCGCTGACCTCGAGCCGATCCTGAGCATCGCGCGCCGTCACCACCTCCGCGTGATCGAAGACTGCGCCCAGTCGCATGGCGCAACCTATCGAGGCAAGCGTACCGGCGCGTGGGGGGACATGGCCTGCTTTAGCTTTTATCCCACCAAGAACCTGGGGGCGATGGGCGATGGAGGATTTGTGGCGACTGACGATCCGCAACTGGCCGAGAACGCGCGGCTGCTGCGCGAATACGGCTGGCGGCAGCGTTACGTGAGCGAGATCGGCGGCTGGAACACGCGCCTGGACGAGCTCCAGGCGGCCATCCTCCGCGTCAAGCTGCGCACCCTCGACACAGACAACGCCCGGCGACGGCACCTGGCTGCGTTGTACGACGAACGGCTTGCCGCCTCGCCTGTCTCACCGCCGCAGGCGATGCCCTACGGTCAGCACGTGTATCACCTGTACGTCGTGCGGAGTGCGCAGCGCAACGAGCTGCAAACGTTCCTCCGAGAGCGCGGCATCGGCACGCTGGTTCACTATCCGGTGCCGATTCACTTGCAGCCCGCCTATCGTGGCCGGCTGGGCGATGTCAGCTCGCTGCCCGAAACAGAGCGCGCCGCGCGCGAGGTCCTCTCACTGCCCCTGTTTCCCGAACTGACCGAAGCTGAGGTTCATCAGGTGGCCGAGGCTGTGCGCGCGTTTTCTGTCTGACGTCGGCCATCCTCTTAAAGCAATCCGGGCGTCTATCAGGATAGACGCCCGGGCTTGTTTCTCTCCGTCGCGGCGCGTTAGATTTCTCGCACGTCCACGATCTTTTCGACGACGGGCTGAAGTGCCTTGACCAGCGCATCACGGCTCACCTCTTGCACTTTGAGCGTGACCTCCCAACGTGTCCTGGTAGCATCCATAGACTGGCTAAAGGCCATAATATCGCCTCCCACGCCAAAGATCGCATTCGTGATCTTGGCCAACGTGCCTTTCGCACTGGGGATCAAGGCCGTCACACGCACACCTTGCTGGCGCGCGCCGAGCAGCTCCAAGAAAATCTTGAACAGATCGGTCTCGGTGACAATGCCGACGAGCCGGTCATCGCGCATGACCGGCAAGCCGCCGATCTTGTTGTCGGCCATGATGCGCGCAGCTTCCTCCAGCGGCGTGTCCTCTGTCACGGTGATGACCTTACGGGTCATGACATCTTCGACCTTGAGCCTGGCAAGCAGATAGTTGATCTCCCAAACGCTCAAGGAACTCACGGGCGAAGGGGAAGCGTAGAGCAGATCCTTGTCAGAGACAATGCCGACGAGCTTGCCGTGGCTGTCCAATACGGGCAGGCGCCGGACTTTTTTCTCGCGCATCAGGCGCAGAGCCTCGGTCACCGAAGTATCGGCGGTGATCGTCACAGGGGTTTGAGTCATACGTTCACGAACTAACATGGTGCCTCCTGAATAAGCTGGTAGTGGATAATGAGCAGTGGATCGCTTATGATGATAGTTTAGCGCAAATCCTCGGTCAAGCCAAGTGACACACGACAGGCCTGTGACATGACACTACAAACAAAAAGTGGACAGCGGGTACTGTCCACTCTCCCAAGCGGGCGACGGGACTCGGACCCGCGACATTCTGCTTGGAAGGCAGACGCTCTACCAACTGAGCTACGCCCGCACGTGTTCAAATTATAGCAGATTCTAACACTTTCGCCACCGCGTGGTTTGACAGTTATCTCCCCTTCGTTTATAATCCGCCTCGCTGGCCGGCCGGTCATTCCATGGCCGGTTATTTTGTGCAACGAGGATTCAGGGATGAGGGACCGCACCTTCGGTTGGTTGATCTTGATCATCGCCCTGGCGGCGGGGACTGTCCTGGTCAACACCGCCGACCTGGAATACCTGCGCCCCAAGGGATTGAGCGGGTCGGACCGCTCGATGCCCTGGTGGGCCCAAGTGTTGGTCTGGCAACCGCAAGAGCGCCGCACGATCAAAGTGGCACAAGGCCTGGACCTGCAAGGCGGCTTGAAGGTCTTGCTAGAGGCCGACGTGCCAGCCAACGTCTCCGTGGCGGCTGAGGATATGGATGCCGCTCTCCAGGTCATCCGCAACCGCATTGACGCGCTGGGGGTGACCGAGCCGCTCGTGCAAAAATCCGGTGACCGGCGCATCATCGTCGAACTGCCTGGCATCTCCGATCCCGATCTGGCTATTGACACGATCCGCGAGCAGGCCTTTTTGGAATTTGTGGACGCCGGGTATACTCCGCTCGAAGAAGGCGCACGCATCCGCACGACGATCTCTTCGGCGAGTGACCTGACGCCCACTCAGACGCTCACGCCGACTCAACCTCTCACACCGACCGAGCTTCTCACGTCAACCCAGACCTTGACGCCGACCGCATCGCTGACCGGCACGGAAACGCTCACCGCGTCGCAGCAAATCTATTCGACCGTCATTAGCGGCAAGGATTTGGCTTCCGTGCGCGTGACGCGCGATGAGCTCAACAAGCCCGAAGTCGCGTTCCAGCTCAAGCCATCCGGCACGGGCGTATTTGCCAAGTTCACCGCCGAGCACAACGAAAGTGTGCTGGGCGGGCGACAATACTTTTTGTGCATTGTCCTGGACAAGGTGGTGGTCTCGTGCCCCAGCATCAAGAGCGCGATCCCGGAAGGGCAAGGGGTGATCACGCTGGGCGGACAGGCCACCCTGGAGGACGCTCAAATACTGGCGCTGCAATTGCGCTCGGGTTCCCTGCCCATCGCTTTGCGCGTGGCCGAAAGCAGCAGCATCGGACCGACGCTCGGTCAGGACTCGATCCGACAGAGCACGCTGGCGGGCATCATCGGCGTGATCGTCGTCCTGACGTTCATGCTGCTTTATTACCGCCTGCCCGGTGTGCTGGCCGACTTGGCGTTGTTGCTCTTTGCGTCCATGGCGTTTGCCATCTACAAGCTGGTCCCCGTCACGCTGACGCTGCCGGGCATCGCGGGCTTTTTGCTTTCGACCGGCATGGCCGTGGACGCGAACGTCCTGATCTTTGAGCGCATGAAAGAAGAGCTGCGCGCCGGGCGCGGCTTGCAGGCGGCCGTCGAGGCGGGCTTTGAGCGCGCCTGGGCCGCCATCCGCGATTCAAATCTTTCCACCATCATCACGTGCATCATCCTGTTTGTGTTCGGCTCCAACTTTAGCGCCAGCATCATCAAAGGCTTTGCCATCACACTCGGCCTGGGCGTGATGATCAGCATGTTCACGGCCGTCATCGTCACGCGCACACTCTTGCGCGTGGTGACCCGGCTGTTCAGTGAACCACTGCGCGACCGGCGCTGGCTGATGGGGGTGTAACGTGTTCAACCTGGTCGAGAAACGCAAATGGTTTTATCTGCTGTCGCTGACTGTCATCACGCTGGGTGTGATCGCGATGGTCTATTCGACGGTCACGTTTGGCACGCCCTTGCGCCTGAGCGTTGACTTTACCGGCGGCAGCCTGTTCGTGCTCCACTTTAACGGGCCGGTCACCGAAGATGGCATCCGCACGGTAATGGCCAACTTTGGCGAAGGCAATGCCATCATCCAACGGCTGGGCCGGGTCGAAGATAATACCTGGCAAGTGCGTGCCAGTTTCATGCAGGCCGACAAGATCAATCAGCTCAAAGCCGCGCTCAATGACGCGGGCGCGCCGCTGGACGCGAACCGCTCGACGTTTGATAACGTCAACCCGTCCGTCGGCAGCGAGGTGACCCGTGCGGCTTTGTGGGCTGTCCTCGCCACGGCAGCGGTGATCTTGATATTCATCTGGTTCGCGTTCCGGCGCGTGCCCCATTCGGTGCGCTATGCCACGTGCGCCATCATCGCCGTGATTCACAACGTCCTGGTGACGGCCGGGCTGATGAGCCTGGCCGGCGTGGTCCTGGGCTGGGAAGTGGACGTGTTGTTCCTGACGGCGATGCTGACTGTGATCGGCTTTAGCGTGCAGGATACCATTGTGGTCTATGACCGCATCCGCGAAAACATCCCCAAGCGGCGCGGCGAGCCGTTTGAGATGATCGTCAACCGCAGTCTGCTGGAGACGCTGCAGCGTTCGCTGACCACGCAGCTCAACGCCATCTTTGTCATGGTGTGCATCCTGCTGTTCGGCGGTGCGACGATCAAGCAATTCATCGCCGTCATGTTGGTTGGCCTGATGAGCGGCACGTACGCCTCGCTGTGCAACGCAGTGCCACTGGTCGTCTCGTGGGAGCTGGGCGAATTTCGCACGCTGTTCGGCCTGCGCCGCGCGCGCCAGGTGCAGGCCTAGCACCCGTTCCGATTCAATAGAGAAACCCGTTTTCTCCGAGAAAACGGGTTTCTGTCTTTGCGTCCTGGCGTTTAATAGAGGCAGAGCATGCTCTATAGCGTTGCCCCTGAACTGTTCCACCGCTATCCTGGCTACGTGCGCGGGGTCGTCGTCTTGACCCATGCCATCGTCCTCGAAGGGCCGATTGACGAAACCGCGCGGATGCTCAAGAAAACGCAAGAGACATTGCGCGAGCGGGCCAACCTGGACGATCATCCAAACCTTGCTGCGTGGCGAGCCGCGTATGCCGCGTTCGGCGCGCGCCCCAGCAAGTATCCTTCGTCCATCGAGGCGATGGTCAAGCGCGTGCGCAAAGGCGGCGAGCTCCCCTACATCAATACGCTGGCCGCGTTGTGCAATATCGCTTCACTCAAAAACATCGTCCCGATCGGCGGTCACGACGTGGGTGTGTGCACCGAACCGCTGTGGTTGGGCTTTGCTCAAGGCGATGAGACCTTTACCCCGTTCGGCACGACCGAAGTCGAGTATCCCGAACCGGGTGAGGTCGTGTACCTTTCCGGCAAGACCGTGCTGTGCCGCCGCTGGACCTGGCGACAGGCCGAGTTCACCAAGCTCACGCGCGACTCGACGCACATTGCCATCAACGTAGATGGCCTGCCGCCGGTGACGCTCGCCGAGATCGAGAGCATCTGCGAGGAGCTGGCGGGCTGGACGCGCACGTTTTGCGGCGCAACCGCCGAGTGCAAATATTTAGCGGCAGAATCGCCCACTATCGAGGTTTGAATCGGATACCGGACGTTGGAAATCAGAGGTCAGAATGCGCGCTCTTTATCTCGACAAGACACTCTCGTTCCGAGAAGAATACCCAATGCCCAGTCCCCAATCTGACGAAGCACTGGTGCGCGTAAGGCTGGCCGGCATTTGCAATACCGATCTGGAACTCGAGCGCGGTTACATGTCATTCATAGGAGTGCCCGGCCACGAGTTCGTCGGCATCGTGGAACAATGTCAGACGGCGCCAGAGCTAATCGGCCAGCGCATCGTCGGCGAGATCAATGCGGCGTGCGGCCAATGCGACACCTGCCGGGCCAATCGTCCCACGCACTGCCCTCATCGGACGACGCTGGGCATCGCCGGGCGCGATGGAGCGTTTGCGGAATATCTGCGCCTGCCGGTCGTGAATCTACACCGTGTGCCGGAAAGCGTGTCCGATGAGGCCGCCGTGTTCACCGAGCCGCTGGCGGCTGCATGCGAGATCACACAGGCGGTTCACATCCGGCCGACGGATCGCGTCGTCGTATTGGGGGATGGCAAACTGGGCTTGCTGTGCGCCCAAGTGCTGCAACTCACCGGCTGCGACCTGCATGTGATCGGTCGGCACGAAGCATCGCTAGAGATTCTGGCACGGCGAGGAATCCACACGATGCAAGACCTGACAGGTTTCGGAAACCTGTCAGGTCTATTCGACCTCGTCGTCGAAGCGACCGGCACGCCGGAAGGCTATGCTACGGCGCGGCAGCTCGTGCGCCCGCGTGGGGCGATTGTCCTCAAATCCACCTATCACGGCGCGATAGAGGCAAACCTCACGATGGTCGTCGTGGATGAAGTGACGCTGGTCGGCTCGCGCTGCGGGCCGTTTGAACCCGCGCTGCGCCTGTTGGAGCAGAGGCTTGTGGACGTAACCTCGCTCATCCGCGCCCGTTACCCGTTGAGCAAGGGGGTGGCCGCGTTCGAGCGAGCAGGACAGCGGGGAGCACTCAAGGTGTTGATCGAACCCTGAGTCAAACGTGAAACGTCATGACGTTTGACGCTCGACGTTTCACGAGATCGGCATGAGCGGCACCGAGAACGATATCGTGGTGCCGATGCCCACCTGGCTTTCGACTTCGATACGCCCTCCGTGCGCTTCGACCAATTGCTTGACGATGCACAGCCCCAAGCCCGTCCCCTGCGCCCAGCCTTCTGAATCGGGCACGCGATAGAATCGTTCAAACAGGTGGGGCAAGGCCTCTGGCGAAATGCCCTTGCCAGTGTCACACACCTTGACCAGCAGGTCCTTCTCGCGTGGCTCGGCAATCACATCCACGCGCCCGCCCGGGCGATTGTATTTGATCGCGTTGCTCACCAGGTTGATCAGAATCTGCTTGAGCCGGGCCGGGTCGCCGCGCACCATGGACACCTGATCGGGAATCTGCCCGGCCAACGCGAGGCCAGACTCGGCGGCTTGAGGCTGCATCAATTGCACCGTCTCGCGCACGATAAAGCGCATGTCCACCGCCTGGCAAGAGATACGCGCGCGCCCGGATTCAAGCCGCGCCAGTTCGAGAAAGTCGTTGATGAACTTGGCCAGCCGGGTGGCCTCTGAGTAGATCGTGCGAGCGGATTCGGCGATCATGTCGGGCGGGAGGTCGGGGTGCATCATCAGCTCGCTGTAGGCGACAATGCCCGTCAAGGGCGTGCGCAGCTCGTGTACCATCTGCGCGATCTGATCGCTTTGCTCGAACAGGCGCGCATTCTGGATCGCCACAGCGGCCTGCGAGGCAAGCGTGGTGAGGATCTCGGTGTCATCCTCGCCGAACGGTACGCCGCCCCGCTTGTTAACAGCTTCCAGGCAGCCGATGATCTTGTCCTTGACCTTGAGGGGAACGGCCAGGATCGAGTGCGTAGTGAATGAGCTTTCAATATCGGCCTGACGGTAAAAACGGACATCCTGGCTGGCGTCGCCGATGACGATCGCTTTGCCCGTGCGGCACACCCAACCGGCCACGCTGGAATCCAACGGGACGACGACGCGCTTGATCTCCTGGGCGCCGCCGCTGGCGGCCTCAAAGTACAACTCGCCGCTCCTGCTATCCAAAAGCAACAGCGAGCAGGCCACACAGTCAATCATCTCGCGCCCCGAGTTGACGATCAGATCGAGCAGCGTGGGCAGGTCGAGCGTCGAGGACAGGACGCGGCTCAACACCAACAGCGTTTCGAGCTGGGCGAGACGATTCTGCAATTCGGCCGGGCCAAGCTCACCTTTGCTCATGGGAAGGGCAATCCACACGCTCGAACCACTTGGGGCAAGACCTGGGTCACGTCGGCATGAATGTGCACGTCGGCTTCATCGTCCAGGTATGTCGGCTGCAAGTTGATCAGGATCACATGCGCGCCGCGTTCATGCGCCAGGCGCGGCAGCTCGGACGCGGGCGCAACTTCAAGGGACGATCCGGCGACGAGCATCACATCACACTGGCGAGCGTGGCGCAGCGCCTCTTGGATGACGAGTGCCGGGAGCTGCTCGCCGTACAAGATCGTATTCGGCTTCAGGATATTGCCACATGCCGGACACATGGGGATCTTGCCATCGGCAAGAAAGGCGTCAATGAACAGGTCGCTGGCAAAGACCCGGTAGCAACGCATGCAGGTGGCCTCGCGCATGTGGCCGTGAACCTCCAGCACATGGCAACTGCCTGCTTTTTGGTGAAGGCCATCAATGTTCTGGGTAATGATCGCCTGAAGCAGATGGGCGCGCTCAAGCTGTGCCAAAGCCAGATGCGCCGGGTTGGGCTGCGCTTCCAACATCAATCGTGTCAGCGGACGAATCCAATCAAAGAACACCTCGGGCTTGCGGCGGAAGGCAAAGATGGAGGCGACCTCGAGCGGGTCTACGTGCTCCCAGATGCCGCTGCCGGGGCTGCGAAAGTCAGGGATGCCGGAGCCGGTGGAAACGCCCGCCCCGGTCAACGCGACCGCGTGGCGTGCCCGGCGCAGCAAGTCGGCAGCATGATCGATCGGATTCATTTCGTCGCAACAAGCCGGGCCAGGTCGCGAATCTGCCCGGCCAGGATGCTGCCGGGCTGCATCGAATACAACGGCGCACCCATCTCGGCGGCCTGGAACGCCAACTCAGGTGCAGGGGGGATCACGGACACCACTTCGCCCATCAATCCCTCGATGGTGGTCTTGGTCAAGCTGGCTGCTGAAGGCGAGCGGTTGAACAGCACCAAACCGATCCTTTCGCGCAAGACGTTCATCGCCGCGAGCCGGGCCATCATCGCCTGCGCCAGCGTGATCGAGACGCGCTGCGGCTCGGTCACCAAGACAATATAACTGCACGACTGAATCGCCGCGCACACAGCCTTGTCCAGGTCCGATCCCAGCTCGAGCAACAGATAATCGCTCATCCGGATCAGGTGGCGGATAATAGTCTCGACTTGCTGAATCGGCAAGGGCCCGGTCCGAGGCTCAATCGGAGCCAGCATCAGGCGGACGCCGCTGGAGTGAGGGGTCAACTGCGACTCGACCAGCCGGGCGTCCAATTCTTCGTTGGGCTTGGTCAGCAGCGTAGACAAGCCAGTCGGGTTAATAAAGCCCAACTGCAGCCCAATCGTCCCCGACCCCGGCGTCAGCTCAGCCAGAATCACGCGCTTGCCCTGCCCGACTTCGGGCTGAGCCAGCGCCACGGCGACGTTCAATGCGACAGTGCTGGTGCCGACGCCGCCTTTGCTGCCGAGGAAACCGATCACGTGCGTCGGCGCGGCCTGGGCCGACTCGCGCAGGCGCGCCGACCGCATCAGCGCAGATTCGACGCGGCTGGCCAACTCGGCAGGGTGAATGGGTTTGGTGAGATAGTCGTCGGCTCCGGCCTGAAATCCTGCCACCTTGTCCGTGACCTGGGTCTTGGCCGTGAACATGATGATCGGCGCGTGCGCAGTTTCCGGGTTCATCCTCAGACGGCGGCAGACCTCGTAGCCGTCAATGTCTGGCATCATCACGTCCAGGATGATCAGGTCCGGCTTTTCGCTTTCGGCCTTGGCCAGTGCCTGCGCCCCGTTTTGCGCCACGCTGACCTGGTATCCACGGCGCTGCAGCATCAAGCCAATCAGCCGCAGGCTATCCCGGTCGTCGTCCACAATGAGGATTCGTTCAGCCAACGTTATCCCTCCTGTCGTGGGGAGCGCAGACTAACTTTAGCACAATTCAGGGGTGTTGGCAACAGGGGATGAACTCTGGCGGCCTCGGCAACCGTGATATAATCTAGTCGGTCAGTCCGGCAGTTTGATGGCAGGATAGCCAGACGCCAACTATGAGACTATACGGAGCGCACTTGGATTTTGTGAATTGGCCCGTAGTGACGACTTTAGTCGTCCAGGTTGGCAAGCGACTCAAGTCGCTACTACGAGCCGCTGAAATTCACAAATCTGAAAGGCGATCAGTATCATCAACCATGTGACTACATGACTACTCGACTATTCGACCTGACGCTCGAACTCGATCTCGCACTGCGCGGCCAAGGCGGCGACCCGGCCAAGGCGCGTCCGGCATTGCGCGAGCTAACCGCCGCCATGATCGAGCGCGCGCGCCCGCTGCTCATTCCGGCGGTGGCCTATGACATTTTCGACATCGCCGAGGTGCGCCACGAGCGACTGGTTCTCTCGCCCCGCGTGTCGCTTACAAGTGCGCGGCTGGCCGGGGCGCTGGGCGGCGCAAAGCAGATCGCTGTGGCCGTGTGCACCATCGGCCCGCAGTTGGAAGAAGCTGCCCGCGCAATGTTTATGGACGGGCAGCAGGTGGAAGCGACCGTGCTCGACGGCGTCGGCTCGGCGGCGGTGGAAGAGCTTTCGCAGCGCACGTGCCGCATGTTCGAGGAGATGGCGCGCGAGCGTGGCCTGACGACGAGCATCCCCTTCAGCCCCGGCGACCCGGACTGGCCGGTGGAAGCGCAGCGCAATTTGTTCGACCTGGTGGGCGCAGAGCAGATCGGCGTCACGCTCAAGGACTCGTACATGATGTACCCGCTCAAATCGCTGTCGCTCGTCGTCGGCATGGGCGAAAACCTGAGCGCGCAAGGGAGCGCCTGTGACTATTGCTCACTCCACGACGTGTGCCGGTACCGTCAAGTTTCAAGCGTCGAACGTCAAGCGTCAAACGTCATGACGTTTCACGTTTGACGTTTGATTCCAAGAACAACATGAGCCACCCAATAGACTTTGAACCGATTGGCAGACGCATCGAGTGCGAGACCGGAGCGACGCTGTTGGATGCGGCGCAGCGAGCCGGGGTGATGTTGACCGCGGTCTGCGGCGGCGAAGGTTCGTGCGGGCGATGTATCGTCCGCGTGATGTCGGGCAAGGTCTCGCCGCCCTCCCACACCGAAAAAGCCGAATTGGGCGAGGCCGACGTCCAGGCAGGTTGGAGGCTGGCCTGCCAGACCCAGATCGTGGGCGATGTGCGCGTCCACGTCCCACCCGAGTCGCTCGTCACCGCGCAGCGCACACAAACCGAGGGGCAGGCCCCCGCCGTCGAACTGCACCCGGCGGCGCAAGCCCTTGACGTGCGCCTTGACCCGCCGACGCTCCACGATCTCCGCTCCGACGCGGCACGCTTGCGCGGCGCGCTGGACTCGCCGGACATGCTGATTGACCTGCCCGTGCTGCGCCACCTGCCCGAAGATTTGCGCGCGTGGGATTTCAGAGCCTCTGTCTTTGTGCGGTCCACTGCGGTCAGCAGTCAGCAGTCGGTCGTCGCCATCAGGCCGCCGGGCACTGCGCCGCTCGGTCTGGCCGTAGATATTGGCACGACCAAGCTCGCCGCGTACCTGGTGCATCTGAACAGCGGCGAGACGTTGGCTTCTGCGGGCGCGATGAATCCGCAGATCGCCTACGGCGAAGACGTGATGGCGCGCATCAGCCACGCACTCAGCCATCCCTCCGGCGCTGAATCGCTGCGATCCGCCATCGTTACCGCGCTCAATCAACTGGCCGGAGAGTTGTGCAATCAAGTCCGGCGCGACGTGGCCGACATTGCCGATGCCGTCATCGTCGGCAACACGGCGATGCATCATCTTTTCCTGGGCTTGCCGGTCCGGCAGTTGGGACTGGCGCCTTACGTCCCGGCGGAGAGCGCAGCGATGGACGTACAAGCGCGTGACGTGGGACTGGCGCTTGCGCCTGGGGCGTATGTTCATCTCTTGCCCAGCATCGCGGGATTCGTCGGTGCGGATCACGTCGCCATGCTGCTGGCTACGAACATGACCCTCGACTCGACGAGCGGCGTGGTGCTGGGGATGGACATTGGCACCAACACCGAAGTCAGCCTGATCGCCAACGGGCGACATCTGTCTTGCTCGACGGCCTCTGGCCCGGCGTTTGAAGGCGCGCACATCCGATTTGGGATGCGCGCGGCGCCGGGCGCCATCGAAGAGGTGTCCATCCGCGATGGGCGTGTGTTGTTCAAGACAGTCGAAGATGAACCGCCGGTTGGGTTGTGCGGATCGGGCATCCTCGACCTGGTGGCAGAAATGCGTCACGCGGGCATCATCAACTCGCGCGGAGCGATGCAAGAAGGGCCGCGCGTCCGCCGCGGCGATCACGGGCTGGAATTTGTCGTCGTGGCGGGGAGCGAAAACGACGGACGCGAGATCACCTTCAGCCGTTCGGACGTGGCCGAGATCCAACTGGCCAAAGGCGCGATGCGCGCGGGCGTCAACATCCTGCTCAAGCACACGGGCATCACCGAGGCCGAGATCGATCAAGTCATCATCGCCGGGGCCTTTGGGACTTATCTCGACGTGCAGAGCGGCATTGACATCGGCATGTTCCCGCGCGTGGACCGGCATCGCTTCAAACAGGTGGGCAATGCTGCCGGGGCGGGCGCGCGGATGGCTCTGCTGTCGGTGGCGGAGCGCGAGCGCGCCGTCCGCATCGCGCAGCAAGTCGAATACGTCGAACTCACCGCCGAACGCGATTTTCAATCCGAATTCGCCCGCGCGCTGAACTTGGAGTAGAATACACGTGGCAAACTTGCGGAGGCTGCACGGCCCTTGTATACTGATCGCCTTTCAGATTTGTGAATTTCAGCGGCTCGTAGTAGCGACTTGAGTCGCTTGCCAACCTGGACGACTAAAGTCGTCACTACGGGCCAATTCACAAAATCCAAGTGCGCTCCGTATACAAAGGGCGAAAGGCAACGCTGCACATGAGCCGCAGGCAACGTCGTGGCATCAGGAAGGATCGGCTGATTGCCGATCTCGTCCAGGTGCGCCAGGACATTCTGGGCGCAGTATCTGCACTTTCTCCAGACCAGCAGGATCAAGTTTTTCTCGGCACGTGGTCTACAAGAGACCTGGTGGCCCACCTCATTGGGTGGGATCACACCAACCTGAAAGCTGTCCAAGAGCTTTTATCCGGCAAGCTACCAAGCTTTTTTGCCCATTACGACCGCAATTGGAGGACCTACAATGCCCAACTGGTCAAGAAATACAAAAAAGGTACTGTGACCAAACTCCTCTCCTCGGCAGCGCAATCTCATCGCAAGTTGGTAGCGTTTCTTCAGACCGTCCCAGAAAATGATTTCGATCAAGATCGGGGGGTGCGTTGGAAAGGATACAAAGAGACCATCGCCAGCCTGCTTCAAGTCGAAATCAAGGACGAGCAAGCCCATTACCATCAGATCAACAAATTCGCAAGTCAGGCAAAGGCAGCACGCCGTAAAGCGCGGATACCGAATTCGACATGAACCATGCGGCTGCTGCACGAGGAGATCGATCCAGAAAGATTCTACATCTGACGGGACTCAACTCACGCAGATTGCATACCTGCGTGACGTTCCATTTTCGGGTATAATGCAACCTGTCAGCCATACACAGCATCTAAAGCTGAGACAACTACCCAAAAGGAGGAAAACCACATGATCAGCCAAGCCATGCAAGATGCCATCAATGAGCAAATCAAGAACGAGTTGTATTCGGCCTATCTGTATCTGTCCATGTCGGCGTACTTTGAGGAGCGCAACCTGCCCGGCTTTGCCAAGTGGCTGCGCATCCAGTTCGAAGAGGAGCAGGAACACGCGCTCAAGTTCTATGACTATGTCCACGAGCGCGGCGGCACAGTCAAGCTGTTGGCGATCGCTCAACCGCCATCCGAATGGAAATCGTCCCTGGAGGCCTTTCAGCAGGTGCTCGAGCACGAGCAAAAGGTGACTGGCCTCATCCATAAGCTGTACGCGCTGGCGCTCAAGGAAAACGATTACGCCAGCCAGGTCATGCTCCAGTGGTTCATCAGCGAGCAGGTCGAGGAAGAAAAGAACGCGACCGAGATCATCGCCCAACTCCAGATGATCGAAGAGCGCGGCACGGCCGTCCTCATGCTCGATCACGAATTGGGCAAGCGCGGCAAAGACTAGAATCTCGCAAGACCCGAAGGAGACCACCTCCTTCGGGTCTTGCTTTTCAACCGGCCCGTGTTGTGCTAAACTGGCAGCACTCGATGGCTCTCGCTGGACCATCGTCCAGCGGCGGACTCGCGTAGCGGTCCGCCCTGAACTTGCTTTCAGGCAAACTCTAACGCTGCCAGGATGCGTATGCTTGCTCAAGTCCACACGTGCGCTGTCATCGGGCTAGAAGGCCAAATCGTCCAGGTTGAAGTGGACACCGGGCGCGGCTTGCCAACGTTCACGCTCGTGGGCCTGCCCGACGCCGCCGTCAAAGAGTCCGCCGAGCGGGTGCGCGCCGCGATCAAGAACAGCGGGCTGACGATGCACGGCGGGCGGGTCACGGTCAACCTGGCCCCGGCGGACTTGCGCAAGGCCGGCCCCAGTTACGATCTGCCGATCGCACTTGGCGTGCTGGCGGCGACCGGGCAGATCCCGCTCGAATCGCTGCAGGGGTCGCTGGTCGTCGGCGAGCTGGGGCTGGACGGCGCGGTGCGGCACATTCGCGGCGTGCTCTCGATTGCGGCCCTCGCCCGCGAGCGCGCGTTCGAGCATCTGTTCGTGCCGGCCGATGACGCCGCCGAAGCCGCGCTCATCCCCGGCGTCGAGATCGTGCCAGTGAGCAGCCTGGCCGATCTGGTCAATCACCTGCACGGCATCGCTCCCATCGCGCCGCAAGCCAGCGTGCCCGCTTCCCCCCAGGTCAGCCTGGCAGTGACCGACCTGCAAGAGATCCGCGGGCAGGAACACGTCAAGCGCGCGATCGAAGTCGCTGCGGCGGGCGGGCATAACGTGATCATGGTCGGGCCGCCCGGCGCGGGCAAGACGTTGGTCGCGCGCGCGCTGCCCGGCATTTTACCCAGCATGACGCTCGAAGAGTCGCTCGAGGTCACGCGCATTTACAGCGTGGCCGACATGCTCCCGTCCGATACCCCACTCATCCGCCAGCGACCGTTTCGCGCGCCGCATCACACGATCAGCCACGCCGGTCTGGTCGGCGGCGGGCGCGTGCCGCGCCCGGGCGAGATCAGCCTGGCGCATCGCGGCGTGCTGTTCCTCGACGAGCTGCCCGAATTCGACCAGCGCTCGCTCGAAGTTTTGCGCCAACCGCTCGAAGACAAGATCGTCACCATCAGCCGCGCAGCGGGCACACTGACGTTTCCGGCCAACTTTCAACTCGTTGCCGCGATGAACCCTTGCCCGTGCGGTTACTATGGCGACCCGACCAAAGAATGTACCTGCGCTCCCTCGATGGTCACGCGCTACCAGAAACGCATCAGCGGGCCACTGCTCGATCGGATTGACATCCACGTCGAGGTGCCGCGCGTGCCGTATGAAAAGCTCACGGGCGAGCGATTGGGCGAGCCGTCGTCGGTCGTCGCCGCGCGAGTGGAGACCGCGCGCGAACGGCAACGTCAGCGATTTGCCGCGTACGATGCGCGCGTGGTGTGTAACGCCGATATGACGCCCGCGGACGTGCGCGTGTTCTGCAAGTTGGACGCGACGGGGCAATCGCTCATGCGCGCGGCCATGCAGCAACTCCAACTTTCCGCGCGAGCGTTTCATCGCGTGCTCAAGATCGCGCGGACGATTGCGGACTTGGCCGGGAGTGACGGCATCGCCCCGGCGCATCTGGCCGAGGCGATCCAGTATCGGCCGAGAAGGCAGGAATAACGAGGAGTAAATCGTGCGGGAACTGGGCGCATTGCGAGAAAGCCAGTATGCCTTGGAGGCAGACGAGACACGCCTGCTGCAGGGTATGACTATTCACGAGAGCGTTCGCCAGTGGCTGACGCTGCAACGCGCTTTCGAACCACAGTTGCAACGGACGGCGAGCTTGTTTGCCTCCGAACGGCAAGCGGCTCTCGCCCAATTACAACTCCGGCTGCGCCGCCTGGCCGAGTGGCAGGGATAACATGGATGGTCTTTTTCAATCCATTCAGGCGCTTCAAAGGCCCGGATTATTTTCTACACAAGTCAACCTCGGGCGCGGGAGACGCGCTGACGCAGCTTTTCAATGCGATCCCGCGATTCGGCCCTCAGCTCAGCCGCTCGCTTGATAGATAGACTCGGCTCACTCAGGCCGTTCAGGATGACGGCCTCAGCCGCGACAAACTCGTCGCCGATGTCGGCCAATTCAGATGCAATCTCGATGGGAATGGTCGTGATGCCGTTGCAGTCGGCGTGGAGCAGGTCGTCAGGATAGATGGCAATGCCGCCCACATGCACAGGGACGTGAATCTGCGGAATGTGGCAATATCCGTGCGCGCAGATGGTCCCGCGGGTAAAGACCGGAAAGCCAAGCCGCCGCACCTGATCCAGGTCACGGCCTGCGCCACTGGTGATGAGCCCCTGTGCGCCAAAAGTCTTGTAGATGGTGCACATGATTTCGCCGAACGTCGCCGCGACGGGGGGCTGGTCCAAATCTTGAAAGACGACGACCGGCGGGCCGGAGAGTTCGCCAAAGCGTTCCACTTGCGCTTCTGTGCTGGAATAAGCATCGCCTCTTCGCGGCGGCGCAGAAGCGCGAAACGTTGCCGTGGCCGCAAAGCCAACAATGGGCGGCATTTCGGGAAAACACGCCCTGATACGGTCGTCCATAAATCCCGTGTTGCGCGGACGCACGTCGAACAGTTCGATGATGTTGCAGACCGTCGGCGTGTCAAACTTGCGCAGCTTGTCCAATGTCTCACGTCGAATCATAAACATCATCCTTTTCAACTGGCTTGCCTCTTCGCGGCCCTTCTATTTTACTCTCGTGTTTGGCAAGTCACAAACCAGGATGCCTGCGATGTGTTTCTGGGGTGGCGGGAGATGGAACAAGCACCAGTCGGTAGCAGCCACTTTGCCATAGTCTTTGATTCGCATGGCTTTAGCCATTGTGTCCTCTCTTGATCTGGGATAGAATAGGCTCAGGCCCAATGCAGCTTGAGCTCTGTTCACGCAAAGACCCGGAGGTATACAATGAAAGCTCGTTTGCTTCAGCTACGCCCAACTCAGGTCTTGGCCATCACGGCCCCGATCGTTTTACTGCTCTCTCTGGGAAGCATCGCCACCGTCGGAGGAACACAGCCGGTGGAACCGGCGCCCACAGTTACCCTTTCGCCCTCCCCGGTGAGGTTCATAGAAAACGTCGGTCAGTTCGATCCCCGCGCTCGCTTCCAGATGCAAGGATGGTCTGCCACACTTTGGCTGACGGAGGACGCGCTGTGGCTGACCAGGGTAGAGTCCCCCCGCGTCGAGACATTGGCCTCCCCCGATAAGCGGGATCGGGCCGAACCGCGCCGGGCAGTCAACCTGAAGTTGAGTTTCGTCGGCGCCAACCCGCACCCCCGCTTGGGCCCCTTTAACCGCCAGGAGACCGTGTTGCACTATTACCACGGCCGCGACCCCGCCGGATGGCGTGTCAACGTGCCCGTCTGGGGTGGCGTGCGTTACGTGGACCTCTACCCTGGCGTGGATCTGGTGATGGAACAGGCGCAAGGGTCGCCTCTACCGTGGCGGCTGGAGGCGCGCGGCGGCGCCGATTTGTCCGCCGTGCGCCTGCGGGTGGAAGGCGCAGAAGAGGCCGTCGTGGAGGCGGGCTATGTGCGCCTGACTACTTTCCTGGGCGACGTGGCCCTCCCGCTGTTGGCCGTCGCGGGGGATCCCCCGACCGATCACCCCGCCGTCGTTCGCATGACCGCCGAGTCCTTCGAGATCACAGCGCCCTTTACAGTCTCTGCGCCCGGTGACACTGCCTCCGCTCAGATGGCTTACCCAGAGGAAGCCTACTTTGGCTCCTATCTGGGCGGCTCTGGTCATGACTGGGTCTATGACCTTGCTCTTTCCGGGCAGGGCGATATCCTGGACCGTGGCGCAGACAGCCGCGCTGTCTGGATCGCCGGTTGGACCACGTCGAGCAACTTTCCCACTCAACCCGGCGGCACCTCCTTGAGTGGCGCGTCGGACGCTTTCGTCACCAAGATGAAGCGGGGGGCTGTGTACGTGTCGCCAGTCTTTAGCGCCTACATCGGCGGCTCCGACGAAGATGCGGCGCGTGGCATCGCCTTCGATGCGAACGGCAACGCCTACCTGACCGGTTGGACCAAATCGAGCGATTTTGCGACGACAGGGAATCCCTTCGACTCAACACACAACGGCTGCACGGATGGCTTTGTGCTCAAGATGGATGGCGACGGAAATTTGCTTTACGCTACTTATCTGGGTGGGTCGCACGTCACGATCCCGGGCCTGGGGGATCAGTGCGGCGACGACCGTGGCCTGGCGATTGCCGTGGATGCGCAGGGTATGGTTTACTTGACCGGAGATACGAGTTCACAGGACTTTCCCACTACGCCCGGCGCTTACAAGCGCACCTACGCCAACTTTGACATCGGCCTGAACGACGATGTTTTTGTCGTCAAACTCAACCCCGCCGGTCAGGGGCAAAGCGACCTCCTGTACAGCACCTTTGTGGGCGGCGGATTCCCAGAGTGGGGCAGTGCCCTCGCTGTGGACGCGGCGGGGGTCGTCTATGTGACCGGCGTCACCGGGAATGTGTTCGCTCCCTCTATCAACAACGACTTTCCCACCACAGACGGCGCTTTCGATCGCCAATCGCCGGGGAACTATGAGGACGCCTTTGTCTTTCGACTGAATCCCGGCGGGAACGGAGCAGCCGATCTGCTCTATTCCACCTTTTTGGGCGTTGACTATGATGCAGAGTATGCCCACGGCATCGCCCTGGACAGCGCTCACCACGTCTATGTGTGCGGCAAGACCGGCGCGCCCGGCTTTCCCACCACTTTCGGCGCTTTGGACGCCACCTGCGGCACCGATGGCAACTGTAACGCGCGCTCTGACTTTTTCGTCAGCAAACTGAATCCGGGCGGCAATGGCTCCGCCGACCTGCTCTATTCCACTTTCCTGGGAGGAAATCTCTGGGAAGGGTTCTATGGCAATTGCGACATCGCTCTGGGGACAAATGGGGACGTCTATGAGGGGGGAGGAACCGCCATTGCGTTGGATGAGCAGAATCGGGTCTATGTCGTCGGCGAAACCAATTCGTCAGACTTTCCCACTACCGCGCACGCCCTGTACAAAACCTATAGCGGCGCGGACGACGTGTTTGTGTTCCGGCTGCTGGCTCCGCCGGCCCCCGACCTGTCTACCTCGACCAAGATGGTCGCCCCCGACGAGGCCGCCGTGGGGGAGATCATCACGTATACCGTGCAGTTGGTCAACAGCGGCACAGTCAGCGCCACGGTCTCTTTCACCGACACCTTGCCTGCCCTGCTCCTGATACAGGGCAGCCCGACGTCCAGCTCAGGCAGCGCGCCCGGCGTGAACGGGCAGACGATCACCTGGTCCGGGGCAGTGGAAGCGAACGGAGTGGTTGACATTACCTACGCTGCTCAGGTCACCGCCACCGGCACGCTGATACCGCCCATTGTCAACCAGGCCTACATCGCGGACGGAATAGGCAACGTCTACCTGCGCCGCGCTTTTGTGAACGGTTATGATGTCTATTTGCCGCTCGTCATGAGGTGACTTTTACCACAACGATCTTGTGCCCGTTGTCGCGCTTCCCACTCGCTGCGCGCCTCCGACACTTTTAATAACTGGACTTTGGCAAGTGCCAGATCTGGCGGTCGTAGTCACGACTTTTGTGTGAACCGCCAGGGGTGGGGCGACCACCTGCCCCCGCATGGGGGTTGCGGTCGCCCCCATTCAGGGAGGCGCAAGGCCTGCCCCTACGCCACGCGCGGCGCAAAAGTGCAAATTGTGCCCACGTTGGGTATAGAAACGCCAACACTCTACAGGGAAACTATCAGGGCTTGAGCGACACAGCCACTTCCACGGTCTGCCCATCGGCGCCGGGCAGATGGAATGATTCGCTGCGGACGAGCAGCCCGCCCGATGGACTCTGATAAACCATCCACCGGAACGGCCCTTTGCCCAGGTCCCTTCGATACACCCACCACACCTGTCTGCCCTCGCCATCCACGATCTCGTCGAGCGTGCCCCGCCACCCTTCGACATCGTGCCAGTTGCCGAATGTATCTTGCCACTGGACGACCGTCCACAGTTCTTGCCAGCGGCGAGCCTGTTCCCCCTGACCAAAGCGCACGCGCAACTCGATGGGCGCTCCGCCCGCATCCGAACCGGACCCGGCCTGAGGTGTGGGCCGGGGCGGCAGACCAGCCTGCGCCGACTGCGTGGGCAAGAGCAGCGACGCCGCCACCACCAGCATGGCGAGGATGCCAGCAACAAGTGCAAAGGCAAAACGCCGACGCGCTGTGTACTCCATCTTTGCAACTCCTCAGTGGCTCGGGTGCTGCGCGAGTTTTGCCTCACGCAGCACCCGGCACATCGTCATGGCCGACGCGGCAGATGGTCAGCCCGCGGCAAGCGATCGTCTGAAGCCGGAGGCAAAACCTCCATCGCTCCACTGACCCCGGTCGCACTCACCTCTGCCATGTCAATATTGTTATAGTCCTCGCCCATGATCTCGTGGTTTTCCAACACCGCGCCATAGGTCGTAGCCGGGTTGAACGAGTCCACCTGGGCATAGACCGTCGTGCCCACTGCCAGCGGCCAGGAGACGCGGCTATGGCTCGGCCAGTAGTAGGCGTCTCCCACCGTGAGGGTGATGACGCCGCCCGGGGCGAGCGCCGGCAGCGCGCTGTCCGTCACGCCCCACACCAGCCCCTGGCTGCCCAAATCGTCCCAACTCTGGTTGACTCCAGTAGGCTCCGTGTGCGGAGCGATGTAAACGTCCACCCAAAAATCGTTTTGGACAGGAGCATTGCCCCAGTTCTTGATGACCACCTGGACGTTATTGGGGGTGGCGATAATGTCTTCGACGATCAGGTCTGGGGCAGACACATAGTTTCGCATCACGATCGGCAGATAGGTGTACGTGATGGGCCTGATCTCGATCTCAAAGACCTCGGTCGTGGCGACGTTGCCCGCCCGGTCAATCGCCGTGACCTGCAAGCGATGCATCCCGATAGAGATCGGATGCAGGTCATAGCTCCACGAGTTGCCACTCAACACGGCTGCGTCTCGATAGACGCCCTCCGGCGCCCAGACCGTGACGAACACGCCTGCCACCCCGCCGCCATCGCTGACGGTCCCGGCCAGCGCCGACACGGTCAGCGTCAGCCCCAGCGATCTCGCCAGTTGAGTCGTCGTGATGACCGGCGGCACGTTATCTACGATGACGTCAAAGATCAACGGATCGATCGTCCGGTTGCCGACCCGGTCCTCGCCATAGAGCGAGACGGTCTGCGTGACCCAGTCCATCGGCTTGCCGTTGCGCACCATGAACGTCCAGTCGCCGGAGAGGGCTGCCGTATCGCGCGGCTGGAGCCGCAACTGGCTGCGGTGATACAATCCGTCGCCCGCGGACGGGATCAGATCGCAGATCGAAAGCGTCCAGGTGCCGGTCACGTTTTCGCCGTAAAAGGCTTGCAGGGGTTTGTTGGGACGCGCCGGGCGATCATAGTAAGCCGCAGCCGGGTCGTCGCCGCCTCCGGCTGAGTAGGCGGTGGAGGCCACGTCGTTCAGCGATACGTCATAGTTGGCCCAGAATGTGCCGGTGACGCCGCTGTGGTAGAGCAGGCGGACGCGCGTGCCGGAGGGCGAGACCAGCTCGGCCTGAACGTCGTCGCGGCGCGCGTGTTCGATATCCAGACCCACGCTCACGTCGCCGAGGACAAAGCTATCCGTCACATTAAAGGTGCGGACGATGGGGCTGCCCCCACACGCCGTGCCGCTGTTGATGGCGATGGGCGCCGTTGGCTCATCGTCGTACAGGTGAACCGTATCGCCGCCGCTCAGCCACAGTTGCGCCGGAGCGCAGCGGCCGTCCACGCACACGTCCAGCCCGCCCAGCCCGCGATTGTCGGCGATCTGCCCGTACAGCGGATAGTCGCTCGACCCGATCACGTTGCTCACGTCGAGGTGGCTGGCCGCCAGGTCGAGCGTGACGTCGGGCGGACGGGAATCTATGACAAACGTGCGGGCCTTGCTCCACACGCTGGCCTGTCCAAACAGGTCCGTCGCCTGCACGCTGATGTTGTACGCGGCGCCATCTGGCACGCCGCCCGTATCCCACGCGCAGGTCCATTGCCCATCGGTCGGCGTGTCGTCCGGGCAGGCGATCTGATTGGACACGCCCCACAGGTCGGTGATCGTCAGCGTGACCATCGGCACAGCCGAGTCATCGTAGGCGTAACCGACCAGCAGGTTGTTCTGCGCCGCGATGACGTATTCGGGCTGCTGCACGCCCATGAACTCGGGCGGCTGCGTATCGGCCTGGTGCCGGCTCCAGAGTTGCTCAAGCGCGGGGCCGGAGATGTTGTGCGCGTCGTCGTGCAGACGCGCCTCCAGCGTCGCCCGCCGCAGATAATCGGTGCAGGCATAATCTGGTTTGCTTCCCGCGCACGCGGCATAGTATCCCTGCGCCGTCACGCGGTCAACCACGCCGATGAAGGTCTGGCTGGTTTCGCCGCCGGGCGGAATATTGCCCAGATTCACCACCTGATGGTCGCGGCGCTCGGCGGGCAGGTGCGTACCGGAGGGCAGCCGCAGCGCGTGGTAGGATGAAACGTCGCCCAGCGCGCCCGTCGCGGTGACCGTACCCTGGTTCTGCACGCGGAGGGTAAACGTGACGACCACTCCATCGCCCACCAATGCGCCCGACTCGGCCATGCCCAACAGCCAGTTGACGTCGCCGGGGTCGCCGCCGAGCGTCTGCCACTGCCAGAGTTGCGCGGCGTCCATGCCGCGCAGCGCGCCGGCCGGTTCGACCAGGAGCGTTGCGTGCAGGTCGCTATCGGTGTACTGCGGCGCGCCGGGCGTCAGGCTTCCGTTCGGGCACACGCCAGGTCCCAGACCAGCCCAGTGATAGCGATAGGAGAGCGCAAAGGCCGGCGCGTCGCTGCTGATCGCGCCGACTATGCGCGCGCTGTTGAGCGGATTGTTGTTGGGCATCGCGGCCCAGAGTTGCAGCGCGTTCTCTTCGCTGGCCAAGGCCACCACGTCCAGCGCAGTCGCCGCGGGATTGCCGATGCCCAGCAAACTGAACGGCAGATAGAGATCCGTCTGCCCGTTGTTGACCGCCGCGATGAACTGGTACATTGCGTTTTGCGCCAGATCGCTTTCGAGCGTCCAGTCACTTCCGGTCCAGCGCAAGAGGCTGGCCGTCTGCTCATCATGCACCCACACCAGATAGTCGGCCGCCATCGCGCCGACCGTCATCGTCGGCGTGACGCCGGGTAGATAGATGGTGGGAACGGTGGTGTATGGATTGTAAGCTGTGATCGCGCCGCCGGCCGTGAGGTCCAGATAGATGAACAGGTCGCCATCCATGTTCCAGTTGGCGCCCGTCCAGGTCAGGCGGAGCGCCTCCGAATTCCACGTAGCATAGAAGCGCTGCTCGGCGCTCAGCGTGGCCCGGGGTGGCGCGCTCCGATTGATGCGCCGGTCCACGCCCACCTGGCTGCACCCGCTGTCCATCCAACCGCGATACACATCTTGCGGATGGGCGGGATCGAGGAGGTCCAAATAATCCGGCGTGAAGGGACTATCGGCATAGACCGGGCCGATGCTTTGACTGCGCGAGTTGCCATAGATGTCCGCACTGGTGAGGCCAGCCCAGACCTTTTGCGCTTCGCCGGCCGTGTACGGGTCGCTGAGGTCGGCCGGGCCATGGGCCGTGACCGTCGTGGTCAACGTCGCCGTCGTTTGGGCCGTCCACCGGGCCTGATACCCGCCCACCCCGCTGCCGTCGCTGGCGGCCGTCCAGGTGAGCGTCAAGGTCGGCGTCGGTTCGCGCACCGTCGTGCCGGGCGGGACGACACCGCTGCTGTCATGCAGCGTGAGCGTCACGGGCGTGGGCGGCGTGAGGTCCACGATGACAGTCTGCGTCACCAGAGTCGTGTGGCCGGCCACGTCAGTCGCCAGCGCCCTGACGGTAAAAGTGATTCCATCGGGCGAGCCGCCCAGGTACCATCCGCCGGCCCAGGTGTTGCTCACGACCGCAGTCGGCTGCCAGTCGCCGCCCCCGACGCGCCATGCCACGTCCGGCAGGCTGGTCGCCACATCGGTGACCCAGCCGGTCACGTCGAGCAGCGGCGGGTGATAGTGCGTGGTGGTCAGCACGGTTGGGACGATGCCAATGGCCGGCGGGAGCGTATCCACGATAATGTCGGCCACGTCAACGGCCATGCCGCCGCTCCAGGTCGTCACAGTCGCCACGACCTGGTGCGACCCTTCGGTCGGCGTCCAGTTTGGCGTGGCCCAGAGCGTCTGGGTGAGCGCGCCGCTGGGCCAGTTGGCCGTGTAAAAGATGCCGCCGTCCACAGTGAGAGTCAGGGCGCGCAAGGTGGAAGTGAGCGCCACAGCCTCGCCGGTGATGGAGAAGGGACTGGTGCTATCCAGCACGGGCGGGACATTCAGGATAGAGACGCGGGCGCTCTCTGGCGGGCCGGGCAGCGTGACCGCTTCGATGGAACAATGGCCGGCCGAGTCGCAGGCCGTCACGCGCTCGGCCGGGCCAGGCTGCAACAGAATCGCGCGCAGGCCCATGCTCTCGTCGGCCACGTAAGCATAGAGTCCGGCGTGCGCCACGTCCACCGCATGACCGGGCGTATCCAACGCGCCGACCGACTGTGGGAACGAGGGAATCGAAACGTCTATCATTTGCAGGCCGAGGACGCCATCCGCCACCAGGGCGTGCGTGCCGGAAAGGGCGACGGCGCGAGCCAGCCCCGGTGTATTGAAGGAGGCCTCCAGAGTAGGCGTCACTGGATTGGAGATGTTGATGATTTGCAGGCCGGCCACATCGTCGGCCACGTAAGCATAAGAACCAGAGACGGCGACGTCCCAACCCTGCGCTGGCAGCGCGTAACTGCCCAATACCAACGTGATGGGAGACGTTTGGAAGATGTGAAGCATGTTGCCGCTGTCTTGGGTCACATAGGCCAGATTGCCGGAAGCTGCCACGCCGCGCGGCTGTCCCACAGTCGGAAGGTAACTCACCAGCACAGGTGTGGGCGCTGCGGTGAGGATCAGCACGCCCCACACCCCGGCGACGTTGGCCGGCACGTGCACGTAGCCGTTATCGCCGCCAATGGTAATGCCATGTCCGAGTTCCATCGTTGGAGCGGAATAGGATCCGACGAGTTGCGGCAGGCCGGGATTCGATACATCTATCACCTCCAGCCGGTCGCCGGCCGGGTCGTCCACCACCAGATAAGCATAGTTCCCGGCGACGGCCACGTCCACGGCCAGCGCGGGCCACGAGATCGGATAGACGCCGATAGAACGCGGCCGCTGTGGGTTCGAGATGTCCACCACGCGCAGGCCGCCGTGCCCGTCGGCCACGTAGGCAGTGGCGCCGGAAACGGCCACGCCCTGCGCCAGGCCCGGCGTGTTGAGCGCGCCGGCTTCCACCAGCGAAGGCACCGAGGCCAGATCGCAGACAGCCGTCAGGCGATAGAGCCGCTCGTTGCCGTTCTGCGTTTGCCCTGCCAGCGCCACGTACCAGGGCGACTCGAACGGCTCGCGCACTGTGAAAACGCCCGCGCCGCACGGGGAGGAAAAGCCGCTCTCGACCAGGTTATAGTCCACGGCGGTGGCGGTGTAGCGCAGCTTGCCGTTGACCGTCGTGCGGGTGAGCACGACGCGCGGGGCCAACGTGTCCACTTCGCCGCGCCAGGCGCCCTGGCTGCGCACGGAGGTATCTACCAGGCCGTAGCAGTCCTGCCCGCGCACGTCGAAGCGATACGAGCCTTCGAGGCCGGACGGAGGCTGCGCGTCCCACACGGCAAATCTTGTGCCTGCGCCGATCAGGCTGGCCGCCTGCCAGCCGCTGGCGGCCAGCGCCTGGATTTCGAGCGCCGAGAGCGCGCGCGGATAGATGCGCACGTCGTCCAGCGCGCCGTCGAAATAGATTCCCTCGAAGGCCCTGCCAATGTACAGAGGACCGGTCCCTTGATAGTGCGCACCTGCTGTATCCTGAGCAACCTGGACCCCGTCCCGGTAGAGGGTGCGGGTTCTGCCTGCGGCCTCGTAGGTGCAGACCCAGTGATGCCACTCGGTATCGGTGTAGGCTGCGGGTGTGTCGAGATCGTCCTCATAAAAGGCGCAGGTAAACCGGTTGGTATCACGGAATCCAATGTGTAGACCTCTGTCAAGGTTGCGATTGCCCTGCGAGATCGCCAGGTCGAATCGTCCGACGCTGTCCCGCCTGGCCCAAAATGCCGCGGTGAAGGAAATGTTCGCCAGGTTGATTCCACCTGGAATCAGGACGTGGTCGTTCACGCCATCGAATTCCAGCGCGTATGGGCCGACCGCGCCGGTTGTGGCTTTGTTGACCTCATCGCCTGCGCCGGCGTTCAGCCTGGCCTGCTGCCCCCAACCCGATACATCGGACAGCACCGTGCCCGTCACCACCCACGCCTGGTCGAACGGCAGCGCCAGCACCGGCCCGCTGCCCAGGTACAGCGTCTTGACCTCGGGCGCCGAGAGCGCGCGATCCAGAACGCGCACCTCGTCAATCAGGCCGGGGAAGAACTCGGCATTCTGCGAGAGGTTGCTGCCGATCGTGGTGGAGGCGCTACACTGCTGCATCGCGCCAGGCGCGGCAGCGCTGGCCACTTGTTGCCCATCGCGGTAGAGGCGGATCGTCTGGCCGTCATACGCGCCGGCCAGATGGACCCATGTGTTGAGCGGGATCTGCTGTAAAGCCTGAACCGACTGCCACACGCCGCCCACGTTGACGGCAAAGCGGGGGTATTGACTGCGCCCGTCCTCGTTGAGCGAGAGCATCGCGCCGCAGTTGCCGACTCCCTTGTAGGACACGATGGTCTCGCGCGCTCGGGTCGCGCCCGTGCGCTGCACCCAGGCCGAGATGGTCGTCATGGTGAACGCGCCAAAACTATCAAAGCGCACCGAATCGTCCCGACCGTCAAAGCGCGCGGCATTGCCCAGGTGCCCCGTCGCGCCGACGGCGGGACATCCTGCACCCTGGCAATCGCCGACCATGCGCTGCGCGCTCTGGTCCTGGAAGCGCAATGCGCCGTTGACATCTGGCCGGTCCTCGAACGGCACATAGAGCGCCGTGCCGGCGAGCGGTCGCTCGTTATAGTAGGTCGTGCCGGGCGTGTTGGGGACAAACTCGGTCTGCACCTGGCACACGCCGGCCGTGTGATAGTAAGGCCCGCAGGCGTCCGAGCGGACGTCGAACTGGATCAGCGCGCTGGCGCCGGCGCTGGGCGTCCAACTCGCCACCGCTTCGCCGCACACGCGCGCAGTGCCGGTGACCACGTTGGCGCCGATCGTGTTGGTGATGCTCACCCAGCAATAGTCGTTCCGCGAGGCCAGGCCGCTCCATTCGAAACTGGCCGGCTGCGTGTACACCGCCGCGTGGTGCAATATTTCTATTTCTTGAGCGGGGTCACCGCAATAGATGGATACGCCGGTCTCGCCGCTATCGCTGCCGACGGTGTAGGTCACGACCACCGGAACCGGATCGTCCGTCGCATTGCCGCGCAGCCAGGCCGTGTCGGTCACCATTGCTGGAACGCCGACCTCCAGATTCGTGGCGGGCGCGGTCGCGTCCACACTGAAAATACGCGGGACGATGACCGGAGGACTGCCGCCGTAATTCTCCTCCCACCGGGCGGCGCGCTGGTTGCCGGCCCGGTCGGCGGCCTGGATGGTGATGCTGTAGATGCCGCTGGGCTGCGGATCCCAAATCTGATAATCTATCGTCCACGTGTTGCCGCTCACCGTCGCCAGTTGGTCGCCCGGCCGCATCGGCGCGGTGGTGGAATCATTCCCGGCCCAGCGGGTGATCCTGGAGAGCGACACGCGCACTGTGTCGGTCTGCACGCCGCTGCCCGGGTAGCCGCCGGGGAGCGACGGGTCGGCAATCGTCCCGCTCAGGTGAACGACCCAGACATTGCGCTGGCTGGGGTGCAGCGTGGCGGAAAGGAAGGAATTGGCCTCCAGGCTATCGAACCCCACCTGAGGCGGCGTGCCGTCCACGTAGAGGGTATAGGTGCGCGTGGGCGTCTCGGTGTGCGAGACGACGTCGGTGGCGCGGGTCTGGAGCAGGTAGCGTCCATCGCCGGAGGGCGTAAAGGTGGGACAAAAGGCCGTGTCGCCCGCGGCGTCCAGACAGGCCGGGGCTGCCGTCCACGTATAGCTGGCCTGCCCGTCTTTCCTGACGCCCAACTCGACTCTGGCGATGGCCGAAGTAGGCTCGTGCGCTTCGACGTGCATCACAGTGTCCCGGTTCTGCAGATAGGGGAACGTGGAGGTGTACGAGCGCAGCGTGGAGAACGGCCAGTCGTTATCCACCAGGATATTTTGGCTGTAGCGCGATTCGACCCATTTGCCCTGGTAGAGGAAAATGTCGCGCACCTCGAACGGCGAAAGCGCGTGGTCGTAGAGCGTCACCTCATCCAGGCGGCCGGCAAAGCCGCTGCCGAAGCGCAGTGGTTGAGCGTTCGCGCACGCCGGGCCGCTGACGGCCAGACGGCCTTGCTCGTAACCGTTGACGTACAGCCGGGCCGTCGTCCCGTCATAGGTCGCCATCACGTGGTTCCACTGGTTCTGCATCAGGGGCGCCTGGGCGTTGACGGTTCGCCATGTGCCACAGGGAGCCTGGAAGGACAGCGTCGCCGTCATGCTGCGCGGACTGATGAACAGGCGATAGTTGCTATCCTTGTCCAACAGCGTTTGCTGGACTGTCTTGATATTGGTGGGCATGACCCACGCGCCGAGGGTGAACTGGGACAGGTCGAGCAGCGCGTTATCGGCGACGGTGACCACATCGTTCACGCCGTCGAACGCGGCGGCGGTGCCGATCTGGCCGCGAATGGCCTCACCGGCGGTGGGGCAGGCATTGCCGCTGCACGCGCCGTTGTTGCCATTGGCGTCGTCGCGGAACGTGGTCGCGCCGAGTGGGTCATCCAGGTGCATCTGAAAGACGGGCGCGGCGCGGAACATCCTCTGGACGTCGGCGTCGCTCAGCGCGGTGTTAAAGATGCGCACGTCGTCTATGCGGCCGTCAAAGTGCTGACCGCCACTTGGATTGCGGCCTACCACGATGGAGCTGGCGCTGGTATCATAACTGAGCGTGCCCCACTGTTGGACGAGAGCGCCGTTCTTGTAGAAAAACGTGCCGAAGCCGGGCAAGAACACCACTGCGATGTGCTGCCAGCGGTTCACGTCCACGCTCGCGCTGGTGTTGAGGGCATTGGTGTCCGTGCCATTGAACACGGCCCAGACATTGCCATTGCGCAGCAGCGACCAGTCGTAGCCGCCGTTGTCGCTGCTGAGCACCTGGTGAAACCCGGCGCTGGTGCTGGCGGGATAGACCCAGGCCATCAGTGTTGTGCCTCGCGCTGCCGCCTGGGCACTGGATTGCTCAATGCGGACCTGCGTGTAAAGCCCATCGTCCACGCCGTCGAACAGCGCGGCCTGGTTCATGCGCCCGCTGACGCCGGTGGTGGGGCAGGCGGAGCCGGAACAGGTGGCGTTGCTCTGCTTGCTCAGGTCCACCGCGTTTTCCAGGCTGTTTGTGCCAGGGGCGTCATCCAGCCGAAGGTGGAGCGCGGTGAACGTCGAGAGGTACAATTCATTGACCTCGGCGGCATCCAGCGGCCGCTTGTAGATGATCAGTTCATCCAGCCGTCCGCGGAAGGGGATGGAGGGATTGTCTCTTTTGATCCGCAGTTGCACACGGTCTTTTTTGTTATTATCCTTCTCACTAGCATTTGGGTCATATGGTGGATCATAAAAATCTTGCCAGTAGTCTATCTGGCTCGGATCGGCGGTGCTGATGATTGCATCAGGAGACATATGGTCATCTCCGCCACATCCTGCTTCCCCTCCCTCACGGGGATAGTCCAATTCATAGACGCTTAGAGTCAAGGAATTCCGATAGTTTGCTACGTATGGGTTCTTCGACCAATCCGGATCATCAGAATAACCACATCCATCGCCTGTATCCATACTTCCGCAATACTTGATCTCTTGACCATCTACACGGACAGAGTACTCGTTGTGTGAGCCACAGTCCGGCCCCTCTACTTCTGATCTGAGTCCAAAAAATGTAAACAGGCCCCGGTCTGAAGCGCGGCCCACGTAGAAATCGCCACTGCGCGGCGCGCCGGTCATGCCACAATTCCCCTTGAGAGCGCCGTTCACATAGAGCGACGCCTGGCTGGCATCGTAGGTGACGGCAACGTGGTTCCAGTCGTTCAAGGTCAACACATTCGCGAAATCGCAGCGCGTCCAACCAGAGCCGTTGCCAAAGCCAAAGCGGAGTGTGCGGCCAATTCGCAAGAGCGTCGGCACAGAGGAACTGACGTCTGTACCGAGAGCGGTGTCGGCCAGGCCATCGTACCTCCCCCAGATGCCTTGCACGTGATTGTCATACGAACCATCACCTGTAGTCGCGGGATACATCCATGCCGCGATGGTAAACTTGCCGTTGCTCAGATTCAGGCTGGGCCTGGATGGGACGACCAGGTAGTCTCTCCCGTCAAAGCGGGCCGCATTGCCTGTAATCCCAGCCTCGGTCGGGCAAAGGGGGTTGGAGCAAATGGCCGAGTTGTTAAAGCCCGACGAATCGGCGTAAACGTACGGCCCCTCCATCTGCAATCGCAAAACAGGCCGGCCGTAGAGCGCGGCGACTTCTTCCGGCGTCAGCGCGCGCCGGTAGATGTACACCTCATCCATCGAGCCGCCGAACGCATAAACAGGAATGCCGTAACCGCTGTTGCCCGCGCCAAGCCAGATGGGTGTGCCGGGGTCAACCCGGTTCAGGTCGGCGGCGCTCGTGCCAGAGCCGCGGGGTATCCCGTCTATGTAAGTGGTCCAGTTGCCGGCGCCGTCGCGGACGACGGCCACGTGATGCCACTCGTTCAATCCGACCGTGCCGCCGTTGGAGACCACCGTTTCACCAACCCAGTCTACCCACAAGTCAACTTTAAGTGTTGTGCCGTCCACGTACACATCCAGGTTGTCTTGAACGTTTCTCCAGCTCAACAGACTGCCGCGCCCGCTGTTGGTTTTGTTGACCCACATCGCGATCGTCAGGCCGCCCGTGCCAAAGTCAAAGCCGGGCGAATCTTGAACGACCAGGCGATCATCTGAGCCGTCGAAGCGCACGCCATTGCCCAGGTAGCCGGGAACACCGCTGGTCGGGCAGGTGGAACCAGAGCAGGTGGCGTTGCGCAGCGGCACGTTGCCGGAATGGTCCGCAAACTGCACTGCCGATGCGCCCTCGTTCAGCGGCAGCCACATCTCGGCAAAGTTGGACTGTTCGCGCCAGTCGGTGATGAGCGCGCCGGCCACCTGTGTCAGGCTGACCGGCTGCGAGGCGGACGTGGAGGTTACGCCCAGCGTGCCGGACAGGGTCGCTTGTTGGTGCGGGTTCAAGACGAATTGGACAGGCGGCACGCCGGCAGCGTTCAGCACTGCCGGAGCCGAGCTACTGAGCGAGAACAGTCCCTGGGCAAAGCGGCTGTCCAGTTTGTTTTCGACGGTGGACGTGTAGCGCAGGGTGTCGCCCCCGCGGACGACGAGATCATTCGGGTTGTGCGCGACGCCGATTTCCGTCACCTTCGACTCCAGCCCCAATACGTTCGGATCCGAGACGACACGCGGGTTGAGGCCGAACGCCTTTTCCTTCAAATCCGGCAGCCCGTCGCCGTCGGTGTCGGTGTCGAGCGGGTCGGAGGTGACCCAGGTGCGGAGCTGGTTGCCCCCTGCGTCAAAGGCATACACAAACTCCCAGCCGTCCACCTCTTCCTTGTCCGTCAGCCCGTCGCCGTCGCTGTCCTGACGGGTGGGATCGGTGCGCAGGCGGGTTTCCTCGGCGTCGTTCAACCCGTCGCCGTCGGTGTCAAAGCGCGCCGGGTCGCTGCGGTGCTGCGATTCGTACAGGTCGGAAAGGCCGTCGCCGTCGGTGTCCCACTTGCTATCGTCCGGGTCCGCGCCGCCGACGGCCGCGTTGCGCAGGCCGTCGCCGTCAAAATCCAACTGGCGCTTAAAGACGAGCGACGCTCCGCCCGGCGCGGTGGACGTGATGGCCGTGTTCTGACCCCAGGCCAGGCTGTAGCCGCCATCCTTGGGCGTGGCCTGGTAGAACTCGTCCAGCGTCGCCGGAAAGACGTCGAAGGCAAAGATCTTTCCCAGGTCGGTATGATTGGTGCCCTTATCGGCGCGCACCCAGCAGACGGGAATCAAGGACGGAGCGACAAGCACGGTCGGCAGAGGAATGAGAATACATTCCTGGGCCGGCAGGGCATAGCCTTCGGCCAGGAACAACTGCAGCGGCTGGTTGATGCCGGGCTGGTTCAGCGGGGCGTTATCGCCCGTCGGGGAGGCAAGCGCATAGAGTTTGTGCGTCAGGAACGGAAAGCGTTTGGTCCATTCGGCGGCCGTCCAGGAAGGACTCTGCGTGCCCCGCTCGATGTTTTGGTGAATATCCTTCTCCTCGGCCTGCCAGCGATACTGGAAGGTGGACGACCTGAGCACCAGTTCATTCCACTGCCAGGCGTAGGCAAGCGCCTTCCAATCGGGTGGGAACGTGGTGAATTGAATAGCGTTGGTCACCGCGGCGGTGAACTGGAGCTCATTGCCGACGGCGATGCCCTGTTCGGGATGGAGGAAAGTATAGTCGAACGGGGCGGCAAGTTGGAATCGGCCTTCTTCGGCAATGTCCACCATCACGTTGTAGCCATAGGGCGTAAAGTACGATGCCATCAACCCCGAAATGCCGCCGCAGAAAGCGTCGGCATATTTCCCTTCCCAACCGGCCGCAGCGCACACCAGGGCCACCAGGGCGTCAATCGCGCCAATGATGGCGACGATCAGTTGTCCCACGACCGGGATGAGCGAGATGGCAAACAGGATCACAGCGGCAATGATCGCGCCGATCGCTACGGCTATCGCCGTGAGAACCGCCTCGGTCGTCTGGGGCCCCATGACGATGGTGGCGATCATGACGCCAATTGCCACGGCTGCGGCAATGATCGTCCCGACGACGCCGGCGATCTTGGCACCTTTGCGGATTTGGTTCGCCGCCAGGTTCATCCCTTTGAGCCAGCCGGCGGCGCTGGCCGCGCGGTACACCTTGACGAGCGAGACAACTGCTAACACCGATGAGATCGCGCCCCCCACGACCGAGAGAATATATTGGGTTCGACCCGAGGTCACAGCACTGGCTATGCCCAGGGAGAGAGCCGCTACAGTGCCGATGACTATGGCAGCACTGCCTGCGAATTCCGCCCGTTGCTTCCAGGTCGCCGTCCTGAGCGCTTTGATGGCCGCAATTTTGTCGGAAACACCCTGCCGGATACTCTCACCGATCGCTTTCAAGGACAGAGTCTGAGGCGTCACGCCCGGAGGCAACTTGGCGCCCGGCAATCTGGGGGCCAACCACTCGACCAGGGGTTCGGAGAGGTTATCGTTGATGGCAGCGAACACATCACCGGTTACATCGAGCGTATCTCCGATTTTTTGTGTTACCTCTGTGTCCGTCGGCGGCGCACCGGATGGCAGAGCCTGCTCACCTACAGCCACCAGACCCACCCGGCCCTGCATCATCGAGAGGTAATAGGCCTGGGCCAGTGTGATCTGGCCCACCTGCACATCCTTGCGCCAGTCTGCTGGCAACCTTGGATCCTCCGGAAAGCGGCTGGCAAAGCGCCCATACATCTTGTCCCAGTATTCCGCCAACGGATACGATTGCCAGCGGCCGTTCTGGTAACGGTAGGGCGCCCAACTCATGCTGGCCTGCGTCTCCACCGGCCGGCCTGCCAGGTTAAAGGTCACCTGCGCGCCCGAGACGGTCGCCAGGCCACCCATGCCCAGCTCGGCGGCGCGGTAACGCTCGTCGCGGAGGAACAGCAAGGTCGGCGCGTCGGCGCCCTGGTCCTTGTAGGCGGTAAAGTTGTTTTCCAGAATCTTGACCGTTTCCGTCATCATCACGTAGGCGACATAGTCCTGCTGCGGGTAGGAAAAGGTGGCCACTTGCAGCGTGGCGGTGAGCGGCACACCCAGCCGGTCGGTGATGGTGACGCTAGGCGCCAGCGGCGCGTCGAAGCGGCCGGCGATGCTCGTGTCGGCTACGGTAATGCCGTTCGTCTGGGTGACCACGCCGATGTCGCGCAACTTGTACCCATCCTGGTCGCGGCCGGTCAGATAGGTCTGCTCCAGCCCCAGCGCCATCAGCCACAGCCAGTCGTCGTACTGGCGGTTGGCTTGCGATTCGGCGGCCGGGTCCTCCCAGGCAATCGCCACATCGGTGCCGTGGTCTTCGCGCACGCTCAGGCCGGTGATGTACCAATCGTCATAGTAGGTGTGGACGAGTTGGGTGTTATCCAGCACCCAACTTTCTTTGTACTTGCACCAGGTCTCTTGGGTTTCTTCCGAACCGGGCGGCATGGGACGGCAATAGTCGGTAAGCATCTGGACGAGCCAGACGACGCGCACCTTTTGCGCCGCGCCCAGGCTTGCTCCGCGCGGCAGGTAGGGGACGCGCGCGCCAAAGGCCGCCCGCCCGCCGCCGGTCTCGTCGGCGACGATGTTGAGCGGGACGAGCAGGGTCACGCGGCCATCTCCCAGGTCGCGCGCGGATGCGCCATACGCCCGCAGCGGTTCGGCGTCAATCATCTTGTCCTTGTAGGGACCGTTGGGCACATCGGCGAGGGTGGCGCAGGCCGCAGTGTGGCCGGCTGCCTTGAGCACGATGACGTGCGCGCCGTCGGCCAGCGTGAGCAGATTGCGTCCCGTCACGGTTGCGTTCCCACCGTTCGAGACGGCGCCCAACGAAACGTCCAACACGCCGCCATTGCACGTGCCGGTGTAAATCTCGGCCGTGACCGGCGAGGTCCCCTGGAGTTGAAAGTCCAGGCGCGTATTGCTGCCCACCTGCGAGAGGTTGACGGTAGCCGAAAGCCAGGTCGTCAAGACCGGCGGCTGAGTGGTGATGGGCCACGACGTATCCACGCCCTGCGCCTGCACGCGGGCGCGCAGCGTGGTCGTCAGCGGCAGGGGGATGTCGTTGCCCGCAAGCTCCACTTCGAGCATGGGGATCAGGCGCAGGTCGCCATTCTTGGTGCGCGGGTCGTTGTTGGCGTCCTGCGCGCTCAGGTGGGTGGCGAACGTCGAGTCGTTGTTTCGCCGGCGCTGCACCTGGCCGTCTTCATCGCCGCTGGGCCAGTCCAACACGTTGAGCGCGTAGGTCAGGTGATCGGTGATGACAGGGCGCAGTTGCACGTCCACCAGCACGGGATAGTTGGCCTGCAACCCGTTCACCACCAACTCGAAAGGACGCTCGCGGTTGAAGGGGGTTGTCTTACCGACCACGGTCGTGGGGGCCGTATCAATCCGGTCGGGGACACCGTCGTTGTCGTCGTCGCGATCAAACAGGTCTGGTGTGCCGTCCCGGTCGGTGTCGGGGCAGGTCTGAGAGGTCGTCCCCAGGCCAGGACATTCGAGCGTATCCGGCCGGCCGTCGTTGTTGCTATCCACCGAGTTGGGGTCCAGGTACCAGTGTCGTCCGCCATAATCAAAGCCGCGCACCTCGGCCCCGTCGGGGATCCCGTCGCCATCGCTGTCTTTCTGACCAGGCTCAGTACCCAGGCGCAGCACCTCCCAACTGTCCAGCAGGCCGTCGCCATCGGTATCCGGGTTGTTCAGGTTGGTCTGGTACTGTCTCTCCTGGCAATCAGACAGGCCGTCCTTATCGGTGTCTTTTACCTTTTCGTCGTCGGTGCAGGTGACGCCGACCGTCATGCCACTCGCGCCCGCGCCCGAGGCCTGCGCGGCCAGCGGGTCGCGCAGCGGATCCCAATTCGACATCGTCAGTTGGTCTTGCAAGTCACGCGCCACCGCCTGCGCTTTTTGTTCCTGCTCCAGCGCGGCCTGTCTGGCGGCCTGGCGGTCCATAAAGGCGGCCGCCTGGTGGCTTTGCAACAGCGGCGCGACGACCATCGAAAGAATGAGGGTCACGACGAGCACAGCATAGACCTTTTTCGATCTGCCCCCCGTGACGAGGACGAGCACTAATCCGACGCAGCCCAACATCACGCCGGCCTGCCATCCGGCTCTCTGCCAATTTTCCGGTGTGCGCGGCAAACCGAGCGCGCCAATCACACGCTCGGTCCACGGCCGGGAGGCAGCCAGTCGCTGGCGATCAAAGCCGGAGAAATCGGTCTGGATTTGAGCTTCGACCTGGTCGCCGTTCTCTTCTGGGGGATATTTGACGTGGACCGTCAGCCGCAGCGGAAGGCCATCGTCATCAATCCAGATCTGGCCCTGGCCGGTGACGCCGCGATACAGGCTCGAGGTTTCCAGGCTCAACCCGGCCGGCAGCTCGCCCTTCTCGATCAGGTAGCGTTCCATCTGGTCGCGCAGGTACGTGGCAAAGGCGGGGCCATCCACGTCAAAGCTGTAGAGCGTATAGCGAGGAGCGAAAGGCTCGCCCTCTTCGCTCCTTGCTTCTCGCCGGATGTTCTTGGCTCCGGCCAGGTAGGCCAGCAGGTCGTTGCCGGGGGCGAACGCGCCGGAGAAATCGGGGATCTCTTCCCATGTCCCGCCCGGTGGACGGCCATAGGCGCGGTCGCCCTCGACGCGCACCTCGACGCCATCGCGGGCGTTCAGGGCGCTGCCGCCCTCCTGCCACAGCGTCATCCGCAAGGTGCGGTTGGGCAGGCTGGTCTCGCCTTCGATGCGCAGCGTATCCTGGCGGCTGCCGCGCCCGACGTTGACCAGCTTGGGGGCGGGATGGGTGGTCTGGACGATCTCGGTTGCAAAGCGATAGGCGCCAGCTTGTTGGGCGCGCTGCCAGGCGGATTGCACCTCCTCTTGGGCGGAAAGCGGTCTGGCGCGCGAACCCTGCGGCATAAGCACAGCCGCACAGAGCAGTGCGGCTGCCAAGACAAAGAACAAACGAAGCGATGGGTGGCGTTTCATGGCCTGCTCCTTGTCCAATGTCGGTTGAGGAAAAGGCCCATTGGTCGCAAGGAGCAATTTCCCATCGCATCGTGCGCTGTTTGGAACCCCATCTGACTGACTGAAAAGGGAATTTTTCAGTGCAGGGCGACCCGACGGGACGCACCCGTTTGTCATGCTGAGCGAAGCAAGGCATCTCGCTTGCCGGATCACGAGACCCTTGGCGATCAGAGTGGCAGGTCAAAGTGCAATTTGCAACAGTACCAAGTATAGCATAATTTGGGTCTGCAAAACATTTGCGTTGGATTACAAAGTGCAAAGATTGTTTACAAAACCAGGCTCTATGTTATCAGCGGTCACCCACTTTCATTTTTCGTAACTGTTCAGGCCTGTCCGCCGCGAAATGAATTTCGCGGCTGCTACGTCAGGCCTGCTGAAGCAGGCCGGGGCCGGTCTCAACTGGCTTGAGCCAGTTTTCAGTATCAGCGGGATGATTCATCATCCCGCCGGGCGCGGGCTGAACAGTTACCATTTTTCGAAGCAGCGCAGGCTCGCACGCCCGCCTGCCCGCCGCAGGCAGGCGATACAGAGGCATGCCCACTCCGCTTTGCTACGGGGTGCTTCGCAAGGAGCCGCCTCCGCCAGGATTTGGAGGGCTGGCAATTCCAATGAAACTTTATGGCCGCGCCAAGTATAGCAGCGCAGTTGGAACAACTGCCTCCTGAGGGATTCGCGCAAGTGGGGGGTTGACTGGCGTGAGAGGCGGGGTATAATCGAGGACGATGCATACCCAACACGGGCACAAACTGCGCTTTTCTCCTGTCAACGAATATTGAACGAATAAACGAATGAGCGCGGCCCGCCAGTGTGCTCATTCGTTTACACCGCACCTGCGGTGGGTGCAGGTGTTCGTTGCGCCAAAGGCAATTCGTTGACAGGGATAAGGACAAATACAAAAGCGCGAAACATGACCACGCTCAGTATAGTGCAAATTTGTCTGGGCACTGCATTGCGGGGGAGAAAAACCGAAAATGGCCTTGTAACCCGCGTGGGGGCGTCCGCGACGGTGACGATCCTTGACGAGTGCCGCAGGCGATTTGGGCCTCCGGCCATTGTGGGCGCCGTCGGCGCTGGGTCATGCCGCGTGGGTGGAAGAAGTCTGGGTCAATTACATCAGCAACGGGTGCAAATACGGGGGTCAACCCCCGCGCCTGGAATTGGGGTGGGACAGGCCGGAGGGCGAATCGGCTGTGCGTTTCTGGGTGCACGACAACGGTGATGGCATCTCACCAGATGATCAACCCCGCCTCTTTGTGCCGTTTACACGGCTTGACCACGTGCACGTCAAAGGGTACGGGCTGGGGCTTTCGATTGTGCGCCGTATTGTCGAGAAACTGGGCGGTCAGGTCGGTGTCGAAAGCGAAGGGGTGCCCGGCCGTGGCAGCCTGTTCTATTTCACGCTGCCTGCCGGGCCAGATGCCACGTAAGAACCTATCCGAAAACCCAGCACAGGCGGCTCCCACGCTGCCGCCCCCTTCAACTTCCCCCGCTTCACCTGATCATTACCAAACTTGACGCACGCCCGGGTTTCAACACGCCCTTGACAATTCTGCCCGAGCGTGGTAAATTCACGCCCGAAAGACGTGGATTCGGACGAGTACCCGTCGGACGGATTTCAGAGAATCGGCGGAGGTGGTGTGACGCCGATAATCCCGAACACGGCGAATGGACCGAGGAGTCGCAAGGGCGAACGGCCACACGCCTACTAGCCCAAGCCGGAGTCGCCCCCGTTATCGTGGCAGAAGGTATCGAGAAGATTCTTCTCCGTACCTGCAAGAGTGGGACTGGCTCGCGTTTGTGTGTCGCACAAACGCGATTTTTGTTTCAGGAGGCGGCGCGCTCGACGCGATATCACCGCAGCCAGTCTCAACAGGGTGGCACCACGGGAGCATGAACAACCTCTCGTCCCTGACCGGGGACGAGAGGTTGTTGTTTTCAGAGATGCCCTTCATCCCTATCCCTTCTCCCAAAGGACGAAGGGAGCACGCGCCCTGTGGGAGAGGGAAACAAGCGGAGGTTTGCATGTACCATCCGACCTTGACTGAATTTGAATCGCTGGCAACGCAAGGGAACCTGATCCCGGTCTATCGAGAGATCAACACCGATCTGGAGACGCCGGTCTCGGTCTATTTGAAACTGCGCGGTCAGGGCGAATCGTTCCTGCTCGAATCAGTCGAAGGCGGCGAGCAACTGGCGCGCTATTCGTTCCTCGGCGTGGCCCCGGCGCGCGTGCTGACCTTGCGCGGCGACCAGGTGATGATCCACGATGGCCGGGGCGTCGAGCGATGCTCACTCGACGGCCAAGACCCGCTCGATGTGCTGCGCGGCCTGCTTGCGCCTTACCGCGCTGTGCCCGTGCCGGGCCTGCCGCGTTTCTTCGGCGGGGCCGTCGGCTACCTGGCCTACGACCTCGTGCGTCACATCGAGCGCCTGCCGCAAACGGCTCGCCGCGATCTCGACCTGCCCGATGCCCTCTTTCTCCTCACCGATACGCTGGTGGCCTTTGACCACGTCAAGCACCGCGCGCTCGTCATCGCCAACGCGCACGCCAGCGGCGACCCGCGCGCCGCCTACGAGGACGCCGTCTGCCGCATCGAGTGCATCGTCGCGCGATTGAATCAACCGATCCCCGCGCCGATGCCTCCTCCATCGCGCAACGACCATCACCTCGAGTCGAACGTGGCGCCGGAACAATACATGGACATGGTCAGGCGCGCGCTCGAGTACATTGCCGCCGGCGACATTTTCCAGGTCGTCCTTTCACAACGATTCGCGCGCGAAACGCGCGCCGAGCCATTTTCCATCTATCGCGCGCTGCGCCGCCTGAATCCTTCGCCCTACATGTTCTTTTTGGATTTCGGCGATCTGCAATTCGTCGGCTCGTCGCCCGAAGTGCTCGTGCGGCTCGAAGATGGCATCGCCCAGCTCAACCCGATTGCGGGCACGCGCCCGCGCGGCGTGGATGCGGCCGAGGACGCGCGTTTGGAACAAGAACTGCTCGACGATCCCAAGGAGCGCGCCGAGCACGTCATGCTGGTGGACCTGGGCCGCAATGATTTGGGGCGCGTGTGCGAGTACGGCTCAGTGCGCGTGCCCGACCTGATGCACGTGGAGCGGTACTCGCACGTGATGCACCTCGTCTCGCGGGTCACCGGCCAACTGCGCTCCGGCCTGGACGGCTTTGACTTGCTCCGCGCGACCTTTCCGGCCGGGACGGTTTCCGGCGCGCCCAAAATCCGCGCCATGGAGATCATCGAAGAACTCGAACAGACGCGGCGTGGGCCGTATGCGGGCGCCGTCGGCTATTTCGGTTTCCCGGTGGGAGGCCAGAGCAACATGGATTTTTGCATCACGATCCGCACCATCGTCCAGCAAGGGGAACGCGCGTTCATCCAGGCGGGCGCGGGCATCGTCGCCGATTCCGACCCGGCGCGCGAGCATCAGGAATGTGTGAACAAGGCCCGCGCGCTGGCCGAAGCGATCCGATTGGCCGAAGAGGGCACATGATCTCCTCTCTTCTCCCTCATAGGGAGAAGGGGCGGGGATGAGGGTCAACTCAATAGGAGGAGCCACATGATCCTGGTCATTGACAACTATGATTCGTTCACCTACAACCTCGTCCAATACCTGGGCGAGCTGGGCGCGGAGCTGCGTGTCTTTCGCAACGACGCCGTGACGTTGGAAGACATTGCGCGCCTCCAGCCTTCGCACATTGTCATCTCGCCTGGCCCCGGTGACCCGGACGACGGCGGCATCTCAAACGATGTCATCCGTCGGTTTCACTCCAGTATCCCCATCCTGGGGGTGTGTCTGGGACACCAGTGCATCGGCCACACGTTCGGCGGCAGCGTGACGCGCGCGCCGCGCCTGATGCACGGCAAAACCTCGACGATCTATCACGACGGGCACAGGCTCTTTGAAGGCGTCTCCAATCCTTTCGAGGCGGGGCGCTATCACTCGCTCATCGTTCAAGAGCCGCTGCCGGCCGAGTTGCAGGTCACGGCGTTCACCAAAGAAGGCGAAGTGATGGGCCTGCGCCACAAGCGTTATCCTCTCGAAGGGGTGCAGTTTCATCCCGAAAGTGTGCTGACCAAATTCGGCAAACAAATCCTTGCTAATTTTCTCGAATACGGAGGTCAAACATGATCCGCGAAGCTATCGCCAAACTTGTAGACGGCCACCACCTGACGCGCGCCGAAGTCGAAGCCGTGATGAACGAGATCATGGACGGCGCGGCGACGCACGCGCAGATGGCTGCCTTCCTCACCGCGCTGCGCGTCAAAGGCGAGACGGTGGACGAAATCACCGGCTGCGCCCAGGTCATGCGCCAAAAAGCGATCGCCGTTCAGCCAGCGCGGACCGACCTGGTGGACACGGCCGGCACCGGCGGCGACGGCTCGGGCACGTTCAACATCTCAACGACGGCCGCGTTTGTCATCGCGGGCGCGGGGCTGGGCGTCGCCAAGCACGGCAATCGAGCCGTGTCCGGCGCCAGCGGCAGCGCCGACGTGCTGGAGGCGCTCGGCGTCAACCTCGACCTCACACCCGCCCAGGTGGCGCGCTGCATTGACGAGGTGGGTATCGGTTTCCTCTTTGCGCAAAAGCTGCACCCGGCGATGAAGAACGTCGCGCCGGTGCGCAAGGAACTCGGCATCCGCACGATTTTCAACCTGCTCGGCCCGCTCACCAATCCCGCCCGAACGCCCGCTCAGATCGTCGGTGTGTACGACGGCCAGCTCACAACGACCGTGGCCAGCGTCTTGCACGCGCTGGGCGGACGCGCCGCGTTCGTGTTCCATAGCGCAGACGGCCTGGACGAGCTGACGACGACGGGCGTCAACCGCGTGGCGCGTTTCCACAACGGCGCGATCTGCGAAGAGGAAATTGACGCGACCCAGCTTGGGTTGCCGCGCGCTGCCCGCGACGACCTGCGCGGCGGGCGTCCCGACGAAAATGCCCGGACGACCCGCGCCATCTTGCAAGGCCAGGAGCGCGGCCCCAAGCGCGACGTGGCTGCCCTCAACGCGGCTGCGGCACTGGTGGCGGGCGGCAAGGCGGGCGATCTGCGCGAAGGGCTGGAGCGCGCCCACGACTCGATTGACTCGGGCTGCGCGCTGGCCGCGCTGAACGGACTGATCGCCTTGAGCAACAGCTTCAAGACGCCCGCGCTGGCAGCCTGAGCGATGATCCTGGATGACATGGTCGCCAACACGCGCGCCCAGGTCGCGGAACGCAAGCGACACATCCCGCTGGCCCAGATGCGTGCACGGGCCGAAGCGGCCCGGCCTACACGAGATTTTGCGCATGCGCTCCAACGCGATCACGTCGCGCTCATCGCCGAAGTCAAACGGGCGTCGCCTTCGCGCGGGATGCTGCGTGCCGATCTCGACCCGGCGCGGCTGGCAACTCTGTACGCTGCCAGTGGCGCATCCGCGATCTCGGTCTTGACCGACGCGACCTTTTTCAATGGCAGCCTGACGGATCTGAAGGCCGCGCGCGCGTCGGTTGAGCTGCCTGTGCTGCGCAAAGATTTCACGTTGGACGAGTACCAGATTTACGAGGCGCGCGCACATGGCGCCGATGCGATCCTGTTGATTGTGCGGATTCTGGACGATGCTCAACTGCGTGACTGTCTTACGCTGGCCCAATCGCTGGGACTGGGTGCGTTGGTCGAGGTTCACGACGAAGCAGAGCTGGATCGGGCGTTGGCCGCAGACGCGCTGATCATCGGCATCAACAACCGCAACCTGGCGGATTTCACCGTCAGCCTGGAAACGACGGAACGGCTTGCGCCGCGCATCCCGCCCGCCAAGATCGTCGTGGCCGAAAGCGGCCTCTCGACCCGCACCGATGTCGAGCGCGTCGCACGTGCGGGTGTATCCGCCGTGCTGGTCGGTGAGGCGTTGGTGCGTTCGGGGGACGTGGCGGCGAAGGTGCAAGAGCTGACGAGCGTAAAACGTGAAGCGTCAAACGTCAGGCGTCAAACGTCAGGCGTCAAACGTAAAGCGTGAAATGGAACCGGGCTTTTTTTTCAAAAAATCTTGGCGTGGTCATTCGTGAAACCTGTCCTCGCGCAGGCGGGGATTCGTGGCTGAAAACCGACAAGCTGAAATCCTTGAGGGTAAAAATTCTGAACAAACAGAGCAAGATTTCACCGCCGAGGCCGCTGAGGACGCAGAGAGAACACAGAAACCTCTGCGTTCTCCGCGCGCTCTGCGGTGAGAATACTCGTCGGTTTGAGGCGAAGCTTCGCTAGGCAGTTACAATGGAAAATGGTGCAGGTTAAGGTTTGCGGCATCACGAACCTGGACGATGCGCTGGCGGCGGCAGAGGCCGGCGCGGATATGTTGGGCCTGGTGTTCTTTGCCCGCTCGCCGCGTTACATCGAACCGGAGCGCGCCGGAGAGATCGTCGCTGTGCTCAGGCAGCGCGGTCATGCCCTGCGCTTTGTCGGCGTGTTTGTGAATGAATCGCTAGAGCGCGTGCACAAGATCGCCACGACCGCGCAGCTCGACGTGGCGCAACTGCACGGCGACGAGCCGCCCGAGATGATCCGTGCGCTGTGCACTCTCTTGCCCCAGTCGTTGCAGGTCATCAAGGCGCTGCGCCCGCGCGACCCCGCTGAGGCCGGGACTTGGGTCGCCCGATACCGCGCCGCTGTGGACGGCTGCACGCCCGCGTTCATCGTGGATGCCTTCGACGCGCAGCGATTCGGCGGGACCGGCGCGCGCGCCGACTGGGGCCTGGCAGCGAGCATCGCCCGCGAGTTCCCGATCCTGCTCGCGGGCGGGCTGGACCCGGACAACGTCGTAGAGGCGATTCACGCGGTTCACCCATGGGGCGTGGACGTTTCCAGCGGCGTCGAGCGCGCGCCCGGGATCAAAGACCATGATCGGGTGCGGCAGTTTATCCGGCAAGCCAAAACGGCACAGAGACGAAAGACGAAGGACGAAAGACGAAGGACGGGAGACAAACGACAAAGGACGAAAGGGTGAAATGGACGGACGATTCGGACCTTACGGCGGGCAGTTTGTGCCCGAAACGCTCATGCCCGCGTTGGCAGAATTGGAACACGCCTTCAACGCCGCGCGCCAGGATCAAGATTTCATGGCGCAACTGAACCGCCTGGCCGCGCAGTACTCGGGCCGCCCTACCCCGCTGTATTTTGCGCAGCGGCTCACTCTGCACTGCGGCGGCGCGAAAATCTATCTCAAGCGCGAAGATTTGGCGCATACCGGCGCGCACAAAATCAACAACGCATTGGGGCAAGGGCTGCTCGCCCGGCGAATGGGCAAGACGCGCATCGTCGCCGAGACTGGAGCCGGTCAGCATGGCGTTGCTTCAGCAGCCGTGTGCGCCATGTTGGGCCTCCAGTGCGTCGTCTACATGGGCACAGAGGATATGCGCCGCCAGGCGCCGAACATGTTCCGCATGAAGTTGTTGGGAGCCGAGGTGCGCGGCGTGGACGCCGGCAGCGCGACGCTCAAGGACGCGATCAACGAAGCGATCCGCGATTGGGTGACGAATGTGCGCGACACGCACTACCTGCTCGGCTCGGCGCTCGGCCCGCATCCCTACCCGACGATGGTGCGCGAATTTCAATCCGTCATCGGCCATGAGGCGCGCGCGCAAATCCTGCAAGCCGAAGGCCGCCTGCCGGATCTGTTGATCGCGTGCGTCGGCGGCGGGTCGAACGCGATCGGTCTGTTCCACGCCTTTCGCGATGACGACGTGGCGATGCTCGGCGTCGAAGCCGGCGGGTGCGGCATCGAGTCAGGCCGACACGCCGCGCGCTTTGCCGAGGCACGGCCCGGCGTGCTGCACGGCACCTACACCTACGTGCTGCAAGACGACGACGGCCAGATTCGCAACACTCACTCGATCTCCGCCGGCCTGGATTACGCCGCCGTCGGCCCCGAACACGCACACCTGTACGACACCGAGCGCGCCGGTTACACCTGCGCCACCGACGATGAGGCGCTCGAAGCGTTCAGCCAACTCTCACGGCTCGAAGGCATCCTGCCCGCACTCGAATCGGCGCACGCCCTCGCCGAAGCGATCAAACAGGCGCGCCGGATGCGCCCCGATCAGATCATCCTGGTCAATCTTTCGGGACGCGGGGATAAGGATTTGCAGACCGTCATGGAAGCTGGAATGACCAAGTCAGTTTTGATGGGAGAAGCATGAACCGATTAGACGAAACTTTTGCCCGATTGAAAGCGGAAAACCGCAAGGCACTGATGCCGTATCTGCCGCTCGGCTTTCCGACGATCGAGACTTCGCGCCAACTGATCCACGCGGCTGTGGAGGCAGGCGCGGACGTGATCGAGCTGGGCGTCCCGTTCAGCGACCCGCTGGCCGACGGCCCGGTGATCCAGCGCGCGACACATTTCGCGCTGCACAATGGCATGACGCTCGCCAAGTGTTTTGAGCTGGCGCGCGAAGCACGCCAGTCCGGCGTGACGATCCCGTTGGTCTTGATGGGCTACTATAACCCATTCCTGCGCTTTGGCCTGGAAGCGTGTGCGCGCGCGGCCCAGGCAGCAGGCGTGGAGGGATTCATCGTGCCGGACCTGCCGCCCGAAGAAGCCGGTGCGTTCGACGCCATGTGCCGCGCACACGACCTCGATTTGATTTTCCTCGTCGCGCCGACGAGCACTGAGGAACGCCTGCGCCGGGCCGCCGAAGCGACGCGCGGCTTTCTGTACCTGGTGTCGGTCACGGGCGTCACGGGTGCGCGGCGCCAGGTCGCCGCCGACCTGGACGAGTTCGTGAGCCGCGTGCGCGCCGTCACGGCCAGGCCGGTTTGCGTGGGCTTTGGGATCGCCAACCCCGAGTCGGCGCGGACCGTTGCGAGCCTGGCCGATGGCGTGATCGTGGGGAGCGCATTGGTGACTCGGATCGGCGAAAATGGGAACGCGGTGGAAGCTGCCCGCACATTCCTTTCCGAACTGCGCGAGGCGATGGACAGGTAAAAGACAAAACATCTTGTTTACCGCCTTTGGCAGTCATTGCCCGACCCGCACCTTGCCGGATGATGAATCATCCGGCTGGTACGAGAAACCGACTAAAGCCGGTTGGCGATGGCCCCAGTCTGCTTCAGCAGACTGGGCGTGACAGCCGCGAAATTCATTTCGCGGCTACAGACGGTAAACAAGTACGACAAAACTTGTGCGCCGGGTGCATTTCAGTTCTAAGGCAAATTTCCTGTCATTGCGAGAACCCCATGCCCGTACTCCCCTCCAACTCCCCCCGCTTCGCGGGGGGAGCGGAAGGGGGGTAGGAGCCGCGCCCGATGAAACGGGCTAAGCTGGCTTCAGCCAGCGCCGCTTCGTAGCCCGCCGAGTTCATCGGCGGGCGGGCACACGCCGACAAAGGCGCAAGTTTCTGAGTAGCGCCCGCAGGGCGCGAAGCAATCTCATCCGCCGCACTGAGATTGCTTCGCCGCTTCGCGGCTCGCAATGACAAAGGGCAGCGCAAGTTCGCTCCCAAAGTAAAATACCCTGTGCGCCGAGTGCACTCCCCACACTTGACAAAGAGGCGGGTTGTATGGTAAAGTATTGCCAACTTGAGGCAAGCCATGATAAGCTTCCATTCGACCTTCGCGTACTATTATTTTTACTTTTACGCCGCTGCTGTGCGCGGGGGTCGAATCGTCACGCCAAACGACTAGGTCCGTCGTACCGATTGAAAAGAGCGTGGGATTCCAACCCCACGCTCTTTTTGTTTTTCCGACACTCTATGGTCGAGGTCTCTGCCATGTTCTTGCGAGGAATTCGCGGCGCGACCACCGCCCGCGCCAACACACGCGAAGCGATCCTCGAAGCGACGCGCGAGCTATTTGCCGCGCTGGTTCAAGCCAACGGCCTGCGCGAGGCCGACGTCGCCAGCGTCTATTTTACCGTGACGCCCGATCTCGACGCGGCGTTTCCCGCCGCGGCTGTGCGCTCGATGGGATGGAACGAGGTCGCCCTGCTCGACGCCCAGGCGCCCGGCATCGCTCACGATATTCCGCACTGTATCCGCGTGTTGATCCACTGGAACACGGACCGCAGTCCCAACGAAATCTGTCACATTTATTTGCGCGACGCGCGCGCCTTGAGGCCTGACCGACAGCCCGCTCAAGGCCACAGCGCGCCGCAACCTATCGCTAGAGCTCACTACCCGACATGAGCTTGCGGAATTGGCTTGTCAGGCTTGATAAAGTGTGGTACAAGCGAGAGAGTCACCGGTCTGCCATTAGCCTGCGGAGGCCAGTATGTCTCATCACGCTCTGTACCTCAAGTTCA
>DAOTXX010000098.1:0-63752 GCA_034434835.1 Thermoflexales bacterium | reverse complement strand
GACTGACTTGATCGCTTACTTGGCCGCCAACGCCAAATGGTTGGGCCTGCTCAAACGCAAGCGCAAACGCTCTCGATTCGAATTGGTATTACTCTTGACAAATCCAGCAGGACCTTAACTTGTGACCAATGGCTTTAGTATATGTCTGCATCTATGGGTTGACAAGCGAGGGGCGAGGGCAAGCCTCGCCCCTACGCATCAACCGTTACCCGGTGTAATTCCTACAATTCATTAACCAGCGTCATGCTGGCAACTGGGTGATGCCGGTCTCTGAGCCGCCGCCCCGTGGCTCAGGGCGGCAAAATGAAAAGACCCCTCGCAGCCGAGGGGTCTTCCGATTTCCGACTTCTGACCTTCGATTAGTAATCCATCCCGCCACCGGGCGGCATCGGCGGAGTTTCTTTCTTCTCCGGAATGTCGGTGACCAGCGCTTCGGTGGTCAGGATCATCGCGGCGATGGATGCCGCATTCTGGACGGCGCTGCGCGTGACCTTGGCCGGGTCAATGATGCCGCGCTTGACCATGTCGGTGTATTCCTGCGCGAGCACGTCATAGCCGATGGCCTTGTTCTTTTCTTCTTTCTGCCTGGCGCGGACGGTCTCGATGACGACGGCGCCATCCATGCCGGCGTTCTCGACGATGCCGCGCATTGGCGCTTCCAGAGCGCGGCGCACAATGTTGACGCCCATCTGCTCATCATCATATTCCATCTTGATCTTGTCGAGCGCCGGGATCGCGTTGATGAGCGCTACACCACCGCCCGGCACAATGCCTTCCTCAACGGCCGCGCGGGTGGCCGACAGCGCATCTTCGACGCGATGCTTCTTTTCCTTTAGCTCGACTTCAGTCCCCGCGCCGACGCGGATGATCGCCACACCTCCGGCCAGCTTGGCCAGGCGCTCCTGTAGCTTTTCGCGATCATAGTCGCTGGTGGTGTTTTCCATCTCGGCCTTGATCTGCTCGATGCGGCCCTTGATCTCTTTTTCGTCGCCCTGGCCTTCGATGATGGTCGTGTTGTCCTTGTCGGCGATGACTTTGCCGGCGCGGCCCAGGTCCTCGATCGTCACCGATTCCAGCTTGCGGCCCAATTCTTCGGTGATGACGGTGCCGCCGGTGAGGATGGCAATGTCTTGCAGCATGGCCTTGCGGCGATCGCCAAAGCCCGGCGCTTTGACCGCCAGCAAATTGAACATGCCGCGCAGCTTGTTGAGCACGAGCGTCGCCAGCGCTTCGCCATCCATATCTTCGGCGATGACGACCAAATCGCGCTTGCCCTTTTGGACGAGCTTTTCCAGGATCGGCACAATATCGCTGGCGGCGGAGATCTTTTTGTCATGAATCAGGATGTACGGCTCTTCAATGACCGCTTCCATGGTCTCGGGGTTGGTGACAAAGTACGGGCTGATATAGCCGCGATCAAACTGCATCCCTTCGACATATTCTTTTTCGAAGGCAAGGCCCTTGCTCTCCTCGACGGTGATGACGCCGTCTTTGCCGACTTTGTCCATCACTTCGGCGATGAGTTCGCCGATTTCGGTATCGGCCGCGGAGATGGCGGCCACGTGGGCAATGTCATTCTTGTCCTTGACTTCGACGGCCTGCTTCTTGATGGAAGCGACGATGGCTTCGGTCGCGGCCTCGATGCCGTGTTTGAGAAGCATGGGGTTCGCGCCAGCGGCGACCATCTTGAGGCCCTCGTTCACGATGGTCTGCGCCAGAACGGTCGCCGTGGTCGTGCCGTCACCCGCGATGTCGTTCGTCTTGGTGGCGGCTTCCTTGAGGAGCTGCGCGCCCATGTTCTCGTAGGGATCTTTGAGCTCGATTTCTTTGGCGACGGTCACGCCGTCGTGGGTGATGGTGGGCGCGCCGAATTTCTTGTCGAGCGCAACGTTGCGGCCCTTAGGGCCAAGGGTCGTCGCGACGGCGGTTGCCAGGGTGTCAATGCCGATCTTGAGCTTGCGGTGAGCTTCTTCGCTGAAAACCAATTGCTTAGCCATTTTATCTTCTCCCTCCAGTTACTTTTCGACAATTGCAAGAATGTCGCTCTCTTTGAGGATGAGGACTTTCTTGTCTTCGATCTTGACTTCGGTGCCGGCATACTTGGCGAACAGAACGATGTCGCCTTTCTTGACATCCATCGGGATGAGCTTGCCGTTGTCATCGCGGCGGCCCGGCCCAATCGCGACCACCTCGCCTTCCTGCGGCTTTTCTTTGGCCGTCTCGGGCAAAATGATACCGCTGGCGGTGCGTTCCTCTTTTTCAATCGGCTCGACCACCACGCGGTCCCCCAACGGCTTGAGATTCATCTTGAGCTTTGCCATCTTATTTCCTCCTATGCGTTGGTTTTGATTTCGATTTGGGAAACAATACTCGGTTAGCACTCGATTTGCTAGAGTGCTAACCGACCCGAATCATACCACACGTTTTTGGGCTTGTCAAGGCCTTTTTGACTGCCGCTCACAGGCTACTGACCGAGGCGGTCGCAACGGCCTGCAGTCTGGCGCTTGTGGTCGTCAGGCGATTTTCTCCATACGCTCAAGGTTCAGAATGAACACGGCTGCACCACCGACTTGGACTGGAATCGCACCCAGGAAACGTTCACGGGCCTCCATGCTGGGCAGCCAGGGGTGAAGGTGCTTGGTGCGCCGCTTGCAGTGCTTGCCGAACAGTTCTAACACACGCTTGACCTGGTTGTCTTCGACGGCCGTCATCAGCGTGACGTTGCTGGCACGCAAGAATCCTCCGCTGGAGCCGATGCGGGTGACGGCGAACCCTTCACCCTCCATCGCTTCGGTCAGTGGGTCTTGGTCTTCGGTCTGGATCACAGCCAGGATCAGTTTCATCGTCTCCTCCATTCGATTTTGGATTGCGGATCTCGGAACATCCGTCAAGAACCCGATCGAGCCGGAATCGAAAATCCAAAATCCCGAATCGCTACGGCTTGCGTGTCGGCGGAAGTGGCGTTGGGGTGATCCCAAGGCACAAGTTGATGCCGCCCTGTGCGTTCACATCATTGGGGTCAATCGAGAGCGCCTTTTGAAACAGCGGCATGGCCTTGTCGCATTGATTCATATAAAAGTGCGACAGGCCGAGCACGTAATAATATTCGATCTTGTTTGCGCCCAGTTCGAGCGCTTTTTGCAGGGCCGGGATCGCGTCTTCATAGTTGCGACGGCTGTAATGGGCCAGACCCAGGTGCGCCCATGCGGCCGCATAGTCCGGGTTGCTTTGGGTTGCCTTTTGTAAAGCGCCAATCGCGCTCTCAAGATCGGCTCGCCGTCCATAGCCTTGATACCTCAGGTAATACGTCCAGCCCAATTCATCCTGCGTATCCCCGCGGCTCGGCTCCAGTTCAAGTGCCCTTTGGTATTCGACAAGGGCCGCGTCATAATTGCCGAGCGCGCGATAGTTGCGAGCGATGACGAGGTGGAGAAAGGCGATGTTGGGCGCAAGTGAGATGGCTTTCTGATACGCGCCGATCGCTTCACCGAATCGTCCCTGGCTTTCCAGCAGATAGCCCATCGCGCGATGCGCGTCCACGCTGTTGGGATTGAGCCGCAGCGCGGTCTCGACGGCGGTTTGAGCGCGCGGCCAGTTTTGGCCGTCGGCATAGGCTTCGGCCAGGTAGGCGTATCCTTCGGCGTAGTTGGGATCGAGCTGCGTGGCTGTGCGCCCGGCGTTGATGGCTTCGAGGATTTGTTGGTTCCAATCGAGCGCCAGCGTCAGAGCGGCCTGCACGGGCGCGCTGTCTGGCTGGGCGCGCGCGGCTCGCTGTGCGACTCGCAGGGCCTCGAGCAATCGCTCCTTGCGTCCCTGGCTTTGATAGATCAGCAGCCGCACCAACGGCGGAGCGATGGCGGGGTTGTCTGGCTCCAACGTCAGCGCAACCTTGTAGGCCAGGATCGCATCGTCGAGTTTACCGGCCCGGACGGCGGCTTCGGCCTCCGCGATATAAGACGCTGCTGCGCGTGTGGGGGCGGGGGTAGGCGTGACCGGCTTGTTCGTCTCATCCGAGCGGTTCAGGAGGTAGACGCCGGCGCCGATCAGTCCCACGAGCAGGACGATGCGAAGTAGATAGTTCCTGCGGCGATTGGGTCGGTCGTAAACCATGTGCGGCCGTCCTCAGGCGATCCAGTAGCCGTTCGAGAACATGAGCGCGAGCACGCCTTGCAGCAAGAGAAAGCTGATCAAGGACGTTTGCAATCATAGCATGTGCACGAGGACAGGTCAAGTATTCCTTGACCATTGGTGTAAACTTTAGCCCCGGAGTGCGGCCTTCAGGCCGCGTTTTATGCAGGCTGAAGCCTGCACTCCCACCTTGAGTTGACACGCATGATTCCTTGACACTCTCTGACAAGCAGTTATAATCGAGACTCATCTTGGTCGGGGCAAAGGCGTTATCCTCTGAGGTACTTGTTTACCGCCTTTGGCAGTCATTGCCCAACTCGCACCTTGCCGGATGATGAATTTTACTGTTGGCAAACTCGAAATCGCAGGGACAGCGCCCTACTGGACTCCCCAACAAGTTGGGGACTCCCCCATACGAGAAACCAGCTGAAGCCGGTTGGCGATGGCCCCAGTCTGCTTCAGCAGACTGGGCGTGACAGCCGCGAAATTCATTTCGCGGCTATAGACGGTAAACAAGTACGCCGATAAAATAGATTCCGATCGGTTGTCTCCGACCTTCAAGAGGTTAATGTCATGTCATCCAGAATGTTGGAACGTATGCTCTTGCTCGGTCTGTTGGTTGTAGCACTGTTGTTGATAGGGGAGAGTGTGGTTGCTACAGCTTCTCCCTCGCCGACGGCCACAAAGGGACACGCCTTCGAGTCGCCGCTGTCGTCTGTGCACCAACCTGCTGCATCTCTGTCTCCTGCCGCTGTGGGGATGAGGGAGTTGATGTCGCAGACGTTCGAGTTCGCGGATGCCTTCCCTGTCGGCTGGCAGGCCTATGCGGTCACCTACACCCTGGACACAGCGAACCTGAACTATGTTTGGGCCACGACGACCTACACCCAGTTCGAGGGCGCACGCAGCGCGATAGCCGTTGGGCTGACCGATACGACCAGTTACACGGATGCGGTGGATGCCTGGATGGTCTATGGCCCGGTGGACCTTTCGGCGGTGTGGCAGGCACAGCTTGATTTTTGGTATTCCAAACCGGCGGTGACTGGCGTCCTGACGGTGGCCGTTTCCACAAATTATGATCCTATCGGTCGGATGGGGACATTTGTCGGCAAGGCATTGACGCCGACCGCGGGCTGGGCGAGCGACACGCTTGACCTGTCACCTTATGCGGGTCGCAGCGTTTACGTGGCGTTTCAATATCAATCGCCCGATGGCGGTAACGTGGCCGATGGGCCATTTGTGGACGACGTTCACTTGCGCGTCAATTATCGCGTTTTCATGCCCATCATCCACAAGTGGACACTCACGCTGTCCAAAGTGGCATCGGCGAGCTATGTCCGGGCAGGCGATACATTGGTCTATTCGATCACGGTTGGAAATACCTCCAGCCCGGACGCCGTGGGGGTTGTGCTCACGGACACTGTTCCAGTGAGTACGACCTTTGTGAGCGCGGATGGCGGTGGAGTCTATGATTCCTTGAGCCGGGTGGTGACCTGGTCTAATCTGACTGTGCCGGCCAACAGCAGTATCGAGCTGCACATGACTGTTGCGATCCCCGGCAGCTTTCCTTTTGGCACCCGGTTTGTGAATGACAATTATGCGATTACTGTGCCGCCCAACCCGATCATCTTGTATGGTCGGCCGGTCACAGTGCCAGCGGCTTCCGAGTTCTTTGATGATTTTTCCAATCCGGCGAGCGGGTGGGGTGTCGGTGAATATACCCCGCCGGGGGGTAACATATGTGTTCCTCCCCCAGGTGCATGGCGGGCAGGCTATCTGTCCAATGGCGCCGGGTATGGTGTGAATACTCTCTGCGTGTGGAATGGCAAGTTGTATCCCGCGCCGGTGCGTATTGCCGACCCGGCCTACTTTACGCTGACGACGGATATGCGTTCAAATCAAGGCGATCTGTGGTACTCGTCGTATGGCGTCTTTTTCAACGCCAGCGAGGATTTGCGCCAGACCTACATCGTTCGTCTATTCCAGGGATTTGAAACCGATCCTGAGTGGGCAGCCTATTATTGGCCTAACTTTCAAGGCTCATCGGATGACCAGCCTCCGCCGGAGGTGCTGTGGATGGGAGAATGTTATGCCTGCACGGGCGCTGACTTTGCCTGGAATCAAATCGTCATTCGGCGTCAGGGGGCATACTTTGAAGTCTGGATGGGAACGCCCGGCAACGTGGCGCGTATGCGCGTCTTTAATGACGCAAGACTGGTAGATCATCAGCACGTCCGCGTGGGCGTCCATCATGGTAATTTTGAGTGGGGATATGCCAGCGGATACGCCTATGTGTTTGACAACTTTAGATTGGCGCTTGCCATACGATAACGGCCACGATCTCTTGACCGCTAACCCCAGCCTCGTGCTGGGGTTTTGATGCATCTATCTCCCATGACACCTGCGCGGCGTCTCTGGCTCATCGAACTGACCTGCGTGATCGGCCTGCTGCTCCTGGCGGCAGCGCTGCGGCTGTATCGTCTGTCCGATTACCCGGCCGGCTACCACAATGACGAAGCGGCGGTCGCCCACCTGATTGAAGAAGCCATGCGAGGGCGTCTGGTCGTCTTTTTTCCCGAAGAGACCGGCACTGAACCGCTCTATATGTATCTGTCCGCGCCTCTCGGTTGGATGTTGGGAGCCTCTGCCTTTACCTTTCGCCTTTCATCAGCGTTCTTGTTCCTGCTGAGTTTGTGTGCGGTATGGGCACTCGCGCGGCGATTATTTGGACGCCTGGTGGCGGGTGTCGCTCTGGCAGCGATGGGCGTTTCGTGGTGGGGGCTGCTGCTGGGACGCATCACGTCGCACGTTGTGACTGTCGCGCCGATGTTAGCTCTGGCCGTGTACTTGTTCTGGCGCGCGCTCCACTGCCCACGTTCCACGCTCCACCCTCCACGCTCTACCCTCCACCTGGCCCTGGCGGGCGTTTTTTTTGCTTTGGCTTTTAATTCGTACACGGCGGCGCGCGTGGTGCCGATCCTGATCCTCGCGTATGGGATGTATTTGGTTCTCGTCCAGCGCGAGGTGATTCGGCAGCGCTGGCGCGGGACGTTGATCATGGCGGCTATCACGTTCATCCTTTCCGCGCCGCTGGCTTACTACCTGCTGACACATCCGGCGGCCAAGCAGTTGAGCTATTCTGGTTTTGATGTGGACCAGCCCGTCACCGATCTGCTTTCCGGCGACCCGCGATTGGCGCTCGAGACCACACTGCAAACGCTGGGGATGTTTGGTTTTGCCAGCGACCCGCTGCCTTATTACAACCTGCCGGGTCGTTCGTTGTTCGAGCCGGTCGGCACAGTGCTGTTTTGGATGGGTGTGGCGATAGCGGTGTGGCATTGGCGCGAGCCACGCTATGGTCTCGTGTTGATCGGCTGGCTGATCACTCTGGCGCCGGGGATGTTGAGTCAGCCTGCTCCCAATTATGCGCGCACGGTGGGCGCGATGGCTTTTGCCTTTATCTTTCCGGGCCTGACGGTCGAGCTGATGTGGCAGCGGGCCAGGGCCAAGTGGGGACACGGTGTGCGGCGGATCGCTGTGGCGGTCACAGTCGGGCTGCTGATGGGCAACGTTATCTGGACCGTGCATGATTTCTTTGTCGTCTGGCCCCGTCATCCCGAGACGCGCTGGTGGATGCAAACCGGGCTGAAAGAAGTGGCCGATGCGCTGAACGTCGCTCCCCACCGCGGCCCCGTGGCGATATGCGTGTCGTCCCACCTGATTGATGAACGCGCCGAGTGGTGGAGGCCTGCCTGGTGGATCTATCACTACCTTTCGCCGCGCACGGAAGCGGATGCGCGCTGGTACGATTGCGCCGAGTCTGTGGTGATCCCGGCCGGGGATGCGCGCTTTGCGTTCCCGGACGTGACCTCGCTTGAGCAACTCGATTCGTTGGCCGTCGGACGATGGATGCGTGCCGCTCCCACGCGAGAAGAGACCCGAACCGGCCAGAGCTTGATCATTTCGACGGATCCGATGGTGGCCTGGTCGAGCCAGGTGTCCGAGTTGGCAAGCGAGGCATCAGTTGCATGGACGCCAGAGGCAGACCTTGCCCGGCCCCTGCCGGTTGATTTTGGCCACGCGCTGCAATTGACCGCGTATGAGGTCCAAGGCCGCGCGGCGCCGGGGGCCGTCATCACAGTGACGACCTATTGGCAGGTCATGGCGCCGCCCGAGCCGAGATTAGCACTGTTCACGCACGTGCTCACTGGCACGCGTATCGTCGCGCAGAATGATCGCCTGGCGATCACGTCCCAGAGCTTGCAGCCGGGCGATGTGTTCCTTCAGAGACACATCATCGAGTTGCCTCATGACATCGAGCGGGGTTGGTACCAGCTTTCGGTAGGCCTGTACTCGCAAGATACACGGGTTCGCCTTCCAGTGTATAAGGGCGCGCAGCCGGTCGCTGACCGGGTGTTCCTTCAGCCCTTGCGCGTATGGCGGTCGAGATGATCCGACGACTCGCACCCCACTGGCCGCTGGGGATTGTGCTTTTGCTCAACGTGGCCTTGTCGTTAGCCTCTAGTCTCGTCAATCCGCTCTACGAATCCACCGACGAGCTGCACAACTATCGCTACATCCGATACCTCTTGGCGACGGGCAGGCTGCCCGCGCTCGATCCGGACCTGCCGCGCATTCAGGCGCACCATCCTCCGCTGTATTACTTGCTCGGCGCGGCAGCCACGTTCTGGATTCCAAACGATACCTCCTGGGATTATGAGCCGGTCTGGAATCCATTTTGGGGATTTCGCCCATGGGAGGTCGGGGCCGACAACAAGAACCACTATTTGCATGGCCCGGAGGAGTCATTCCCGACCAGCGGCACACCGTTGGCGGCGCGAGTCGCGCGCTGGGTCAACGTGGTCCTGGGAGCGGCGATGGTGGTCGTGACGTATGCCATGGCTCGCCGTAGCCTGGCCGATCAGATTGCGCTGGCCTGGGGGGCGACTGCCATCGTCGCGCTCAATCCACAGTTGCTTTATCTTTCCGGTGCGGTGAACAATGACGTCGCAGCGGGATTGATGGGCGCGGTGATTGTGCTGGCCTGCGTCACCCAGGTCAGTCGCCCGCTGAAGAATCGCCAGGCGGCATTATTCGGCGTATGGCTGGGGGTGGCGCTCAATGTCAAGTTCAACCTCGTGTTCATGTTCATCCCGGTCGAGTGGGCGCTGACCAGCGCGGCCTGGCGCGAACGCGCGTGGCGCCGATGGCTTGTGGCGCACCTGGTCTTGATCGCGATCGTCCTGGCGCTTTCGGGGTGGTGGTTCTTTCGCAATCAGGTCTTGTACGGCGAGCCGACGGCGATCCAGCGCACCAACGAGTTGTGGGGTGGGCGGGACCCTTCCCGCAGTTGGGGAACAGCGCTCGTCGAAGTGCCGTATGCCTGGTCGTCGCTGTGGGGACGTTTTGGCTATGGCCAGATTCCCATGCCAGATTGGATTTATACGGCGCTGGGTGCTGCGCTGATGGCGGCGGGTTTGGGATGGAGTGTGGCAGGAGTGCGAGCGGTCTTGTGCCGCCGGGGCGAGAGCCGATTGGGCGTAGAGATGCAACCCTGGACAGGCTCCATACTCGTTTTGTTTGTCGCCGTGGGTGTGTTCGCCGGGATGCTTTTTGGCTACATGCTCATCAGCACGGCCGGGCCGATGGGGCGATTTTTCTTCCCGGCGCTGCCGGCGTTGGCTGTGCTGATGATGGTGGGACTGGGCCAGCTTGTCCCCCGACGGTACCAGGTTGCTTTGGCAGCTTGCGTCGCTGTGGCGATGTTGGCGTTGGCGTTGTACGCGCTGATCGGCATCCTGGCGCCAGCTTATGCGCGGCCGGCTGCATTGACCGCTCAGCAGATGGAGGCCATCCCTCACCGGCTCGATGTGTCATTCGATGGCAAAGCGCGGCTGTTGGGCTATCGAGTAGATACCGATACGGTTCGTCCGGGGGGACAGTTGGCCGTTACGCTGTATTGGCGCGCGCTGGAGCCGATGAATGAAAACTATGCGGTCTTTATCCACCTGGTCAATTCGGCCGGGGCGCTTTCGGCGCAGCGGGACACGTTCCCCGGCTTGGGCAATTTTCCAACCAGTCATTGGAAACCCGGCGACACATTTGCCGATACCTATCGGGTGGACATTGGAGAGGCGACCTACGCGCCTGACGAAACGGTTTTGCGTGTGGGGCTATATCGGCTGGGCGGCCCGCGTTTGCTGGTTTTCAGCACGGACGGTCAGCCGATGGGTGATGGCGTGACCCTGGCCCGTGTCCACATCCTTCCGCGTCCAGGCGAGTTCCCCAATGCCCTTCGGGTCAACTTTGGCAACCAGATGGCCCTGTTGGGTTACGATCTGAATACGCGGGCTGTCCGCGCGGGCGAGACGATCAGTGTGACGTTGTACTGGCAGGCGCTCGCTCCGATGCCGGTGGATTACAGCGTGTTCATGCACCTCACGAGCGTGGACGATGACACGATCATCGTCAAGAACGATGGCTTTCCCTACACCAGCCCCAAACGCACCCGGCGCTGGTCGCCGGGACAGGTGATGCGAGAGGTGCGCGCATTGGTTGTGCCACTGTATGCTGCGCCGGGGCTGTATGAGATTGACATGGGCGTGTTCAGCGAGGAGCGAGGCATGTTATTGCCCATCATCGCGCCGGACGGTCATTACCTCGGCGACAGCATGAAGCTGATTCAGGTGCGGGTGGAAAAGTGATGCGTCAAATGTCATGTGTCGGGCATCATGTGTCAGACGTCATGCGTCAGAGGCCTGGATGGCCTAGACCCCGACGGTGGATTGTCCTTACATTGATACTCATGTTGGCTGCGCTTATGCGCTTTCCTGCGCTTGACTGTGTGCCACCTGGCTGGCGTGATGACGAACTGATCGAAATTGACATGGATTGGCGTATTGCGCAGGGTTGGCGTCCACTGTATATCCGTGAAGCTGAAGGCCATGAGCCGCTGTATCACTATCTCCATGCGGGGACGTTATGGTTGTTTGGTCGCAGCCTCTATAGCTATCGTTGGCTGCCGGCGGCATGTGGAACGTTGTCTACTGCACTCCTGGTCTCGCTCGTGTGGCGGTTGTTTGACTTTAGGGTTGCGGCACTGGCAGGTGCGTTCTATGGTGTGGGGATGTGGCCGGTGCTCTATAGCCGATTCGGCGTACGGCATATTGGCGTCATGCCCTTTGTGCTTTTCGCTCTATATGCTCTGTCCCAGGTGGTCAAGTTCCCATCTTCAAATCTCAAGAATGGACACCTGCGTCTGAACGTGATGTTGGGTATTTCAATGGGGCTGGGTCTGTACATCTATTATGCGGCGTGGGTAGTGCCAGTGTTGACGCTTGTGTTGGGTGGGTACGTGTTTGTGTTCGATCGAACTCGATTCAAGCAGGTATGGCGTGGGCTTTTGACCGCGCTAGTTGTGGCTGGAGCGATTTTCTTTCCCCTGGGCTGGGACCTGGCGCATGGTCCGCGTGTGACTCGGATCGAGGTGACTGGCGCGCCGTTCCGAAAGCTGCTGGAGGGCGACCCGCGTCCGGTGCTCGAAACGACATTGGGGACATTGGGGATGTTCACTTTTGCAGGTGACCCAGAATGGCTTTACAACTTTTCAGGCTTGCCTGTGTTCGACTGGGTGATGGGGACATTATTTTATCTGGGCCTCCTTGTTTGTTTGTTGCGCTTGCGCGATCTGCGCTATGGCTTTGTGCTGACCTGGCTCATCGTTGGCCTCTCGCCGGCTTTTATCAGTGTGCCGCCTGCCAGTTTTAGCCACACCATGGCGGCGCAAGGTGTCATATACCTGATGCCCGCGTTGGCCCTCGGCGAAATCTCGAATCTCAAATCTCCCATTTCAAATTCCAGGGGGGTGAGATTCGAGGTGGGGTATTTGATATTGCTTCTTTGGTCTGGCTGGTACACCTATCACTATTATTTCGACTGGTGGACCAATCACGCGATGGTGCGATTTCAATACCATGCCGATACCCACGACCTGGCCCGCTGGCTGAATGCTCGAGCCGAAGGCGGCGATCTGGCGATCTCGACAACGAGCACCCAGTTTGCGTTGCATCCGTTCCCACTCGAACCGTTTGCGCTCTCACTCGACCTCCAGCGTCGGGACATGGCGCCGCGCTGGTTCGACGCCGAGTGGGCATTGGTCTTGCCGCGCAGCAGCGAGAGCTACATTGTGCTGCTGTCGTTCCCACACATCAACCCGCGGCTGAGTGAGTGGCTGCCGCTCCCCTTTTTTGAATACCACAATCCGCCGACCGGGCAGCTTGCCTTTCGTGTGTACCGGGTTGGGGAGGGGGCCGGACCGCGCTGTCTTACTCAAGACGACCTTTTCAATTTTGACTCCCGGCTCGCGCTTGTAGATACTGCTTTGCTGGCTGCGCCCTCGCGTGAGGGCGGCGAAGGGAGCCTGGTGACGACCTGGTGCGTGCGCGATTGGTTGGACTCTCCACTCAAAATATTTGTTCACTTGCTAGATGCCGAGGGGCAAATGATCGGCGGCGATGATCGGTTGAACGTGCTGGTCGAGTCGCTGCGCCCTGGCGATATGTTTGTTCACCTCCATCGTCTGCCTCGTCCGGCCGGGATAGCTTGCACGCCGTGCCGCATGCAGATTGGTCTCTATAATCCACAAACGGGTCAGCGTTGGCGGACGTCCCAGGCCGATCATATAATCCTTCCCATCGAGGTGAGGCCATGATGATGGGCTGGGGTTGGAGCCTGGCACAGCGTTGGCTTCGACATCGTTGGTTGAGCTTGACGACCGTGGTGGTGATCGGCATTGTCCTTCGCACGCTCTGGATCGATCACCTGCCGGAGGGATTGTTTCGCGACGAAGCCTGGTCAGCCGTCAAGGCCATGTCATTGTTGAATGGCCGGGACCTCCTGTTGCCCTACTTTCCTGAAAATGATGGTGTGGATGCAGCCAATGCGTACCTGATCGCCTTGCTGTTTCTGATCACAGGGCCGCTGGCTCTGGGGAATCGGATGGTAGCTGTCACAGCGAGCAGCTTGACTCTCTTGGGTACGTACTGGGTGGCGTGGGAACTCTTGGCTGAGGAACACCGGCGCCATGAGATCGCGCTCGCGGCTACTTTTGTGCTCGCCACCTTGTTCTGGGCGTTGACCACTAGCCGCTCAACCTGGATGGTCATGCCGATGGGAGTTACGCTGACCTTTAGCATAGCCGCTTTGAGCCGGGGCCGTCGGCTGAAGCGATCGCGTTGGTTCTGCCTGGCTGGTATTCTAGCTGGCCTGTGCCAGTACACTTATTTGGGCGCCCGCGCTCTGTTGTTGCTTCTGCCTGTGATCGGCCTCATGGATGGGTGGACCAGGCGCACCGCATGGCGCCAGGTGCTGGTCCACTATGCCTGGCTTCTGGCCGGGGCTGGGGTGGTGTGTGCGCCGTTAGGGTGGTTCTTTGTGAACCATCCCGAGATGTTGTTCCATCACGCCGGGCAGGTGGCTGTCCTTCAGCCTCCTGCTCTGATAGACAATGTTCTCAAGACACTTGCTGCCTTTGCGTTTCGGGGGGATGAGAATGTCTTGCACAATTTGCCCGGACGTCCAGCCCTCGATCCCATCTTGAGTGTTCTGTTTATGGTCGGGCTGGTCAATTGCCTGGTCAGGCGTCGTTTTGCCCACAGTTTGTTGTTGGCCTGGATCATAGTCTTGACTTTGCCAGTGGCATTGGCCGAGTTCGCGCCCATGTTTCGGCGCTGGGTGGGCATCTTGCCGGCTGAGGCTATCCTGACAGCGTTGGGTGCCGTGACCCTGGCCGAAATCGCCCGCGAGCGTTTCCGGGGTCATGGGCCTGGCTCAGTAGGCCCCGCCGTGATAGCAGGCTCTATGCTGATCAGCGCGGGCATCTCGATTGCCACCTATTTTGGCCCATACGCTTCTCACCCCGATCTCTTTTACGCCTACGATGCGGGCATTACCCAGGTGGCACGGTACATCGCCGCCCGGCGCGAGGCTATCTTTCTGACGCCCATCGATCGGTTTTATGAGCCGGTTGATATTATCCTGGCTGAGGCTCGCCACCCCCCCATTCAGAGTTACAATGGGTTAGCCTGTCAGGTATTTCCTGCCCTCACCGAACAAGAGACCGAATGGGTGGTTGTCACCGAAAAAGATGGTGAGACCCTGCCGTTTATCCAGCGGGTCTTTCCGGCCGCTTATCTGGTCTGGCAGCTCGAATCTCCCCGTGGTGTCTATGCACGCGCCATGCGAGTCCCGGCCGGGCAGACTGCCCGGTTCGACCTCGAGTATCGTCGCCGGGCCAACCTGGGTGACAAGGTAGAACTCGTTGGATTCAACGTGGACTCGAGCGTTCGTGCTGGCAGAACCTTATCTGTCACCCTGGCCCTCCGAGGCTTGACTCCTCTGGATCGCCCCTACAAAGTGTTTGTGCATCTACTGGACGACCAGAATGTCCTTCTTGCTCAGGATGACCGGTTGCCATGTCATTTCACTCTCAATGAGCAAGATTGGCGGCCGGGCAATTTTGTGCTGGAGACGTACAACTTGTCTGTCCCGGTTGAGACATCCTCCGGTGACTATCGCATTGCATGGGGGATGTACGATCCAGCCTCGAATCAGCGGCTCCCTGTGATTGCGTCAGAGCTAGAGCATACAGCTGATTTGGTCATATTAAAAGTCACAAAGGTGAGTCGGAGCCATCGCAAGCCATGATCGGTGATCGGGGTTCAGAGCGAGATGATGTAGTGCGAGTCACGTCTGGAGAATGGGCCGTCGTCATGCTCCTGCTGCTTGTGGCGGCCGGGCTGCGTCTGTATGCTTTGCGTGATTTACCGATCGGATTGGATCAGGATGAGATTATCAACGCAATCGCTATCCGTGGCATTCTGGCCGGCGAGCGTCCGGTCTTTATCACAGCAGGTTGGGGGCGCGAGCCAATGTACGTTTACGGGGTGGCGCTGGTCGTATCGTGGGTGGGCGACATGGTCTTGGGGTTGCGGCTGACGACCGCGATGTTTTCGATGCTGTTCCTGGCGGTCGCCTATGTCACGGCGCGCCGCTTGCTGGGTCGAGCCATCGCGTGGATCACCCTGGGGTGGCTGGCGGTCAGCTTTTGGCCGCTGATGACCTCGCGTGCCGGTGAGCGCAACATTCTGCTAGCGCTGTTTGCCTGTTTGACGATCTATGGGTTCGATCGCGCCCTTGGCCACCAGTCAAGGGCTATTGGTTGGGCAGGCGTGGGATTGGCACTGGGCGTGACGCTTTGGACATATCAATCGAGCCGCATCATGCCCCTGGTCCTGGTGGCCTATGCGGTGTATCTGGCCATCGCACAACGTGCTTTGTTTCGCGCTCACTGGAAGGGTATGTTGGTGGGTCTGGTGGTCGGTGTGCTTGTGACCTCGCCGCTGCTGATTTTTCTGGTGACTCATCCTGGCGCCGAGACAGGGGATTTCAAAACCCATTCGTTGCGTGCGCTTCAGCAGGGTGACTGGAAACCGATAGTCTACGCGATGCTGGGCACACTCGCGCTGTTTACCGTCCGCGGCGAAATCTACTGGCTGCATAACATTCCAGGCCGTCCGATTTTCGATGGGCTGGGGAGTGCGCTGTTTTATCTGGGATGGCTTGCCCTGCTCTGGTCAACGGTCGTCAAGCGAAAGGCACAACACATTCTGCTCTTGTTGTGGTTGAGCCTCGGGTTGATCCCGGCCATGATGACTGACCCGCCTTCGCATCACCGCATGACGAATGTCATGGCCGCCGTGTACATGCTGCCTGCGCTCGGAGCACAAATGCTCGCCCAACTGCTCGATCGGCGCATATCCACACAGGCCTCGCGTTCCATGTTTTACCTTGCCATCCTGCTGGTTCTGGCCTCCACCGCGCTCACGACCGCGCACGATTTCTATCGAGTGTGGGGGATAGCGCCCCAAGTCCAAGATCTGCGTTTTGCGCGGTTGGCTCAACTGATGCGGGAGCTTGAAAACAACCCAGACCGGTCACCGGTGGTTGTGCGTGGCATATATATCGAAGACATCGAGCCGCTTGTACCGCGCGCACTGAGCGACGAGCCAGGATTGGCGTTTCGTTGGCACGATGGGACAAGCCAGGTGATCCCCGGTCAGGTCAGTCGAGCGCGATACTTTGACCCGGCCTCGGGGCTATTGGAAAGGGACGTGGACGCACTGCGCCGTCAATGGCTCGAACGCGCTCGGCTTGCGCCGGAAGTGTGGCTGGCCCCGCCGGGCGATGCACTGCCTGCGTCGGTCGGGATGCCAGCCAAGCGGCCGATCACGTTCGCAAGCCGTGTCGAGTTTCTAGGCGCGGAAGTAATGCCCTCGCGCCTCGTGACCTATTGGCGTGTTTTGCGCGATGGCTCGCCTTCGTCCACCGCCATGTTCGTGCACCTGACCACACCTGACCAGATCATTGCCCAAGACGATCGGTTGGGCTTTCCTACCCATTCGTGGCGTGTCGGTGATGTGTTCAGCCAGTCCTTTACGTTGAGCGTTCCACAACCCCCACCCGGCCAGGCGTGGATCGAACTGGGCCTCTATGATCGTGCGACGGGCCAACGCTGGCAGATCGACGGCGCGCCCGGTGTCACTCGCGTGCTGCTCACAGGGGCAGACGTGGTGGGACAATAGTCAGATGATGCGCCTGACTGAACGATCGGGGTATCCGTGGATTCCCGTTGTGACCGCGCTGATCGTCCTCAGCGTCTTGGGCGTGCGCCAGTGGCAGATGGTCGGCGATCTGACCAGCGTCCCTCTCGATGACGCTTATATCCACTATCGCTTTGCCGAAAACCTGGCGCGCGGACGCGGTTTTGCCTTCAATCCGAACGAGCCAACACCGGGTTCGACTGCGCCGCTGTGGGTGCTCTGGCTGGCGGCCGGGACATGGGGGGGACTCGGCCCGATCTTTACCTCCAAAATGCTTGGCGCGATCGCCTTTGTTACCTGTGTCTGGCTCACCGCGCGCCTTGCGCAGCAATTGACCGGCAACTCGATGTTGGCCCTGACAGTCGGTGTTCTCGCAGCGCTTTCCGGCCGGATGATCTGGGCAGCGCTTTCCGGCATGGAGACGCTGGCCTTTACGGCCTTGACGCTGCTGGTGTTCTGGCGACGGCTCGATCATCCGTTGGATTGGCGCACCTCTGCTATACTGGGGCTAGCCGCGCTGCTCAGGCCGGAAGGCTCTTTGCTGTTTGGGGGCCTGCTCTTGGAGGCTATAGTTGAGGCCCTGCGCCGCACCCGTTCGCTACGTCAGGCAGCCTGGCGTGGCCTGATGGGGGTCATCCCCTTTGCAACTCTGATCGCGCCCTATGTTCTCTTTGCGTTGATCACTGCCGGTTCGCCGTTGCCGAACACATTTTACGCCAATGCGCGCGAGTTGACTAGCGGTCAGTATCTGGTCCGCTATATCCGGTACCTGTGGGATGATCACGCGATTGTGTTCATGCTGGCTGTTTGGGGGGGATGGGTCTCCTGGCAAGAACGACGCTTCCGGCGCGCATGGCTGGTAGCACTGTGGGCCATGGGCTTTCCAATCGTCTCGGCGTTAGTCACACCCAATTTGCGTCATCATGGCCGCTACATCATCCCCCTGATCCCGTGCTATCTCCTGCTGGGGATGGTGGGCTTGCAGGCATATCTCGAAAGGACGAATCATGGGCGAGCGCGTCGGGCTGGCTTGCTCGTGGTGATCGCTGCCGTTGGGGTAGGATTGCTGGACGCCTGGCGATGGATCCAGGTATACACGGCTGATGCGCGTGATATTACGCAAATGCATGTTGCGATGGGGCATTGGGTTCAGGCCAATGTGTCGCGTGATGCGACGCTTGCACTTTCCGACATCGGCGCGATTGCCTATATTTCGGACCGCCGCATCCTGGACCTGGTCGGGTTGGTCACGCCTGACCTCTTATCTGTCGTTTCAGGCAAATCGGTTGGCCTCGAACGCGATCAGGCGGTGTTTGACTATCTGGCACGCCATCGGCCTGAATATGTCGTCATCATCCCGACGTGGTATCCTTATCTTGCCAGTGCGCCCGGTTCACACCTGACCGAGCTGCACACTGTCTGGCTCGACCATACGCCCAGCGTCGGCGGCGGCGATCACCTACGAGCCTACCGTGCCGATTGGTCGTGGCAGGATAGGTGCGCGCCTCACTGGCCAGTGATCGGTAGTCAGTGGTCAGAGTTCGGGTTGGATGGCTTTGATCTGTCGCCGGGCGCATCTGTTCAGGCTAGCTCAGTGTTCACGGTCACCCTCCGTTGGCGCAGTTTACAGCCCGCCGGGAGATTCAAGGTCTTTGTGCACCTGCTGGACACGTCGGGTCAGATCGCGGCGCAGCATGATGGCGAACCGGTGAGCGATCTGTGGCCGACGCACCTCTGGCGGCCGGGGGATGTCATTTGTGACGAGCGGCCTCTCGCGCTGCGATCGAATCTTGCCGCCGGACGGTACACACTGCGAACTGGAATGTACGACGCTCAAACCGGAACCCGCTTGCTGATCGTCGGGGGGAGCGATGGGGTGACGTTGGGGGATGTTGAGGTGACGCCATGAGGGGGCCGTATCGAACGTGGCCGACGGAGCGTTGGATCAGCATCGCCTTGTTGATCATTGCGTTCGCCCTGCGAACAGCCTGGCTGACCGATGTACCGCCCGGCCTGCACCATGACGAAGTGATCAACGGCATGATCGCCGAAAAAGCGTTGGCAGGTGGATGGAGCCTCTTTTATCCCGAAGGTCAGGGGCGCGAAGGGCTTTATTACCTGTTTCTGGCAACCGCCATCAAACTGTTAGGGACGGGCACGTTCGTGATGCGGTTGCCTTCTGTCTTTTTGGGAATGTTGGGGCTGAGCGCGATCTATGCGCTCACGCGCCGGTTGTTTGGCTCATTGATCGCCACGTTCACACTGGCCGAGCAGAGTTTCGCACTCTGGTCAGTTCTGGCGGGGCGACTGGCGCTGCGCGCGATCACCGAGCCGCTCATTGCCGCGCTAGCAATGTGTGCACTGTGGGCGGCGCTTCAGTCATCAGGTGAAAGGCGCCCGGGAGCGGAGACAGAAAGGCAGGGCGCAGGCGGCGGCGGCTGGAGGTTGGAAAGGGCAAGGCCGGCGCTCCAATTCCTCGTGGCCGGAGTGCTGATCGGGTTGACGGTCTATACTTATCGAGGTGCGCGTGCCCTGCCAGGGATCATGGTGCTCCTGCCCATGTATCTGGTTGTCTTTGATCGTGCAAGGCTCAAACGGATTTGGCGCGGATGGGTGGTGTGTGCGATGACAGCGGCCATTGTCACTGCGCCGCTGATGATTTTCCTCCATGAACATCCGGGCATTGAGCAACTCGATTGGGCCCAACGTGGTCGGGTTCTGCGAACGTTGTTCGCAGGTGATGTACGCCCGGCGCTCGGCACGACCGTAGCCACGCTGGGGGCGTTCTTTTTTCGCGGTGACCCGGACGACTATTACAATTTGCAAGGCCGGCCTGTTTTCGAGCCAGTGATGGGCATCCTATTTGTGATCGGCGTGTTGATTGCATTGAGGCGCTTGAGACAGTTCCGCTATGCTTACCTGCTAATGTGGTTTGCGTTGGCCCTGGCGCCGGGCATGCTGAGCGAGCCGGCGCCTCATTTTTACCGCATCCTCGGCGCGCAGATCGCCGCGTTTGCGTTTCCGGCGATTGCATTGGCGTCTATCCACTCGATCATCCCTAAGCGGGCGGCAGGTATCGGGTGTTGGGCATTGATGGTGCTGATCCTTGCCGAGGGGGCGTGGAATATCCAGGATTATTTTATCGGATGGGGCCACAAAGAGACGGTGCGAGTGTTGTGGAATAGGCCGATGGCCGAAATTGCCCACTATCTGGATCGAAGCGAGACACATATGCCGGTGGCCATCTGTACACTGCTGATCAACCGACGCGAGCCGTGGCTGCGCACCGCCCCGGATTTCTTTCGTTATTTGATGCGCCGGGATACCTCAGGCTTGCGTTTTTACGACTGCCGCTATAGCCTGGTGCTGCCGACGGGTAGCGCAGAAGCACTATATGCCTTTCCCGGCACTGCGCCGCTGGAACGGTTTCTTTCGCGCTTTTTGCAAAATTGGCTCCAAGGCGCCCAGCCGGTCCAGGGCGTGCACCTCTCGGCGGATAATGCGCTGATGCGCCAGGATATTCGTGCCGCGCTTGATCAAAAGATCGCTGCACTAGCATTGACGGTCGAATACCTGCCGGTAGATTTTGGCTCACTGGAACTGCTGGGGTATGAACTACCCCAGCCGGCCTGCCCCGGCTCGCCGGTGGTGTTGATAACGTGGTGGCGCGTCAAGCATAAGCTGGCCCTGCCCAACCTGACCATGTTCGTCCATATGCTGCGCGCTCCCGGTGACGAGCGCATCCTGGCACAACAGGATTTGCTCAGCGTGATGGCCGATACGCTTGAGCCGGGTGATGTGTTCGCCCAAGTACACGAATTCATCTCTGTCCCGCCCGATACGCCGCCAGGGGACTATCCGTTGGTGATCGGCTTGTACGATCCCGTGACCGGTCAGCGTTTGCCGCTCTATGAAGGTCATACGGTGCGCGGCGATCGATTGTTCCTTTCCGTCATACATATTCCATGACCCAAGTTGGTGACCACCATAGGAGCAGGCCATCTCCCCCTTTAGGGGGTGCGCCTGCCCCAGTGCGGGCGACCGCAAGAGTCACCCCTACGCATCAACCAGATGTTGGCAATGACTGCCAAAGGCGGTAAACAAGTACGTGCGTGCTTTATGGATTCCGCGTCACATACGTCGCCATGAAGTGAACGTACAGGTCGCAAGGGCTGGCGCGCGCACCTGGATCGAGCGCCACGCTTGAAGGATAGATGATGAACGGCCTCTCTTGCGGCCCGCCGACGCCTCCGTGTGTTCCGAGTTGATCTTCAAACGTCACCACGCGACCATTGCTATCCCATGCGCCCAACAGGATCAGATCGCCGCTGTGCGGATACCCGGCCAGTTGGGCGAGTTCGCTTGCGCTGCGGTCGGGATCGTCCAGGCCGCACAAGGGGTCAGCTCCTTGCGTTTCCTGCATCTCATCCGCCAGGATGCGGAGGCCGCGTTTCCCCATCAGGACCGTTTGATCGCCTTCGCGCCCGACGATCAGCCCAAGGCCCGGATGCTCGATCAACTGCGCGATCAACTGAGGATATAACCAGACGACCTCGCTCAAATCGAGCTGCTGAGGTGCGAGATTGAAATAGACATGCGCCAGTCCGCCGGATGGGCGCACCACAATGTCACTTCGTTTTTCGGGATCGTGCGCGGCGCGTTCGAGATCGAGTGGGATACGGCGGTCGAGCGAAGCGCGGGCGCGCCGCACCGTGCGCGCCAGCCTGGGCTTGCGCCAGCGGCGCATCTCCCACATGCGCAGCTCGTCCAGCAAAAAACGCGCCTGGTCGGCTGACTGTGCTTCATACCCAACCTGCTCGTCGAGCGTCAACGGCTCGCCGATGCTATCGAGGATAAAGCGGCCCAACGTTTTGCCATAGCGCGATTGAAAGCTGGCGGCGAGGCTGATGCCGTGATCGGACAGGACGTACAGATCGTATTCGCGGCGGCGATAGAGCCTGCGCATTCGATCGATCTGGTGAATCTGAGCGTCAATCCGCTTCAGCGCGCGCAAGGCTTCGGGATGCTCTGGCCCCCAGTGATGCGCCAGTTCATCATAACTTGAAAAGGTGGCATACAGGCTGGGCACGCCGCGGTAAATATCCAGCATCATCCCAAACGTCACCAGTTCGCCAAACAGCACGTCCACCATGATACGATACAATGGCGACAGCAGGTGGTTGCCGCTGATGCGGAGCGGGCGAAACCATCCCATGACGCGCTGCGCCAGGTCGCGCGTGTACTCGCGCAGCGAGTAGAACAGCACGCGCGTCATCCGCGCCGGGCTGAGCAAAAAGAGCAGCAGGAAACCCAAGCCGCGCACGTTTTCGAAAAAGTGAAAGCGTCCCAGCGTGCTCATGGTAAAGAGCGACAGGCCCGCATCACCGTCGAAAAGGTTGGTATACGACGAGCCGCCGCGCAGCAGGCCGCGCCCATTGCCTCTCAAGCGGTGGGCGATCGCCCGCACTTGATCGGGCCGCTTGACGACGATCGAGGTGCGACGCTCTTTGTCGTACCAGCGAAAACCGGGAATGTCGAAATTGTCGCCGTAGAACAGACCAGCCTGAATGGCCGGCGTGGTGCTGGGGAGCCCACATCGCCAGGCGCTCAACCTGGCCTGGTCGCTTTCGAGCATCTGCTTCAGGTGTGGCATCCAGCCGCGCTCAAACGCCAGGCGCAGGTGATCGTAACTGAGGCCATCCACCTGGATGAGGATGAATCCAGGGCGTCGCAACGGTTCGGGGGGAACCACCGGGCGACCCAAGTGCCGGGCGAGTGTCCGATACTTGCGAGTGTAGTATGCATGGGCGAGTCGGCCCCACAGGTCAATTGCTTGACAGGCAAGCCAGTTCATGGTGCTCCTTGACCAGAACTGGACTAGTCCCGATCGACCTCGGTCGCCAGGGCCAGCGCGCCGAGCAGCGCCACGTCGTCACCCAGCGCGGCCAGGACAATGTCCACGATGTAATCGGGATTCATCACCCGTTCCGTCACCGTCTCGCGGATGGGCTGCATCAGCAGATCGCCCATTTTGGTTAGCCCGCCGCCACAGATGACCAGACCTGGGTTAAAAGCGTGCAGCGCGCTGACGATGGCAGCGCCGATGGCCTGCCCGGCCTCACGGACGACCGCTCGCGCCAGGGGATCGCCAGCCTGCGCGGCCTCGCCGACCGTAGCGGCGGACACCCGGCTAAGGTCGCCGCCGACCAAGCCGGAGATGGCGCTGCGTTCGCCGGATTTGATCCGCGTCACGGCGTTGCGGGCAATCGCCGGGCCGGCAGCGACTGCTTCCACGCAACCGATGTTCCCGCAGTTGCAGCGTGGCCCGTTGAGGTCCACGCAGGTATGGCCCAATTCGGCGGCCAATCCTTTTTCGCCCAGCAATAGTTTTCCGTCACAGATCACACCGCTGCCGATGCCAGTGCTGAGCGTGAGATAGATCATGTTCTTGTAGCCGCGGCCTATGCCAAAGTGATACTCGGCCAGCGCGGCCAGGTTCGCATCGTTGCCCAATCGAGTCGGAACATGGAAAGCTTTTGTGAGGAGGTCGGCCAGCGGCACGTACGACCAGCCGGGCAGATTAGGCGCATTAAACACCACTCCCTTCCACGGATCAAGCGGCCCCGGCGCGCTGACGCCGATAGCGATCACGCGCTCGTTGGCCTTGGCAGGCCAGACCTGGCGGATAGCCTTGATGATGCGTTCGATCACTGCGTCCGGGCCATCGCTGGCTTGGGTGAGAAAACTGGTTCGTGCCAGGATGTGTCCATCCCGAGTGCCGCACGCTGCACGGATGTTGGTGCCCCCCAGGTCAACGGCGATATAGGCATCAGTCATCATCCTTGCTCCGAACTTGGAATGGGTCAAGTATAGCGCAGTCACGCGAAATATCAAACTGGACTTTGGCAACACCCACCTCTGGCGGTTGGAGTGCAGGCTTCAGCCTGCCAAGCTGCCAGATGTAGCAGCCTGAAGGCTGCAATCCCGCGATTTGCCCAACACCAGTATCAAAGTGAACCCCCCGCCGGTTGCAAACCTGCGGGAGTTGACCACGTTGGGCACGCTTGACGATGGGGAAGGGATAGGCGATAATCGGGCCTGATACCCAAAGGGTCAGTCTGCAACCATAGATCGGAATTCGCATGACCGAAGATGTCACTCCTATCCGTAAGCAATATCTCGATCTCAAGCGCCAGTACCCGGACACGATTCTGCTCTTTCGCCTGGGCGACTTTTACGAGACGTTCGACGCCGACGCGGAACTCATTTCACGCGAGTTGGACATTGTGTTGACCAGCCGCCCGGTGGGTAAAGGGCAGCGGGTGCCGCTGGCCGGTGTGCCACATCACGCCGTTGAGTCGTACGTCGCGCGGCTGATCGAAAAAGGTTATCGCGTTGCCATCGCCGAGCAGATGGCCGACCCGGCCACAGTCAAGGGCATCGTCCCGCGCGAGGTGATCCGCGTCGTGACCCCCGGCACGGTGGTCGAGCCAACGCTGCTCGACGACCGGCGGCCCAATTATCTCGCGGCGTGGATCGAAGATGATGGGCGAGTGGGGTTGGCGTATGCCGATGTGACGACGGGCGAGTTTGCGGCGACGCAGTTTGCCGCCGAGGCGTTTGATGCTGCGCGCGATGAGCTGGCGCGCCTGGCCCCGCGCGAGTGTCTCGTGCCTGATGGAGCACATTCCACCTTCACCTCTCCAGGCGGCATGCACGTTACCCCTCTGGTGGCCTGGAAGTTTGAATTTGGCAATGCGCGGCAGGCTTTACTCGATCACTTTCAGGTGAGCACATTGGCCGGCTTTGGCTGCGAAGGGCAGACACTTGCAGTTCGCGCGGCCGGGGCGATCCTGCAATACCTGCGTGAGACGCAGATTCAAGGCCTGGCGCAGATCACGGGCTTGGCGACGTATAGCACATCATCGTTCATGACGCTCGACGCGTCCACCCGGCGCAACCTGGAACTCACCGAGCCGATTCGCGGAACGGGCCGTGCAGACTCCGGGTCGCTGTTGGGCGTGCTGGATGCGACGCGCACGCCGATGGGCGCGCGGCTGTTGCGCACCTGGCTGGGTCAACCGCTGCTCGACCGGCCGCAGATTGAAACCCGGTTAGATCGCGTGGCCGCTTTTGTTCAAGACACGCCAGCGCGGGAAGCGACGCTGGCCGCACTCAAGGGCATGCCTGATCTGGAACGACAGACTACGCGGGTTGTGTCCGGCGCAGCCACGCCGCGAGACTTGATCGCCATTCGCCGCGCGCTGGATGCAGTGCCGGATTTGCGCAAGGCTCTGGAAAGCGCGTGCAGCGGCGCCCCAGCTCACACGCTGGCGGTCCTGCTTGCAGAACTCGATCCGTGTAGTGATGCGGCGACATTGATCGCCGAGGCGATCAACGATGATGCGCCGGCTGCGCTTTCGTCTGGCGGCGTCATCCGCCCCGGTTTTTCGGCGGAACTCGATGGTATTCTAATTGCCGCGCGCGACGCCAAGACGTGGGTCGCCAATCTCGAAAAGACCGAACGCGAGCGAACGGGGATCAAGACGCTCAAGGTTGGCTACAACAAAGTGTTCGGCTATTACCTCGAAGTCACGCACGCCAACGCCGAGAATGTGCCTCCCGATTACATCCGCAAGCAAACGCTCGTCAACGCCGAGCGGTACATTACGCCGCAGTTGAAGGAATACGAGGCGCTCATCCTCAATGCGGAAGAGCGTATGCTCGAAGTGGAAAAGCGTCTGTTCACGGAGGTGTGCCAGCAGGTCGCCGCGCGGGCCAGTACGTTGCACAAGACCGCGCGCGCTATCGCGCAGGTGGATGTTGCCGCGGCGCTGGCCCAAGTCGCCATCCGCAACCGTTACGTCCGCCCTACGCTGACCGAGGCCGATGAGATTCACATCATCGGCGGACGGCATCCCGTCGTCGAGCAAACGCTGGCCGATATTCCTTTCGTCCCAAACGATTTGCGCTTTGACGCAGGCGAGCGTATCCTCGTCGTCACCGGTCCCAACATGAGCGGCAAGAGTGTTTATCTCCGCCAGGCCGCGCTCATCGTGCTGATGGCGCAGATCGGCTCGTTTGTCCCGGCCGATTCGGCCACGCTTGGCGTTGTGGATCGAATCTTTACGCGTATCGGAGCGCAGGATCAAGTCGCTGCCGGCCAGTCCACCTTCATGGTCGAGATGATCGAGACGGCCAACATCCTGCATCATGCGACGGGCCGCAGCCTGATCCTCTTGGACGAGATCGGACGTGGCACGTCCACCTACGACGGGCTTTCGATCGCTTGGGCGGTCATCGAGTACATTCACAACCATCCACGCTTGAGGGCCAAGACGTTGTTTGCCACTCACTATCACGAGTTGGTGGAATTGGCCTCGTCTTTGCCCTACGTCCGCAATTACAACGTGGCGGTCGCCGAGGAAGGCGATCGCGTCGTGTTCCTGCACAAGATCATCCCCGGCGGAGCGGACCGCTCGTATGGCATCCACGTGGCGCAGTTGGCCGGGCTGCCCAAGCCTGTCATCCGGCGTGCGCAGGAGCTTTTGCGCGAGTTGGAAAGCGGCGAGCGGGTCCATGCGCCGAAGGAGAAACGCGAAGCCGGCCCGGCGCAGCTTGCGCTGTTTGTCGAGCGCGACCCGGTGTTGGACGCGCTCAAGTCGCTGGACATCAACAGCCTCAGCCCGCTGGAGGCGCTGATGAAGCTCTATGAGCTGCAAAAGCTGGCAAAGGGCGAATGATTCAGGTCAAGCAAGCCCGATACGCGATACGCCACACACTCACAGGCATTGCCGAATTTGTGCGGCCAATTGGTCCAGTTCCTCGCGCGGAGGCAGGTTCTTTGCCAGGAACACTCGCACTCGATCGTGGTCACCCTTGTAGCGAGCCATGATGTGCATGTGCAGATGCCAGACCTCTTGCCCGGCGGCGGCTCCGTTGGATTGGAACAGGTTCAGGCCGTCCGGGTGCAACGCGGCTTGGACCGCTTGTGCCACCCGCACGGTGAGTTGAAACACCGCAGCGGCGGTTCCCGGGTCAAGCGAATAGACATCGGGGATGTGTGCGCGCGGGATGACCAGTACCTTGCCTGGCACGGGCTGGTTGATGTCCATAAAGGCCAGTGCATCTGGCGTTTCGGTGACGAGGCTGGCCGGCGCTGTGCCGTTGACGATCTTACAAAAGATGCACTCTTGGGTCATAGCCTTGTCCTCAGGTTTATGGGAGGTGGGGGCTCACGAGCGTATCCACTGCTCGAGGCAATTCAGGCGTTGTTTTGCTTCGCTTGCCGTGGCGCGCAGCGCGTACAACGCCCCATAGCCCTCAATGGCAAATGAGGCCGAGACTGTGCCGTATATGGCCGCGCGGACTGGATCGCCAGTCTCGGCCCAGCCCACCATGAATCCACCGCAAAAGCTATCGCCTGCGCCGGTCGTATCCACCACACGAGCTGGATAGGGCGGCACATGCGTGCTCCGATGGCGATCTCGCTCATAGATCAGCGCGCCTCTGTCGCCCATCTTGATCACGACGACGCGCGGGTCGTATCGCGCAAATTCGACTGCGGCCTCCCACAAGTCAACCTCGCCGAGCAGCGAGCGGACCTCCATTTCGCTGGGCAGAAATGCATCCAGGTTCCGTAGCAACGCCTGGACGTGTGGACGCAAGCGCGGGACCATATACCGCTCGCCCGGATCGGCGGTGATCTGCGTCAGGCCGGCTTGCCTGGCTCGTATCGGAAGCCAGGTCTGTGTGCGAATGCTGATGGGCGAAAGGTGCAATGCGCGCGCGCCATCATAGCAAGGCGGCCAATCCTCAGGGCGCACAGCAAGCGGCTCATATTCGTCGGGATCATCCTGGCCCGGCGTCGAATGGACATAGCCGGCCAGGACATCCGGCAGCGGCAGGCCGATGCGCGCAAAATGGAACGCCGGGTCCGTGTCCACACGAGTGCGGGGATCAGTGTAGGCATAAAACGTGCGCATGTCCTGCTGGCCCGGCACGACGTGGATACCTCGCACGTCCAGCCCGTGCTGCTGGAGTGCGTCCAGCCACCCGGCCGGATAATTTTCGCCGATGCGTGCCAGCAGGCCGACCCGCTCGCTCCATACTCGCGCGCCAACGGCGGCGTACAGCGCGTTGCCCCCCATCTCGCGCAGGTGCGCCTGCCCTTCAGGCGTAATCACGTAATCTATGCGGAGTCCACCGCAGCAAACGAAATCAGGCATTCGTCTATGTAACCATCTGGCTTGTCCTGATGCGGCTGATGCCCCCGCCGCCGGAAGCGTCGCGTCCACCGCCGAACGCGCGAAAGTATGGCTCGCCGAGAGTTTCGGCGCGATGCGCGGCGAACAGCATCCCTGGAATGCACGCCACGAGTGGGCTGAACACTTCGCGGACGGGAGCAAGGCGCAGACCCTTCAGGTTTTCAAAACCTGAAGGGTCTGTCGGTGTCACGATGACAACACGCCGACCAATCGCTTGGGCGGCTACAGCGATTTCTGCTGCGCGGGAAGCGTCCCGGTCGGCGGCGGTGATGATGAAAGTGGGCGTGGATGCAGCGCGGCAAAAGTATTGCAAGTGCGCCCACTCTTCGAGGTCTTGGCCGAGCGCGCTGTCGCCGCTGGCTTCCAGGATTTTGGCGGCGGAAAAAAGCGCAGTGCCCAGGTTGGGGCCGCTGCCCAGGAACACAAATTCGGTTGCATTTTGCCAATCGCGTGCCAGCTTGCGAGCGGGTTCGTCACACAGCGCGATGGTGCGCTCGATGGCATCGGCCAGCGACGCAATTTCTTGATGGACCTCGGCAGCTTGCACGGGTGTGAGCTTGCCGCGCGCCTCGCCCATCTGCACCGCAGCCAGGTAAAGCATCAAGACCGTTGCGATGTACGAACGCACGCCCGGCGCAAAATCGAACGGCGGCGTGACCGTTGGCAGGCAGCGGTCGGCGGCCTGGGCGATTCGACTGTTCGGCGCGCCGGTCAACCCAATCGTCGTTGCCCTGGCCTGGCGCGCGCGCAGGATCGCCTCCAGCGTGCGACTGACCTCGCCGGAGGCCGAGATGCCGATGACGAGATTTGCGCCCGGCTCGCCTGGCGGCAGGAAATCGGCCGCATAGCGCGAAAACTGAAGCGCTGTCATCGGCTCGGTGGGAATCCCGGCCAGCGATTCAAACGCCAGTTCCGCGGCCAGTGCAGCGTGGTGACTGTCGCCGCAGCCGGTGAGGAACAATCGCGTGGCCGAGCGACACAGGTTGTGATCGAGCACCCGGCGCGTGTCGCGATCATACGTCGGTAGGATGTCGCGGATCATCCCCGGCAGGCTGTGGATTTGAGCCAGCATCGTGTTCCGCGTCATTCGGTATACTCCTTCGGACACTTGCGATGTGGATGCCCAATGTTCAGATTTTGGATAACCAGGGCGCCCACCTTAGAACAGGTAATAGCCAGATCAAGGTTGGTGTGACGCAGCAAACCAGAATGGCCTTGCGCACAAGCCCGCCGAGACCGGGCAGCGCAAACACGACGGCCAAAACCAGACCAGCCGCGTTGCGACCGGCGTGCATAAGGTGGTCGTAAACATTGGCGGGCATCAGGATGACGAACGCGCCTTGTGCCAACACCAACCATGCCACCTCCGAGCGTGGATTCCGAAACAGGGCCGCTGCCGAAAGGATCGCTGCAAGTGCCGGAATCCCTACGAATACAAACGCGGAAACACGCCCCGGCTCGACGGTCAGGTGCGGCAAAATGCCGCCCAGCGGAATGAATCCGAGCGTGGTCCCCGATTGCAGCGGCACAACACCAAAACGCATATACAAGTAGCCTTCCCAAAGTGCCAGAGGAATGAGAGAGAGCAAGCAGCCCATTGCCCGTCGCAAGTTTCTGTTTGCCAGTTGCGCCAACGCCAGGCTGATTGCAAATAACATCGCCGTCTCTTTGGTCAAGGCTGATAGAGCGAGCAAGACCATCGCGGCGGTGCGCTTTCTCTGCATCCAGCTTACGATGGCCCATGCGGCAAGACCATATGCCAGAGGCTCGGTCAGGTCACGCGAATAGGCCATGAACACTCCGACAAAGAGAGCAAAAGTCAATGCGTACCAGGGGGATAGGTCGCTCGAGTTCAGCCATTGAGCGAGCGCGTACGTCGCGGCGACGATCGCAACCAGGTTGATCGAGATCACGACCCAGGGGATCGCCTGTGGTTGTCCGAGAGCCAGTCCGCGGGTAAGCAGAGGCAGCAAGATTCTTTGCAGGCGATAAGGCGGATTGTCGAGGTGCGGGACGGCGGCCAGCCCATCCCTGGCAATGTAGTAGACGAATTGCCCATCGTAACCCAATCGCCCGGCGGGTTCGAGGTCCATGTAGCGTTCGCCTAGCCACGCAAACCAGAGCGGATTCCCGCCGTGCAGCCCCAGCGCGATCGCGGTGAACAGCACATAAAAGCAAAAGACAGCCCATACCACAGCCTGGGTCGAGTCAAGTTTTTCTTTCAACGGATCGCTCCCAGTCGCTGGTTAGCCTCAATCGGTATCCGTTCGTTGAGAGTTGGCAGCCCGACCTGCTCGACGAGAAACGACGCGGCAACTGTGCCGTAACGTGCCGCCGTCAACGCATCGCCGGTCTGGATGTATCCGGCCAGGAATCCGCCGCAGTAAGCGTTGCCCGCGCCGGTGGGGTCTATCACGCGCGTCGGAACGGCGGGCACGTGAAACAGCGCGCCCTGTTCTTTCGAGTAAACCAGTGATCCTTGTTCGCCCATCCTGAGCGTCACAATGCGCGCGCCCGCGTCGGCCAATCGGCGCGCCAATTCATCGGGTGATCCTTCGCCCACGAGTGACCGTGCCTCGACCAGATTCGGGGAAAAGATGTCGGCCGCGCTGCACAGTTCCGCCAGCGCGGCGTCGCTCGGCCGACGTTCTGCCGGTTTGAACGGCTCGATGCTGATCAGCGGGGGCTTGACGGCCTGGCGTGACGAAGGTTGAAGGTCGCGCAGTTGGCGAATGAAATCGAGATCGGGTTCGTCGGGATGGACGCCGAGATGAAAGCCGCGCGCGTCACGATAGGCGAGGGGGATGTGATCGAGTCTGCGCCCCAATTGCGCGCTGATCACGTGACCAGGCACGCGCCAGATTTGGGTGCGAGTTCCGTCGGCTTCCAGGATTTGCCAGGCGCGCGCCGTCGGCAGATCGTTTTCACGGACGCCGGTCAGGTCAATCCCCGCCGATTGGAGCCACATGCGCGCCTCTGGCGGCAGATCGTCCCCGATGCCGGCGACGAGGCCAATGCTGCACGATGCTGACCATCCGGCCAATGCGGGCAAGCGCATCCCGAACGCAGTCTGCGGACCACCGCCGCCCAGAACGCCCGTGACGGCGTGGCCGTCCGGGAAAACAAGGTCGTCCAAGATGATGCCGAAGGCAACCAGGAGACAGGGAGACCAGGTGACAGGGTGACCAGGTGACAAGGTGATTCCCGAGTCCCCATGTCGCCTGGTCTTCATGTGTCCGTGTCTCCTTGTCCCCATGTCACCTTGTCATGACGTTACGAGAGCTTGAGCGATTTGAGCGGCAATGCGCGCATTGTTGAGCAAGAGCGCAATATTGGCCCGCTGGCTGTGCCCGCCAGTCAATTCTGCAATTTTGGCAAGCATGAACGGCGTGACGGCAGGGCCAGTGATGCCCGCTTCATCGGCCAGTTTCATCGCTTGCGCGATCGCCGCTTCGGCTTCGGCGCGCGGCAGTTCATCTTCGAGGGGAACCGGGACGACCACCAGCTCGCCGCCGTCCAGCCCCAACGCGCGCCGCGCGCGGACGATGGCGGCGACTTGTTCAGGCGTATCGGCGCGCACGTCCACCGGCAAACCCGACTGGCGTGAATAGAACGCCGGCAGCTCATCCGTGCCATAACCGATGACGGGCACACCGCGCGTTTCCAGTTGTTCGAGCGTGAGCGGCAAGTCGAGCAGCGCCTTGGCCCCGGCGCAGACGACGGTGACGGGCGTGCGCTCCAATTCTGCCAGGTCGGCGGAAACGTCGAACGGATGGCCGCGATGCACGCCGCCAATGCCTCCTGTGGCAAAGACTGGAATGCCGACCATGTTGGCGACCGTCATGGTGCCTGCCACCGTGGTCGCGCCGTCGAGCCGATACGCGACGACGATGCCGAGATCGCGGCGGCTGCACTTGCGGACGTTTTTGGCCTTCGCCAGGTATTCCAGTTGCGCCTCATCCAGTCCCACGACGATCTGGCCGCTCAGGATTGCGATCGTCGCCGGGATCGCGCCGGACTCGCGCACGGCGGCTTCGATGGCGCGCGCGGCAGCCAGGTTATCGGGATAGGGGAGTCCATGGGTGATCAGCGTGGATTCGAGCGCGACGATCGGCTGCCGGTGTTGCAGAGCCTGGGCGACCTCTGGCCTGAGGCCGATCGAGGAATTGGGCGAGTGTTGTGTTTCCAAGTTTGCTCCCCTCTGTGGTTTTGCGGTACAATCGGCGTACATTCTACCTGCAATCGAGAGGGTGTCAATCCAGAGAAAGCATGATGCGAGACCTGACCGGGTTGAATACGATCACATTTTGCGCCAAAGGTGACGAGCTAGAACGGCTGCCCTTTGAAGCGGAAAGCCTGGATGCTGCATCGGCGCGATTGCCTTCCGGCGTGTACACCACACTCCGCACGTACGAGCGGCGCAAGATTCTTCGCCTGGACGATCACCTGGCGCGGTTGCTGGGATCGGCGCAGCGGCTCTCGCCGCAGACCGAAATACCGTTGACCCGCGCTCGACTTGCTTGGGCGCTAGGCAGGTCGCTCGATCAGACAGGCTTTCCCGACTCGCGTTTGCGCCTCACGCTCACCGTGCCGGGCGGCGAACTGTACATCAGCGTACAACCATTTGCGGGGTTGCCGCCCGAGTGGTTCGAGCGCGGCGTTGCAGTGACGGTCTGCACGTCAATCGCACACGACACACAGGCCAAGTCCACAGCATCTATCATACCGCTGCACAGCGCACAGGCCAGGCTGCCGGATTGGGCGCATGAGGGCATGATGGCCGATAGCGCAGGTCGTCTCCTCGAGGGGCTGTCGTCCAATTTCTTTGCAGTGAAAGGTGGCGCGTTGCGCACGGCAGGCACAGGGATCATCCTGGGCACCGTTCGCGCCGTCGTGTTGGAATTGGCGATTGGTCTGGCGCCGATTGTGTCCGAGCCTGTGCGCCTTGACGAGTTGCGTGCGGTGAGTGAATGTTTCATCACCAGCGTCTCGCGCGAGGTACTGCCGGTCGTGCGCGTGGATGCGCAGGTGATCGGCGAGGGCGTTCCAGGCCCGGTCACGCGCGAGCTGCTGCGGCGCTTTCGCCGATATGTCTCTGATCATGCCGAGCCGGTCTAAAGTACAATTGGGTCATCTCATTTCATCGGAGGCCTCATGGTTGATCCGCGCATCGTTCAATACTATCAAGCTGCGATCGCAATGCAACGCGGCCAGTTTAACGTACCTGTGCCCACCAGCCCGGAGGATGAAGTAGGACAACTGGGCCAGGCGCTGGTCGAGTTGGGACGCATGTTGGAGCGCGAGTTCGAGCGAATGCAATTGCTAGCCCGCATCACCGCCGAGGTCAACGCCGGGCTGATGCTGGACGACGTGCTCAACCACGTCTATGAATCCTTCCGCCCGCTCATTCCCTACGACCGGATCGGCTTTTCGTTGTTGGAAGAGGGGGGCACGCTCGTCCGCGCTCGTTGGGCGCGCTCCGAGGCGATCGAGATGAGGATCGTCGCGGGTTACTCGGCACCCCTTCACGGGAGCAGCCTGCAGCGGATCATCGAGACAGGTCAGCCGCGCATCCTCAACGATCTGGTGGCGTACCTGCGAGAGCATCCTCATTCTGACTCGACTCGCTTGATCGTCGAAGAGGGGATGCGGTCGAGTCTGACGTGCCCGCTCATTGCAATGGGCAAGCCGATCGGCTTTATGTTCTTTTCCAGCATGACGCCCGGCGTGTACCGGGATGCGCACGTCGAGTTGTATCTCCAGATCGCCGGGCAGTTGGCGATGATCGTGGAAAAGAGCCGCCTGTATCAGCAGTTGGTCGAGTTGAACCAGTTGAAGAACAGGTTCCTGGGGATGGCCGCGCATGACTTGCGGAATCCCATCGGCGTTGTCAAGAGCCACATTGGCTTGTTCCTGCAGGGATACCTGGGCGCGATTGACGCTTCGCAGCGTCAGGTATTGGAGCGCATGAACAGGGCCTGCGAAAACATGCTGAACCTGATCAACGACCTGCTGGATGTGAGCGCGATTGAGGCAGGTCACCTGGAGTTGGACTTGCGCGAGGTGGACCTGGCGGCTTTTCTGCGTGAAGCACAAGCGGCTAACGCGATGCTGGCGAAATCCAAAGTGATAGAGCTGGTGCTCGACCTTGCGCCCGATCTGCCCCCGGTGGTCATGGACCCGGATCGGATCAGCCAGGTCATCAATAACCTGATCACCAACGCGATCAAGTACTCGTTTCCCCAAACGACCATCACGTTGCGGGCGCGCGCGATGGGCCAGGAAGTGCAGATCGCGGTTCAGGATCAGGGACAGGGGATCCCGCCCGCGGAGATCGGCAAGCTGTTCACCGAGTTTGGTCGGACGAGCGTCAAACCTACCGGCGGCGAAAAGAGCACCGGCCTGGGATTGGCGATCGTCAAGCGCATGGTCGAAGCGCACGGCGGGCGCATCGGGGTGGAAAGCCAGGTCGGCGTCGGTTCGACGTTCGCGTTTACGCTGCCGCTTGCCATCCACCCGAAAAACGAGTAGACTAGAATCGTTCCGCCACTGTAATCGGCAAGGAGGCTTTTCATGGTACTGCTGCGCAAAGCGGAAAATCTGACCGAAGCGTATCGTTTGCTCGACCCTCAGCATCCCCTGACCGGCAAAGAACTGGAACGGTTTTACGCCGAACGGCCCTACGACCTCAGCATCGTTCCGTTGTGGGAAAAGTTGGAGGTGGACGATAGCGGCGACGACAAGACGCTCTTTACCGGCCATCGCGGGAACGGCAAGACGACCGAGCTGGCCTGGCTGGCCGAAAAGCTCAAGGCCGATCACATCGTCGTGACGTTTGACGCGGAAACGCAGTTCAACCTGGGCGATGTGGACTATCGCGATCTACTGGTCTTGTTGGGATTGGAGGTGTACCGGGCCGCCAAAGCGGACTGGGGCGTCTCGCTCGATCAGAAGCGGGTGAGCGATCTCTTGTTCTGGTATGGCACTCATATCTTGGAAGAGGACGAGAAACGCCGTTGGGAAAGCGAGGCAGGCGGGGAGCTGAATGCAGGCTTTGCCAAATTCAACTTGAAGCTCAAGACCGAGGCCCCCGAGCGCACAAAGTACCGCAGTCAAGTCGAATCGCACCTGTCTGATTTGATCGAGCGGCTCAACGCCGTGCTCGATGAGCTGAGGCGCAAGACCGGCCGCCGGATCATGATCATCGTGGATGGCCTGGAAAAGATGTACGACCTGAAACAGGTGGGCGCTATCTATTGCCAGGGCGCGAACGCGTTGATGGCGCCGCACTGCCGGGTGGTGTATACGGTGCCGCTCTCCCTTTACCACACCAACGACTTGCAGCAAGTGCAAATGTCCTTTACTCGCGCGTATGCGTTGCCTAACGTCAAGACGGCCCAGCGGGACCAATCGCCTTATCCTGAGGGTTGGGAGACCTGCCGGCGCGTGCTGGATAACCGCCTGATGCCCGGGCTGATTTCGACCGAGGCCGCCGATCGCCTGGTCGAGTTGTCCGGCGGCCTGCTCAAACAGTTGATCTCGCTGGCCGGCGATGCCGTGATGCGCGCCCGCCGTCTGCGCGGCGAACGAGGCCCGGTCGAACCTGACGATGTCGAGTTCGCGGCCACCAAGGTGCGTAATTCCTATCGGGGCAATCTGACCGAGGCGCACTATGCCGAGCTGGAGCGTATTTACCGCGGCGGCGCATTTGTCAACAGCCCGGTCGCCCAGGATCTGCTGCATAACCTGAGCCTTTTGGAGTATAACGGCGGCGAGGCCTGGTGGGCGGTGAACCCCATCGTCCGCAAGTTGCTGGATGAACGCCATGAGTCTCACACGTCAGGCTGAACTCGCGCCCCAGACCGGGGTGGGATTGGAGCTGGCGCTCTTGTGCGACGCGCTGGATGTGCTCGATCGCGGCGCGTTTCTGTTTGCCGTTTGCGAAGAAGGAGCGCTGCGCAAGCGGCTGATGCAGCACGTGGCCGATCATCTGGAAGCGGGCCGCCGAACCTGGACGGCGGTTGAATTCTCTCCTGATCGGCCTGATCTGACGGCCGGGCTGGACGGCGCGCCCGTCCCGGACGTTGTGTTTGTGGATATGCGCCTGGCCGAACCGGTGGATGACGCTGGCATCCGCATCCCCGAAAAGCTCAGCGCTGCCTTGCGCGAACTCAACTTTCAGCGCGAACGGCTCAGCCGGTTGAACGTGCCGCTGGTCTTTTGGATCAGCCAGAACGGGCTGGGGCAGCTCGCGCAGCACGCCGCCGACGTCTTTGCTGCGCGCGGCGGTCTGTTTTTCTTCGAGACTCTGCTCCGTGCGCCGGGCGCGCCGCCGGCCATTCGCGCCGAAGCCACGCTGGCCTTGCTGCGGCGCTTTAGCCGCGCCCAGATCCCGGCCAGCGAGCTGCGCCCGCGGGCGGCGCTCTATGAACAGCGGCTCGAACGGCAGCAGTCGGCCCGGTCGCCCAACTGGGCCGCGATCGCTTTCTTGTGTGGCGATCTCGCCAGCATTTACGGCGAGCTGGATGACCACGAAAAAGCCGGCCAATTTCAAGATCGGGCGATTGAGGCCTGCCAGCGGGCGATTGCCGAGCGAGAGGTCGCCGAGGCGGGCGCCGCACGCCAGGAGCGGGCCAGTTTGCTTTTATGGCTTGGCGATGCCTACAGCGAGCGGCGGCGCGGCGAGCGGGCGGAGAACCTGGAACGGGCGATAGAGTGCTACGAGGCGGCGCTGCAAGTGTACACGCGCCAGGCGTTCCCTGAAGATTGGGCGGGGACGCAGAACAACCTGGGCGCTGCGTACGCCAACCGGATTTCCGGCGAGCGGGCGGAGAACCTGGAGCGAGCGCTCGCGTGCTACGAAGCGGCGCTGCAAGTGTTCACGCGCCAGGCGTTCCCTGAAGATTGGGCGAGGGCGCAGAACAACCTGGGCAATGCGTACCTCAACCGGATTTTGGGCGAGCAGGCGGAGAACCTGGAACGGGCGATTGGGTGCTACGAAGCGGCGCTGCAAGTGTACACGCGCCAGGCGTTCCCTCGCTACCACGAGATGGTGACGCGCAATCTGGAGCTGGCGCTTGCAGCGGCCAGGCCGCGCTCACCCTGGGAACGTTTCCGCGCCGCGCTATCCCGCCTCTTGCAGCGTTTTCGCCGCAGCGCAAGATAAACGCACGATAAAGCACAGAGGACCAAAGACGAGCCAGCATCATCTGTCAACGAATACCGAACGAATAAACGAATATCGTGGCTGCCATTCGTTTATTCGTTTCTCATTCGTTGACAGATGCCCAACGCCAACAGCGACGCGACCACCGATGCGGCCGCGTTGAATTCCAGCCGTCCGACCCGGGCAAATAGCGCGGCGCCAACGGCTGAGCCGATCATGCGTGCCGTCGTCCCGGCCGCAATGTTGGCCGACATCGCGGTCGCGCGCGTGTCCGGCGCCAACTCAGAGACCAGCGGCAGGAAAGAGACGATCGCAAACTCGAAGGCGATGAACAAGGCCGCCAGCCCGCCGAGCGCCCACTCCAGACGCTGGCCCAATGTCGGCAGCGCGCCATAGCATAGAGCCGTCAGCGCCAGCCCAATCAACACCGCGCGCCGCTTGCCCAACCGATCCACGAACGCCGTCGAGCCAAATTCCCCCAGTGCTTCCGCAATGCCGATGACGATCGAGGCCAGCCCCAGCGCGGCCACGCTCAGCCCAAAATGGCTCTCCATCCACGCCCCGTACACGACGAACGTGAGCTCATTGGCCAGGATCAGCAGGAACGTCACGCCCAGCGCTGCCATCAGGTTGCGGCAGCGCAGCACCGGGCCGGGCTGAAGCGACGTGCTGTTGGCATGTGCGCTTACGGGCGCATCACGCGGGAGCAGCCAGCCGATGAGCAGCAGTCCGGCCGCGCCCAAGACGCCCAGCAGCGCAAACGGCGACTGCCACCCGGCGCGCGCGATGAGCCATCCGGCGGACGGCACGCCGATCAGCCACGCGCCCGACCACGCCAGCTCGGTGATGCCCATCGCTCGCCCGCGGCGCTCGTAGGGCACGTGGTCGCCGATGTAGGCCTGCATCGCCGGATCGTAGATAGCCTTGGCGATGCCAAAGGTGACGAACGCCAGGAGAAACGCCGCGTAAAGCGGCAGCGCGGCGCACACGGCGGCGGCGAGGATGAGCAAGGTCACGCCGACCAACATCAACCGCCTGCGCCCCAAGCGATCCGAAAGCGGGCCAAACACCGGGCTGACCAGCCCGCCGGCTCCGCGCGCGGCGACGAGCAATCCCGCCGAGGTCAGGTCAACGCCCAGCCCGCGCGCGATGACCGGCAGGAACGGATACGTGATGCGATACGAGAGGTTGAGCGTGATGCGCGCCAGCAGCATCACGGCGAGGGTGCGGGAGAAGCGGAAGGTTTTGGGATTTGTCATGGGGTGGAGTCTATACCGCCATTTTCTCCAACACCGTTACGAGCAGCTTTTGCCAAATGTACCGGGTGTATTGCGGGGTGACTAGGCCAGGCCCAATGCGCGTTTCAGCATTGCATCGAGCTGGCCCAGATCATCGGTGGACAACCGGCCGACATGTCGCCCGATCAGCTCTGGACTGAGCGTGAGCAGGATCGGACGCACGAGACTGGGCACCTTGAGGCCGGCCGAGGCAATGTCTTGAAGAGAGTACCCCAGAGTCGAAGCGGAAAGGTTACTGGTGATTGCGGCAACAACGTACAACTGTTCGGCGTTGTGGAACTCGCTGCTGCTGATGACTACCGCCGGGCGAACCTTGCCGCCAGATAGTTCGGTGTATTGAAAGGGAACGTAGACGACATCACCGCGTTGGTAGAGCATCGCCTGGCTCCCAGGGGATGTTGTCATAGACGGCCGAGTCAGCAGGATTGTCCCACACGGCAGCGGCGGCGGGTGAGTTGAGCGCCACAATCGAAAGGTAACGCGCGTTTGGCTCTCGTGCGGCAGTTTGGTGTAGCGCGCGTAGGACCTCTTGGCGTCCAGCAGTGTCCAATTGGCGCACTGCCTCGACAATCTGGTCCACGGTCAGCAGGACAGTGGCTTGCTCAATTTGCACAGCCGAGCTGTTACGCATCTTGCCCCCTTGCTTCGGAACGTCGGTTGACACCACATCTATTATACCGCCATTTTCTCCAACACCGTTACGAGCAGTTTTTGCCAATCCCGCTGGTTGTATTGCGGGATGATGACCTGCCGCCGCGTGACACGGGCGGCTTCGCCCAGGCGTTGCTGCAGAGCGTAGCGGTCTATCCCTTCCAACCGATCGGACTTGTCACCGTCTGCCCACCCTCTAGCGTCACGCTCGATGCGCCAGCCTTTTGCGCCATGACTTGGATGCGTAACTGGAACATCCAGCCTGAAAACCTGTCGAGCATAGGGATGCGTCAGCCACTCTGACAGCCTGCTCGTGCCAGGCGTAAAGTTGCCATTGGCGCGGAATGGTCGGATGTGCGGTTATCAAGGATGGGAAGATAGATATTCCTCAGCCGCCACGATGAATTCACGCGCCCACTCGAGCATGATCTGAGCCTGGCTGACCGTCACGCCAGGGCCAACTCCGTAATCCCCGACATTGCGCGAGTCTTGCGCATCGAGCAGATAGCGGTGATACTTGGGGTCAAGTGCGCCTGACTTGGCAAACTCTTTGCCAAACGCGGCAATGATTGCGGAATGACTCGAAAATGCGAGGTCGCGCTCCAACAAGAGCGCCTCTGCTGTATAGAATAGCGCGTAGTAGGCGCGCGAGGCGCAGAAATCCGTATAGCCCTCGCGGCAGAGCAATTCGGCAGCCCGCAGACTGGCGCGCGCTTTTTGCAGCAGTGCTTGGACCTGGTCTTTCATAAGGGGATGCCCTCTCGACGCACATTAAGCAGAAACGGATTAGATTCCTGCTCAAAGCGCTCTCTAGAAACGAACACGCGAGAGATGACCACGTCGTTTTCGAGTGACAAGGCAGCTACGACTGTTGAAGTGCGCTGGATGAGGTCGCCATAGTCCGAGTCGCTGCGCACAACCACCAGAACATCAATATCCGAGTCGGGGCGCGCCTCACCTCGCGCTCGCGAGCCAAAGAGAATGACAGCATCGAGTTGGTCGCCAAGGGACTGTTCTAGTCCCTGGTGCAGATTTTGGAGGATTTTCTGCAACTGTGGTTCGGGCATTTGTCACCTTGCTGCTGGATGGCTTACTTGTCGAAACGATGTACAGATATTATACCGCCATTTTCTCCAACACCGTTACGAGCAGCTTTTGCCAATCCCGCTGGTTGTATTGCGGGATGATGACCTGCCGCCGCGTGACGCGGGCGGCCTCGCCCAGGCGCTGTTGCAGGGCGTAGCGGTCCATATCCTCCAACCGATCGGATTTGATCACCATCTGCCCGCCCTCTAGCGTCACGCTCGATGCGCCAGCCTTTTGCGCCATGACTTTGATCCGCAACTGGAACATCAAGTTCCGGGCCGGCTCCGGCAGCGGGCCAAAGCGGTCTTGCAGCTCTTGCTCCATCTCGGCGATCGCCTGGTTCGACGCCAGCCCGCCCAGACGGCGATAGAGCTGCAAGCGCAGCGTCTCGTCCGCCACGTAATCGGTCGGCAGGTAGGCCGGCAGCGGAAGGTCAATCGTGACGGCCGAGATCGGCGGCGGCGGGACCGGCTTGCCTTCGCGCGCCGCGCGCATCTCTTCGACTGAGCGAGCCAGCAGCCGCGTGTACAGATCAAAGCCGACGGCGGCAATGTGCCCGCTCTGCCGATGGCCGAGCAGCTCTCCCGCTCCGCGAATCTCTAAATCACGCATGGCGATTGAATAACCCATGCCCAGCTCGCTCGCTTCGCGGATCGTCTCCAGCCTGCGGCGCGCGTCCTCCGTCAGGTGCGCGTGCCGGTCGTAGAGGAAATAGGCATACGCGCGCGCGGCGCCTCGACCCACGCGCCCGCGCAACTGATAGAGCTGCGCCAGCCCGAACATATCGGCGCGGTTGACAATGAGCGTGTTGGCGTTGGGAATGTCCAGCCCGCTCTCGATGATCGAGGTGCACAGCAGCACGTCAATTCGCCCGGCGACAAAATCCACCATCACCTGCTCCAGCTTGTCCTCCTCCATCTGCCCGTGGCCGATGGCGACCGTGGCTTCGGGGACGATCTGCGCCAGCCGTCGCCGGACTTGCTCGATACCCTGCACGCGGTTGTGGACAAAATACACCTGCCCGCCTCGATCCAATTCGCGCAGGATGGCCGAGCGGACGAGGTGATCGTCATATTGGCCGACGTAGGTGGCAACGGGCAAACGTTCCTCGGGCGGCGTGTCAATCGTGCTGATGTCACGCACGCCGGTCAGCGACATGTAAAGCGTACGCGGAATGGGCGTGGCCGTCAGCGTGAGCACGTCCACTTCGGTGCGCATCTTTTTGAGCTGCTCTTTGTGCGTCACGCCGAAGCGTTGTTCTTCGTCAATCACTAGCAGGCCCAGGTCTTTGAACTGCACATCCTTTTGGAGCAAGCGGTGCGTGCCGATGACAATGTCCACCTGTCCCTCGCGCAAGCGCTTGAGGATGTCACGCTGTTCCTTTTGCGAGCGAAAGCGGCTGAGCATCTCGACATTGACGGGGAATGGCGTGAGGCGCGATTGGAATGTCCCCAAGTGCTGTTGCGCGAGCACCGTTGTTGGCACCAGTATAGCGACCTGCTTGCCGTCTTGCGCCGCTTTGAACGCGGCACGCAGCGCAACCTCGGTCTTGCCATAGCCTACGTCTCCACAGATGAGTCGGTCCATCGGACGCGGGCGTTCCATGTCCGATTTGACTTCCTGGATCGCGCGCAGTTGGTCTTCGGTCTCGACGTAGGGGAAGGAGGCTTCGAGTTCCTGTTGCCAGGCCGTGTCTTGAGAGAACGTGTGACCTTCGACCAGCTCGCGCGCCGCATAAAGCTCGAGTAGCTCCCGGGCAACCTCGGCGGCGGCGGTCTGTGCACGCACTTTGACATGCTCCCACTCGGCAGTGCCCAACCGGTGCAGCGCGGGCGGTCGCTCGTCCGAGCCGATATACTTGCTCAGCCGGTCGGCCTGATGGATCGGGACGTACAGCCGGTCGGCGCCAGCGTATTGCACCATCAGGTATTCGCGGCTCACGCCCTCGACGATCAACGTAACGAGGCCTTGGAACACGCCGATGCCATGCTCGACGTGAACGACGTAATCGCCCGGTTGCAAGTCGGCAAAGAACGCTTCGGGCGTGATCGCTTTGGGCCTGGCGCGGCGGCGCGGCTGAGGCCGTACCCAACCGAATATCTCACCATCGGTGAGCAAGTGGAGGGTGAAGGGGGGAGGGTGGAGGGTGGAGGGTTCCATTTCTCTCCACTCTCCACTCTCTACTCTCAACGTCCATCCGTCCGATAGCGCGCCTTGAACGAAAACAACCTCGTGCTCTTGGGGCGGGGCCACGATGTTCGAGAGCGGCGCATGATAGTGTTCGCGCTCGGCCCACAGCTCGGCCAGGCGTTGCGCCTGGCGGCTGACGACGATCGTGGCGTCGCCCATGGCGCGCATCTGTATGATGTGATCCAGCACCGGCTTGAGCTGCCCGCCAAAGCGCGGCTGAGGCGCAAAGGCCGCGGTCAGCGGCTCGCGATGTTCGAGGTCTTGCTCGCCCCCCAAGACCAACCTTCGATGATGCGCCAACGCCTCGTTCCAATCGTCCCAGGTGATGTAGGGCAGGGGATAGTCCGGCGGCAGCGTGCCGGCCTCGGTGGCCTGATCGCGCAACTGGACCGCCTGCTCTTCTAGCTCGCTCCATACATCGGCGATCTCGTCTGGCTCGTCGAGTGCGACCAGACCCTGATCGCCGAGGTAGCTCAGCAGGCTGGCTGGTTCGGAGTAAAAGTACGGCAGATAAAACTCGATCCCGATGAACGGGTCGCCGCTGCGGAGTGCGGCGAGGTCTCGCTCGATGCTCGAGGCCAGATCGTCCGGCAGGTTTCCAGTGTTCCACTGGCTGACGTATTCAGCGGCTTGAGGTCCATGCCGCGCGAGCGCTTCGCTGGCGGGCGAGATAGTTGCTTCATCCAGTGTGTCTTGTGAACGTTGCAGGCCGGGGTCGAAACGGCGCAAGCTTTCGATCTCTTCGCCGAACAGTTCGATGCGGATCGGGTAGGGCGATGCGGGCGGGAAAATGTCTAAAATGCCGCCGCGCGCGGAAAACTGCCCCGGCGCTTCGACCACTGTCGCGCGCTCATAGCCCATCCCGATCCATGAAAGCAATGTTTTGGCGACGGCGATGTTTTGGCCTTTGCTCAGCGTACGCAGATTGGCGCGGAACGATCGCGGCGAAAGTGTTCTTTGCATCAAGGCGCGGACAGACGTGACGATGATCGGTGGACGGGCCGGATTTGTCAGCGCCGCCAATACCGCCAGCCGCTCGCAGACAACTTCCCTCGGCCATGTGGCGCGCTCGTACAACAGTACGGGCGGCCCGGGGAAGCGCATCACGCGCCAGGCGTCGCCAGCATACGCGCGCAGCGTATCCACGAGCATCCCGGCTGTTTCCACCCGGCCGGTCACGACGACGATCGGCCCCTGCAGATCGCGAGCCAGCCCGGCGAGCAGGTAGGGCCGGGCCGCCCGCAACAGCGGCAGTGACCGCTCGATGCGAGGATGCTCGCGTAGATCGACAAGCAGGTTTTGATAAGCGGATTGTTGAGTCAACAGCGGGAGCAGGCCAGCAAGATCCATATGCTCTTCCAGTGATCAATGATCTGTGATCGGCAGGCTTATCGAGTCGAATAGTGCAAACTGCCGGAAAGCCTATCATACCACGAATGACCCGGAGATGTAAAACAAAAACCGCCGACGACATTCTGCCGTCGGCGGTCTGCGGTCAAATGTATCGAGCCTTACGAGCGCAAGTACTTGTCAAACCATCCGCCATCTGCCATCCGCCATATTGAACCTGTTCATGGCAGTCGTGATCCCCTCAGCCAGGAAACACTCGATCGCTTCGACGGCACGCGCGCGAGCAATGTCTATCCACTCTTGTTCATCCTGGGAGAACGGCTGCAACACGTAGGCCGCCGGGTCCATCTTGCCCGGCGGGCGACCGATCCCCACACGCAGGCGCGGAAAATCCTGTGTAGCCAGCCGCGCAATGATCGAGCGCATCCCGCGATGGCCGCCGTCGCCGCCTTCTTGTCGCAGGCGCAGAGTTCCAATTGGGCGATCCAGGTCATCGTAGACAATCAGCAGGCGCGCGGGTTCAACCTTGTAAAAGTTGACAAGCGGTCCTACCGCTCTGCCGCTGTCGTTCATCCACGTCTGCGGCTTGGCCAGCACGACACGCGTGTTGCCGATGCGTCCAGTGGCGATGAGCGCATGGCTTTGCATGCGAGAGAACTTGATCCCGTGCTTTTCGGCCAGCATTGAGACGATCTGAAAGCCGATGTTGTGGCGCGTCTCGACGTACTCACGGCCGGGGTTGCCCAACCCGACGATGAGCGATACGTCGCCACTGAGGGGCTCTTCACGCTTGAGTTTCAGCAGATCGAGCAGCGATTGCATATTCGGATGATTGTTCCTGCGCGAGAAACGCAGAACGTGAAACGCCGAGACCCGTCACGTTTCACGTTTCACTGGCCAATCGTCAGCAGATCGGTTGGGTGCTCATTGATGACGCGAGGCGGGCCTGCGTATCTCGCGCAGTGTCCATCGCACGATTCCGCGCGCGCCCAAGGCCATACCCCACACGACAAAAATCAAAAAGGTATAGAGCGCGCCGTTGCAGAACGCCTGCCCGAAACTGGCAAAGTTGATTTGAACAGAGGGTGTGCGCGATCCTCCTGTGGATGTTGAGGCGGTTCCCACCGGAGTTCTGGTCGCCGCCGGCGGTGGGGTTGCCGTGGGCGGCTGGGCGATGACGACCGTAGGAGTGGCCGCTGGAGCACCCGGCGTCGGCGAAGGCGGGATTGTTGGACCAACAGGCGGCGTGGGTGAAGCCGCCGGCGTGGGCGTGCCCTGGTTGATGCTCAGGTTGTTCACGACGAAATCAGTGTCCCGGTCGGTACTACGCACCACACGCAGCCTCAGACGATACACGCCCGGCGGCAACGGGGACGTATCCCATGTACCCAACGAACCGTTCACGATCTGGTTCTGCACAACCGCGATCAATTGCCAGTTGTCGGGCGCGCTTTGTGACGCCCACGCCAGCTCGTAATGGTCAAACCTCGAATGTGTGGCCGTGCCCATGATCTGTACGACACCTTTGAGTTGATCGCCGTCCTTGGGCGAGGTGATGACGGCGACTTGCTCTTGTTCCAGGGGGGCGGCCTGAGCAGGCAGGGCGCTGACGAAAAGGATCATCAGCAACGTGGCCGATAGCACGCGTCGAATCGAATACATCCTTGCTCCTCGTCTCGGAATCGCGCGCAAGTGTAACACGGTTCGAGAGTTTTTGCCAGATGCGCCGGAACCGATCAACACGAGCCTATCTCGTCGGGAGTGAAGCAAAAGAGGAACCTGCATTGGCTGTGTCCGGAGGATAAAAGCAGAGTCACCACAGCCCTACCTGTGGTGACTCTTGAATGAAGCCCTTGATCAACCGCTCGCATGCTTGCAACTTCATTGATGGAGATGTAAGGCTCTCTTTGGCTTTAGCTGAGAGATGGCTCTCTCAGCCTCAAGCCTGACTTGCCACCCACCCTGGCAGTGTCTGACAAGCGTCGTTGCCAGTCTTGCTCAAGATGAAGAGAGCCAGCCGATGGGCCTTGGAACTCGAGCCACGCGACTAAAAGGCTCTTGTATTCTCTCCATTTACCTTTCAGACGCCCGGCTTATCTCGGTGAGATATTCTTTTGACTTTAGGGCTGGGGTTTTCAGTCTCTCCGTTGCGCTTGCGGTTGTTCAGGTGCTTCACCTTGATTCTAGTTTACACCGACTCCCTCGCAAGTCAAGCCCGAATTTAGCTGACGATTAACCTACGCGGCGAGGGGGATTGTTCCGAAATCGAATCCGTGGTTGATTCAACGGCCATTGTGTACTATGGATGGCGGTACTATGGCGGACTCGAATCTCTATCTAGCGGTACTGGTGACTCCCATTGTTCCAGGTTAGCAACTGAGGCGATGGATAGAGAACGGTTAGAGCGATCAGTAACGTGGCAGCGAAGGGTCAATCTCACACGCCCAGGCGTCAATCCCGCCCCGCAGGTTTTTGACCTTGCGAAAGCCAGCCTGCCGCAGGAAGCTGAGCGCGGCTGCACTGCGCGCGCCCGTCTTGCAATAGGCCACGATTTCGTCGGCGGTGTCAAGTTCGTGAACCCGCTCCGGCAGGTCGCCTCGCGGGATGAGCTTGGCGCCCGGCAAGTGGACGATCTCCCATTCAACCGGCTCGCGCACGTCCAGGAGCACCAGGTCCTTGCCATCGCGCTCCAGTAGCACTTGCAGTTCCTGCGGAGTGATCTCCCATTCTTGCCCCAGGTTCTCTTCGGGCACGAGGCCGCAAAAGGCTTCATAGTCAATCAGATTGCCGCACGCCCATCACACCCATGGTGGTCGTACAGGCGTACAGGTTGCCGCCGCCATGCCGGACAATGTCAATCATCTCTTCCAGGCTGGGCATCCGGGCGAGACCTTGAGATATGGCAGCTTGATTTTGCTCGCGCACGTCCAGCACTTGATGGCCGGTCTGTTTGCCCCAGGCCGTGATGTCGGCCTTGGAGCCTCGATCCGTCGTCAGTAGCTCGAGTGTCTGACCGACCGCGATTTCGTGGATGGCTTGGGCGATGCGGATAACCGGCATAGGGCACAACAACCCACGGCAGTCCAATACCTTGTCAGCTTTGAGCACCTCGACGGCGCCGCCTGCGACAGACGGCACGATGCTCAACGTGTCGGTTTCACGGATCATTGTTGCGCCTTGATGCAGGTAACGCACATCCTCGTCGCCAAGATAGATGTTGACAAAGTTGCGCAGTCGGCCATCCTCAGAGAACAGATGACGTTTGAGATCGGGATAGGCGCTCGTCAGCGAGGACAAGACTTCATCCACCGTTTTACCAGAAACCCTTACAGTTTTTTGTCCGCGCGTATAGGTCCGCAGCGGAGTCGGGATCATGACTTGAGCCATCTTGGCCTCCTATCAATATCGTCTTCCAGCTTCGATTCGACTGTTATTCAGTCTGAATCAATTCTTCCGGATTGAATGTGCTCCGGTCATCGGCAAGCGTCCAGGCCGCCGTTGTCGCTCCACGGCCTTTGTGGACGGAGGTAATCAGGTACGAGTACCACGGCCAGGCATGCTCGCGGTCAAACTCGCTGGGGCGATGGGGATGATCCGGGTGCGAGTGAAAGAACCCGATAATGTCCAGCCCCTTTTGCGCCGCAAGCTGCTCAGCTTTCATCACGGCCTTGGGTGGGATCAGGTAGCGGTTGTACTGCGCTTCCGATTCGCGAGCGTTTTCCACCAGCAAGATTTCCTGGACGATCTTGCGCCCGTCCATCTCGCGTCCCAGCAGAATCCCGCAGCCTTCGTAGGGATAGGCCGCTTCGCCGTGGCAGACAATCGCAGACAAATGCTCCCGGGTCAGTTGGACGCTCATGACTCTTCCCAGAACCGATCGCTGAGATACTTGAAACCTGCGTCCGGCAACACCGTCACGACCATGCCCTCGCGCAAGCTGGCCGCGACCTTGAACGCCGCCGTGACGGCTGCTCCAGCCGACACGCCGACGAACAAGCCTTCTTCGCGCGCCAGCCGCTTAACCATCGCATGGGCCTCTTCCGTCGTCACGTTGACCTGTGCTTCGGCCAACGTTGCATCGTAGATGCCGGGCACCATCGCCGTCGCGTAATGCTTCAATCCTTCCAGCCCATGAAATGGCGCGTCGGGCTGCACTGCGATGAGATGCACATCGGGATCGAGTTCGTGCAAGCGCCGGCCTGCGCCGACAAAGGTCCCGCTGGTCCCCAGGCCCGCCACAAAATGGGTGATGCGCCCACCGGTTTGCTCCCATATCTCCACGCCGGTTGTGCGATAGTGCGCCAGCCAGTTGGCCGGGTTGCTGTACTGGTCGGCGTAAAAGTAGAGCCTGGGATCGGCGGCGGCCATTTCGCGCGCCAGGCGGATGGCGCCGTCTGTGTTTTCAAGTGGGCTGGAAAAAACCAGCTCCGCGCCGTAGGCCCGGAGGATCTTGATGCGCTCGGGGCTGGCGTTTTGCGGGATCACCAGTCGGGTGCGATATCCGCGCGAGGCGCACAGCATCGCATAGGCGATGCCCATGTTGCCGGAAGTGGCATCCAGGAGAATCTTGTCCGGCGTGAGCTTGCCCGCGCGCTCGGCCTCCAGGATGATTTCACGCGCGGGTCGGTCTTTGACCGAGCCGCTGGGGTTGAACCATTCGGCTTTGGCATACACTTGTACAGGCAGCACGCTCGATGCGATACGACGTAGCGGCATTAGCGGCGTGTTACCCACCAGGTCGAACAGATCAGCCCCGGTCGCCACCTTCACAGGCGGAAGTCTCATTTGGGCCAGGATTGGAAGAACCATCTCCACCTCGGCTTTCAGGGAAACAAAAAGACCAACACGACGCTGAAAAGCGACATGCCCTCACACACAGACTGCAAGCGTGCGGGAGCGACAGTCACCGCTGGTCGGTTGGTCTTTTATGCGATCCGAGCGGAGGTAACTATCGCCCCCGCTTGAGACACGAGCAATAAACTATCATCCCGTTCCCTGCTGAAAAGCAAAATCCTCCCCTGGCTGCACTGCGAGTATACAACATTTTTCAATTTATTGCAAGTTATTCTCAATAATGGCTCGCGGCTTGAGTGAGACGAGTTGGAGCGCGGAGGGAAAGAGGAAACTTGGATTTGCCCGGCAGTCCACTTTGGACTACAATCTTGACACGCCAAAATCTACGAGGTGCGACATGGCCGACGAAAAAGACAAGGACTATGCCAGCAAGTGGCTGGTAGCTTCTGAGCCTTATCCCTTGGGCGCAGGCTGGTATGTTCAGGTAGGCATCATCGAGGATGCGCAGGGCGGACGCAAGGTGCGCGTGGCGCGGGGTCGAGCCAATCCGCAAGGCGGCCTCACACAATCACAAAAATTCAATCTCAAAGCCAAAGAGTGGCCATGGATCCGCGAGCAGATCGAAAAGCACCTGGCGCAGTTGGCGGAGATGGAAAAGACAGAGTTGAGATAGGAGGCCCCGATGCCCCAGTCACTTGAGCGCCCGCTCGAAATCGTCCTGGCGATGGATCGCGTGCGTGATACTGCGCCTGCGCCCGAAGCCATGTTCGCCGGAATCCTGAGTGTGTTGGCAGAGCGATTCCAGGCGAGCCTTTGCCTCTTGTATCTGATCGATCCAGACACGCGCGCCCTGGAGCTCAAGGCAGTCAACGAACACGGGTCGGATTTAGACCTCGACCCGGAGCGCCTGCTCCCGCTGGCCCAGCAGGCGATGCAGGCTACAGGGGTTTTCGTCCGGCGTGCGCAAGAGGTGGGACTGCCGTCCGATGGACATGTGGCGGTCATTCCCATCGTGATGGATAAACCCCTGGGCGCCGTGCTCCTGGTTCGCGCGGGTCAACCTTTCGATGCGGACGAGATCGAGTTGCTCCAGACCGCCGAAAGCCAGATGGATTCGGCGGTGATCCAGGCGTACACCTACCACGAGTTGGAGCAGCGCAACAAGGAGTTGGAGACCATTTACCGCGTGGACCGCATCCGCGATCAGAATTTGCCGTTCGACGAGATGCTCAACGCCGCCTTACACGAGTTGTGCACTGGGATCGGAGCCGAGGCGGGCGTCGTGATGCTCTACGACTATGCCGGCAGGCGACTCGATATGCGTGCGGTGACTCCCAAAGATTTCTTGAGTGTTCCGGCGTACGAGGAGTTGGTAAAGCAAGCGGCGAACGAGTCTCTGGCAACTGCCGAAATGGCTTGCCTGCGCACTCAAGAAGGCGCGCCCTGCACCGTCGTGTGCGTGCCGCTCATTTTGCGGAATGAGATCATCGGCGTCTTTGGCGCGATCAGCCGCGAAGCGCGCGGCCTGACGTACGATCAGCGCCGGCTGATGCGCGCGATCGTCAGCCAGATGGACACGGCGATCTTTGAGGGCCTGGAGCGAAGCCGTCTGCGCCGCGTGTTGGGCCGCTCGCTTGACATGCGCGTCATGGAGCGGTTGCTGGCGAATCCCAACGTGGACATTCTCAAAGGTGAGCGGCTGTTGGTCACGGTGCTGTACGCTGACCTGCGCGGCTCGACCGACCTGGCCGAGCGGATCAATCCCGATCTGCTCGTCGAGTTCATGAACGATTATCTGGCGCAGATGACGAATGTGGTGCTGGCGCACAGCGGCACGCTGGACAAGTTTGTCGGGGATGAAGTGATGGCGCTCTTTGGCGCGCCGTTTCCGCAGCCCGATCACCCGCTGCGGGCCGTGCGAGTCGGACTGGAGATGCAGGCATCGTTTGGGGAGCTGGCGGCGCGATGGCAGGCGCGCGGAGTCGAAACCGGCGGCATGGGGGTTGGCATTGCCACTGGCGAGTTGGTCGCGGGCGAGTTTGGCTGCGACCAGCGCGCCGAGTACACGGTCATTGGCCGCGCGGCGAACCTCGGATCGCGCATCTGCGCTGTGGCGGGCGGGGGCGAGGTCCTCATCAGCCAGGCCACGTATGATCTGGTCCAAGAGCAGGTCGAGGTCAAGCCGATCCCCGGTCAGCGTTTCAAGGGGATCGAGCACGATGTGACGGTATATCGCGTGCTGGGGTTGCGATGAGAAAAACCTCCCGCAGATTCGCAACCTGCGGGAGGTTGATGCCGGCCACCGGAACGAAACGCGCCCTTCAGTCAGCTTCAGGCGGTTTCCCACGCGCTGCTTTGACCACCAGCAGCAATCGCTCGATGTTCTCTTTCCACGCTTCGCGCTGCGAGGGCAACTGCGTGATCAGGTTGAGCGTGGCGGCCAGCGTCGCGTTGACCGGCGTCGGCACGCCCACACTTGGCCCGACCCGCGCCACTGCGCCGTTGAGTTCGTCCACTTCGGACTTGCCGCGATTGCGGTTCAGCTCAAGGAGCAGCGAGGGCAACTTTTCTTTGCGACCGCTCAGGACCAGCGGCCGCATGATCAAGCTGACGATCGGCGTCGGCAACCATCGCACCGCCGCCACCAGCAGCGGCACCGGATAGCCCGGCAGTGAGACCGGTTTGAGCTTGAGCGCGCGCATCGCGGCGATCGCTTCGCGCAACTGCGCTACTTCGAGCGCCACCAGCCGTCGGTCGGCGAACACGCGCGCCGTGTTCATGTTCAAGATCGCCGAGGTGGCGTTGCCGATGAGGTTGAGCAACAGCTTGGACCATTTCATCGCGCGATAGTCGGCGTAGCGACGAGTGACGATGCCGGTCTTGTTGAACAGCTCGACCCAGCCGCGCGCGTCTTGGCCGCCCACGGACGCCAGGCCGATGCCGCCCCGCTTTTTCTCCGAGCGCACGACGCCCGGCTCCGGCGCGACGACGGGATGGGTCGTCGTCCCGGCGATCACCTTGTCCGCACCAAACGCTTCGGCCAGGATGTCCTCGTTGCTGATGCCGTTCTGCAGTGACAGGATGACCCGGAATCGGGGGGCATACGGGCGCAGTGCCTCGACGGCGGCCCGCGTGTCGAACGTCTTGACGCCCAGCAAGACCAGATCGGCTGGCAAGGATCCGACAAACGCCTGGCCGGGATCCGTGACCACGTTGGGGTGCACCGTGATCTCGTGGTCCGGTTCGATGACGCACAGACCTTTTTCGCGCAGAACCTCCGCCAGGTGAGGCCGGGTGACCAGCACGACATCTTGCCCGATAGCGCTGAGCTTGCCGCCCATCCAGCCCCCAATTGCGCCTGCGCCGACGACGACGATCTTCATCTCGATTCCCCCAGCACGCTGCCGATGAACGAGGGCTGCCCGCGCACAAAATCCGCCGCGCTCATCGCGCGTTTGCCTTCCAGTTGCACGACGACCAGGCGCAAAAGGCCATCGCCGGTCACGACTCCGATGTCTTGGCCGTCTTGCACCACCGCCCCGGCGGCGCCCTGAGATGTGTGCTCTGTGATTTGGACCGACAGCACGCGCAAGAGCTTGCCCTTCCACGTCGTAAACGTCCCCGGCCACGGCGAGAACGCGCGCACGCGGCGGTCCAGTTCGATGGCGGGACGTGACCAGTCCAACCGCCCATCTGGTTTGTTGAGCCGGGGCGCAAACGTCGCCTGGTTTTCGTCTTGCAGTTGAGGCGTGATCTCGCCGGCCAGCCAGCGCGGCAGCGTCTCGGCGACTAACCGCGCGCCGAGTTCGGCCAGCCGGGTCGTCAGCGAGCCGGTCGTGTCGTCCGGGGCGATGGGGAGGCGAGCTTGCGCGAGCGTCGGCCCGGTGTCCAGTCCTTCATCCAACCGCATCAGCGTGATGCCGGTCTCGGATTCGCCGTTGAGGATGGCCGCCGGGATGGGGGCCGCGCCTCGATATTTGGGCAGCAGCGAAGCGTGGACGTTGAGACAGCCGTGCGGTGGCAGATCGAGCACAGACTTGGGCAGCAGCAGCCCATACGCGGCGACGAGGATGGCGTCCGGCTTCAGCCCGGCCAGTTGCGCCTGCACGGTCGGATCGCGCAGCGTGCGCGGCTGGAAGATGGGCAGGCCGCGCGCTTGAGCGAAACGCTTGACGGGCGGGGGGGTGAGGGACTGTCCGCGCCCGGCGGGCCTATCGGGTTGGGTGTATACGCCGACCACATCGTATCGCTCGATCAAGACCTGGAGCGTCGGCAGTGCAAACTCGGGCGACCCCATAAAGACGATGCGATTCATGTTTGACCATTGGTGTCAACTTTGGCCCTGGAGTGCGACCTTCAGGCCGCATTTGATGCAGGCTGAAACCTGCACTCCAACCTTACGGTTGACACCCATGCATGTTTGACCTTTTCGCGCACCCGGCGTAAACTTGCGCTAGTTTACCATAGACCCTCAAGGTCTGCCAGATCATGAGGGTCGCCAGGCATGTGTAATGGGCCACTATCCCAAAATCGAGCTTGTCGCTATCCCCGACATTCCCATGATCCAGCCCGGCGACGACCTGCCGGCGATCATCTTTGATCGCGCGCAGGCGGCGGGGATCGCCTTTGAGCAGCATGATGTCGTCGTCATCACGCAAAAGATCATCTCCAAGGCGGAAGGGCGAGCCGTTCGCCTGAGCCAGGTCGAGCCTTCGCCGGAAGCGTTGGAGGTGGCCGCGCTCGTCCGCAAGGACCCGCGCTTTGTCGAGGTCGTCCTGCGCGAGTCGCGCGGCATCATGGCGATGCGGCCCGATCTGCTGGTGGTGGAAAATCGCCTGGGCATCATCTGCGCCAACGCGGGCATTGACCGTTCCAACATCGAACAGACCGGTGAGGGCGAAGTATTGATGCTCTTGCCGGAGGACCCGGACGCCTCCGCTCGCGCGATTCAGGCGCGGCTCGAGGCTTTGAGCGGCCAACGGTTGGCTGTGCTCATCATTGATACTTTGGGGCGACCCTTCCGTGAAGGGGTGATCGGCATGGCGATCGGCGTGGCCGGGATGGACCCGCTGGTGGACATGCGCGGGCAAACCGATCTGTTTGGCTATGTCATGGAGCGCACGATCATCAACCGCGCCGACGAGATTGCGGCCGCGGCTTCGATGCTGATGGGGCAAACGACCGCTCGATTGCCGGCGGTCATTGTGCGCGGCGCAAGTTACTGGCCCGGCGCAGGGTCATCGCGCAGCATCTTGCGCGAGCCGTGGAAGGATATGTTCAGGCCGAAGGAGTACGTGCATCCGGGAAAGCGTGAGTCGTGATCTGTTTCCAAAATCAGGAAAAGGAGGCAAAATGTCCAGCAGAAACAAGTCGTCTTTCGTTTGGTTTGTCGTCGCGTTGGTGTGCGCGGTAGGGTTGATGGCCTGGCTTTCGTCCTCGGCTAGCCTGAAAGCGTCCGATGGCCCTGCAGCACCATTGGCGTTCATCAGCCCGATCGGAGATCCACGGCTGAGCCTGAGCAAACGAGTGGATAACAGCGCTCCTGCGCCGGGCGCGCAGATCAATTACACGCTCAGTTATTCCAACACCAATTCTGGTTCGCAAGGATTCAACGTTCGCCTGTACGACTTTTTGCCGGCCGGGGCGCAGTTTGTCTCCTCCAACCCACCGGTGACGCCTGATCCGAGCGGCGTCTTGCTCTTTACGGCTCCTTCCGTTGGGCCGGGCACCGAGAATCATGACGTGACGGTGCAGGTGCGCGTGCTGGAGGGTTACCCGCAGTTGACCAATCACGCGCTGGTGGTCGCGGATGGCGTCACGCCGACTTTTGCCTCGCTGGTCACGAGCGTGTCGCAGCCGCCAGCGGGTCAATTGCGCCTGACCAAGCTGGGCGACCCGTTTGTGCTGGTCAATGGTCAACTGGTGTACGAGCTGCGTGTGGACAACATCGGCACGACGACGGTCGCTGATGTGTCCGTGGCGGATGTGCTGCCGGCGGGCGTATCGTTCGTGGGCGCGTCGCCCGCGCCGGTTTCGGTCACGTTGCCGCTCTTGTCCTGGTCGCTCGGCGACTTGGGGCCGGGGCAAAGCCGATCCGTGATGATCACCACGACAGCTCCCTCGGCGACCGGTGTGATCACTAACACGGCCTTTGCGGATGCTTCCCAGGTGGCGATGGTGACGGCGCTGTATTCGACGCAGGTGCTCTCGGAGGGGGTGATCTTGCGGATCACAAAAGATGGCCCGGCGCAGGTCAGCGTGGGCGATCCGTTGGTCTATACGCTGCGTTACTCGAACATCGGGAATCAGCAGGCGACGGGCGTCCTGGTGACGGACACTTTACCAACGGGGATCACCGTCACGGCGGTCAGCCCGACGCCGTTCAGCCAGACTGCTCAACGGGTGGTGTGGCAGTTTAGCTCGCTCAACGCAGGCGCGAGTGGGCAGATCGTCGTCACGGCGACGGTCGGTGGCCCCGCGGGCCGGACGCTGCACAACGTCGCCGACATCACGGCGCAGCCGGGCAGCTACCCGGGCCATGCGGAGCGGGATACCTGGGTCCGCTTTCACATCCTGTATCTGCCGATCGTGCTCAGGAACTGATCGGGGGTCGAAGCCTCCCGCAGGCTTGCGGCCTGCGGGAGGTTCTTATTTCATCACCATCGGCAAATAGACGGCAAAGCCATTGACGATCGTCGTGGCTTGCCGCTGCCACACGTTGCCCAGTCGGTCGTCAATCAGCGCGGTGTTGACGATCGCGTGCGGCGCAGTGATGTCGAGGCTCACCGTGACGTTGAAGGTGATCGTCACGGGCACGCCGCCGGACACGTTGCCGGTCCAGGTGATGACACTGCCTGTCATTCCATAATTCCCCGTCGAAGCCCACAGATTTCCTGTATAGTGGACTTGGGCTGGCAATGTGTCCGTCACTCGAACGCCGCTCAGCGCCGGGCCGGGGTTGCGCAAAAGGATGGTGTAGGTGAGCGCATCGCCTGGCCCGGGTAGCGCCGGGCGCACACTCTTGCGGGAATCTTGAAGTGTCCCTTGCAGAACCGACCCGCTTCGCTGATAGTTGCCTCGCCCGGTTCCCCACAAGATGCGCGCGTTGGCCGTGCCCGGCAGATCGTAGGCCACCAGCCCCGAGTGAGCCGTGTTGAGCACGACTTCCAGATCGGCGTCGCCGTCAATGTTGGCGAGCGTCGGCGCGGCCAGCCCGCCGTTCCAATCGCCGGAAAATGGCGCGGGCAAGTCTACTTCCTGGAGCTTTTGGCCCAAAGAGCTGACGATGTGCAGCCTGCCCCGGCGGTTGTTCCCCTTTTGCGGCCACGAGGCAAAGATGACTTCGGCCTGGCCGTCGTTATCCAGATCGGCCACGACCGGCTCGGAAGCAAAGCGAAAGAACCCTTCGGCGGCGCTGTAAACCTCATACGGCCAACTGCTGTGCTCGGTCTTGTCCAGCCAGTAGGCGTGGACGCGGCCATCGTAGGCAGCGTACAGGATTTCGAGCAGCCCGTCCCCATCCAGGTCGGCGGCGACCGGGTTGGGCTGCGCGTTTTCGATGAGGTTATAGTCCTCGCTCAATGGGGCGGCGTAGGGGTCGGGCGTGGGGATGGCCGTCCAATCAAAGCCGCTGCCTTTCCAGCGCGAGCGGTCGGCGTTCAAGACGTATGGCATCTCGTACAGGCTCGTATAGGGGCTGGTGCCGCAATTATAGACATTGCCGACGACGACGACCTCCAGGACGCCGTCGCGGTTGACATCCACGATGATGGGCGCCGAGTGCGCAAAGTTGGGACGATGTTCGACGCCGCAGTTGGCATAGCCGCGCAAATCCACCGCGTCGTCCACGTGCACGCCCACCTGGCTCCAAAATTTTGGTCCAACGGGGTTGAAGCTGTTGTAGCGTGAGTGGGCGAGGATTTGCGTGCCATCGTCCTGATAGGCGGTGATGTAGTGAACGTCCGATGGGCCGATGATCTCGCCGCGCCCATCGCCGTCGAGATCGCCCGCGGCGATGTTTTCGTTGTAGCAGCCGGCGGCATAGCCTGGCTCGCTGTCGGGCAATCGAGGCCATCCAGTTCGCAGCGTGCCATCGTGCTCGTAGACGTACCACTGATTTTCCGATCGAGTGGAAGCGACCAGGATTTCCAGATCGCGGTCGCCGTCGAGATCGTAGGCCGCCAGTGAGCGCAGCTCATTGCCGGACGTGGGCTGGCGCGACCAGACCAGGCGCGCTCCGGCCTGATCGTAGACGTTGACGTAGCCATCGCCGTGCGCGGTGACGATCTCCAGGTCGCCGTCATTTTCCAGATCGGCCACGACCAGGCTGGGCCATTGCCGATTGCCGGGTGGATCGATCCGACGTTCCAGATTTCCGGTCGCGCTGTCCAAGATGAACAGTGAGTAGGTCGCGCCGACAACTTCCATCTGACCGTCTTGATCCACGTCGGCGACCGCCGGCGACGAATACCAACCGGTCTCGCACCAGGACGAGTAGCAGCCGCCTCGCTGCCACTTGAGGACAGGCAACTGGATGGCTTGAGGCGCCAGGGCGTAGGTTTGAGCGGGGGGCAAGGCACTGCTCTGGCTCAGCAGCAGTGCAGAGATCAGCACGGCCAACGCAAGCTGGCGCAGGTAACGTTGTGATTGATTCAGGCTGGAAGGTCGCATCTTGATCTCGCTCCGGCAAGTCCTGGCCTCAATCTAACGGCTCTCACGCGAGATGTCAATAGCGTAATGGTCACGCCTCTCCCGTGTCGGTGGTGGCAGGTCAGTTGCGCCCGCGCGGGCATGAATTGCCCGCGCTACCAGGCGGCGCCGGATGAATCCGGCTTGTCTCTCTGGGCGGCGCATGGGGCGTTCCGCCGCGAACGCCAAGTGTCACCTCCGCCTAGCCCCGTTCACGGGGCGCGGCTCCATAGCGCGGCGAATTCATCGCCGCGCAAGCCTGCATGTTGCAGAACGTTTTGCATGGCGGTGGCCGGTCGGTCACGCTCACTTGTGGGAGGTTACCCGGCGAGGTAGTGATGCTGCTTGACCTGGGCGACGACCACTTCAACTTCCTGGCGAACCCATCGGCGCGTCTCGTCGTTCAAATTCGGGCGCTCGTGGTCTCGCAGCCACTGGCCTCCGTATCTGGCTCGATACCCTGCTGGCAGTTCGTCGGAGAACAATTGACCGGACATCACGCCGAACGCCAATGTCCAAGAGCGAGGAACGACGCTGATGTCGTATCCGCCGCCGCCCAGGGCCAGCCAACGAGGAGCGAGTTTATCCAGCGACTCGAATAGAGCTGTATGTCCGGCGGTCGTCAAGGCCAGGCTCGCCAGCGGGTCAGCGTGGTGCGTATCCACTCCAAGCTGCGTCACGACGAGATCAGGCTTGAAGCGTTCCAGGAGCGGCGGCACGACCTCGTGGAATGTCCACAAGTAAGCCTCGTCGTCCGTGTGAGGCGGCAGCGGCAGGTTGACGCTGTAGCCGCGACCTGCGCCGCTGCCGACCTCCTCCGCAAAGCCGGTGCCGGGGAAAAGTGTGCGTCCGTCCTGGTGAAGCGAGATGGTCAGGGCGCGGTCGGTATCGTAAAAAGCCGCCTGCACACCATCGCCATGATGCACGTCAATGTCCACATAGGCCACGCGCAGCCCTTGTCGCAGCAGCCAGTGGATCGCCACCGCCGCGTCGTTGAACACGCAAAAGCCGGAAGCCTGCGCCGGCATCGCGTGATGCATTCCGCCGCTGAAGCTAAAGGCCACGTCACATTCGCCCTTGAGCAGCATCGCCGCGCCGGTCAACGCGCTGCCGACCTTGAGACTTTCGGTCTCGAACATGGCTGGAAAGACCGGGTTATCGCCGGGGCCAAAGCCGTAATGCCAGGCGGGGAGATCGGGCGCACCCTCGCTCAGCGCGCGCACGTTCTCGATGTACTCGCGCGTGTGGAACAAGGCCAGCTCGTCGTCGGTCGCCGGGCGCGGCGCGACCACGCGAACGTTTGGCGCGTCGAGCGCGCCGTACTCGCTGAGCAGCTCGAATGTGCGCTCTAGTCGCTCCGGCTTGAGCGGATGCTGCGGCCCGTGTCCGTGCTCCCACAGCGCAGGCGAACAGAGCAAGATAGCTCGACGTTTGAGTTCTTGCATTGTCATCGTTCTCTCAGCCGAGATCTACCAAAGTTGAAATGCGGGTGATGGCTTTTTCCACAAACTGGCTATTGTCTATTGAGAGCTGGATCGCTCCCTGAGGGCAAACGTCCACGCAGCGACCGCATCCTCGGCACGTGTCATCAATGACAGCACGATCGTCTGCCAGATGAATCGCGTTCACGAAACACACATCCTGAGCGCAGGTTCCACAGCCGATGCACTGGTCGCTCACGGTGACCGAAACGCCGGGCATGCGGGTCACTTTGGCGCCGATCTCGGGCGAGAGGTAGGGCAGCACTCGCCACAGGCAACAGCACGGGCAGCAATTGCAGATCGTGAGCAACTTGCGGCCCGGACCGACGCCAAGCCAGACCGTGTCCAGCTTGTTGCGGCCAATGAGGTGAACCAGGCCGGCTTCGCGGCAGCGCCGCACGTGCTCCAACGCTTCCTCTTTCGTGACATGGCGTCCGAGTTGCGGGTTGATCCCGGCGGCGGCCTGGCCCAGAAAGAGGCAGCCCAGGTCAATCGGATAATCCTGGCATTGCCTGGAATCGCGGCAGATGCACGTGTTCATGATCCAGTGATAACTGGCCTGCTCGACAAAGTGTTCCACCACTTGGGAAGGCAAGACCATTTCGCCGGGCAGGCTGACCGCTTGATCGATCTGGATGGATTTGTCCGAGGGCAGATAGATCAGGTCGTCGCCTTCAAAGAGCCAGCGATCGATCAGGTTCCCCAAGATAGGCGCTCGAGTCGCCCGGGCAGCCAGGAAGCGACCGGGAAAAGTTTTCTCGATGAGTTGCACCAGCCAGACCGGACGGCTCATGGTTACACCTCAAGACGCGATGCGCAGCTCCCCAATGCGATCACCAGAACACGACCCCGCAGATCGAGACGACCGAAGCACCGTTCTCGTCCGCCGGGCAGCGATCGTAGGCCACGCGCTCGCCGTGAGCCGCGCCAAGCAGCCGCAAAGCCAGATAGATCGGCGGGACGCCGCAGACGTTGTTGCGATCGCCAGCGCGCTGAATGGCCGCCAGAAAGCCATGAGCGTCGCCGTGGCACATCAGATCGATCAGCTCGTCGTCCGCTGCCTGGAGCCGGGCGCGTCCGACCAGGTCCAGCGGCTGGCCGCCGAACGCCGGGCCGACGTGCGAGAGATCGCCTGCGGCGACCACGACGACACGACGCCCGGCGGTCGCCTGCTGAAACGCGCCCACCATCGCGCCGATGACGGGGTCGCGTTCGACTTGGGCCTGGCCGTGAATGAACGGGGCAAACGATCCGCACAAGATCGGCACCAGCTCGCAGGGCTGGCCGGCGCGCATGTGATGCAGCCACACTGCCGCCAGCTCAATCGAATGTTCGCTGCGATGATCCAGTTCGCCCGCAAACGCAGCCTGCTCGCCCATCGCTTCCGCCAGCGCATCTACCACGTCGCGCGCGGTCGGCAGCACCCCGTATGGCGTAGCGTAATGCTGGCGGGTGAGCGTCAACTGCCTGTCTTCGCCATAGTGGTCCGTTCCCAGCACGACGGCCAGATCGGCGGCCTGGACCAGGTCCGCGGCGCGTTTCCAGACGCGCGCATAGACCGGCCCGCCGCGAGCATAGTCAATGTGCGGCGAGACCAGCCCGCTGACTCTTGACGGCTGGGGTGTGGGCGAATCATCTGAATCGTCCGCCGCGTCCAGGTAGCCTTGCAGGAGGCGATGTAGCTCATCGGGATTGGCCGGATAAGACTGCCCGGCGAGGATGGGCGTTCGGAACGGCGCCTGGCGATATTCGGCGAGCGCGCGTTCGCGCGCTTCAAGGGAGCGCGCATTGTCCAACAAACACGCTTCGTCCAACACGGACAAGAGTTGCTCGATGGCACCGGGCGAAAGGCGCAGGCCGTATCGCACCGCCAGCGACGCGCTCACCGCGCTGGCGTTTTCTCGCGTCCCATCGCACAGAGCTAACACGGGGCCAAGTTGCTGGGGGATGATCAGCGTCCTGTCGGTCAATTGCAGCGGGTCGCGCAACAGGATGCACGGCTGGCCGTCCCTGACCATCGGGCGCGTGTCAATCGCGCGCAACCTGGGATATAGGATTTCGACTGGACTCATAGCTCATATTGTAAGCGGCTTGCGCGGAAAGTCAAAACGAGTTCATTGCACCACGCTGCAGATCGCATTATAATCATCCACGAAGCCGGGCGCATCCTCTCCGTACATCTCAGTAGAGTGATTGCCGGTGCATGCAGTCCCTACCTTTCCTCGCTGTACCTCGTCGCACCGCTGGCTGGTTTTGATCCACCAAGGTCACAAAGGCACACTCTGCGCGATAGCTGACGCTGACCTCACATTGCATGCCAGGACGCTGTCGCGCAGGGCGGGTCCTGAACAGTGGGGCGGTCAACCCACCCCGTGGTTCCCTTCAACAGGAGGCTAACATGGATACGCACAAGATCACCGCCAGTGTCATCAAGGCGGACGTCGGGGGCTTTGTCGGTCATTCGGCTATGCACGATGAGCTGATCCAGGAGGCCCGGCGCCGCCTCGGCGTCGCGCAGTCGGAGGGGCTGATCGTGGATTCGCACGTCACCGCCTGCGGCGATGACCTGGAGCTTGTCATGACCCACCGCCGGGGGGTGGACAACCCGGAGATTCACCGTCTGGCCTGGGAGGTCTTTGAGGCCTGCACGGATGTGGCCCGGCGGCTCAAGCTGTACGGCGCAGGCCAAGACCTCCTGGCCGATGCTTTCTCGGGCAACGTCAAGGGCATGGGGCCTGGCGTGGCCGAGATGGAGTTGGTGGAGCGAGAGTCCGAGCCGATCATCATCTTTATGGCGGACAAGACTGCGGCGGGGGCCTGGAACATGCCGCTGTGCCGGATGTTTGCCGATCCGTTCAACACGGCCGGGCTGGTCATCGCCCCGAACATGCACAGTGGCTTTGTGTTCGAAGTCCACGACGTCAAGGGGCACAAGCGCATCTGCTTCAACACGCCGGAGGAGCTGTATGATCTGCTGGTCTTTATCGGCGCCGCCGGGCGCTATGTGATCAAGGCCGTGTATACTAAAGATGGCGAGATCGCTGCAGTCTCGTCCACCCAGCGATTGGCCCTCATCGCCGGGCGCTATGTGGGCAAGGATGACCCGGTCTGCGTCGTGCGCTGCCAGGGCAAGTTCCCGGCCGTGGGCGAGACGCTGGAGCCTTTCACGATGCCGCACATCGTGGAAGGCTGGATGCGCGGCTCGCACTATGGCCCGCTGATGCCGGTGCCGCGCTCGATGGCGCACCCCAGCCGCTTTGATGGCCCGCCCCGGGTGATCGCGCTGGGCTTTCAACTTGCCGAAGGCCGCCTGGTTGGTCCGCGCGACATGTTCGACGACCCCGGCTTTGACGAGGCCCGCCGCCTGTGCAACACGATCGCCGATCACCTGCGCCGCCACGGCCCCTTTGAGCCGCATCGCCTGCCGATGGATGAGATGGAGTACACCACGCTGCCGCAGGTGATGGAAAAGCTGGAACAGCGGTGGGAGGCATTGGAGTAGGAGCGCAAGTGCTCGGCCACGAATTCCACGAATGACACGAATTTGCCTCACGTTCGTGAGATTCGTGGGATTCGTGGCAAGTTGGCAACCCGTTCTGTTTGTGCTATCATACCGCGCAGGCAGGTGCAGCGATGGAATCTTTCGACCTCGGCCAATACGCGGCTGCGTTGGAGCAATACTTTGCCTCCCTGGAGGGGGTGGTGTTGGCGTACCTGTTCGGGTCACACGCCCGGGGACGGGCGTGGGCACAGAGCGACGTGGACGTGGCGGTGCTCTTGGAGGGCCGCCCTGATAATGACCAATGCTTCGACATGCGGCTGGAGGTCATTGGCGGGCTGATGGGGATATTGCACACCAATGACGTGGACGTGCTGATCCTCAACCAGGCCCCGCCGGCGCTCCGCTACGCCGTGCTGCGCGATGGCATTGTGCTTTTCTGCCGCGACCGTCAGGCGATGATCGAGTTTCGCGTGCGGACGCTGAACGAGTATCTGGATTTCAAGCCGTTCCTGAAGCGGCACGGAGATGCCATCCTGGAAAAGGCGCGGAAAGGAAAGTTGCTCAGTGGATACGACGCCCATCAACGAACGCCTCTCGTACATCCGGAAGTGCTTGCGCGTTTTGCGCGGCCTCCAACCGATGACGTATGAGGCGTTCGCCAAGAACTATCTTTATACCGATACGGTGGAACACAACTTTCAGGTCGCCATCCAGGCCGCCCTTGACGTCGCCAGCATCATCCTGGCCGATCAGTCGGCCATGCTGCCCAAAGAGTACAAGGACATTTTCCCCGCGCTGGCCGAGATCGGCGTCTTGCCAGCCGATTTCGCGCAGAGACTGGTGGGTATGGCCAAGTTCCGCAACGTGCTGGTGCACCTCTATTTGGAGGTGGACTTGCAGCGGGTCTACCAGTATTTGCAGGAGAACCTGGACGATTTTGAGACCTTTGCCCGCTATGTGAGTGAGTGGCTGCAAACACACGCGGCGGAGGACTGAGGCCGTTCTGTCTTCCGTGGGAATCATGTTACACTGGTTTCCGGTGCGAAACTCAGCAGGGGGCGGCTCCCACGCCGCCACGGCCCCTTAGCCGCATCGCCTGCCGATGGACGAGATGGAATATATCACATTGCCGCAGGGTGTTGATGTGCTTGTTGTGCTGCAAAAGTCGCGGCATGATAGTGGTGCGGAGGATCAAGAGGTCAAGCGATCTGGGCCAGGTACTCGTCCGGCGTCAATGCAGGCAGGCTTGACTTGCCTTTGAAATCCGGGCGTTCCAGGTGACAAAATGCTCGACGCCGGGCGTGCGTTCGACCAGGCTCAACACCTGTCCAAGCAGTTTCATCAAATTGTAGATAGTGTGTAACTGTTCAGCCTGTTCGCCGCGAAATGAATTTCGCGGCTGCTACGTCAGGCCTGCTGAAGCAGGCCGTCTCAACTGGCTTCAGCCAGTTTCCAGTACCAGCGGGATGATTCATCATCCCGCCGGGTGCGG
>DAOTXX010000097.1:0-27541 GCA_034434835.1 Thermoflexales bacterium | reverse complement strand
CCCAACTGGCGCGGGCTGAGCGGCTGATTGTCGTTGACGAGGAACACACGAAAGACTGCATCCACGAGCGAAGTGGATTCGGTGATATAGTCAGGCTGCTGGCTGCAATGCACGCGCAGTTGGTACAGAATGCCATCAATGCGCTTGACCTCGGCAGTGTGCGCATCCACCCAATCAATCCGGTCGTCGGTGGACGGGTCGGCGTACATCTCTCGATGGAACTCGCACAAATGGCTCTTGAGATAGACGCGCAGGTCGCGGTCGGCCCGATTCCACCACTCGTAATCAATATGATAGGGCGTATCAGGCGTCGGCTTGATGAACCGGGATGGCTTGAGAGCAGGCACAGATGTAGTCATGACAAATCCTGGCTTACTCGCGGATGACCCAGTAACCCTCGCCCACGGGCCTGAGGGAGGGATGCATGACCAGCTCGGCGAATAGTGGGCCTGGAGGGGTGCGCCGCACGAGATTGATCGCACTGTACAGCGTCTTGGAGTGGACGGTGCCCTGCGGGCTGAGACGTGCCAGTTGCGGGAACAACTCGTGAACGAGATCGGCCAGCGAGCGCCGCTGGCTTTCCAGCCGTTCGCTCAACTCGTCAATACCCTGCCAGTTGTCTATGCCGATCACCATCAGCTCGTCGTAGCCGCACGTCATCTGGCGCTTGAGCATCTCAAAGGTCAGTCGGCCGTCTTTGACATTTGCCACGCGCACCCATTCGCGCTTGAGGCGACGGCTTTCCAGATCCACCAGCACCACCCCCGGCTCCTCCGAGCGGCGCAGGTTGACCAGTCCCCCCACCGGCACGTCATTGGCTTCGTACCAGAGGTCCAGCCCGAAGGCATACCGGTGCTCGCGCACCACCCAGCCGGGCCAACGCTGGCCGCTGCGTGCATCCTCGAAGGTGAAGCGGATGCGGTGCGTGCGCCCGGTGGGAAAGAGCGTGGCGATCGTCGGCGAAAGCGGCGCGCTGCCCACGCGCCGATGGGGGTAGGTCAGCGTGAACGTGACCTCGTCGGGCAGTTCGTCTGGCGCGGGCAGCCCGGAATGTTCGTCGTCCAGATCACGCTCGATGCGAAGGAGCGCCTGGTCGAGCATTTCAGGACGATGCGGGAGCGGCTCGCACATCAAGCGGCGCGGCGGGTTCAAGACCTCCTGTGGCTCCAGGCGTCGCAGGAACCACAGCACCTCGCCCGCCGGCCCGACCTCGTCAAAGCGCTCGTCCTTATAAAGCGCATAGTTGAGCGAAAATTCCTGCAGTCGCTGATTGATCTCGCGCGGCAGGCCCACATCGTGCAGAAACTTGTCGGTCGGCAACGGCCCGCCGCCAGCCACATCCAACACCGCTTCGGCCAGGTTCAGGTGACCGATGTTGACGTCGGCCACCAGACCGGCCGGGAACCACTTGCCGAACAACCACACGAACTCGGACCGCTGTTGCAGCGCCTCGATGAGCTTGTCGCGGACGTGAGCGCCGTACAGGTGATAGAGGTCTTCGGGCGAGCGCAAGGTTTGGCCGCTGGCCGTGTCCGGCAGCGTTCCCGCCGATGCTTCGTTCAGCCGATGGGGATAGGGGAACTTGGAGGCAAACTCGCGTTCGGTCTCGCCGTCGAACTGCACCTTGATGACGCAGAATGGGCCGTACTCGGGATTGTGTCCATCGCGCACGGCGATCACGTTGCCGACCGCATAGTCCAGCGCAGGGAACACAACCCGCTGTCCTGGTTCATAGGCGTTTTTGGGCTGGTACAAAGCTCCCTTGGCCAGCTCGCGGCTGACGGCAGCTTCTTCACGCAGGCAGCGCCGGCGAACCAGCCCCAGGGCTAGCTCGTCGTCCGTGCGAGGCAGCTCGTCCTCGAAAAACAGATTGAGCAGATGCTCGATATCTTCCTCAGTAACCGAGAAGGCAGTGCCCCAATACTCGGGCGTTTGCGTGGCGCGCTGGATCACCTGTGACTCCTGGGGGGCTTGGACGTGGTTCTTTCCATTTTCTCTGCGGCGCGGATTATACCAGTTTCTAGCTGGATTGCAATGGAGTGAGTGCGTTGGTTCAATAGTGCATTAGTTTCGCGTCCACTTGACGAATATCTCTGCATCGGTTACAATCGCGCATTGCTCATGAAAAGGCAAGGCTCCGATGTTTGAAGGGCTGACTCAAAAGCTGCAAGCTGTTTTTGACAAGCTTTCCAAGCGCGGCATCCTTTCTGAGGAAGACGTGGATGCCGCGTTGCGCGAAGTGCGCCTGGCGCTGCTGGAAGCCGATGTCAACTACACCGTCGTCAAGGACTTTTTGGGGCGTGTGCGGGCGCGCGCGATCGGCGTCAAAGTCCGGAAGCACTTGACGCCTGCACAGCAGATCGTTAAAATTGTTCATGAGGAATTGATCACGACGCTGGGCAAACCGGCCCCGCTGGAATTGACCGGTCAGCCGCCGCATGTGATCATGCTCGTTGGCCTGCAGGGCAGCGGCAAGACGACAATGGCGGCCAAGCTCGGCCTGCGGCTCAAAGGCTCGGGTCAGCGACCGCTGCTGGTTGCGGCGGACACGTATCGCCCGGCGGCGGTGACACAGTTGCAGGTGCTCGGCAAGCAACTGGATATTCCTGTGCACGCTGAAGGCATCCAGGTCCCGCCACCCGAGATCTGCCGTCATGCGCTCAGGCACGCGCGGGAAGGGGCTTACGGGGTCGTCATCCTGGACACGGCCGGCCGTCTGCACATTGACGACGAGATGATGGCCGAGATCGAACAGGTCAAGCAGGTCGCACATCCGTCCGAGGTGCTGCTGGTGGCCGATGCGATGACGGGCCAGGACGCCGTGCGCGTGGCAGACGAGTTCCACAAGCGCGTGACGCTGACGGGCCTGATCCTGACCAAGGTGGACGGCGACGCGCGCGGCGGCGCGGCGATCAGCATCCGCGCGGTGACCGGCGTGCCGCTCAAGTTCTTGGGCGTGGGCGAAAAACCCAACGCGCTCCAAGTTTTCCAACCGGACCGACTCGCTTCGCGCATCTTGGGCATGGGCGACATGCTGACGCTCATCGAAAAGGCCGAAGCGACGATGGACCAGGAGCAGGCTCAGAAGCTGGCGCAAAAGCTCATCGAGGCCAAATTCGATTTGGAAGATTTCCTGAGCCAGCTTCAGCAGGTCAAAAAGATGGGGCCGCTCAGCCAGGTGCTCGACATGATTCCTGGTCTATCCAAGGCCAAGCTGGATGTTGCGCCTGAATTGGCCGACGGCCAGCTCAAGCGCATCGAGGCGATCATTAATTCTATGACGCTGGAAGAGCGGCATCATCCCGAGATCATCGGAGGCAGCCGCAAACGGCGCATCGCACGCGGCTCCGGCACGACGGTGCAAGAGATCAATCAATTGCTCGCGCAATTCCGCCAGATGCAGCGGATGATGAAGCAGATGACCAGTCCAAAAGGGCGCGGGCTGCTATCCATGTTCCGCCCGTGATCCCATTGCGGATTTCGGCGCCGCTCAAGTCAAGAGCCGAAATCTGAAATCGAGTAAGGAGAAAAGAACACTGTGGTACGCATTCGACTTCGCCGGATCGGCTCCAAGGGGCAGCCGAGTTACCGCTTGATCGTGGCCGACGCAGAAGCTCCGCGCGACGGACGTTTTCTGGAAGTGATCGGCTTTTACAATCCGCGCACCCAGCCGGAAACCGTCCAGGTGAATGAGGCGCGCGCGCTGCACTGGCTCAAGGTCGGCGCTCAGCCGAGTGAGTCGGTGACTCGCCTGCTGACCAAACAGGGAACCTTGGGGCGTTTTGCTCGACTCAGATCCGGCGAGACGCTGGAGACGCTGTTGGCCGAAGCGGCCCAGGCCGCACAGTCCGCGGAGGTCATCAGCCCCAAAACGGCTTTAAAAGGCGCCCCAGGTCAACCTGGCAAGCGAGCCAAGCGAAAGGCACAGCAGGAGGCCAAGTCAGCGACTGAATAACCAGCGGCCTAGTCGCCAACCCAGCCGGCCTTGCCCCCTTTCCTTCGACTTCGGATCGCAACGCGCGTTTTTCATTTCAACTGCCTCCACCAGGAAAGGAGAGACAAGATGAAAGAGCTCGTCGAATATATCGCCAAGTCGCTGGTAGATGATCCATCGCAGGTCACGGTGAACGAAGTAGGGGGAGCGAATTCAATCATCCTCGAATTGCACGTGGCTCCTTCGGACATGGGGCGGGTCATCGGCCGAGGGGGGCGCGTCGCGAATGCCATGCGCACGCTCGTCCGCGTGGTGGCCGCCAAAGAGGGTAAGCGGGTCACGCTGGAAATCGTGTGATCGGCTTTTGACAGGCCTCGCGTTTCCGCTGGGGCAGCGAGGCCCTGAAAACGCGAATGGGCGCATCGAACGCGAGAGGCTCAGGGAGGCGTCGTGTCCCTGAGCCTCGCTATTTAGCCATCGCGCGGGTGCTGCGGCCGTGGGGCGTGCGGGGCGAACTGAAGCTTGAGGTGCTGACCAGCTTCCCGGAAAAGCTGGGCCGGCTGAAGCGCGTTTACCTGGGAGCTAAGGCGAGTCCGCATGAGGTCGTACGATTTCGGTGGCATCGTGGCAATTTGCTCTTGCAGTTAGCCGATGTGCGCGATCGCACATCCGCCGAAGAGCTGCGTGACCAGCTCGTACAGATCGCACGTCAAGACGCTGTGCCCCTGGGGCCGGGTGAGTTCTATGAGCATCAAATTATCGGCTTGAGCGTCGTCACCACCGAGGGCGAGCGACTCGGCCAGGTGGTCGAAGTGATCGCCACTGGCGCGAACGATGTGTATGTCGTACAAGGTCCGCGCGGCCAAGTCTTGCTCCCGGCTCGTGTCGAGGTGGTGCGCCGAATTGATCTGGATGCCGGCGTGATGACGGTTCGCCTGCTGCCCGGCCTGCTTCCCGATGAGGTTTGACCATTCTGCCTTTTCAATTTATGATTTGAGATTGCTGATTCTAGATTGAGCGCGCCATTCCGGCGTCCCAAGGTCAATGGGCAATCCACGATCAGCGATCGGCAATCTGCCATGAAAGATACCCGCTATTGGATCGGTTTTAACCGCGTGGTCGGCATCGGCCCCGCCAAGCTCCGCGCGCTCCTCGATCACTTTGGCGACCTGGAGATGGCCTGGCACGCCAGCGCGTCCGACTTGCGCGCGGCGGGCCTCGACCGACGCGCGCTCGAATATCTGCTGGCCGCGCGCGCCGCGATGGACCTGGACGCGGAACTGGAGCGGGTTCATCGTTTGGGCGCGCGAGTCCTGACGTGGGACGATGCCGAGTATCCTCCCCAGCTCAAGTCTATCGCGGCTCCGCCACCGCTGCTTTACCTCAAAGGCGCGTTCACTTCTGCTGATCAGTGGGCGATTGCGGTCGTCGGCACGCGGCGCGCGACGGCTTATGGGCGCGAGGTGACCCGCGTGTTGGTGGGCGATCTCGCTCGCAGCGGCGTGACGATTGTCAGCGGGCTGGCGCGCGGGATTGACGCGACGGCGCACCAGGCCGCGCTCGATGTGGGCGGGCGTACGATAGCCGTGTTAGGCCATGGCATTGACTATATCTACCCCGCGGAACATCGCAAGTTGGCCGAACGCATCATCGCCCAAGGCGCACTGGTGACCGATTACCCGGTTGGCACGCCTCCAGAAGGTTCCAACTTTCCGCCACGCAACCGCATCATCAGCGGCCTGGCATTGGGCGTGCTCGTCGTCGAAGGCGATGTCTCGTCCGGCGCGCACATCACGGCGGATTTTGCTGCCGAACAAGGGCGCGACGTGTTCGCCGTGCCCGGCAATATCTTGAATCGCGGCAGCCGCTTGCCTAATACACTCATCCAACAGGGCGCGACGCCGGTGCTTACTGCCGAGGATATTCTGGAACAATTGAACCTGACGATGGTCGCGCAGCAGGCCGAGGCGCGCGAGGTCATCCCGGCGGATGAGACGGAATCCAAATTGATGGAGCTACTTTCGGCGGAGCCAATGCACATTGACGACATCCGACGTGAGATCGGTTTGCCCATCTCGCAGGTGTCCAGCACGCTCGCGCTGATGGAACTCAAGGGAACGGTGAGGCAGGTGGGCGGAATGAATTACGTGGTGGCGCGAGAGAGGCAAGCCGCATATCGAGTGGACTGAGATGTATGGCGTATTCCATGTTCCGTTCGGCGCATACGCAATACGCAACACGAAATACGCCACATGTCATTGAAGAGGATAGGATGACTGTTGATCACTACTTTGCTCTCATCATGGCTGGCGGCTCCGGCACGCGATTGTGGCCGCTCAGCCGGCAGGCGCGGCCCAAGCAGGCGCTGCGGCTAGTCGGCAACCGGACGATGTTTCAACTTTCAGTCGAGCGACTGGAGCCGCTGTTTTCACCTGACCATGCCTACATCGTCACTGCTGCGGAGCAAGTCGGCACCTTGTTGCGTCAGGCTCCGCAGTTGCCAGGCGGCAATTTCATCGTCGAACCGGTCCCGCGCGGGACGGCTTCGGCGATCGGGCTGGCCGCGCTCTACTTGCGGCGTCGTGATCCGGATGCCGTGATGGCTGCGCTGACTGCCGATCACTATATCGCGGACCGCGCCAAGTTCCAACGAGTGTTGGCTGCAGCGTATGAGATGGCGCAGCAGGGTCACCTGGTGACGCTCGGTATCCAGCCCACTTTCCCGTCCACCGGCTATGGCTACATCGAGCGCGGCGAAGCGTTGGGCGAGATAGGTGGCCTCACGGCATATCGCGTCAATGCATTCCGCGAAAAGCCCGACCCGGCTACGGCGGAAGCGTTCGTGGCCGACGGCCTGCACACCTGGAACAGCGGCATGTTCATCTGGCGCGTAGATCGCATCCTGGCCGAGATGCAAAAGCAAATGCTGCGCTTTTACGAACAGTTGATGCAGATTGACGCGGCGATGGGCACCGATCGCGAGTCGCTGGTGCTCAGCTTCGTCTGGCCGCGCGTGGCCGCGCAGACGATTGACTATGGCATCATGGAAGGCGCGGAGGATGTGGTCGTCATTCCGGCCGACATCGGATGGAGCGACATCGGCAGTTGGGCCACGCTGCTCGACATCCTGCCCGGCGACGAGAACGGCAATGTCACGATTGATGCCGATCATTTGGGCGTAGACACGACCAAGACGCTGATCTATGGAAATAATCGGCTGGTAGCGACGATTGGCCTGTCCGATCTCATTGTCGTGGACACTGACGACGTGTTACTGATTTGCACGCACGACCGCGCGCAAGATGTCAAGCAGATCGTCGAACGGTTGCGGACCAATGGAGAAACTCGATACTTGTGAGTTGGTTGAGCAGCCCATACGTCAGGCCCTGGCCGATGAGCCGATCGAGATCGTGTACCTGTTTGGCTCCCAGGCGCGCGGCGATGCCGGGCCGCTTTCGGACGTGGATATTGCGGTGCTGGCGTGTGACGATGTGCCGCCCGACGACTATACGGCTCTTCAACTGCGCCTGATGACGCGCCTGATGCGCGCGCTCAAACGCGATGACGTCCAGGTGGTGATTTTGAATCGCGCCCCGATCTTGCTTCAGCATCGCGTTATCCGCGACGGCCGCTTGTTGCTTTGTCGTGACGAGCTGCTGCGCTCTCGTTACGAAGCGCGCGTGTTGGTGCGCTATTTTGACAGCCGCCACCTTGAAGACTTGTACAACGAAGGTTTGATGAAGCGTATCATGACGGAGGGACTCGGTGCTCGACCGTGAAGCGATCCTTGCGCGGCTCGACAAGTTGGACGAGTACACCAAAATCTTGCGCGAGTTGCAAAAAGCTGCCAGGTCTGAATTTGTAGCCGACTATCACTTGTACGGCCTGGCCGAGCGATACCTGCAGCTCGCCATCGAGTGCGTTGTGGACATCGGTTCAATGTGAGATGCCCTCCCCAATCCTCGCTTACTGCATCAAGTGCAAGGTCAAGCGCGAGATGCGCGACCCGCAGCCGGTGTTCCTCGGCGATGGACGACCCGCCACGCAAGGCACGTGCGTCGAATGTGGCACGCGCCTGACGCGCATGGGACGCACGGCGGCGCATGAAGGCCTTAGCCCCGGCTCTAAGCGTTCCACACAGAGAGAAAAGGCTAGCGCCGCGCGCCCAACCAGTACACCCACCCCAGCCCTCCCTCTACAAGGGGGAGGGGGAAGGCTCGTGATTGTCGAGTCGCCGGCCAAAGCGCGCACCGTCGCCAAGTTCTTGGGGCGAGGCTACACCGTCAGAGCCTCCATCGGCCACATCCGCGATTTGCCCGAAAGACAACTGGGTGTGGATGTGGAGCACGATTTTCGTCCACGCTACGTTATCCCCGCCAAGAAGAAAGAAATAGTGCATGGCTTGCGTGAGGATGCCAGGCAAGCTTCCGCGCTCTACCTGGCAACTGACCCCGACCGAGAAGGTGAGGCGATCTCGTGGCACTTGCACCAGGCACTCACGCGCGAGATCGCTGGTCGGCCTGTGCACCGTGTCGAGTTCCACGAGATCACGCGCGAGGCCGTTGAACGGGCTTTCGCTCACCCGCGCACGGTGGACATGGATCGCGTGGAGGCGCAGCAGGCGCGGCGCATCCTCGACCGTCTGGTGGGTTACAGGCTCAGCCCGCTGCTGCGCGCCAAGTTGGGCCGCAAGGGGTTGAGCGCGGGCCGTGTGCAGAGCGTCGCCGTGCGGCTGATCGTAGAGCGCGAGCGTGAAATCCAGGCGTTCGTGCCGGTTGAGTATTGGAGCATCAAGGCTGAGCTAGCCAAGCAAACCGGTGATCGAGCAACCTTCATTGCCAAGCTCATCAAAATCAATGGGCAGGACGCCGACCTCAAGACTCGAGATGACACGCTGGGGATCGTCACCGAGCTGGAAAAGGCGACCTATGTAGTCACGAGGATAGACAAAAGCGAGCGCCGTCGCTATCCGTCTGCTCCGTTCACGACCAGCACCTTGCAACAGGAAGCGTCCAGGCGACTGGGCTGGCCGGCCAAGAAGACAATGGCGATAGCGCAATCGCTTTACGAGGGCGTGGATATTGGGGATGGCGCGCGCGTTGGCCTCATCACGTACATGCGAACCGACAGCACCGCGATCGCGCCTGCCGCGCAGGCCGAAGCGCGCGAGGTGATCGTCCAGAAATATGGTCAGGCGTTTCTCCCGCCTTCGCCGCCGGTTTACAAAAAAGTCAAGGGCGCGCAGGAAGCGCACGAGGCGATCCGTCCCACGAGCGCCCAACGCGATCCCGAATCGCTCAAGCCGTTCCTCGACCGGGACCAATACCGGCTGTACGATTTGATCTGGAAGCGGTTCATCGCTTCGCAGATGGCCCCGGCAGTGTTGGATGTGACGAGCGTGGACGTGACGGCGAGCGTGGAGCGTGGGGGGTTGAGAGTAGAGAGTGGAGAGTCGAACGAACATAGTCGTTCCACCCTCCCCTCTCCACCCTCCACTCTCTACCTGTTCCGGGCTACCAGTTCCGTCGTCAAATTCCCCGGCTTTCTGGCCGTCTATGAAGAAGCGCGTGAGGAAGGCGAAGACGAAGAGGGCAAAGGGGTACGGCTGCCGCCGCTGGCGGTGAACGAGCCGCTCGACCTGGTGCGCCTCATCCCCGAACAGCATTTCACCGAGCCGCCGCCGCGTTACACCGAAGCTTCGCTCGTCAAGGCGCTGGAAGAATACGGCATCGGCCGCCCGTCCACTTATGCGCCCATCCTGGCGACGATTCAAGAGCGTGGTTACGTGACCAAGATTGACAAGCGGCTGCATCCTACGGAATTGGGCTTTCTCACCAACGATTTGCTCGTCGCTCATTTTCCCCAGTACGTGGATGTGGGCTTTACGGCGCAGATGGAGGAACAGCTCGATGAGGTGGCCGAGGGCAAGGTCAAATGGGTGGGGATGTTGCGCGAGTTTTATGGGCCGTTTGCCCAGAGCGTCGAGCGCGCACAGGTGACCGTGCCTAACGTCGTCCTCAAGCCGGAGGCAACTGGGCAATTATGTCCCGAGTGTGGCAGTCCGCTAGTCATCAAGCTGGGGCGATTCGGCAAGTTTATTGCGTGTAGCAATTACCCGACCTGTCGGCACACCGAGCCGATCGTCGTCAAGACCGGGGTCAAGTGTCCGCAGTGCGGCAGCGATCTCATCGAGAGACGGACGAAAAAGGGCCGAATGTTTTATGGCTGTGCAAGCTACAAGGCAGATGACCCCAGTTCGTGCAACTTTACCACGTGGAAGCGACCGCTGCCTCAACCGTGTCCCAAATGCGGCGGGCTGCTGGTACAGGCTGGACAGAAAGCGGCCCAGTGCTTAAAATGCCAGATGAAGGTCAGTCTGTTGGACGGGTCGCAGCCAGCCTCGTGAGAAGGGAGATCAAACATGAAAGAGCCTCTGACAAGAGCAAAAATCGTGGCAATCCTGAGGAAGGAAAAGCCATACCTGCAGGAAAAATACGGTGTGGAAAGGATTGCTGTTTATGGTTCGTTTGCCAAGAGAAAGCAAACCAAGAAGAGCGATGTAGACATTCTTGTCCAGCTCACTAAACCCTTGGGGTTGGAATTTGTCGCGCTAGCCTATGACTTGGAGAAAGCGCTGGGCAGAAAAGTGGACCTTGCCACTTTTGAAACTCTGGAAAGAAGCCTCAACAATCCTCGTTATCGGCATATCGCCTTTGACATACAGAGGACGCTGGCCTATGTCTGAGCGAAGGGATCAGGACTATCTGAGCAACATTCGGGAAGCCATACTGAGCGTGGTCATGTTTTGCGCTTTTATATTTGTTCTCATCCCTGTCAACGAATCGCCTTCGGCGCAACGAGTAAACGAATGAGTGTAGCCAGCGGGCCTATTCGTTTATTCGTTCGATATTCGTTGACGGGAGAAAAGCGCAATTTGTGCCCGCGTTGGGCATATAGAGAGGATCCAGGTCTATGCCATGTCATCCGCCCTTGTAGCCGTGCGAGTTTGGCGGGCGGCTTGGCGGAGGCGGGGACCGCGTCAAGCACGCATAAATTGATAAGGATCAGAGCCTCGATGAAATCCTATCGCAAAGAACTGTGGTTCAACGTGCCGAGCCGGCGGGCGTTCGTCAACATCACCCCACAGGTGGAAGAATGTCTGCGCGAAAGCGGCATCCAGGAAGGGCTGGTGCTGGTGAACGCGATGCATATCACGGCGTCCGTGTTCATCAACGACGACGAACCGGGTCTGCATCACGATTACGATCAGTGGCTGGAAAAGCTGGCACCGCATGAGCCAACCCGTCAATATCGCCACAATGACACGGGCGAAGATAACGCCGACGCGCACCTCAAGCGCCAGGTCATGGGGCGCGAGGTCATCGTCGCCGTGACGAACGGCCACCTCGACTTTGGGCCATGGGAGCAAATCTTTTACGGCGAGTTTGACGGTCGCCGCCGCAAGCGCGTGTTGGTCAAGATCATTGGCGAGTAGCGCGCGCTCACGCGGCCCACTGCGCGATCTGCTCCGGCTTGACTTTTAGAAAAGTCTCGGCTCGTGTCTGCACGACGTGCGACTCGAACTGGGCCGCATCCATTCCAGCCGCCTTTGTGGCCAGCCCCGCATGTAAGTGTTTGATACCCTATGATGCCGCCTCATACGCCGATGCCTCGCACGTACAGCAAGTACAGACCGGCCAGGTAGACAATGATCAACAGCAACGCATCCAGTTCGACAAACAAAAATCGCCGCTCCAATCGCGCCAGGTTGCCGATCAGCCCCAGGCTGGTCAAGAGTAATCCCAACAGCCCCGCCAGCGCAAAGACCGGGTCAATCGCGCCCAGGAAGCGACCCGGCGTATAGAATACATCCACCAGCGCCAGGGCGAACATATTGAACACGTTGCTGCCAAAGAGATTGCCCACCGCCATGTCAAACGCCCCCAGGCGGACCGCCGCGAGCGCGGACACTAGCTCCGGCAGCGAAGTGACCGAGGCCACCAGCACTAGGCCGACAAAGCCCGTGCCCAATCCTGTGATGCGCGCAATCTCGGCGCTGGACGAGACCAGGTATGGAACGACCAGGATCAACACCAGCGTCGCCACGCCAAATCCGAGCAGCGCACGTCGCAGGCTCATCACATGGCTGGGCACCGCTTCTGCGGCTGGCTCGATGGCCGCGCCCGATTGCCCGCCTTGCGTCTGGATGAGCCGAATACCTCCGATGTAAACCAACATGACGATGAGGCTATCCATACCCAGCCAGCCGATCTTCCAGTCAATGTCGGCCAGCACGAAGAACACGACCAGCCCGCCCAGCGAAACGGCCAGCGCGGCTGTCAGGGCGTGCGTGAACGCCACCCGCCGTAAGATGCGCGCCTGGAAGAAAATCATATCCAGCACGGCCAGCAAGAACATGTTGAACATGTTGCTGCCGAAAAAGTTGCCCGCCGCCAGATTCGGCACAGTCTGCTGGATCGAGCTGATGGCAGTGACCAGCTCTGGCAGCGAGGTTGCCCCGGCCAACAACAACGCGCCGACGAACATGCCACCCAATCGCGTGCGGACCGCGATCACGTCGCCATACTCGGCCAGCTTGATGGCCGCTCCAACGATGATAGCCGAGCTTACGATGAAGGTGAGCCATGCCATGATGCACCTCGATCAGGCGGCGGTCGGGTCATATTGCTTGGGCAGACCCCAGGCTGCCTCAACTGGCAGCGCAAACAAGATGCCGGTGTGCGGCTGGGTCAAGTCGCCGGTGACGGCTTCTGTGGCAGACACAGCACGCTGGACGGCATCCATGTCCTTGACCGCTGCGAACAGCGTGACGTGGCTGTATTGGTCGGTCCGCAGCAGGCGGCTAAAGCCCATGAACATTGGCACGTCTTGCTGGCTGGCGCGCTCGCGAATGCGCTGAACCCCCGTGCTGTCCAGCACCGTAATGCCCAACACGCCAGCCTGCGACCATCCCTCCAGCACAGCGGTCAGGAGAGCCGGGTTGTCAAGCACACATACCAGTAGATACACTTGAGCCTCCTTGTTTTGTTTTGCGCTCTCATTCCCATTTCAGCGCGGATGCGCCTCGGCGCGCTGCGCCGCCCACTCGACAATTCTGCCGAGCATGGCCCCATAGTCATAACCAGCCTGTTCGGCGGCGATCACAAAGCTGCTTCCGACAGAAAGATCAGGATTGGCGTTCACGTCAATTACATACGGCACGTCATCCCGCACTCGAATGTCAACCCGCCCATAGTCCCTGAGGTTGAAAGCGTGATAGGTATCCAATGCGACGCGCTCGATGCGGTTCTGGAGTTCAGCCGAAAGACGCGGCGGGCAGACCAGCCTGGCGCGCTGATACATGGGGGAATCCGCCTGCCACTTGGCGTCGAACGATCGCAAACGCGGCCACGTCGAAGGATAAGCCGAGTAATCTATTTCTACCAACGGCAAGGCTTGAACGCGATCATTGCCCCATAACGCGACGGTGAACTCTCTCCCATCAATGAACTCGGACACCATCAAATACGGTCTCCCCGAGGTGACCAGTTCCGCCACGCGAGCCTGCAGGCCTCGTTGATCGTGGACGACCGATGCGGGGGTCAAAGCTTCGCTGCCATGCTCATTGGCCACCTTGACGATCGCCGGGTAGAGTTCCCACTGGAACTTGCTGCCCAACACGGTGCTCCATTCCGGTGTAGGAATGTCGTGTGCTGCCAACACCTGCTTGGTGAGGGTTTTGTCCTGTGTCGCCAATAGCGTCCGCGCATCCGCGCCGGTATAAGTAAAGCCCAGTTCTTCCAGCAGCGCCGCGACTTGCGCAACGTCGCTCGCTTCAGGCTCAAGCCCATCGCAGAAATTAAAGACAACACACCTGTCCGGATCGAATCGCTCAAGCAGGTCTGCAAGTTCTCCTGGCGATTGCACTTGAATGGGGATCACCGTGTAACCCGCTCGTCCAAGCTCGTCATGGATGGCCCGGACCGCCTCCAACACCTCGACTCTGGCCTCTGGGGCCCAAACGGCATCATGATCTCTGAGAACCACGACCTGACGTGGCCGACTGAAGGCGCCGCAACCTGGCATGTCTTGTCCTCCTGTTGAACCAGCAGTGACTCATGGCTTGAGGAGCAGATACATCACCAGCAAGCCTCGGATAAGCTACTGCTCGCCAAAACAATCCGCGATGAGCGTCTGCAGGCGGCGCTCGAGCGTCGCATACGAATAGTGACGATGCGCCAGCCGATGGTTGTGCTCCGTCATCTCGCGCGCCAGGTCGGGGTTCTGCAGCACCTGGCGCACCTGGCGAACTGTGTCGTCGGTGATATAACCATCGAACTCGATCACGCGAAAGCCCTTCGGCTTGATGTCAATGTCAAAGATCGAATAGTTGTTGACGATGATGGGTCGGCGGTAGTAGATAGCCTCCAGGAAAGCATTGCCAAAGCCTTCGATGTCCGAGGGATAAGTCACCAGGTCAGCATGCGGATAGACGTCGGCCAGCGTATAGATTTTCCGTCCATCCTGAGCCGTGCCGCGCTGCTCCTTGATGATGTCGGACACAAAGTTGGTGGGCACGTCGAGCAAGTCGGCAAAGTCGCGCACCCGATGTTCGTAGGCGTCGCCTTCGTCGCCGGCCGCGTGCGAGATCACTAGCCTGGCCCTCATGTCCAGCCGATGGACCAGCTCGATGGCATGTTCGATGCCCTTGCGCTGCACAACGCGGGTCGGCTGAAGGAGCATCTTTTCGTCGGGCGCCACCCCCAGCGCCGGGCGCACATCCCGCGCGTACTCATCCAGCGGGGGCGGCGGATGATCGAAATCCATCACGTTCGGGATGAGCAAACTGGAGATGCCGGTGCGCAGGCTCAACTGGTTGGCCGCCGAGGAGTTGATCACCACGTGACGGATCGAGGGCAGGTGCGGCGGGAAGGCCATGTTGAGATAATCCCACACACAGTTGACCAGGAAGCGCTTGCGCTCCCAGAAAAAGTCGTGGTGATGAGCGATCGTCGGGAAGCCCGTCTCGGCGATGAATTCGGTGAGGGCCAGCCCCAGCGGTATGTTCATCGGGATCGCCAGGGCGTTTTGAGCGATGAGAAGCTCGATGCCAAAATCACGGACAAAGGTATAGACCTGCTCTTTGAGATAGCCCTGTAATCGGTGAATCAACCATGTGATCTCGGAAGGCCGCGTGCGTTGAGAAAAAGCCGTATCGTAAATCCTGCGAATGTCGGGATGGGTAAAGAGCGCCTCGGGCACGATGCGGCTTTGATCAGGTGGTCGGTCGGATGCGCCGGCCAGGTAAAAGCAGGTATGGCCGAGACGCTCCAACACCTCGGCCCACTTGGCGGTTTCGAGTGAGACGCCGTCCGTCCCACTAAAGCGGGTCGAGACAAAACCGATGCGCCTGCTTGTCAGCACAGATGGGTCATTCACCTGAGTACTCCTTCTAAAACAATTTCATTCCACGCGCCAGTTGGCGGGATCATGTCGCGCAGGCGTTCCAGCCCCGTACCCGCCGAGCGGCACAGCACAATGGCGATCGGCAGCTCGTGCGCGACGATGCCGACGCGCTGCTTGGGGTGACACGCAATGATCTCGTTGATCGCTTCCAACACCCGCGCCGCCAACTCGTGAACGGTCTCACCGTCTGGCGGCTGGACGCCCCATGGCTCGTGATGCCAGCGGCGGAACTCGTCGGGGTATTGCGCCTGGATATCGGCAGACAGCATCCCCTGCCATTTGCCGAGATTGATCTCGCGCAGGCGCGGCTCGGGGATGACCTCCATCCCTAATTCCGCGCCGATGATCTGAGCCGTTTCCATCGCGCGGCGCAGATCGCTGCTATACAGCGCCGCAAATCCGAACTGGCTCTGGTATTCAGCGACGCGCCGCGCCTGCGCGCGCCCTGTGTCGTTCAGCGGCGGGTCGGCCTGACCCTGCCAGCGTCCCTCGACGTTCCAGTCCGTTTGCCCGTGGCGAATCAGCACCAGGGTGGTCATGAGGCCGCTTCGTCGCTCAACCCACGCAGGCGGCGATATTCCGGCACCGAGAGCATGGGCGGGCGTTCGCGCTCACGGATGTCTTGGATGTCCAGGTAGAATCGGTCCTGCTCATGTTGAATGAGCTTCATCGTCTTGTTCACCTCGGCCAGCATCGGCCCGTGGCGCGATTCGAGCCGCTGGATGAACACCTGAAGAATTTGGAATGCCATCTTGCCGAGCGCCTGCAGCTCCTGGTTCTTGTGGATGCGCTCTTCCAGGTCGCATTGTGCGATGGCGTGCAGACCAAAGGTGGTCAACATGTCAATCATCAGCCCTGTCTCGACGCCATAGCCGGTAAAGAACGGCAATTGCTCCAGCGCCGTGCGCCGGCCCGCATATTCGCCCGAAAGTGGCTGGACCACGCCCGAAAGCTCCGGGTAAAACAGGTTGAGCATCGGGCGGGCAACCAGCTCGGTCACGCGCCCACCGCCGCCTGCCTGTAGCTTGTCGCCCACCCGGAGCGGTCGGCGATAAAAGCCTTTGACGTACTGTATGTGCGGCTCGCGCAGCAGCGGCCCCAGAATGCCGTACACAAAGCGCGGATGGATGTTGAGGATGTCCGTGTCAATCCAGGCGATGAGGTCGCCGCGCAACACGTACAGGCTTTTCCACAGCGCCTCGCCTTTTCCCTGGTACGCCGGGTAGTGCGGCAAGATGTCCTGGTGAATGTACACCGGCACGCCCAGCCGCTCGGCGATGCGGCGCGTCCGGTCGGTCGAGTTGGAATCAATCAAGACCATTTCATCCAGCAGCGGGACGCGCTCCATCAACGCGCGCTTGAGTGTGGCGATGATGTGCCCCACCGTCTTTTCTTCGTTCAGCGCCGGCAGCCCCAGGCTGATCGTCACCCCTTGCGTCTGCTTGAGCTCGACCAGGCGTTGCAGGTCCTCGAACTCGTGGCTGTGAAAGGTGTTTTCGGCAAACCACTTGTCTACCAGGATCGAGATAGCCTCGTAGCCCACAGGCGCAGCGGTCGGCTCCAGTTTAGCCTGCTCCGGCAGCACCATCTCGCGGCGGGTCTTGACGGCGATGGCGGTCAAGGGAGTGCTGCGGAGCACGCGCGCGGTCAGGTCCCCCACTGCGACCGGCTCGGTCTTGGGGCGAGCTGTCGCGCCCATCACGATGAGATCGTGATGTCGAGCCTCCGAGAGAATCGCTGCCTGGATGCGGTGGGAAAGTGTGACGATGCGGGCGACCGGCGGCAATTGCTGCAGGAGCGGCATCAGATTGGAGAACGGCGCATCCTGTCCCGATTGCGGCGAGGGCGGCGCGACGTGCAACGCCGTGATCTCGGCGTTGTGCGCCTTGGCCAGGGCCAGGCTGATGCGCAGGGCCAGTTCGGCATGCGGCCCGCCGCGCATGGGCAAGAGGATGCGCTGGATGGAAGCGGATTCGCCCGGCCGGACCATGGCGACATCACACGGCGGATGCACCAGCACGTCGTGCAAGTCTGCGCCCAAGACTCTTTGGTCTTCTTGCCAACGCAGCAGCAGCAAATCATAGTCGGCCTGGACGACTTGCTGGGCGATCTCGTCCCACGGCCAGTAGGTGACTTTGGCGGGCAACATATCCACGAGCGGGTCGGCCGCCGCCAGCCGCTCCAATTCCTGGCGCAGCGCCTGGGCCGGCAGCGCCCCTTCGCTCAACGACCTGCCTTCCGGGATGTGAACGATGCCGAACAATAACACGCGGCCATCTGCGCCTTGCGCCAGCGCGCATGCCAGGGGCAAGAGCGCCTGGGCTTCGGCCACGTCACAGACCGGCAGCAGGATACGACGGATGGCGTTCATGTCACGATCCTCTTTCTAGTTGTTTGGATACAGCAAGGGGATCACTTTCTCCTCGACAATGCGCCGCCAGGTAAAGCGCGAGAGCACCCGTCGGCGCAGACGATGGGCCGCGTCGTGCTCCAACACGTGTGCTATATCCCGGGCAATGGCGGCCGGGTCGCCGTGCAGGTCGAACAAGTGCGCCGCGCCTTGACCTGTCTCGCGCAGGGGCGGGATGTCGGCGCAAAAGACCGGCAGGCGAGCCAGACCTGCTTCCAGGATCGGAATACCAAAACCTTCTTGGGCGCTGGGGAACAGTAGCGCATCGGCCAACTGGTACAGGTTGGCCATCGTATCATCGTCGGGCGTAACGTTCAATTCGTAGAGAAAATGAGCCACGTCTTGCAGCCCCAAATCGCGCCGCAGCTCGAGCAGCCTTTGCAGATAGGCTATGTTGGCGGGATTGTGCGCGCCTGGCGGGCCGGTCACGATCAGCCGCGCATCCAGCCCCGTTTGCGCGCGGAACGCGGCCAGGAGGCGCAATGCCATCTCCACATTCTTGCGCCGCGTGATGCGCGCGGGAAGCAACAAGAGCACGTCGGTGTCCAACCAGCCCAGCTCGCCGATGAGCCGCTGCGTCGCGTCGGTCCAACGGAAAAATCGAGCGGGGTCTATGCCGGGCGGGACGACGGCGACCTGCTCCGGTGGGATTCCGTACAGCGCGGCCAGTCGGTTTTGCTGTGCGGTCGAAACGGTGACGTGCTTCACGCCCGGCCAGGGGGTGCGAAGCAGGTCCCACGGATAACCATCGTGCACGTCGTCCGCATAGCGCGGATCATCCCAGGCCAGATCGTGATGCCAGGCCAGGACTCTAGACCTGACAGGTCTTGGAGCCCTGTCAGGTCTGATCCATTCGTACAGCGCGGCGGTGAGCGGCAGATTTTTGTGAAGGGTAAAAACGTTGTGCGCGATGAGCGCATCCACGTCTGCGAGCACATCGGACAGGCGTGAGATGAGCCGGTCGCGCAGCGCGCTAAAATCTGGCGTCACCTGACCCTGATCGAGTTGCTTTTTGACGGCCAGCACGTCGGAATGGCGGCTGCCCAACTCGGGCACAACGGTCACTTGCACATGCAGATTGAAGGGCTCACCTTGACCGGTGACGATGTGCACGGCATGCCCGGCGCGCGTCAGCTCCAGCGCGTGATAGTAGATGGTTTGCTCCACGCCGCCGACGACAGGCGGCGCAGCATAGTGCAATATCGAGATGTTCACGAGTCTTTTCCCGGATCGTTCCGATCAGCACGGCTGTCTTGCGCTTCTGTATTCTATCATATCAGCTTTTCACGGGAAAAGATAGACCAGGAAGCTTTGCGCTGCCCAGACCTTCCTCGACTCAGAGATAGCCGCTAACTGCCCCGTTTGTCTGCGACGCTGTGGCAGAGTATAATCAGCGGACATGCGGTGGCAATTGACTGCGCGTGATTCTCCGGAATCTTGACTGGGTGAATGGAGTATGAATCGAGAGGATGTGCAATTCGCCGTCAACTATTCGCATGCCGCTGCCGAACTGCTGGGCCAGGGGCGAATCCAGTTTGACCGATGGAAGTGCCCCGCCTGGCCCGATATGATCGCCCAGGCTCAGGCCATCCATCCGGCTTTTGTGCATTTCCCCCTCTTGGTCGGCAGAGGCCTGGGCGATGCTGTGGATGGTGAGACCGGCCAGCCAGCGAATTGGGACCAGATCGAGACGTTGCTGGCCGAGACCGGCACATCGTTTGTCAACGTCCATCTGGCTCCGGTCACATCCGACTATCCGGACATCTCCGCTGGCACAACTGACCCGGCGCATGTCGAAATGCTGTCCGAGCGAATGATCCGAGATGTGCGCGCTGTCGTCAGGCGATTCGGCGCGGAGCGCGTGATCGCCGAAAACGATCAGGCCGGCAGCGGCGACACGCTGCGTCCGGCTTTTTTGCCCGAGGTCATTGGCCGCGTGACTCAAGAGACGGGCTGCGGCCTGCTGCTCGACGTGGCGCACGCGCGTATCGCCGCACATTCTCTGGGTATGGACCCGCGCGAGTACATGAGCGCCTTGCCGGTCGCTCGCATCCGCGAGATTCACGTGACAGGCGTTCAACGCTGCGACGGACATTGGGTCGAGACTTTGCAGCGGGCCGGAATTGATACAGACGTCATCCATCGCTTTGTTGGAAATCTGATCGATCATTTGCCCATGACCGATGATGACTGGAGTCTTTTTGCCTGGGCGATGGACCAGGTTCACAGCGGCGACTGGGCGCAGCCCCGGTTTGTGACCTTTGAGTATGGTGGCGTTGGTCCGCTGTTCGAAGCCGTCACCGATTCGGACGTGCTGGCCGAACAGGCGCCGCGTCTGCGCGCGCTGGTCAAGCCCCAACACGCCAAATATGGTCTCTATGCACCATGTATCATGAAAGGGCAACCATGAGACTGGATAAACTCCGCGAGACCATTGCTCGATCAGAAGAGAACCTTGATGCACTGCTCATCTATCAGCCAGAAAACCGGCGTTACCTCTCCGGCTTTACCGGCTCGGAGGCGATGCTGCTCATCACGCCTGACCGCGCCGTGATCGCGACCGACTCGCGTTACTGGCAGCAAGCGCAGCGCGAAGCGCCCGAGTTTTCGCTGTACAAGGTCAAGACCAAGTACGTCATGGAATTGACCGACATTCTCGCCGCCGCGGGTCACCCCAGACACATTGGCTTTGAAAGCACGTTCATCACCGTGGATCAACTCGATCAACTGATGGACGCCGCGCCTGAGGTCGAATGGGTGGCGACCAAGAACATTGTCGAGGGCCTGCGCCTGATCAAGGATGCAGGCGAGATCGCGACGATGCGCCAGGCGGCGCGCATCGCCGATGAGGGCTTTGCCTTCCTGTGCAAGACGCTTCGACCCGGCATGCCCGAACGCCAGGCCGCATGGGAATTGGAAGCTTATATGCGGACGCACGGCGCGGACAAGATCGCCTTTGACCTGATCGTCGGCAGCGGGCCGAACGGTTCCATGCCTCATCACCGTAGCGGCGATCGCGTGATCCAGGCAGGCGAGCCGATCGTGCTTGACCTGGGCGCGCAGCTCAACGGTTATCATTCCGACCTCACGCGCACGATCTGCCTGGGCCGGCCGAAGGATGGGCGGTTCATGGAGATTTACGACATTGTCCTGCGCGCGCAAGAGACCGCCCTGCAAGGCATCCGGGCCGGAATGAGCGGTGTAGATGCCGACAAGCTGGCCCGCGATGTGATCGAAGCAGCAGGCTATGGCGAAAATTTCGGGCATGGGTTAGGGCACGGCGTCGGGCTGGCGGTTCATGAAGCGCCACGTGCGGGTCGAACGTCCGAGGATGTGCTTCCGGCCGGCGCGACCCTGACGGTCGAGCCGGGCATTTACCTCCCCGGTTGGGGTGGCGTGCGGATTGAGGATTTTACCCTAATTGACGAAAATGGTGTACAATTGTTAAGCCATGCAAGCAAAGAGCCGCTAGTCCTCTGAAATCTACAGACGAGGTGAAATATGCTAAACACGTTCCAGAACCCTCGAGCCCTCATCGGCCTGGCAGTCATGGTCATCGCGGGGTTCATCGTTGGCTTTGCCATCGCCTGGAATATTCCTGCTACTGACCTCGCACCAGTGCACTTGCAATCGGGCTATCGCGATTATTATCTAGCCTTGGTGGCTGACGAGTATAGTCGCACGCGCGATGTGGGACTGGCTCGGAGCAAACTGGGCGCCGATAATCGTGGCGACAAGGGCTACTGGACCTCCAAGCAAGCTGCCGAGGCGTTGCGCAAGCTGGCGAGCGCGCCGGGGCGACCTGATAAAGCCACACTCGAGGAACTGGCGGCCGAATTGGAAAAGGGGACTGCACCGGGCGCCCAGCCGCCGGCCGCTGGCGGACCCAGCCTGGCACTGGTCGGCTGCCTGGCTCTGGTCTTGATTTTGTTGGTCGTCGTCTTTTTCGTAGTGTTGTTGCCACGGCTTCGCGAGCAAGCGGGCTTGCCCAAGGCCCCGGCGCCCGCTGCCGTGCGCAGCGCCCAGGCCACCCGGGCGGTTGAGGCGACCATGTGGGCTGGCGAGGCGGAAAAGCCGCTGGCCCAGTTTGTCACCACCTACGAGATCGGCGATGACCGTTACGATACCTCGTTCAGCATCGAGACGGCGACCGGCGACTTTTTGGGCGAGTGTGGCGTGGGCATCAGCGAGACGATCGGCGAGGGCAGTCCAGACAAAGTCACGGCGTTTGAGGTGTGGCTGTTCGACAAGAACGACATTCGCACCGTCACCAAGGTCTTGATGAGCGAATACGCCTATGGCGATCAGTCGCTGCGCACCAAGCTTGCTCCGAAGGGCGAGCCGGAGCTGGCCCGGCCCGATGCGACGGTCGAGCTGGAGACGGCCTCGCTCAAGGTTCGCGCGCGCGTCGTGGAGTTGAGGTACGGCTTGGGCGAATTGCCGGACCGCAGTTTCTTTGACCGGCTCTCGCTCGAACTGGCTGCCTGGCCCAAAGCACTTGAGCCTGTGCCTGCGGCGTGACAGTGGATTGTAGAAACACAATTCCCGGCCAAGAACCTGGCCCGAAGAGACGAGCTTGATACTCCGTTGGGTTGTCAGAAAGAGAGAGGTTTCCGAATGAGGGACCTGATCTTTACCCAACATCTTATTCGCGAAGGCGATACGATCGTAGCCTATTGCCCCGAGCTGGACGTGTCGAGTTGTGGTCAAACCCTCGAGCAAGCCCAAGCTAACCTGCAAACAGCAGTCAGATTGTTTCTTGAGGAAACTGCCAGGATGGGCACACTGGCCGACATCCTGGCCGAAGCGGGTTACGAGTTAAGCGGGCATATTCTGACCTCTCCCGTGATTGGCACTGTCCAGCGTGCGATGACACTCGAAGGATTGGCGATCTGATGCCCCGCTTGGTCGCAATCCCTTGGCAGCGTCTAAAGCATGTTTTTGAGTTGGACGGATTCACGGCGGTCAGACATGAGGGCGATCATTGGGTGATGACGAAACCGGGGTGCAAGCGGCCCGTTATCATTCCCGAGTGGGCTGCTGCGCTGAACGTGGAGAGCCTGTCGCTGGGTCAGTCCCTACGAGCGGCGATGATCAAAGCGAGAATACCACACGGACAAAAAAACTGGGGAGGCAGGGTTCGAACCTGCGAATAACGGATCCAAAGTCCGTCGCCTTACCACTTGGCCACTCCCCAACAGCGTCGCCATTTTACCACAGGCGCACAAGCGGTCAAGTCCAGACCCTCAGGGTTTCAAGAACCCTGAGGGTCTTTCAGCAGCGGATATCGAAACGGTTGCCCCCGATTGGCCGCCATCGCCGCGCGGAGCCGCAGGATCAATGCGGCGATCAACACGGCCAGAAATCCGATCAGTGCCAACCCCGGCGCGCACAAAGCCACAAGAAACAGTCGTGCGATGTCCGCTTCACTCGACCGTGTGGGCAACACCGCGTTCCCACCCACCGCCAGGCCAATCGCCAGCCCCGCCACGATCACCAGCGCCGCAAAGGTCAGGCCGTCGAAGGCGATAGACTGCGCCGTATGCGCGCGGACGAACGTCGAGCGCTTGCGCCACGCCAGCCAGATCGGCAGTGCCACGATGACGCCCAGGCTTTGCGCCAGGGTTGCCATGTTGCGTTCGTCGCGGGTCGGTTCCATATTATTTCCCGCTCAACAGAGACGCAGCGAGTGCAGCATACACCCGTGTGGCTCCGAACACGTCGTCGAGCCGCACATGTTCGTCGGCTGTGTGCGCGAGTTTTTCATCGCCTGGCCCCAGGCCAATCGTGGGAATGCCAAGCACCCCGGCGGTGAAAGCGCCGTCGGTCGAAAATGGAAAGCTGCTGATCTTGGGGCGTGTGCCCAGTTCGTCTCGGAGGGCGCGTTCCATCGCCTGCACCAGCGGATGATCTTTGTCCGTGATCCACGCTGGAAAGTGGACGCGCTGAACGGCCTGGTAGCCGGTGAAACTCGTCGAGCGATATTCGAGCACCTGCACATTGGCGCGCACGCGCTCGCGCGCGATGACAGTCTGCACCTCGGCCAGCGCCTTGGCCTCATTTTCGCCCAGGGTCAGCCGCCGATCCACAACGAACGAGCAGCGATCCGGCACCATGTTGCGTGAGCCGGATTCACTCTGAATTTGCGTCACGGCCAGGCTGCCCGGCCCCAGGAAGCGGTCATGATTCAAGTTGCCTGCCAGCAGTTCTAATCCAAAGATCAGCCGCAGCGCAGCATAGATCGCATTGTCACCCAAATCCGGCTGGCTGGCGTGACAGGCGCGACCTAGAGTCGTCACCTGCAGTTCGATACGCCCGCGCTGTCCCCGCGCAAGGGTCATGGAGGTCGGCTCGCCCAAGACCACCCAGTTGGGGCGGAGGCCTTCTTCTTGGATGAGCACACGTGCAGCCAGACCTTCACACGGCTCTTCCTGCACGATGCAGGCGATCACCACATTCCCTTTGAGTGAGGTGTTGTTGTCAAGCAGCAGCTTGCCCGCGTAGATCATCGCCGCGAGCGCGCTTTTCATGTCGCACGCGCCCAGGCCATACAGGATACCGTCTTCGATCTCGGCGCCGAAGGGATCGTGCTTCCAGGCGGAGCGATCCGACAGGCCCACCGTGTCCATGTGCCCGTCGAACATGAGCGTGGGGCCATAGCCAGGCCCCAAGCGTCCCACGACATTGCCGATGCGGTCCATCGCGACATCCTGAAAGCCGACGGCTCGCATCTCATCGGCGATGCGTTCCGCTACTGCGCCCTCCTGGCAAGAAAAGCTGGGGATGCGGATCAAATCGCGCAAGAAAGCGATCATCCGCTTTTGATCGTCATGGGCAAGTCCCAACACAGATTACCTCTATCATCGTCCGGTGGCTATCACCTTCAATAGGCACCTTGCCTGGAAATCACCGCCGGGATCGTTTTGAGCAAGATGCGCAAGTCCAGCATCGGGCTATAGTTTTCGATGTAGAAAATGTCCAGCAGGCATGTCTCATCAAAGGTCAGCTCACTGCGGCCCGAAACTTGCGGCAGTCCCGTCATGCCCGGCGGCGCTTCGAGCCGCTGCTTGTGCCACTCCTGGTACTGCGCCACCTCCGAAGGCAAGGGCGGGCGCGGGCCGACCAGGCTCATCTCGCCGCGCAAGACGTTGTAGATTTGCGGCAGCTCATCCAGGCTGGTACGCCGCAAAAAGCGACCAACGCGGGTCATGCGCGGGTCGTCCCTGATCTTGAACAGCGGGCCTCTGGCCTCATTGAGGTCTATCAGGTTGTCTTGCTCGGCCTCTGCACCTTCGCGCATCGAGCGAAACTTCCAACACGTGAATTCGCGCCCCCTCTTGCCCACACGCGTTTGCTTGAACAGCACCGGGCCGGGGCTGTCGAGCTTGATCGCCAGCGCGATGATCCCCAACAGCGGCGCAGCGAGAATGAGGAACAAGCTGCCCAACAGCAAATCCATCGCACGCTTGATCGCCAGCGATCCGCCGCGGATCGTCACCGGCTTGACGCCGATGAGCGGGACGCCGCCCAGATCGTCCACGTCCACGCGCGAAAGGGTAAGCTGGAAAATGTCCGGCACGAGTCGCGCCCGGATGCCAGCCCGCTCGCACTGCGTGAGGAGGCTCAGAATTTTGCGGTGATAACTCCACGGCAGCGCGATGATGACTTCGGTGATGCGCTCACTGCTCAATACAGCCTGCAGATTGTCCAGCCCCCCTAAGGCTTTAAAAGGGCCGATGTCGGTTTCGCCTTTTTCAGGGTTGTCATCCAGGAAGCCGACGATGCGATAGCCCAGCTCGGGGCGCGCGACGATCGTGCGCATGACGGTGCGGCCCACTTCACCCGCGCCGACGATCAGCACACGGTCCACTCCCCGGCCGCGCGCGCGCAGCCGCCCGAACACCACCGCCAGGAACAGACGGCTGGCAAAGAGGAATGCGGTGATCAGTATCCCGGCGTAGAGAAAGATCAGCCGGGAATAGAGCATCGGGCGAGAGATGAGCGTGACCGCAATCATTACCACGACACCAGTGGTGGTGGCGCTGGCGAGGGTGTAGAGGGTGTCGAACAGCGAAGTGCTGCGTCGTCGGTCGTACACTCCCTCGATCCGAAAGATCACCAGCAGCAATACCGTCAACAAGCCGGCCAGCGGGAGGTAGACCGAGAACGGATTATTGTTGGCGGGGTCTACAGCGCGGAACCATTGCCATTCGTATCGAATGATGTACGAGACGTACAGGGCCAGATTGATGAGCGCGATGTCGCTGGCGACCAGGACCCACGTCAGCCAGCGGGGTAGATGTCGTGGCATCACGTTTCCTCAAGCGCAAGCGCGTGTCGGTAAACCGCTGCTGTGCGACGGGCGGTGGCCTCCCACGTGAACGTCGCGGCGCGAGCCAGCCCCCGGGCGCACAGCTCCTGGCGCAAGGCATCATCAGTCAGCACGCGATAGAGCGCGTCAGCCAGCGCGTCCACATCGTCCGGGGGGGCCACCAGCGCAGCATCGCCCGCGACCTCGGGCAGCGACGAGGCGGTCGAGGTCACCACCGGCGTGCCGCACGCCATCGCTTCCAGCAGCGGCAGCCCAAACCCTTCATAACGCGATGGCAAAGCAAACACCTCGGCTGAATTGTACCACCAGGGCAGATCATCGGGGAAAACGTAACCAGCCCAAATCACCTGATCTTTTAAATCCAATCGCTCTATGGTTGCAAAGACTTGATCGTAATACCAGCCTTTGCCACCCACCAGCACCAACTTGAGACCTGCGACTTGCAGCTTGCGACTTGCAACTCGAGATTTGAGATTCGAAAACGCCTCGATCAACCTGACCAGGTTTTTGCGCGGTTCGAGCGTCCCAACGAACAGGATGAAATGCTCGGGCAGCGCGCGCGTATGACGAAACCTGGCGATCTCGTCCGCCGGGCGCGGAAAGAATCGTGCATCTACGCCGTGTGGCACTGCCTCGACTCGTTCAGCCGTTACCTGGTACAGGCGGATCACATCGGCGCGTGTATGCTCCGAGACCGCGATGATGCGCGCGGCGCGGCGACACGAGATACGTGTGAATAAGCGCAGGTAACTGGCGTTGGGGCCGCGAAAGAACTCGGGAAACAGCGCAAAGCTCAGATCATGCACTGTCACGACTGTCGGACAATGGCCGACCAGCGGCGAGGCAAAGGCCAGTCCATGCAGCAGGTCCACGTGCTCACGGGCGGCTGCCAACGATTGAATCGTTTGCTCCCATACGATGCGCACCCAGGGTCGCTCGGTCGGCAGTCTGGTCGAGCGCACCGTCATCCCACGGAGGTGAACAGACGCCGCCTGGCCTGCGAACGCCGTGTAGCGCAGACCGGCATCGGCAGAAGGCAATCGCTGTAACAACTCTGAGATGTAACGGTGAATCCCGGCGCTGCGATAACTGGCAGCGCCAGAAAGCAAGTGCGCGTTCAGCCCGACGTGCGGGCGTGTGTCCTTCATGTTGGGGTTGAACGGATCGAAGGTTGAGTGTATTATACCATTGGGAATGGATCGTCGGTAGTCGGGTGACCGCAGGGGGCGCCCCTACCCTTCACCATGATCTGAACGTACCTCATGAGTAACTGTTCAGCCTGTTCGCCGCGAAATGAATTTCGCGGCTGCTACGTCAGGCCTGCTGAAGCAGGCCGTCTCAACTGGCTTCAGCCAGTTTCCAGTACCAGCGGGATGATTCATCATCCCGCCGGGTGCGG
>DAOTXX010000096.1:0-5612 GCA_034434835.1 Thermoflexales bacterium | reverse complement strand
CTGCGGCGTGGCTCATGTTCTCCAGTTGATCGTAGGTCGGCAAGTTGGCCAGATCGCGCCGGATGCGCGCCAACTCGGACTGGTACATATCCAGGTCATCGTCAAAGTCGCCGCGCAGGCGCATCTCTCTGAGACGACGGCCCTCTGCTTCCAGGCTCGCTCGCCGCCGCTCTAACTGGGCGATCTCCTCGTCGTCAATCAACCGCTCTGCCAATTCCTGCTGCCAATCAGCGGGAAGCTGAATCGCGGAGAGGACGGCATGAATCTGCTTGTCTACTGGATCGGTGCGAATGCCGATACTCTGATGTGGGCAATCACAGTAGCCGCGTTCATACGACATCTCGCGGTAATACTGGTGCGAGTTGGTGAACTGGGAGCGCAACTTGCGCCCACACACGTCGCAACGCGCCACATTCGAGAGCAGGTATACGCGGTAGGGCCTTTGCGCCGCCCGCGAAGCCGAATGGCGCGACGCGCGGACGCTCTGGCAGCGTTCCCACAGCTCTGCAGAGATAATCGGTTCATGCATGCCAGGGAAAGTCTCTTCAGCCTTGCCGTGATTCACTTTGTAGGCGACCACGCCCATGTAAAAGGGATTGAGCAGCATCTCGGCGACCGTGTCTTTGGAGAAACCGCGTCCTGCGCGTGTGCGATAGCCCTCCGAATTCAACAGGGACGCAATATCCTGGTGCGAGAATTGTCCCGTGGCATACTTTTCAAACGCCAGCCGGACCGCCGCTACTTCCTTTTCAACCAGCACCGGGGACTTTTTCGGATCGCCCGACAAGGCATAGCCATAAGGCGTGATCGAGGCGTTATATAGTCCATCCTTCGCGCGCTGCCGCTTGGACTTGCTGGTGTGCAGGCCGAGGAGATTGATGTAATACTCGTTGATTGCAGCCAGGATGACCAGGAAGAATCGCTTGGTCGGATCGGCGAAATCAAAGTCAGGATCCTTCACCGAGGCAAAGCCAATGTTGTATCGGCCCAGCACATCAAAGATGTCCAGCGTGTGATAGACCGAACGGGACAGGCGAGACAGCTCGTGCACCAGCAGGATGTCGAAGCCACGTTGGGCGGCCAGGGCGAGCAGGGCCTGCAACTGCGGGCGATCCCGCCGTGTACCGCTGAGGCTTTCCACGAACTCGGCCACGACCTCCCACCCTTTGGCCTGAGCCAGCTCGCGCATCTCGTTGAGCTGCGCCTCGATGGAAAAGTGTTCCTCGCTGCCTTGTTCCTCCGTCGAGACGCGCGCATAAAGCGCAACGCGCACCCGGGCTTTGACCTGGGCCATCTCTTGCTCCTTCACGTCGAGAGCCTGACCGGGACCTTGCCAGGCGTGAATGGGTCTGTATGCAGCCTTGGCATTTTCGATGCAGAACGGATCATTCTCTGATCCATGGGTTGCTTGTTGTGAAAGGCTTTATGCTGACCCGTGACTTGGCGGTAAGGGCATTATAGCAGATTGTGAGATGACAGGCAGAACAGCGACAATGGCTCCTTCGAAGACGACCCCGCGAAGATGACTCCACCGCCGCCCGTGGGGATCACTGCAGCTCCAGGCTGGTTGGTTTGAGCATCACCCACTGGCCTGCTCGTTCAGGACATCGGACTTGTGTGGGACGTCTCGCCGTCGGATGATCTCTTGCAGCTTCTTCAGGAACTCTTCCTTACGCTGTTTGTCTTCATAGGTCTCTGGGGCTTGAGGTTCCTGCATGATCATTCTCACGGGTGATGGAAACTGATCGGTTGGTCTCGCGTTTCGAGGTCGTCCAGCGGGTTTGGAGACGCCAACCGCATCCGTTTGAATAGTAACACACTTTTGCCCCGGAAAACCATTGGGTTCCTTTGGGTTTCTTGGCACGGCACCGGGTGGTTACGCATGGATGCTTGCGGATTTTGAGAGGATAGCGCCGCTGGGGGAGATGTCGTCGGGATGCTTTATGCAAGGCTCAAGGACCAGTTCGGTGCCCTGGCAGGCTGGACATGATGCGCGCGGACTGGGACGCTGCCAGATGGGAGTGGATTGCCAGGCGGTGGGGCTGGCCGTTGTTGTTGACGCGATTGCGCGAGGGCAAGGGGATGGATACGCTGCGGCGCTGGCCGGAAGAGGGCCGGCAAGATAGTTTGCGGCGCTCGCTCGATCTCAGCTACGCGGTGCTGGACGACAAGGCGCGTGGGCTACTCATGGAACTGACGAAGCTTGTGCCAGGCCCAATGTTCACGACAACTGACCTCGGAACGGCTGGCGCCAGGTGGAACATGGAGCAATGGGAATGGGAAGATGCGTTGCAACAATTGGTGGATGCGGCGCTGGTGCAGATGGTGGGAGTGGGCCAGCGGTATCGCTTGCATCCGGCGGTAGCCGAATATGTCACGGGGGGGGGTCTACACGCCAGGCTGCCTGGTCCGAGTGAATGGTTTTGCGGATTGGCAATTGAGGGAGTAAAATAGAAATACTCCCAGTGCTTGCGTGCCTGGGCGGCGGCCCGCGCGACTGTAGCGCTGCGCAGGTAGCACGCGGCAACCTGAAGTACAACGCGCTTGGGGCCGTTTGCGTCAATCGTGGGCGGCCTGAGGTGCGCGTCCAGATTTTGCATAGGTAACCATGCTTCAGAACGATTTTGATCTCAAATCTTCTGACTTGCAAGTGCTCTCTAACCGTGACGCCGTCGTTTCGCTGTTTGCCAATCTCGGCTACGACACGGGCGCGCGTCTCAAGCAGACCCCGGCGGCGATGGGGTTCAATGAGACCCTCACGCGCGAGACCACCCACATCGAGCGCATCGCCTCGCACGAAGAAGGCGAGCTGCAAGTCTATCTCATTGGGATGAAGCGCGTCACCGTCGCGCTGACGCAGATGCTGGCCCGCGCGCTGCGCAATCGAGCAGGTAATTTCCTGCTGGTGCTGACCGCCGATTATGAGCGAATTGACTTTGTGTTGATGGATCTGGTGCGCCCTACCAGGTCCAGCGGCCTTGGCGCCGCGCAAGCCTATTTGCACCCGCGCGTGCTGACGCTTGAACGGCGTAATCCCGGTCCGACGGTGTTGCGCGTCCTACGGCGATTCTCGTACACCGAGACGGACGTGTACTATCAGCTCGACAAGCTGCGCTCGGCGTATGGCATCGCGGAATGGTCCGAGCCGCTGTTCAACAACCGCGCGCTGTTTTCAGATTACTATCTCAACGAGCGATTGAAGGATACGCCGGAATGGGCCGAAGCCGAACGCGCCGCGCCAATCTTGCGGACATTTCAGGCGCTTATGGCCGACGCGCGCCAGAAGGTGAGCCGTAAGGATGAGGACATCATACGCAGCCAGTTGCTTGAACCGGCGCTCAGAGCTTTGGGGTTCACGCTCAAGCATGGCAAGCCGGGCGGCAGTGATGCCGCCGAGCCGGACTATGTGCTCTTTTCTGCCTCGGATCAGTCCAAGGCAGTGGCATACTGCAACACTTATGTGTGGGGTCGTAATCTCGACGGGCGCGATGAAACGCGCGATGCCCAGACGCCCGACGAAAACCCTGGCGCGCTCGTGGTAAGCCTGCTGGAGCGCGACGATGCGCCTGACTGGGCCATCGTCACGAACGGCAAGACGTGGCGGCTGTACTGCCGCCGCGCTCACTCGCGCGCCACCAACTATTACGAGATTGACCTCGAAGAGACTATCGCCAGCCCCGACCCTGGCTATGCTTTCCGCTACTTTTATCTGCTCTTTCGCGCTGCCGCTTTCTTCCCTCCCCCCTCAAAGACGGAAGCGCCGGGGGTGGGGGTCTGCTTCCTCGACCGTCTGCTGGCCGATAGCGCGCTCTATGCCAAAGAATTGGGCGAGCGGCTCAAGGACCGCGTCTTTGAAGACATCTTTCCTCACTTTGCCCAGGGCTTTATCGCGTACATTCGCGCCGCCGAGGGCCCCCACGCCGACCTCGGCGAGGAACGGTTGAATCAGATCTTTCACGGCACGCTGACGTTCCTCTATCGCCTGCTCTTTTTGCTGTATGCCGAAGCGCGTGACCTGCTGCCCGCGCGTGAGGTGCGCGGCTATTACGAGATCAGCCTGACCAAACTCAAGACCGAAATCGCACAGCGCGCCGGGAACGTTCTCGACGAAGCGCCGGCCCGTCTGGAAAAAGCCTACGGCGCGACGGCGACTGATCTCTATGACCGGCTCATGCGGTTGTTCGAGGTGATTGACGAGGGCGATCCTGCCGTCAACGTGCCGGTCTATAACGGCGGCTTGTTTATCACGCGACCCGCCGCCGACGACCCAACTTCCGAAGCGGCGAACGCGCGCTTTTTGGCCGCGCACAAAATCCCCGACCGGTTCCTCGCGCTGGGCCTCGATTTGATGGCGCGCGACCTCGACGCCAAGACGCAGGCGCTCGTCCCGATTGATTTCAAATCGCTTGGCGTGCGGCAGCTCGGCTCCATTTACGAGGGGCTGCTCGAGTTCAAGCTGCGTATCGCGCCGGACAAGATGGCTGTCGTAAAGGGCAAAAAGACGGACGAGGTCATCCCCTATCGCCAGGCGGAAGCTCAGGGCTTGCGCGTGCGCGAGACGATCCGCAAAGGACAGGTCTATCTTGAAAACGACCGGCGCGAGCGCAAAGCCACCGGCTCTTATTACACGCCCGATTACATTGTCAAGTACATTATCCAAAACACGGTAGGCCCTGTGCTGGCGGACAAGTTCGAAAAGCTGACCCCGCGCATCCGGCAGGTCGAGCGGCGTTTTCACGACGCCGTCCAGCGCAAACAGGTGCTCGAAAAGGTCGCGCCCGACCGGCCCGCGCTGCTGATGGACATTGCCAGCGACCTGCTGCGCGAATTGTTCGACATCAAGGTGCTCGACCCGGCGATGGGCAGCGGGCATTTTCTCGTCGAGGGCGTGGACTTTATCACCGACCGGTTGGTGCAGTTCATGAACCGCTTTCGATTCCTGAGCTACTTTTTCGAGGGCACGCGCCGCACCATCCTGGGTGAGATGGAACGGCAAGGCGTGACGATTGACCCGGCCCGCCTGACCGACGTGAACCTGCTCAAGCGCCACGTCCTCAAGCGGTGCATCTATGGCGTTGACCTCAACCCGATGGCGGTCGAACTGGCCCAAGTCTCGCTTTGGCTGGATTGCTTTACGCTGGGCGCGCCGCTGTCGTTTTTGGACCATCACCTCAAATGCGGCAACTCGCTCATCGGCGCGCGTGTGAACGAGGTGCGGCAGGCCGTCGAGTTCAAAGAAGGCGAGCAGATAGGCTTGTTTGCCAGCAGCCAGTTCACCGGCATCATGCTGGCGACCGACCTGATGCGCCACGTGGGCGAGCTTTCCGACGTGACCGCCGAGCAGGTGCGCGCCAGTCGCGCCGAATACCGACGCGCCGCTGATGCGCTCGCGCCGTTCAAGCGCATCCTGGATGTGTACGTGAGCAAGTGGTTCGCTCCCACCCGCACCCTCCCCCGCAAGCCTAATCATTACCCACATTTTTGGGAGTGTGGTAGAGTTGGGCTGATAGGTGGTTTGTCATAACTTTTCAGGAGGTCAATATGGTCGGTCTTCAAACCGTTCAGGTGGACACTCGACCATCGGTGGAGGCTGTCTTTGTTTCGCTCCCGAG
>DAOTXX010000095.1:0-1539 GCA_034434835.1 Thermoflexales bacterium | reverse complement strand
CTTCCACGTCGGCGCCCTGACCACGGAACGCAATTGCCAGCAAGCGCGTGTCAATTGGCAGTTCCGCACCCAGGATGCACGTATCAAACTGAAGCAACTCTATCCATCCTTATCAGGTTGACTGACTACTAGTTCCGGACGCCCTTTTTCCGCATCATATCCCTGAGTCCAAATCTGAAACGGTGGCGGTGTGCCGCGCCGCCACTTCTTGCCATCGACGCAGTAATACCATTGGTTGTTCCCAGTGCTCAGCCACCGGTGTCCATCTTCGCCGTCAATCGCTATCGCTAAGTACATCCAAAAAGAAAACTACGGATGCGACCCGATAATCGACAAGACTTTGTCGGGTTGGGCATTGCATCGGACGAAGAAATCGTGCGCCGCTTCGAGCAACGCCTTGACGGTTTCAAAAAGCTCACAATGGGTGACCTCGCGGCGGAACTGCCGCCATAAATGCTCAATTGGGTTGAGCCAGGGACTGTAAGTCGGTAGATACAGCAGAACGAGCCGCCCAGCCGCCGCCCGCACCACGGCTTCCACTTCGTCATCCTCATGCGTGCTGGCGTTGTCCCAGGCCACAAAGATCGTTCCTGTCGGGTGTTTATCCACCAGCCGCTGCAATAACTCCGCGATTTCTCGGCGGCGTTTGCGTTTGCGAAAGATGACCTCCGTTTCGCCGGTATGATAATTGACTGCGCCGATGCCGTAGTGCTTGGTCGGCTGTCCCGGTGTGGGGATCATTACCTGTTGCCCTTTGGGTGACCACATCGCCCGCAACGTGGGCAACCAACTGACATTGAATTCATCCGCATAGTAAAACACCTCACCGGCCTTCAGGTTGTCGCGGGTGTCTTCGACCGTCTTTTTTTGACCGCGTATTCTGGGTCGGGACTGCTGATCTTGTGCTGCGGTCGGCTCAAGACAATCTCCCGCTTTGCTAGCTGTAAGCGGACGGTTTCGGCGCTGACCCGTATCCCGATCTCCTCGGCCAGATAGTCCGCCAGCCGTTGCAGCGTCCACATGGAAAAGGGTAAATCCAGGCTGCGTGGGCGCACGCGCACAGCGGCCAGCAACTTCTCCTCATACTCTGGCGTGACTTTCGGGCTGATCCCCGGACGGGGTTCATCCTTCAAGCCTTCGATCCCCTCGGCCATATAGCGTTTCAACCACAAGCGCACGGTGTTTTCGTCGCAGCGCATAACTTGGCTGATCGCGCTGGCTGTCCAGCCTTGCTCGGCTGCCAACAAGACCATCTGCGCTCGACTGCGTAAACGGACATCCTTCGTCGTGCGGTATAAGGCGTCCAGAGCTGCAAGCTGTTCGGGTGTTTGCGGGGGTAGCTCAATCGCTTTCATCTCATCCTCCTACACCCAGTTTACACCCTGAACTTCCTTCTTGCTTGTACTTAGCTGTTGGCGTAAGTTTGAATCAGTTCATCGTCAGCTCTTGTCGATGACATGGTTCCCTCGGTAACATTTTACGTGTATGAATGCGCCGATTTGACCCGCCATTGCCCATACGATATACTTCCTCAGCGTG
>DAOTXX010000094.1:0-13677 GCA_034434835.1 Thermoflexales bacterium | reverse complement strand
GGGGAGAAGGCGGGCATGGGAGCCCGGCCGGCTGGTTTTGTACCGGAAACGTAACTACTCAGTCGTCATTGCGAGGAGGCTCGCGAAGCGGGCCGACGAAGCAATCTCAGCGATCGGAGCACAGAGATTGCTTAGCGTGCCTTCCGCAGGCTGCTCAGAAACTTGCGCCAGTGTCGGCGTGTGCCCGCCCGCCGATGAACCCTTCGCTTCGCTCAGGGCAGGCTCGGCGGGCTACGAAGCGGCGCTGGCTGAAGCCAGCTTAGCCCGATTCATCGGGCGCGGCTCTGTAGCACGGGGATTCATCCCCGTGCGGGCACGCCAAGCACGAGTTTCTGCCATTACACATGCCCGCCAACGGACATGGGGTTCTCGCAATGACAGCCTGTGCGGTAGACTGGGCTGAGTAGTTACCCGGAAACTAAACTATCAGTGGGGAGTGACGCAATGCAAATACCAGCGATGATTGCCTCGATTGCCTCTGATGGTAAGCTTGCTCCGCGCCAGCGGCGACGGCTGCTGATCGAGATCTGCAGACGGCGTATCCGGCCGGGCACAGGGAGCGCGTCCGAGTGCTTGCAGCGGAGGACCGCAGTGGATGCATGGCCTGATTTGCGCAACGTGCTTCAGCCTGTCTCCTGGGTGATTGTCGGAGGGGTGGCGACACGTGCCTATATGCCGGAGCGCACGACCAAGGATTCGGGTGTGCTGATTCGCCAGGAAGATGAAGACAAAGTGCTGGACTGTCTGCGATCAGCCGGTTATCAGATCGTGTCGCGTCTCTCGGCGCCGGGTTGGATGGTGCGCTCGCCCGAAGGGGTGGAGATAGACGTTCTGTTGGGCAACGCAGCCTGGCTGGACGAGGCGCTGGCGCATCCTCGTTTGGATCCAGCCGGTTACCCGGTGATAGATTTGCCATATTTGGTGCTGATGAAGTTGGAAGCCAGCCGGAGCATGGATGTGGGTGATCTGTCCAGGATGTTGGGGCTTGCTTCCGAACATGATCTGGATCGCGTGCGTCAGATAGTCCAACAGTATTCCCCGCAGGATGTGCAAGACCTCGAATCGCTAATTTACCTCGGCAAACTCGAGCTGGGGCAGAGGTAACCCTGGCTCCGACGTCTTGGCTCTGTCATCACCGGGCACGAATCAAAATGTCGGTTGGGGACTTGCCGTTCCCACCGGCCACTGATCACTGATCACCGATCACCGATGAGAGCAAGACCCGATCGCCGATCACCTGGTCGCCATCATAGACTGGCAGCCGCGTCGTGGGGGGATTGGGCTGTACAGCCGAGGGAATGTCGCGCCTGTAGACGCCGACTTCGAGTGGATACTGGCCGGGCGGCACGCCGGGCGGGACGAGAAAGCGATGTGCCTGGATGAATTCATCCCCGGGCTGCCATTGCCACGAAGGATAGCCTAGTAAATCTTGCTGCGCAAGTATCGGGCCTTGCGGCGTTGCCAGCAGGTGAGTGAACAGCACTAATTCTTTGTTGGGATCGGTGGCCGAGTGTATCCGCCAGAGCGAGAGGATGATCATCTCGTCGCCAGGTTTGACTTGCGCCGGGTTCATTGAATAGCCCACGAGTTCGATCACGTGACCGAAATCGGCCGGGCTATCCAGCGCGCGCAGGGTGAGGCTCTGTGCACTGTTCCAGTTCAGGATGTCAAAACGCGGATTCAGATCGTCAGGGCGGAGCAGGCGCGACTCGACGGGTTGCGCACTGTGCGAGGCGATGGTCGCCAGCGCCGGGTCAACCGGCGAGAGAGCTTGCACGATCAGACGAGCGCCGGCGGGAGGCAGAGCCAGCGCGCTGCGCCCATCGAACCAGCGCAGCGAAAGGTCACGGCGGCGCAGGATCATCCCCATTGTGTATGGGTCATGAAAGCGACCCGGGTAGATGGACGAGAGGGCAACGATGCCGCTCTGGGGCTGCCGGTCGAGATAGCGCGCAATCTCGAACAGGGTTGTATGATAAGCTACGCGCACGTCGCGCGCGTTGGCCCAGACGACGAAATAATCGTGGAAACTCTGCGCGCCCATGATGATCACCAGCACAGCGGTGATGCTCCAGACCCATCGCCCCCAGCCTCTCCTGTTCAACCCAAGCCAATGGGGTGTCTTGTCTTGGTTGTGATCGCCGGGCCATCCTGCCAGTGTGACGATGGTCAGCGCAGGGAACACGTACAGCACGGGCAAGATTGCCACGGCACGCGTGCCGCTGGCGACGACGCCGGTCATCATGCTCGGAAACATTCCAGCGAACAGCCAGGCCAACGCTAGCAGGCAGGTGGGCCTGCGCCAGTTCCACAGCGCGATCAGGATGCCCATATAGAACAAGATGCCTGTGATCGGATCCAACCAGGGCCGGCCGGGGATGTTGTAGAGCCAGAGCGTATCAGCGCGGAAAGTAAACATTCCCAGCGCCTCGATTGTATTCCGCAAGATTTCACCGGGATTGCCGCTGGCCAGCAGCCTCAGGGGTTCGCCCAATTGACTCAACCGCTGCTCTGTGCCGGGGTGCGCTCGCAGCCAAAGGAACATGGGCGCGGACAGAGCTGAGCCTATCCCCAGCGTCAGCAGCATCCCGCGCCTGCACCGTCGGAATCGTTCGCGGTCAAGCAGAGCATACAGCGCTGGCCCGATGATGAACAGGCTCCACGTTGCGCGCGCGGCCATGTACGTCCACAGCGTGGCGGCGAGGAACACACCTGAAAGGATGAAGGATGAAAGATGAAGGATGAAGGATGAGTGATGAAGGACGAAGGACGAAGGACGGCAGCCTCGTTGCCAAAAGTACATGGCAAAAGCCAGCAGCGCGGGGAGCATCACCGAGCGAAGCGCCTGGCGCGAGGTGGAAATCGCCCAAAACGATACCGCCAACATCGCCGCAGTCAGCAGCGCGACGGGGACGTTGAACATCTGGCGGATCACCAGATAGGTGCCGACGAGAGTCAGCAGGCCAAACAAGACCGACGTCAGCCGCACGGCCAGGTAATCGGTGCGGTTCAGCAGGGCCATCACCAGCGCGGTGGTATAGTCATAGAGCGGCTCGCGGCCATAGCCGATGGTCTCGTACACCGGTCGCGCGCCGTTGAGGATAGCGATCGCGTCCTGGCCGTGCGCAGCCTCGTCGTGAGTGAAACCGGGCGGGATCGCATCGAGCCGGTACAGCCGCAGGAACGCGGCGATCAACAGGATCACAGTAAAGATGAGCCACTCGGTTCGGCGCGGAATCGGGACGGGTGTGACATCACGGGTGTTCATAGCAGATAGCGCAAACCAGGCGCGGGCTTGGGTGAGGCCAGTCCGGGGTCAGCTCGAACGCGCGGCGATGAACTCGTGCGCTTTCTGCCACACGTGCTCTCGCTCGCTATCTACCCACAGACAGTGCCCGGAATGGTTCAACCAGATCAATTCCTTGTCTTGGGCAGCGATGTGGTCAAACAGGTACGTGGCGCTTTGCAGTTTGACACTTTGGTCGCGCGTGCCCATCATGATCAGCGTGGGCATGGCGATCTGGCGCAGGTGCCGTCGGACGGCGCGCTGGAGGTAAATCAATTGCTCGGCCGCCGCCACCGGTGTGCCATTGTACGACCAGATGAATCGCCGACGCGCTTCGGGATCGGTCAGGTCATCGCCATCGCGCGCCGGGTCATAAGGGTTGAATGGAATCCAGTACTTGATCAGCCAGGCCCAACTGGCGCGCCAATCTACGGTGAACAGGGCTGGCGCCATCGGGACGATGCCTGCAATTTCCGGGTGGCGCTGGGCCAGGTAGAGTGTGAGCAGCCCGCCCATCGAGCCGCCGCAGACAAACACCTTGTCGCAGCGGCCCCGGAGGTTTTGATAGGCCTGCTCGACCGCTTCGGTCCACTCGTGCCACTTGCGGCGAGCCAGGTCTTGCCAGGTGGTGCCGTGACCGGGCAGCAGCGGGCCGAGCACCGTGTAACCCTGGCCAGCCAGATACTCTCCCATCGGGCGCATTTCGGCCGGGCTGCCGGTAAAGCCGTGAATCAACAAGACGCCGGTCGAGTTGCCGGGCCAGTCAAACGGATCGGGGATGGGCAAAGGATGGTCAGTCATGTGCTCTCTCTGGACGCCGGGCGCAAATGGTACGCTGGTCTCGGTGATAGTTGGGTGGCAGTATAGCCGCTTTTGCGAGGAGCGTCAAACGAGGCTTGACTATCTTGAAAGCGATGGCATAATTGCGCTGCCTTGCCAGAAGCTTGGAGATAGTCACACTGTTGCGAGGAGGGGTTTTTGTGAAGCAGTCCATTTATTGGTTGATGTTGGTGTTTTTTGTCGCGGGTTGCGCCGCCAACCCGACGCCCGCGCCGACCATCTCGGTTCCGACGTCGGCGCCGACGTGGACGCCGCAGCCGACCTATACACCGAACGCGACGTACACGCCTCTTCCCACCTACACGCCGCTGCCCACGGCGACCTGGCTGCCGACGAATACGCCGACTCCTGCTCCCACGGCAACCCCCACGCCGGTCACCTATGTCGTGCAGCCCGGCGACAGGTTAAGCGCGATCGCCAATCAATACCAGGTTTCGATGGAATCGCTGGTAGTGGTTAATGCGATTCAGAATATTGACATCATCACCGTCGGTCAGGTGTTGATCATTCCGGTCACCCCGACTCTGCCGCTCACTGCGACGGCTGCCATAACTCCGACTGCAAGACCGATTGTCGTGCGGCCAGTCTCGCCTGCCGTTCTGCCCGCGCGCTCTAACTTTATTTATCCTGCGCCCAAGATTTTGTATCCCGATAACGGCATTGTGCTCAAATATGATGCGCAGAACAAGAACGGCGTGGAGGACATTTCATTTGTCTGGCTGTCGGTTGGATCGCTCGAGTCGGGCAAGCAGCCTTGCACCTGGCAAGGTCAGCCCAACGGGACGGATGGCTGGCTGTGGGATCGCTATCATCTCGAGTTCGACCCGCCTCTGTACGAGCGCAAGTTGAACAGGTGGTTGAACGTCATCCATAACGATCAAGGGACGGCGCGTACCTTCAGTCTTCTCGAGTTTCAACCCGATGTTACCTACACCTGGCGCGTGGCGGTAGGGCGCTGGTGTGTGTCCCGCAACTTTGACAATCAAGACCCGCGACATCAGGGCTTTTTGGGCCTGGTCAGTCCCTATTCGGAATCGCGCACGTTCCGATATTCACCGTAGGTATTTGAGCAGCAAGGCCTCCGGGGCCAAGTTCTCCAGGTTTTCAGCGCGTCACGATCTGTACCGGCGCAAGCCGTACCCGGTCGGCGGCTGCCCCGTGCTGAGCGGGCGAGACGATGGTCCAGCGCCGCATCGAATCGGGTGAGTAGACGCCCAATTCCAGGTGATATGGCCCCGGCGATACGTTCGATCCAACCGGCACCTGCACGTGCTGGACGATCACATCCCCGATCTCTAACCCGCGGATGGCAGTGCCCCAACCATCGTACTGGCCGACGATGTGCGGTTGGTCGTCGGTGAAGTGCGCAAAGAACGCAACAGGCGGAACCAGCTCGCCCACCACGCGCCAGTACGTCGTCAGGTCGAGCGCGTCCCCGGGCGCGACCGTGGACGACTCGGCCCGGTAACCGATGAGCGCGAGCCTGTCTTCAAAGTTGACCGGCCAATCGAGTGGACGATGGTCCAGCCACCATAATGGACGATTGGCCTGCCATTCGGCGAGGCGCGATTCGACCAGCGGGCGCGCATCCACGATCCAGGCGTCGCCCTCGCGCTGCGCCGCGGAGCGAAATGCCCGGCGCAGGTCCCGGTCAAAGGGCAGTGGGTCGGGCGCGATGTAGCGCGCCGGGCCGTTCATCGCAAAAATAAACACATTGGGGTTATCGGCCCATTTGGCGATCAGGCGATGCCCGGGCCTGACGCCCAGTGTCTGTGGGGAAACGGCGAATGTGGATGCGCCAATGATGACCGCGCGATCGATCGGCGTCTCGGGCGGGTACTCGACTTTGTAGAGCAGGATCGAATAGCCTGCGCGCGCCACAGGTGTCTTGGCACGAAAGTAAGCCAGGAGGTCTGGGGCGCGGTAGAGCAACCCCAATCGCAAGCTCGTGGCGCTGACAGCATACCAGCCCGGCTCCGGCGTGTACGGATTGAACGAATCTACCTCAGGCCCGATGATGAAACGCAAGAAACCTGGCAGCGGCCAGTAGCGCACGCCATAGGCTTCTGGGAATGTGGTGCCAAAGTATGCCAGGTTCACTCGCTCGATCCTGTTCTTGTCCATCCACGTTTTGAGCGCGACCAGGTCCTGTCCCCAATCCAGATTCGAATCCACGAGGATGTTGTGTGCATTGCCCGGGCCGCCGGCCAGTTCGTTAAAGTAGGAGAGGTGATGCGGGTAAATAAAGGCCGCGCTTGATACATGCCATGCCAGTAACGCAAGGACAAGATGACAAGGTGACAAGGTGACAAGGTGATGGAACGATTTGGGACTTGTATTGGCTGTGTTGCCCGCGATGGCAATGACAAAGGGCAAGATCGGCAGAATATGGCGATAGCCGATGGCCAGCGGGCTGAACATCGCGGCGATCATCGAGAGGGTAGGAGGGATGAGGACGGCCGATGCACATCGCCATGCGCCTTGTCGAAAGCTGAGGCCGAGGCCAGCGATGAAGAGAATCAGCACTGGCAGTGGTGTCTTGAGTGCAAAGGTTACGGGAAAGTAGTACCACCACCCGGTGCGGCTTACCTGCCCAAAGAGAAAAGTCGGATAACCCTGCGAGTATTCAGCATAGATTTTGCCCAGTCCGCGCCAGTACGTTGCGGCGGGCAGGCCATTCCGAATTTCAAAACCATAGACTGCCCAGGTGACGATGAGTGCGCCAAGACCTGCGAGGCCCAGAGCGATCAGGCGGCGCAGGATGGTCTGAGCACGCGCCTGTGAGCCGACCGGGTGGAGCAACACTACCATCACGCCTATCGGCGCGAGGAGCAAGCCGGTGAACTTGGTGGTCATCGCTGCGCCCGCCGCCACACCGACCCAAACGAGATTCCACCCCGCAGGCTTTTCCAGCCAGGCCCACAGTCGCCACATTGCCACAGTCATTGCGAGGGCAAGGCCCAGGTCTGTGCTCGAAAGACGCGAATGGGCGATCAGGTTAGGGTCGAACGTGTATAGTGTCAGCGCCAGCAGCGCCGCCTTGATCCCGAACAGGTCGCGCGTCCAGCGAAAAACGACCGCGCCCAGCAGCACGCCGAGCGCGATGATGGGCAGGCGTCCCAGCAGGATCATTCGCACGGCCAGTTCCGGGTTGGCCTGCCAGAGGAACGCATCACAAAAATCGTCTGTATGCGCCGTCTGCCAGGCCAGGCTGTCGAGGGGGAGCTGGGGATTGAGAAACACGAGCGGCAGCGCGTTCCACACGTTCACCAGCGGCGGATGCTCAGTCGAAAGGCGCGGGTTGCCTGTGCGGAGGTAGGCATAGCCTGTCCCTAGATGATATTCTTCATCAAACGCTGCCGAGTTGAGCGGCGAACCGAGCGCAGCTTGCGCGGAGAACCCGACGAGCAAGAGAGCAGCCAGGATGATGTGCCAGTAGCGGAGAGAGAGAGTAGATTTCAAACTCAACACAGCCCAAGAACCAGCCAGGTCATTGAGGAATGTTTTGCGCTGAAAATTGGATTTACTGGAAATGGCTTATCGTGTGATCACTGCGTAATAATAATCTCGCTCGAGCCAGGCCAATTCAAAATCACCGCGCGGCGCGGCGATAGGAGAATCGGAGCAGTGGGGATCATTTGCGAATATGTGGTCCTCGTCGTAACCTATAGCCAGGAGGGCATGGTCAGTGCTGTATGACCAGTGCGGCAAATGACCTGTACGCACAAATACAATAACAGGCTGGCCTTGGCGCAACATGGATTCCAGGCCCATCATATCGGTTTTGCTGTAAACGACTGAGGTTCAGGCTTGCCAGCAGGCGAATGTTTCCAGCCGGGGCTCCATGCGGTTTGATTTTGAGCAATTTGAGCAGGTCGGCGTAACCTACCGGGCGGCCCAGGTGTGCCAGGGCCATCGCAGCGCAAGCGGCCAGGCAATCGCCGTCACTTTGCTGCTGATGGTGAGGCACTGAGAACAAGACCTTCGGCACGGGCATTGATCTCCGCGATCAACTGAGGGGTGACGCGCATCTGACCGGTCTCTACGTCAACGTCAATCGTGCCTACTTCTCCAACGTCGCCCTGCGAAGTGAGTGAAAGAATGATGGGCACACGCCAGCAAATGCGTTCCGCCAGAACAAGTGTGGGGTCGCCAGCGTGCATCATGTAACTGATGTCACTCAGTACAAAACCGTTGACCTTTTGCCTGGCCGCATAAGCAGAAATGTTGATGTCTGCCTTGACTTTGATGTCAACTTCTAGCCGCCCTGTCTTGGGCAGCGATTCCACAATCGAAGCCATTTTGGCGTCCTTTCCGTCGGCTACCTTGGCTTTATTTTATCACAGTCTCAATAGATCCAAAAACCTGACTTCCACGCCGCCGTTTCTCAGTCGCCAGCTCGCAGGCAGGCGAGTGGGAGTAGCCCGCGAGTTAACTCGCGGGCGAAGCAGCGACCGACACCAATCTTGGAACTACCGGGCTTGATGGATCGGTGAACGCCAGGCGGCGCGAGAGGCACCTCCCCTCGCGCCGCTTTCATTCCACGCTCTATTCTCTACACCCTGCGTCACTGCCTCGGCGTCACCGTCACCCATGTCGGCGGCTGGCTGCCCGAGACTTGGGGGTTGTAGTAATCGTACACCACCGACGACGGCACCTGCGCCTTGAGCGGCAGCCTGGCTCGCAGCCGATAGCCAAAGCTGATCTGATACTCCAGGTTCTCCAGATACAAGATGATCTGCTTGCCGGTTAGCTCATAACGGCGGATCTTGGTGGCCAGCCCTGCGCTCTGACGGATCAACTCGTCCAGGTCCTCCGTCACGACCTCAAAGCCCGGCGGCACGCCCAGGTCCACGATGGCCCACTGCGTCTTGGCCTTTTGATTGAGCGTGATCGCGACGCGCGCCGCCAGCTCATCGCCGACGTACAGATTGCTATTGTTGTAAGTCACGCTGATGTTCATCGGTGGGGCTGCAACGGGCGGCACATCCGCCCACGGCACATAGGACGAGGCGGTGGCCTGATAGACCAGGTTCTCGGTGTCCTGCCCACTCACGCGCAGACTGATGCGGTTATCGCCATTCTTGACGCCATCGTCGAACGCGAGGATGTGGACGACATCGGCATTCTCCGGCGTGATGCGGATCGTCTGAGCCGGGCCGTCGTTGAGCGAGACCGAGACGGTCGCGTCCGGCGGGGGGCGGTCCGTGTCGAGCGAGGCCAGGAACGCTTTGAGCGAAAGGATCGTCGCCTGCGTGGATTGCCACGTGCCAAAACTATCTTTGGCGCGCGTGAGGAAGCGCAGTGCGGCTTGCGCGGTGCTCTGATTGCTTCGCCCGCGCAAGAGCGCCTGCGCCGCCAGCGCGGTCGTTTCGAGATTGGCTACGCTGCCGGACGCGCCCGTGAACGATTGAGCGCGAGAGGTCCAGCGCGCTGTGTCTTGTTCGCGCACGGCAAACGAGGCGAGTTTATTCAGCGCGGATTGCGCCGAGCTATCTTGGGCCGCGACCAGGGCATTGGCGACGAGCGACAGCGTGTACGCATCGTCGGCCTCGCTCCAGTGCGAGCGCAGATAGTTGATCGCGCGCTGCGTGCCTGACTCTTGCCGGTAGCCTGCTTCGACCAGCGCCCAGGCGATGTAGGCCGTCGTCGGCAGCTTGCTATTCTTGAGCGTCGTCCAGCTTTCCATGTAACCGGGCGAGCCTTGCCCGCCCCACGAGCCGTCGCTGCTCTGCTGGCTCAGCAGCCAGCGCGCCGTGCGCTCGATGACGGCGCGATCCACCGGGTACACCTTGGCCATGTCGGAAAATTCCATCAGGCCGTAGGCTGTGTGCATCAGCGTTGCAGGTGGCTGACCGAACAAACTGAAACCTCCGCCCTTGACTTCGTACGTCAACAGGCGTTGGTATCCGGCGACGATAAAGGCTGTCGCTTTCATCTGCACTTCGGGCGCTGCGCGCCGGGTGCGATTGAGATAGTCCAGGATCAAGATATCCGGATAGAGTGTGGACGAGGTCTGTTCAAAGCAACCCTGCGGCATGCGCAGCAGCGCGTCCAGCCCTTCGACGATCTGCGCCGAAGGCCCGGCGTACAACTTGATCTCGATGCGCGCCGTGCCCTGGATCGCCTGCATCGGGATGGACAGAGTCGCTTCGGTGTCCCTGTTCAGGTAATCGCTGCGGGTCGTGCGTAGCTCGGAGCCGTTCGGCACGACGCGCATGTCTTTGGCGATCGCATCCGACATCACGCTGCCGCGCCCGGTGACGATCAGCCGCCCCATGCCAAATTGCTTGGCCTTGATGCGGAAATAGACGACGTCAATGTCGTTCGGCGCGATGCTGATCGTCTTGACCGGATCGTCCATCAGCTCGAACCAGTCCGCGCGTGTGATCTCCAGTCTCACTTGCTGCACCTGCGCGAGATAGTTGTACACGGCCACTGGCACGGCGACCTCATCATCCACTGTCAACTGCACCGGCAGGTCCAGGTCAATAAAGAAATCCTGGAACACGCGCAGCCCATAGGTCTGCGAGCCGATCTGTCCGTTCTGCGTCGAAGCCAGCGCGGTGAGCCGCCAGGTGGTGATGCTATCGGCCAGCGGCACGTCGAGCTTGAGCCTGCCATCTTGATCGGTGATCGCTTCGGGATTCCAGTACATGGTCTCTGGGAAGAACTGGCGCAACCTGACCGGTTCGGCAGACACAGCTTGGCCAACGGGTCTGACGCCCTCTTGGGGCGCTGCTGGTGTGGCAGTGGGAGGCAGCGCTGTGGGCGCGGGCGCTCTGGTCGGCTCTGGTGCTTTGAGCGCAGGTGCTTGTGTGGGTGCCGCAAGTGGTGTGACCTGCATCTGCTTCTCTTCGCCTTTGGGAGCCGCTTGACCCGGCGCGGGAGTGGCTCGAGGCCCGCAGCCGGTCAGCCAGCCGATCGGCCCGCCATAGATCGCCGGATTGCCCACGACCTTGAGAAACGCATTATTCGGCGCCACTTGCGCCGCCGAGATGACCAACGGGATCCACAAGAGGCCGACGAGCGTCGCAGCCCAGGCTGCTTTGCGGTGCCCTTCCCAGCGCAAGCCTTGCCCAAACGTTACAATCGCCAGGATCATCAGGATGAACGTGATGACGGTCCAGGTCAGCAGGTCGCTCTTGAGACCGCCGCCGTTGGCCGAGACATAGGCCATCAGCGCGCCGAGCAACGTGTAGGCCATCGCCAGACCTGCCATCAACTGCGCGCGGGGATCGTTGCGCTGCCAGGCATAGATCACCAGCGCGGCCCAGGCCGCCAGCCAGGCCATCGCGGCCATCATCATCATCGCCAGACCTATTGCCGCATCAGCCGTCGTGAGCAAGATCATCAGCCCGACGATCAGGATACACGGCGAAAGGAGGATGGCGAGAAAGAGTCCCCGTCCTACGCTGCCCAGGGCTTTGCCCAGCACGCCGCTGGGGCGCAGGCCCCAGATCAGGACGATGAGCGCGAGCACCGGCAGGACAATCAAAGTTTTGCCGAGCGTGCCCGAAAGTTGGATGAACGCCTCTACTTTGAGCCTGGCCAGGCCGGCGAGCTTGTCCAGGCGCGAGCGGACGTCGAACGCAAACTGGGTCGCCTGGATGCCGGCCCACGAAGCTTTGGCGGCTTTATCTTGCGCCTGCTTGACCGGCGCGGGTGCATCGGTCGAAAGCAGCGTGGGCACGTCAAAGCCGTTCACGTCCACTTTGGGTTCGAGCAGTTCTTGTTCGAGCAAAAAGTAGAGCCGCGCAAAGCCGGGTGCCTGATCCTGCACGGCCAAGACCGATTCGTCCACGATGCCGATGCCCAGCGCGCTTTGGAGCGGCTTGCCGCCTTGCAGCGTCGTCGTCATCGCCATGTGCGCGGTCTCGCCGGGCCGATAGACGGGCTTGTCGCCCGAGATGCCGATGGTGATGTCTTGCGCTTGATCTACGACGACGAGCCGCGTGTCGCGCGCGATGCGCCCCCCCTCGGTCCCCCCCGTTGTAACAGGGGGGAGGAGGCGATAAGCGTGCAGCTCGAGCGTGCCGAACATGGAAGCGTCCAAGTCAACCGCAAAGGTTGCGCGTCCATCCTTGACCGGCGCGCTGAACGCGGCGATGGTCTGCTTGTCCTTGACTAGGTCGAGGAACACGGCGCCGCTGGAGCCGGTCGTCAACACTTCGGCCTTGAGCGTCTCGCCGACGCGGTAACCCGCGCGCTCGGTGCGCAGCAGAACGGTCTCGGTCTGGGCATCGGCCTGGAGATAGATGCTCTTGCGCGCTGATGCGCCCGTGTTGTCCCGTGCGGCGATGTTGAGGACCAGGGCTTGCGAAAGCGCGGGGGTAAAGCGATATTCGGCCAGGCCATAGTCGCCGGTTTGCGCGGGTGGTCCATCGTTAACCGTCACGGTCGCTTTGGCCGGTCGTCCGTCGGGATATGAGACGAGGATGTAGACAATGTTTTCCACGCCGGGCCGCAGCGTGCCGCTTTCGGCCACTGCGTCAATCACGAGCGGGTCGCGCGCGATGATCAATGCTTTGCCGATCTCCTCGCGGTGCTCGGCCTGATCGATCACGGCGACCTGGAGGTCGAACGTGGCCGTGCCCTTTGCGCCAGCGATGGCAAGCGGCGGCAGGTTGAACTCAAAGTGAAAGCGACCCTGCGCGTCGGTCTGCCCAAAGATTTCCACCGCCTGGCGACGATTGGGATCGTAAAAGTAGCCGCGCAATTCGACCCGCGCGCCGAACGTAGGCTTGCCGAAAAAGTAATCGGCCTGCACGTCGCCTTTCACGTGCGCGCCGGGCGTATAGTACGGGCGGTCGGTCTCGATGTCCACCTTGAACTTGGGCAGCACGTACGGCTTGACCTCGACGCTGCGTTCGCTTGTCGTGTCACCCATCAAGGCTTGCAGGTTGTACTTGCCGGTCACCAGTTGCGAAGCAAGCTGAAAATCTGCGCTGGCGATGCCGAACTGCGATGTGTTGGCTTTTTGCCGAAAGACTTTGTCGCCGTTGGGGTTGCTGACGATGAACTCGACCGGCTGGTTCATCACCGCATGATGATCGAAAGCGTTGAGCGCGAGCGCGCGCATGTGGATCATCTGGCCGGGCTGATAGACCGGCTTGTCGGTCGAAAGGAACAACTTGAACGAACGCTTGATCTCGATAGGCCGCTCGATGCGATCCTGGCCCAGCGAAGAGCGCGTCTGCACGACGAGCGTCGCTTTGCCTTCCAGGTCAGGTGGAATGTCCAGCGAGACGTTGGCCGAGCCGGTCGAATCGGTCTTGCCCATGTACACGATGGGCGCGCGACTGCCTTGCAGGGCCACCTGAACGTCCGCGCCGGGGATCGGCTCGCCGGTCTTGACCGAACGCACGACGACGCGCACGCTGGCCGGACTGCCTGGCGCGAATTGGTCTTGACCCAGGACGATGGTTTCTTGATCGTCGGCGCGCGCCGTCAACGTCGTCGCGTTCCACGTCGCCACGCTAAAGATGACGACCAGCGCCGCCAGCGCCGCCTGGGCCAGCGCGTAAGGTCCTTTCGCAAGCGGTCGAAAC
>DAOTXX010000093.1:0-30194 GCA_034434835.1 Thermoflexales bacterium | reverse complement strand
GCACGTACTTGTTGATTGCTTTGCTCCAGGCGATATCATACGGGTGTGTTTCATTTCAGTTGAAACCTGGCTCGTTGCGCGCTCGCCCGCTACACAGCCGCGCTGGCTGAAGCCAGCTGGTAGCCCGATTTATAGGGCGCAGCTTTGTAGCGCGGTGATTCATCACCGCGCGTCCGCGATGGCTTGAGCAGCTACCCTTCAACCCATTTGAAACACACCCATATCATACTCGTGACGATGCTTGGATATGACCTCTTCTTCCATGAAGCGGATCAGTTTGAGGTAAAAATCAGGATCGCCGGTCAATTCTTCCCAGAACGCCTGTCCGTAGAGGTCACGGTAGGTAACGTTCGCTCTGGCTGGTTCGCGGCGTTGCCGCCCGTAGGCATGACCCAGAATTGGATCGAATTGCTTGCGCAACTTGCGCAATCTCTGGCGCAAGGCCCTGAACTCGTCGTCTTGCCTCTTACGCTGACTGCTATTGAAAGGGTTGGGGCCAGATTTGACCGAGATAGCTTTGTAGACAGTTGCGGTTTCCACAGCCAGATCTACCCCCTCACTCGGTGAAACCACGCCGCCTGATATGGTCTTGGCGATTGGCTCAAAAAAGGCGTCGCCGAAAATGCCTTCATCGGAAGAACTGAGATAAGCGGTAAGAATCTCTTCCACGACCTGGGCCGCCTTGAAAGCGCCAATGGCTTTGAAGAGATAAGGATTCTTGCGCTTCAGGATGTCCTTGAGCTTGAGTTCTTGCAGTCGTTGCATACGGCGCTCGTAAAAGATATGCATGCATTCTGCAATCAGAGTCCTGAGTTCGTCATTGTTCATGCGACCTCTCTTTCGGCGTAATCGAAAAGTGATGGGGCGAAATCTGCCATGGCGGCCTCGGCTAATTCAAAGTATTCGGATTTGATCTCAATGCCGATGAAATGCCTACCCAGCTTTTTGGCTGCGAGGGCTGTTGTGCCGGAGCCGATGAAGGGGTCAAGCACAATGTCACCAGGCTTGGTGAATAGACGGATAAACCAGGATGGGAGTTCAAGGGGGAATGTGGCGCTATGCTGCTTGTTCGTAACTTCTGTGGCGAGGTACAGAACATTTGTCGGATAAACCTTGTCACGTCCGATCCAATTCGCCACTCGCTTTCCGAAGCCGCTCTGGGAACGAGATTCGTCCCTCACTATGTCATTCTTGGTCAGTTTGGCCAATCGCTTTTCAGACCACTGGCCAATTGGGACCATGACTTCTTCTTGAAACATCTGAAAATGTTTCTGCTTAGTAAAGTGGTAACAATGCTCCCAGGCGTCCCGGAAGCGGTTAGGCCACTTGCCCGGATAGCAGTTCTTTTTGTGCCAACAATACTCCTCTGTCCAGAGCCATCCTTGTTGGCGCATGGCGATCACAAGTTCCATGACATAGGTGTGGCGTTCGCCGTCAACTACTCGTTCTTTGATGTTCAGGATGAACGAGCCTGTAGGTTTGAGCACGCGCTTGAGTTCAGCCGAGATCGGCAAGAACCATCCAACATATTTGTCAGGGTGGATGCCACCGTAGCTGTCTATGCGGCGGTCAGCATATGGGGGCGAGGTAATGATCAAGTCGACACATTCGTCAGGGAATGTTGGCAGAATGTCACGGCAGTCACCGAGATACAAGGTGTCTGGCCTGAAAGCTCGCTCTTTGAGCGTGCGCTCTCTTTTTTTGCTAGATGAGAATTTGCGCTTCATCGCTGGCCTCTGTAGAAATCAACCGGGCTGACTTTCTATTTCTTTTGTGGAGTGCCGTCAAGCTCGTCCCGCACGGTCTGGTACAGCGACTCGGCCTTGAGTTCGCGCAGCGTGTAGCACGGCGCCGAGAGATGCTGAGCCAGTTGCGCGGCCAGTCCCTGATCGAACGCGGCGTGCTCCATGTTGATGACGACCGCGCGAATGTCGTCTTCGTGAATCAGCTCGGCAAAGCGATACGCTTCCTCTTGCGCAGGCAGGTCGGTCATCGAAACGTTCCCCGCTCCGTCGGTCAAAATGATCATCAGCGGCATGACGTCCCTGTGCAGCCGCAGCTCTTGCTGGATGACCTTGTGCGCCAGGTTCAGCCCGGCGGAAAGCGGCGTCTTGCCGCCGACGGGAATATCCCGCAGCGCCTTTTGCGCCAGCTCCACGCTGTTGGTCGGCGGCATCACCACACGCGCCTGATCTTTTTGGAACACGACCAACCCTACGCGGTCGCGGCGCTGATAAGCGTCGGTGAGCAGCGACATGATCGCGCCTTTGGTCGCCTGCATCCGCTCCGCCACCGCCATGGACCACGAAGCGTCCACGACGAACAGGACGAGGTTGGAAGCTTTGCGAACACGCACCTTCTTTTGATAGTCGTCGGAGCGTACGGCGAGTGCGAGGCCTTTTTTATCCCGCCGGACTTGTTCCGGCGCGGCGGCGCGCAGCGTCGCGTCGAACGCCAGGTCGGAAGCGTCGCCCGGCGAAGGTCGCGCCTGGATGTAGCGGCCTCGCTTGCGCCTGGTCTTGGTCGTGGAGCGACGCCCACCGGTCGAGCGGGTCATCTTGTCCAAGGGGGTGCCGAGCTTGCGGACCTGGAACGTTTCGCCGATTTCGACGGGCTGGCCGCCTTCCCACCAGTGCTCGTCCTGCTGGGTGGCCTTCATGAATTGCGGCAAGACGTCTTGAAGTTGGGGTTGGCCCGGCGGGGCTACAGCTTCAGACTGCCCGGAGCTGGACGTTTTTTTTTAGCAGCTCCCGGCTCGGCGGCCTCTTCGGTGGGGACGGCCTGTTGAGCCTCTGCCGATTGGCTTTCGGCTTGCTCCAGCCGATCTGAAAGGTCGTCGAGCGTCAGCTCGCGATCCTGGAATGGGCCGCGCTTGAGCCGGTGCGGGAGCGCCAGCTCGGCGGCGAGCAGGATGTCCTCATGCGTGATGTAGGTGCGTCCATGCAGCGCGGCATGGGCGCGCGACGCCTTGAGGATCACCAGGTCGGCGCGGTGGCCGTCCACGCCCAGGTTCGCCATGAGCGTGGCGATGGTGGCGAGATCGGTCTGCGTGTGCCTGACTTGGGGGAGCAGCAGGCGCGCCTTTTCGATGTCGGTCGAAAGCTGCTTTTCGCGCGGTTCCCATTCTGCGCGAAAGCCTTCCGGGTCGGATTCAAAGTCCAGGTTGCGTTCCAGGATCGCCATGCGCTGCGAAGGGTCGCGGATGCCCTGGATGTCCACGCACAGCGCAAAGCGGTCGAGGAGCTGTGGACGTAGGTCGCCCTCTTCCGGGTTCATTGTGCCGACCAGGATGAACCGTGCCGGGTGGCTGAAGCTGATGCCTTCGCGCTCGACGACGTTGACACCCATCGCCGCGCTATCCAGCAGCAAGTCCACGACGTGATCGTCGAGCAGATTTACTTCGTCCACGTACAGCAAGCCGCGATTGGCGGCGGCCAGCACGCCCGGCTCGAAATGCCGTTCGCCCTTTTGAATCGCGCGCTCAATATCCAGGGTTCCCACGACGCGGTCTTCCGTCGCGCTCACCGGCAAATCCACAAACTTGGTTTGGCGCACGGCGACAGGCAATGTTTCACCCCTGGCCGAGCGCTCGCGGCAATTGGTGCACCACGTAGCGGGGCTATCGGGATCGCACGAGAAAGGGCAATCGGCCACGACGGCGATTTCCGGCAGCAGCGCGGCCAGCGCCCTGGCAGCAGTGGACTTGGCGGTGCCGCGTTCGCCGCGAATCAGCACGCCGCCGATCTGCGAATAGATGGCGTTGAGCACCAGCGCATGGCGCATCAATTCCTGACCCACAATCGCGGTAAAGGGAAAAATCGTCGGCATCGAACTACTCAACTCCTACACCTGACCTATTTGCATTATACCTCACTGCCAGGGATTTGACAGTCTTTTGGCGATCAGGGGGTGCGTTTCAGTTATTGGGCGAGTTCGGCGATTGGCCACGAAAAGATTTTTAAAAATTTGTGCAATTCGTATAATTCGTGGCAAAGAGCCTGGATAGTTACTGAGACGATACACCATTGATGTTGTGCGAGCTTGCAAAGAGTGGTAGAGTAGTCTGCCCGTCAGACTATTGTGTGGACAGTGGAGCGGCCCCTTGGGCCGGAGCGGGGAACTGCGGGGATCCACGTGAACAAAGGTGATGGTTTGTCGGGGCGAGAGGATTTGAACCTCCGACCTCACGGACCCGAACCGTGCGCTCTAAACCTGACTGAGCTACGCCCCGATGACTGACAGCATTATACCTTACTCGTTTCGTCCTGACAAGCTACGGAGAGCATTTTGACGCCGGCCACGTTGGCGATCCTCGTCTGCGCAGCAGTCCTTCATTCCTCCGCGCACGTTGCGCTCAAGGGCGGGAAGGACAAACTGGCATTTGCCTGGTGGCAATTGGCTGCCATCCTTGTCTTTTATTCGCCGGTCCTGCTGACAGCGAAATGGGATTGGCCGCCGTGGGTCTGGCTTATCATCTTCGTCAGCGGGCTTGTCGAAGCTGCTTACTTTTACACGACGAGCCGCGCCTACACGCTGGGCGATCTTTCGGTCACGTACCCGCTGGCACGAGGCAGCGCACCATTGTTCATCGCGCTGTGGGCGATCCTGTTCCTGCACGAGCGGCCCTCGGCGTTGGGCTACATCGGCATCGTCACGATTGCTGTGGGCTTGTTCCTCGTCAACTTGCCCAGCCTGGCCGACATCACCCGGCCACTGCGCGGACTGGGTCAACCAGCGGCGCGTTGGGCGCTGAGCGCCGGGCTGTGTATCAGCGCCTACTCGACGATGGACAAAGTCGGCGTCCGGTTCATCTCGCCGCTGCTCTACATCTATCTGGTTCTCATCGTGACCTGGCTGGCGTTGATACCCTTTGAGAGTGCGAGTGCGCTCAAGGCCGAATGGCAAATCAACAAATGGAAAGCCGTCTGGGCCGGGGTCGCCGTCGTCGGCGCGTACACGCTGGTGCTTGTGGCGATGCAGCGCAGCCCGGTCAGTTACGTCGGCAGCGTGCGGGAGATGAGCGTGGTGCTCACGGCCTGGATCGGTTCCACGTTTTTGGGCGAGGGCAAGGCCGGCCTGCGCGTGACGGCCTCCGCGCTGGTGGTTGCCGGTATCATCCTGATTGCCCTCGGCGGCTGATCTCGCGTTACCTAACCAGCCGATCAGGGCTCGCGATAGACCTCGCGCCGATGTCGAATGCAATGAATTTACTGAGCAGAAATCAAACAGGTGCATTGGAATCGAGGCTTCAGCCGGTTCTTGCGGCTAATTCCGGCTAAAGCCTTGACTCCGATTGCACTGAAATCATTTCCGACCAGTATAACACACTTGACGCAGCATGCGCCAGGGTGTGGTATGATAGAGACGCAGAGTCAGTTGGGCTTGTCATGCAAGAGTCGGACGAGCAAATTGTTTGCGCGTGACAGCTTCCGCGTTGATGGTGATAGGGAGCCTGTTGATTGCAGGAGGAGGATCAAGTAATGGCAGACACCTACGATGTGATCATCATCGGGGGCGGGATTGCAGGCGTGAGCACCGCTTTTCACCTGAGCCAGCGCGGCTGTCGAGTGGCGGTGCTCGAGCGCAAGTTCGTGGCCGCCGAGGCGACCGGACGCTCCAGCGGGCTGGTGCGCATGCATTATGACCTGGAAGCCGAGTCGCGCCTGGCCTGGGCCAGCTTTGCTTACTTTCGCAACTGGCGCGAGCGAGTGGGGGGCGAATGTGGCTTTACGCGCACTGGCTTTTTGCAGATTGTATCGCCAGCCCACAATGATCAATTGCGCGCCAACATCGCCATGCACCAACGCATTGGTATCCCCAGCTTGCTGATCACGGCGGACGACGTGCGGCGACTTGAGCCCGATTTCCGCACCGACGATTTCGAACTGGCCGCTTACGAACCCGAATCCGGGTATGCGGACCCCAACAGCACAGCCGCTTCGCTGATGACGGCTGCGCGAGAGCGCGGCGCTCGTCTGATCCAGGATTGCCGTGTGAGCAAGATCAAGACGGCCGGCGGCCGAGTGACCGGCATGGAAACCAGTCGAGGCGAGTTTGACGCGCCGGTCGTGCTCAATGCGGCGGGCGCGTGGGCTGCTGAAATCGGCCACATGGTCGGCGTGGATCTGCCGATTGACACGTGGTGGCACGAGGTCGCCTTGATCCGCCGGCCTCCGACCCTCCAGCCTCACCCGACCGTGATTGACCTCTCGCTCTCGATGTACTTTCGCCCCGAGACCGGCGGCCTGACGCTCGTGGCGTTGGAAGACAACAGTCAATTTGGCGAGCCGCCCGATAGCGATGCCGATCACGTCAGGCCGGGTTTTGTTGAGCGCGCGGTGGACCGTTTGTGCCGACGTGTTCCCGGCATGGATGCGGGATCGCTCAAGACGGCCTACCGGGGCTGCGATGGCATCACGCCCGATCAGCGGGCGATTCTGGATCAGGTCGGGCCGGACGGGTTTTATGTGGCCTGTGGCTTTAGCGGGACCGGCTTCAAGTTGGGGCCGGCTGTCGGCGCGTGTATGTCGGAATTGATCCTGGATGGTGCTGCCAAGACGGTGGACATTTCTCCCTTCACGCTGCGCCGGTTCGAGACGGGCGAACTGCTCAAAGGCGAACATGCCTATCAGACGCTCTGGCGTTGACTCGTCGGCAGGTGGTTGGCCGACACATTCTGGGACTGGCTTCACTTGGAAATCTCCTGTCAACGAATGGGCTGCGGATAAACGAATCGCATGTGTGCTTTACCATACGTTGATTCGTTTGAAATTCGTTGACGCAGCAAGCAAAATGCTGATGGGGCTAAACGAGATCAGGCAGAGTGCCTGTGCCCTATATGGCCGATTGTGTGCTGCACAGTTTTGACATCTGTCCCGTTTGCGGTGTATAATCGCCAGCCCTGACCCCATCCCGCTGTGAAAAGAAGCAGGGATGGGGAGAAGCACTGGTGCACTCGAAAGGATCTCTACCGTATGCCGCAAATCAAAGTATTCCATTGCCCCTCGTGCGGCGCGAGCCTCAGCTACGAAGGCGGCCCCGAGCCGACCATCGCTTGCCAGTTCTGCGGCTCCAACGTGATCGTACCGCAGGAACTGCGCGCTCAAGCCACGCCGCCCTCGCCCGCCTTCGCGCCTGCGCTCGACTTGAGCGGGCTATCTCTGGACAAGCTGGCCGAACTCAAACGGCTGGCGCGCAGCGGCCAGAAAATCGAGGCCATCAAGCTCTATCGCGAAATGTTTGACGTGGGGCTGAAGGAAGCCAAGGACGCCGTAGAAAAACTGGAGGCCGGTGGGCCTGTAGTCCTGACCAGCGTCTCGGTGACGACCACAGGCGCAAGTGTTGATCAAGCCGCACGCCTGGCCGAGGTGATGCAGTTGCTGCGTGCCGGAGAAAAGATCGAGGCCATCAAACTCTACCGCCAGATATTTGACGTGGGGCTAAAGGAAGCCAAGGACGCGGTGGAGGCGATGGACGTCGGACTCGTCCAACCTGTGTCAGGGGTTCAGACCAGGCGTGCCGCCAGGTCAACCGGCTGCACCACGATCGCGGTTGGCCTTCTCGTGGCTATCGGCATCGTCGGCTTTGTGTTGGCGATGGTGTTCGGCCTGCCCTTCCGTCTGTCCGGATCGTACCGGCAAGCGTTGGACGCAGCCCGCTCCCATCCCGCTGTCGTCGAAGCGCTCGGCGAGCCGGTCCAAGCCAGTTGGTCGCCCATCTTTGGGGAAATATCGTGCGGCGCAAGTTCGTGCAGCGCCAACTATTCCATTCCTATCCATGGCTCGCGGTCGAGTGGCCGCATTGAGGTCAGGTCCAGCTCGAAAGGCGCGGCCCTGTTCAAAGAGGGGACATGGATTTTGAACGCAACCGTGTTCCTGGACGACGGCTCGACTGTCAAGTTGACTCAGCCCGCGCCAACGCCGAGCGCCATCCAGGTCACGGCGACGGCGAGCGCCGCCATGCAAGCTACCGAGCAAGCCAACCGCGATGCCCAGTCCACCGCTGCCAGCCGGAACGCAACGGCCACCGCAGAGGCTCGGGCTTTCCAAAAGGCCACGGCCACGGCCCAGGCTCGGATCGTGGCCCAGTCCATCCTCGCCACTCAAGCGCCCTGGCAGCCTCTCTGGGTCGAATCGTTCGCCGATAATCGCCGCGGCTGGCCCACCGGGGTTCAGCAAGACGAGTTCATCGCCGTCACCGCCGTGATCACGGGTGGAAAATATCTCTGGACTGTCAATCCCAAGGAAGGTAACTCGTACTGGAATCTGATCCCCACCGACAGTAAGACGCTCGCCGATTTCTCCGCTACGGTGAGCCTGCGCTTTATCCGGGGCAGCGACGAGGGCAGCTACGCTTACGGGCTGGTGTTCCGCCGCGTGGACGACGACTATGGTTTCTTTGGTCTTCAGAACAATGGAAAATTCCGGGTGCTCGTGGTCTATCACACGGCCATCTATCAAGACATCACCCAGAGCGCCTCGGCCATCCATACCCAGCCCGGTCAGAGCAACCGGATCGCGGTCCGGGCCATTGGCTCCAATTTCATCTTTCTGATCAATGACCAGGTGGTGTGGCAGTTGACCGAGGACATGGCCCCCGGCGAGATCGGCCTGGGGGTGGATGTGCGGGTCAAACGCGACGAGGCACAGGTCGAGTTCACCGACCTGCAAGTGCGCGCCCCATAGATGCGAGGCTAGATCATGATAAACGGATACGAGTTTATTCTTGTGGGATTGGCGGCCATAGCCGCCGGTATCGTGAATGCGCTCGCTGGCGGCGGCACGCTGATCACGTTTCCGATGCTCACTTTCGTCGGGGTTCCGGCCGTGGCTGCCAATGTCACCAACACGGTCGCGCTCTGCCCGGGCTACCTGGGAGCCACTCTGGCCCAGTCAAACGATCTGCGGGGGCAGAAAGGGCGGCTGTGGTTGGTCCTGCCAGCCGGGGTCCTCGGCGGGCTTGTTGGCGGCGTCTTGCTCCTGAGCACGGGAGAGCGAGTCTTTCGCGCGCTGGTGCCATTCCTGATTTTGCTTGCCTCGGGGTTGCTCGCAGTTCAGGAACCGGTGCGTGCCTGGCTTGTGCGTCGCTCCGGGCAGGCGGGATCAACGACCGCGTCCGAGAAATGGGCGATGCTGCCGGTCGGCCTGGCTGCGATCTATGGCGGCTATTTTGGCGCAGGGCTGAGTGTGATCGTGCTGGCCGTGCTGGGCCTCACGCTGGAAGACTCGCTGACGCGGCTGAACGCCCTGAAGCAGTCTATCTCGTTTAGCGTCAACATTGCGGCCGCCATCTTTTTCGTGTTTTCGGGCAAGGTCGTGTGGACGGCGGCGCTGGTGATGGCCGTCGGAGCGCTGATCGGTGGAGCGTTGGGTGGCCGACTGGCGGGCCGGATCAAACCGTCCACGCTGCGCTGGATCGTCGTGGCGATCGGGGTCGTGGTCGCCATCATCTATCTGGTGCGTTGAGTAGGCGCGCGCCGATTGTGAGGGTATTACCCTCGCGCCAGCGAGACAAACACATCCTCCAGCGTTGCCTCTGCTGGAGCAGCCTGCGCGTCCGTGATGCCTTGCGCCGCGAGCGTCCGCACGAGCAAATCCGCACTGCACTCGCCCGGCGACGTGATGACGTGCAGCTTGTCGCCCGCCATGCCCGCCTGTTGGACGCACGCCAGTTGATTGAGCGCGGCCAGCCCCTCGACCAACTTGGTCGTAGCAATATCCCATGCGTCGCCGCGCAGATACGAAGCCTTGAGCGCGGTGGGCGTGTCCATCGCCAGCAGCTTGCCGCTGTGCATGAATCCCACCCGCCCGCAATGCTCGGCCTCGTCCATGTAATGCGTGCTGACGAAAATCGTCGTCCCCTGCTCGGCCAGCAGATAGATGCGATCCCAAAACTCGCGCCGCGCCACCGGGTCTACGCCGCTTGTCGGCTCGTCGAGGAACAACAGCTTGGGTTGATGCACCAGCGCGCAACCCATCGCCAGGCGCTGCCGCCAGCCGCCGGAAAGCTGACCGGCTCGCATGTTCGCTTGCTCGGTCAGGCCGACCTCATCCAGTACAGTGCGCAATCGCCCATTGCCGCGGACACCATAGACGCCGGCATAGAACTCTAGATTCTCGCGGACGGTCATTTCTTCATACAACGCAAATTTTTGTGACATGTAACCGATCTGCGGCCGCAGCTTTTCCGCTTCGCGCGCTACGTCCAAGCCAAGCACGCGCGCGCTGCCCGCCGAAGGCGTCAGCACGGCGCACAACATGCGGATCGTCGTCGTCTTGCCGGAGCCGTTCGGCCCGACGTAACCGACGATCTCGCCGGGCCGGACGGCGAACGTCACACGGTCCACGGCGGTAAAATCGCCAAAACGTTTGGTCAACCCACTGGTTTCGATTGCAAATTCGTCCATCTCTCCATTCCAGGACCAATTTGACCTGTGTCAGGTACTAGAGTTTGGCAAAGTCCGTAGTTGCGACTTCAGTCGCTCCACATCTGGCGGTTCACACGACTAAAGTCGTGACTACGACCGCCGTATTTGGCAAAGTCTAGTCAGGTATTGCGTGCTGCGTAAACGGAATACGTAATACGCTGTACGTATCACGCCCCCTGCGCCAACAACTGTGTGAACACATCCTCCAGCGTCGGCTCGGTGGGGCGCAGGTGGGTCACCGTCACGCCCGCGTCCGCCAGCGCGCCGGGCAACCGTTCCAAAATCCACACAGCCCCTTCGGCCACACGCAAGTGCAGCCAGTCGCCAAACACCTGCACATCGGCCACGCCGGGGAATGTACTCGCCACTTCCCTTGCCTTGCGTTGAGGCTGGGCTGCCAGTTCCAGCAGATGACCCACCAGTGGGCGCGTGATCTCGTGCGGCGCACCTTCGGCCATCAGCCTGCCATGATTCATCAATCCCACGCGATGGCAGCGGCTCGCCTCGTCCATGTACGGTGTGCTGATCAGGATCGCCGCACCCTCCGCCAGCAACATGTAGAGCAATCGCCAAAACTCTTGACGCGCCACCGGATCCACGCCGCCGGTTGGCTCATCGAGCAATAACACGCGCGGGCGATGGATCAACGCGCACGCCAGCGCAAGTTTCTGTTTCATCCCCCCCGAAAGAAATTCGGCGCGGCGGTCCGCGAACGCCGTCAGCCTCACAAAATCAAGCAACTCTTGGACGCGAACGGCACGTTTCGCACGCGGCACGCCATATGCCTCGGCAAAGAACGCCAGGTTCTCCCTTGCCGTGAGATCGGTATAGAGGCTAAACCGCTGAGGCACATAGCCGGTCACCTGGCGCGCTTGCGCAGCCTGGTGGCTCAAGTCAAAGCCAGCAATGATTGCCCGCCCGCTTGTCGGCTGATACGCCGCGCACAGCAGGCGCATGGTCGTCGTCTTGCCTGCGCCATCTGGCCCCACCAGCGCCAGGATTTCACCCGGCCGCACGGCCAGGTCCAATCCATCTACCGCGCGCACCGCGCCAAAATGTTTGGATAGCTTTTCCGCAACAATCAACTCATCCATCACGTTTCACGTTTTGCGCTTCACGCAATACACAACACGAGCACGCACCGTGTCTCACGGCTCAAACACCACATCGGCCGGCATCCCCGGCTTGAGCTTGCCTTCGGGATTCGGCACATCGAGCTTGATCGCATACACTGTCGTGCGACGACCTTCGACCGTCTGCACGTTGCGCGGCGTGAACTCGGCCTGATCGGCAATGTGGACGACCGTCGCCGTGAACGTCGCGCCGGGATACGAATCTACCGTCACACGTGCGGTCTGCCCCAGCTTGACCCTGCCATACGTGCTTTCTGGCAAATATACGGTAATTTGCAGCGTGTCCAACTTGCCGAGGACCAAGACCGTCGCGCCGGGCGCAAGGACTTCGCCCACGTTCACGTTGCGGACGAGCACTGTGCCGTCAGTGGGTGCGCGAACCGTGAGCTTGTCGGCCTGCACGTCGAATGTCTTGAGCGCCGCTTCGGCCTGCGCCACAGCAGCATCGGCGGCGGCGATTTGCTCCTGGCTCGCCCCCGCTGCCAAGAGATCGTATTGTGCCTGGGCTGCGTTCATCTGCGCCAGAGCTGACTCCATTTGTGCTTTGGCTGCGTCCACACGCGCCTGTGCCGAACGGACCTCATCCTTCGTCGCGCCGGAATAGAGCTTGTTCAAGCGAGCCTGGGCAGCTTTGACGGCTTCATCGGCGGCTTGCAGGTTGGCGCGCGCTTTTTCCTCTAACGTCCCCAAAGCAGGGCATTTTTCCTCTTTGCGGCCGTTGGGCAAAGTGATTTCAAAACACTTCATGGTGTCTTCGTGTGCCTGGCGCGCGACCAATTGCTGCGCCTGAGCCTGGACCAGTTGGGCTTGCGCGGCGGCAATGTCGGCAGATGTCGCGCCGGAAAGCAGGCGGCTCAGATCGGCCTGCGCGCCGTTGAGCTGCGCCTGCGCGTTGTTGTACAGCGCCTGCGTCTGGCTGATCGTCGCGCGCGCCGCTTCGAGTTGCTGTAGGCGCGCACCGGCCACCAATTGATCGCGCTGTGCCCGCGCCATCTTGATGGCGGCTTCGGCCTGCGCGCGCTGTGCGACCAGCAGCGCATCGTCCAGGCGAAAGAGCACCTGCCCAGTCTTGACCGCTTGTCCCTCATCGGCCATCACTTGGACAACACGCCCGGCCACTTCGGGGCCAACGTTGATTTGCGTCGCTTCGATAGTGCCCGAGCCTTTCAGGCCGATGGCTGCCCGCGTTTGCTGTTGCGTATACCACCAATAGGTACCGCCCCCAATCAGGGCCAGAATCAAAATGATCGGCATGATCTTGCGCATGGTATTATCTCCTACGCCTGACTATGGTCAGGTCGAATTGCCACCAGGGCCAGCTTGGCTGCAAGTTGCTCCAACTGCGCTCGGTCGGTTCTAAACAAGCCGTGCGCCAAGAGCATCAACCGGATCATCAGCGGATGCCGCCCGAGTCGCAACTCTAGAAAATCTGCAATGCGGACTGGATCGGTGATCGGCTCAGCCAGCCCACACAACGATTGTCCCCCGATCTGCACCTCGACGTGCGGATTGGCGAGGATATTGCGAAACCAATCAGCCTTTTGCCCACGCGCCGCAGCGACATAGATCACGTCCTCCTCTTTTTCGTACTGGAGCCGTGTCTGGCGCGGCAGACCGGACTTGCGGCCTGTCGTCGTCAAAAGCAGCACCAGGCCACTGAGTCTGACCTCTGGGCGCGTCTTGGGCATCACGCACTGATTCAGGTATCGCATCAACCGCCATGGCCAACTGAGAGAACGGTGCGTTTGTGTCATTCGCCCCTCCAATTACCATACCATCTAGCACACTATCACACTAGCGCACTAACTCACTAATCCAATCGCTTGCGGAAGCGCGACGACGCCACGACCACCATCACAATCCCCATGACGGCCAATATTACTGTCTCTGACAGCAGCAATGGAAGCCCCACCCCTTTGAGCAAGATGCTTCGGACGATAATGAGAAAATACTTGAGCGGTATGATAGCGCTGATCCACTGCAACACGGGCGGCATGGCGGCGATGGGGAAAAAGAACCCGCCTAAAAAGATCGTCGGCAGTAACGTCATGAAGGTCGTGAGCATGGCTTCCTGCTGGGTGCGCGCAATCGTCGAAATGAGCAGACCGATACTGAGCGTCGTCATCACGAACAACGCAGCCAGCCCCAGCAGCAGCCCGATGTTGCCGCGTATCGGAACGTGAAACCACAGCGTTCCGATGACGAGCACCTCAAGCGCGTCGCCAAACGCGATCACCACATAGGGCACCAGTTTGCCGACGAGCAATTCCCACGGGCGAATGGGCGTCACAATCAGTTGCTCGATGGTACCGCGCTCGCGCTCGCGCACGATGGCGACCGCCGTGAGCAGCGTCGTCATCGTCTGAAGGATCATCCCGATCATGCCAGGGATCATAAAATAGGCGCTGACCATATCCGGGTTGTACCAGACCTGCGTCCGCACGTCCAACGCCGATGCCAACGATCCGCCTGATGCCAGTCGTGACAATCGCTGGATTTGCAGTTTGACCGATTGCGTCTGCCCCAGCAAGGTGGCCGCTGAAAGCGCCCCCCCAGCCACGGTCGGATCGGAACCGTCAATAATGAACGCGACCGAAACGGTTTGCCCGCGCGCGGTCTTGGCGCCATAGTCAGGCGGAATGATCAGCCCCGTCCGGGCCTGGCCGCCGTCAATCAACTGTGCCAGTTCCTTTTCGCTGTCTGCCTCGTAAGCCAAGGTAAAATAATCGGTCGCGCGAAAGGCATTCAACAGCGCGCGGCTCTGTGGGCTTTTGCTCTGGTCCAGCACTGCCAGTGGTACGTTGCGCACGTCGTTCGTTGCAGCGTAGCCCAACAAGAACAGTTGCATGATCGGCATCACGAACGTCACGGCCAGCGTGCGTGGGTCGCGCGAAATCTGGATAAACTCTTTGCGAACGATTGAAAGGATGCGAGCGAGAGAAGCCATAGTGCCTCACTTGTCAGCCGGCAAAATGCCGCGCAGGATCACATCGGTCACGCCATCTACAAACGTCTCGACCGATAACTCGCGCCCCCGTTCGTCTTGCAGTACGTGTCGGAGCAACAGGAATGCCACGATGCTGCCCATGAATGTGCGCGTGACCATTTCGGTATCGCAGGGACGCATCCGCCCTAGTTCGATCTGACGCTGAAAGTAGCCCTGCAGCATGCTCAACACACGGTTGACCATGCCCGACTGAACACGGCGTATGGCAGGCGGGAATGACGGCGTGTTGGTAATCATCACTTTGAACAACGCCGTGTTCATCGGCTGCTCGAACATGCCAATGTAGAAACGCGCGAATTGAGGCAAGAATTCTTCCGGCGGCGCGTCGAACGAAACACTCCCTGGCAGTTGGCCAAACGCAGCTTCGATGCGTTCGGTCAGCAGCGACACCAAGAGGTCGGTCTTGTCCTTGAAATACCAGTAGAGCAGGCCGGGCGAAATCTTGGCAGCTTTGGCCAGGTCTTTGATGCTGGCCCCGTCAAAGCCTTTGGCGGCAAACACCTTTTGTGCCGCGTCCAGGATTTGTTGGCGGCGGTCCTCGTCTTTGGGTGACATGGCTTCCTCGCCTTACGAGATAATTTCCTGATTGAACGTTCAATCAAGATTATAGTAGGGAAATGGCAGAAAGTCAATGGGGAGGCTGGCCGAAAAGCAATGGTGTGCTATCTCCAGTGGATTTGGGCATTGCCACAGAAGATGGGCTGGGGTATACTTTTGGCCCAGTCGAGCAGTTTCACCGTGGTCGCACTTTTTGCATAGCCTTGGCAATCCCCATTTCGCACTCCACGATAGCACACATGGCAGATGAGAAGGATAAGGTCATCTATCTGTTTCTGGCGACCTACCTGGTATTAGCTCTGGCCTACAGCTTCATCATCCCGCCGTTCGAGGGGTTGGACGAGATCGAGCATTTCGGCGTGACGCGCTATGTGGCCGAAACGGGTCAACTGCCCGTTCAAGGCGATCCCGTTCTGGAGACGTATCATGCCCGCCAGGAAGCCAGCCAGCCGCTGCTCTATTACCTTGTCGCCGGAGCGCTACTACGCTTATCACGCATCTCCACTGCCGACACTGCCCAATACCTGATACCTAACCCCTACGTCACCTGCGGCACAGAAAACATTCGCCACAACAAGAACGTACTTCGCCACGATCCATTTGCCGAGGCATTCCCCTGGCAAGGGGCATTGCTTGCGCTGCATTTGCTTCGGGCGCTTTCTATCCTACTTCAGGCCTTGACGGTCGTTGGCGTCTATGCCATCGCGCGCCGAGTTTTTCCGCAACAGCCCGGCATTGCGCCGTTGGCCGCCGCGTTGACGGCGTTCAATCCCCAGTTCCTCATTGTCGCCAGTTCGGTCAACAACGACAACATCGCCACGCCCATCATCACCTGGGCCGTTTATCTGTGCGTCGTTGTCGCGCAAGGAGGAAGAGGGTATTGGGCACCAGGTATTCTGATCGGACTAGCGGCGCTTTCCAAGTTGACAGGGTTGCTCTTGGTGCTGCTTGCGTTGATGGCGTGGTTCCAGAGTTTTAGATCGCGCAACACGCAGTACGCACGCGCAGCGCGCAATATCGCGATCACGGCAGGCATCGCCGCGCTTGTCGCCGGCTGGTGGTACATTCGCAACTGGCAGATCTATGGCGATCCAACCGGTTTGGCCCCCATGCTCAATATCGTTGGACGGCGTGAGCCGGTTCCTATCGGATTGTTGCTGTCGGAATTGAGCCTCGTCTTTCGGTCTTACTGGGGCCAATTCTCCTGCGCATTCTTTGATAGCCAACTCTATTACTCTGCCTGGACCATTGTGACCGTGGTGGGTCTGTGTGGCCTTGCGTTTGGCTGGCACCGACGCGAATCGCTCCACACTCCACGCTCCACGCTCTACCTCTTGCTCACCTGGTTCTTGCTGGTATTCATCGGCTGGCTGCGCTGGGACCTGATCACACCTGCTCCAGGGGGACGGTTACTCTTTTCTGCTGTCGGCGCAACGTCAACACTTTTAGCCTTTGGCTTGACGAGCTTGTTGAACCTTTTGGCTCCACGTTCCATGCTTGATGCTCCGCCTTCGTCGCTCCTAGGCCATCTTGGCTCGGTTGCCATGATGGCAGTGGCGACGTTGGCGTTGGCGCTGTGGGTTCGCCCTCTGTTTGCTCCGCCGCCAATGGTAATGGCATCAACCATCAAACCGCAGAAATCCCTCGACGCGCACTTTGGCGAAAGTATCCATTTGCTCGGCTACGATTTGCATGCGGACGATTGGGGGCCGGGGCGCTATGTGGATGTGACGCTCTATTGGCGCGCGGACAGACGAATGTCCGTTGACTATACGCTGGCGCTGCAATTGGTCGCGCTCGCCCCGGGCGATACGCGCACATTGCTCAACTTTAACACCTGGCCGGGCGGAGGCCATTTGCCGACTGCCGCGTGGCCGGTCGGGCCAGCCATAGTCGATCACTATCGCGTGCCGCTGCCGCTCAGCACAGGAACAACACAGGCCTGGCGGCTGCAAATGTTGTTCTACGACGCCGCGAGCGGCAACCGTTTGCCTCTCACTTTGAACGACCAACCCGCAGGAGAAGCGTTAACGCTCAGCCTGGCTCGGGTGGCGGGTACGTCATCCATTTCGATGCCGGACGCCACGCGGCTTGCAACACCGGTAACGTTCGACCAGGAAATCGCGTTGACACACGCCCAGGTCCAAGCGCAGGGGAATATGGTTCGAGTGCGCTTGTTGTGGCATAGCCTATCTCCGCTCTCACGAGACCTGACTGTGTTCGCCCATGCTTACGATGCTCACGGAAAACTGGTTGCCACTGGCGATGGGCCGCCGATGAAGGGCAATTTCCCCGCGTTGCTGTGGCACAAGGGTGACCTTGTCTTGGACGAACACACGCTAGATTTGCCGTCTGGCCTCACGTTGGGTGATGTGACAATCAAGGTGGGCCTCTATCAGCCCGAAGATGGCCGGCGGCTGGAAGCATGGCAAGGCGCGTCACGCCTGCCGGACGATGCCATGAGCATCAAAACGTTGCCGTAGACGATAGGCAGCGGTATACTCTGTGTCGAGTGAATGTCGTCCTATGAACGGAGTTTTGTCCAAGCCATTGCGATCCGCAATTCGTGCCCCGCGGCTGCTTCCGTGGCAGTGGGCGATTGCGATAGCACTCTTGCTGGCGCTTTTTTCCCAGACCACACGCGCTGCGTTGCGCAACTCGGTGACGTACGACGAGAGCCAGCACATTGCGCGCGGCTATGCCTATCTGAAAACGGGGAACCTGCGCTTTCAACGCTTCAGGAGTGCGCATCCGCCGGGCATGGCGATCCTGGAGGCAGCGCCCTTGTTACTGCTCCTCGATATTCCAGAGCCTTCTACGCTGCGTGGCTGGGACGAGTCTGACACGGTGCTGTTTGCAAGGCAGTTGGTGTTGAAATCACCCAACATCGAAAAGCTGCTGTTTGCGGCGCGTGTTCCGGTGATGCTGGTAACGCTGGTGATGGCGGCTTTTGTATTTCGATGGGCCAGTGAATTACGCGGCATAGGCCCAGCGGCCGGGCTGGTTGCGTTAGGGCTGTGCGCGTTTGATCCCAACATTGTCGCGCATGGTATGTTGGCGACCACAGACTTGGGCGTGACGGCCTTTGGTTTCATCTCACTGTATTGGCTATACAAGAGTCTGCGCCGGCCATCCCCTGGCCGCCTCGCATTGACGGGCTTGACACTCGGACTGGCGCTGATGAGCAAGATGACGGCGGTACTGTTGCTGCCCGTGTCGGCGTTGCTGATCTTGGTGCTGGGCGTGACGGCTCGCCGCGCTGACTATTTTGATCGTATGCAGATCATTGAGCAAGGGACCAACTATGTTCGGACTCTTTATCTGCGGAAGCTCTTGGGTCTGGCTACGATGGCGGTAGCGATCTATGTCATCGCTTTTATGGTGATCTGGTCAATCTATCGCTTTGAGATTGGCCGTTTGCCCGGCGTGCCTATTCCGGTCCCGGCGGCCACGCACTTGAGCAGTGCTATGAAGGCACAGCAACACATGGAGGTGGGCCATCCCACGTTCCTGATGGGGCAGTTGTCCGAGACAGGCTGGTGGCATTATTTTCCGGTGGCGTTCCTCATCAAGACGCCGATCCCGACGCTGAGCCTGTTGTTCGCGTCGGTAGCGCTGGCTGTTCGACCACACATGGTGATCAACTATCAGCGCTGGCTGGCGATCCTGCCCCTTGCTGCTTTTGTCGGCATGTATAGTGTCGTTGCTCTCTTTAGCTCGGTGAACATCGGCTATCGCCATTTGCTGCCTTTACTACCTTGTCTATTTGTGCTTGCCGGTCAAATCTCAAACCTCAAATCTCAAGTCGGGCCTCTGAAACTAGGGATTGGGTATCTGATATTTGGCGCTCTTGTTGTTTGGTATATCGCCGGCACTGTCGCTCTCTTTCCCAATTATCTCACCTTCTTCAACGAGTTGGTCGGCGGGCCAAAGAACGGCTACAAGTACCTGGTGGATTCTAATCTGGACTGGGGCCAATCGCTCATCGAGTTGCGCTCGTACATCGCCCGGAATCATTTGGGTCGCATCAACCTGAGCGCGACCGGCTATGTCAATCCGGCCGTGTATGGCATCGCTTACGACCCGCTGCCGCCCATGCAGAATCCGCAGCCCGTTGTTCACTTTGATCCCAAGCCAGGCCGGTATTACATCGGCGCGCACAATTTGCAGATCGGCTCGCCGATTGATCATGACGTGTTCGGTTGGTTCCGCGAGCGTGAGCCGAACGAATGGATTGCCAATGCCATACTGGTTTACGATGTGCCCGAGCGCCCAGCGGGCAAGTGGGTCGCACAGTGCGCTGCGCCTCTGGCTCCGCTGGGGTCGGAAACTATTGCCGCAGGCTTTGGGCGCGACGACCTTCGTCTGATCGAGTTCGACTGCCAGACCAGCTGGGTATATCCCGCTACAGTACCCGGTTGGTATATCGTGGGCAATGACGCCAAGCCCTTGGCGCTGCCTCCACAGCTTGCGCTCGAATTCCGCACAAGCGAGCTGAGCCAGGGAGCACGTTTTACCGTATACCGGCAGAATGTCGGGCCAGACCTCGACGGCATCACGACACAACTCCAAGTCGTGTCGGGTGATATGCCCACACAAGGGTCGGCTCTGCGTGCGCCGGTGAGCGTCGGCCCGCTGATGTTCCTCGGCTTCACACTCGACCGTTCCACCGTCACGCCGGGCCAGACGGTGATGTTGACCACATACTGGCGCGTGGTGCAACCCATCGGTCGTCTTTCTTCCCTTATGGGCCATCTGATTGCGCTGGATGGTCGTGTCATTGCCAATAGCGATGGGTTGGGTGTGCCTATCGAGTTTTGGCGGCCCGGCGACGTGATCGTGCAGCACCACACGTTGACTGTTCCGCGTGACACGCCGCCTGGCACATACCTGACGCAGACCGGCTTTTATACGCTGGAAGATATGCAACGATTTGAGGTGCAAAGCGAAGGCGTTGATTGGGGTGATCGATTGGTCTTGGGTCCGGTAGAGGTGAAACGGTGAAGCAAACCCTGTTGGCGCGCACTGAGGTCGTGGTTTGATAGTTCCCTGGATACAAGTCGTGCGCAAACCGCTTTTCTGGCTGGCGATCTGGTACGTTTTGGTCGGCGGTATCTACGCGTGGGTGACGCCCGCGTTGGAAAAGCCAGACGAGCACGGCCACTATGGCTATATCCTTTACCTGCGCGAGTACCACGCTCTGCCGCCTTTGCACCCCTTTCCACCCGCGCCGCCAGGCCGACAACCAGAGCAAGTGCCCATCGAGGAATGGTTGGCTTCCGAGTTCAGGCAGCCTCCACTGTACTATGCGCTCGTGACCGTACTCACCTGTTGGTTGCCCGATGAACCTGATCCCGATCGAATGTTGGTTGTCAATCCTTACAATCGGTCTTCGGTGCCGATGCACCGGAACGACAACCGCAATCGCTTTCTCCATCCGCCGGATGTGACGCCGCGGGTGTTGGCTGGGCGACTGGTGTCTTTGCTGTTTGGGCTGGGGACGATGTTGAGCGCGTATTTCCTGGCGGCACAGTTCCTTCCCAAACACTCCCTGGTTCCACTTGCGACCGCAGCTATTGTCGGCTTTCAGCCCACCTTCATGTACATTTCTACTGCTGTCAACAATGACGCCGCCATTGCCTTCTTTGGCGCGGTGACGGTGACTCTCTTGGCTTACCGCTGGCGACGAGATGACTGGAAAAATTTTCCTGTGTTACTAGGCGCGATCCTGGGCCTGGCGAGCATCACCAAGGTCAGCGGGTTGGTCTTTTTTCCACTCGTGGGGTTGGCGCTGCTGATCATTCATCGCGGAATCCGGCCCGCGCTTTGGCGTGATGGCATGATCATTGTCACGGTTGCTCTACTGATCGGAGTATGGTGGTACGCGCGCAATGCACTTGTGTATAACGATCCGCTCAGTACCCGCGCGCACGCCAAGTTCCAAGAGGTACGACCTTTGCTGAGCCGACTGAGCGACCTGCCCAGCATCGAGTACACCTACTGGGCTAATCCCTCTGCCGTCTTTGTGAGCGCGATCCCATTGGACCGGGCATTGATCTGGTGGGGAAGAACAAGCCTGGCGCTTTTGGTGCTGAGTCTAGTGTTCAGTCGTCAATCCATCCGCGCGAATGGGATGGCACTCGGGATGCTTTTGAGCTGGCCGCTTGTTTTTTTGTTCTTACTCATCGTGTATTGGGATCAACAAGTGGCCTGGGCCTTGGGACGATTATTGTTCCCTGCCATCGCGCCTACAACTCTGGCGTTGGTGTTGGGATGGCACTGTATTTCCCCCCCCATTTGGCGCCGCCCAATTCAAATGCTGTGCGCCGGAATGGTGATCATCATCGGCACGCTGGTTCCGCTGGTCAGTATCTATCCGCTGTATCACCCGTACCGTGAATGGCAGGCCGAGCAGGTCGAGCATCCAGTGAGCATCGTGTTTGTGGATTCCAAGACGGGCAGCCCGGTCGCTCAACTTGTCGGCTACACTCTGCCGCAAGCATATGCCCTGATCAAGACTTATCTGCCGATCGAGTTATGTTGGAAGCCGCTGGGGACGACCGATGCGCCACATGCGGTGTTTATCAATTTGCTGGATACGGGCCAGCTTGAGGCGGGTGGAGTGCCAGCAGCTTGGGGAAGGCGAGAAACATACCCTGGCTTGGGCAACCGCTCGACAGATCGGTGGACGATTGGAAAGGCATTTTGTGATACTGTTTTGGTCCGCGTCTTTCCAGAAACGCCAACACCCCTGGGCGCTGCTATTGAGGTTGGTCTGACCGATCCTCGGACAGGCGATCGTTTGCAGGCGATGGATCAGGAGGGCAGCCCCATCACCCTATCGGTTGTGGGACGTGTACCGATTCTTGCGCCGTACGATCTGCCAGCCGCCAAACGACCAGCGCGCTATGTTCTGGATGATGCGATTGCATTAGCTGATGTTCAGGTGGCGGCGATTCAAGACTCGCTCACGCTGACACTCACCTGGCAATCGCTGCAACCCGTCGGCTACGGTGCAGTAACGTTCGTGCACCTGTGGGATGCCTATGGCAACATGCTAGCTCAGACGGATCGCCAGCCGCTGGATGGGCGTTTTGCCACGTCGCTCTGGCTGCCGGGTCAGGTGATCACGGATGTCGTCAACTTATCACTCGGTCAAGTGCATGACGGGCCGCTGGTGTTGAACATCGGTATGTACACATGGCCTTCCTTGGAGCGCCTGCCGGTGAAGGATGCTGCAGGATCGCCACAGCGTGATGACATGATGACGATCGAGGTGCCGCGATTCTAATGAGAGATAGTGTGTCCTCTAGAAACCGGTATGTTCGATCAAACGCTCTGTATATCGGCGCGGCGGCGCTGCTGCTGTGGGTACTGTTCACCCAGGTTGTCACCAGTATCCCGCGCCTATCCATCACCTTTGATGAGGACTTTCACATTGCTGCGGGCTATAGTGTCTGGCGCACAGGTGATTGGCGCATGATCTGGGATAATCCTTCGCTCATCAAACTGTGGATGAGCTGGCCGCAGCTTCTTTCGCCTCACGTGCCTCATCCTCAGGACGTGACCGGGTGGGCCGAAGGGACGCTCGACCCATTCGCGCACAATCAGGCCTGGCGCAGCATCCCGATAGATGCCTGGGTGGTTCCTGCTCGGATCACGATCACCTGGCTGGCAGTGCTGCTGGGCGCCGTCTTGTTCCGGTGGGCCTCGGATTGGTTCGGCGCCAGAGGAGGGCTGCTCGCGTTGCTGCTTTTTGCGTTCGACCCCAACATTCTGACACACGCAGCGCTTGCGACTCTGGACCTGGGGGTGACCTGTTTCATATTCGCGGCGATGTATGCACTTCAACGCTGCCTGTTCCGGCATGGAAGAGGGAGCGACTGGGTCGTGGCCGGCATTGCCTTGGGGCTGGCGCTCACGGCCAAGATCTCGGGGCTGATCTTGGTGCCCATCAGCGCAGGCTTGATTCTGTTGCAGGCGTCAAGACTGCGGCAAAGGCGACTGGTTATCGCTCTGGTGATCTATTGGGCTATTGCGTTTTTGACGTTGTGGGCCGTTCACGGCTTCGAGGTCGGGAGACTGCCGGGACTTGTTCCTGCCCGTGCGTACTGGCGCACATTGCAGACGGTGAGCCGGGCCGCATCTGGGGGCGTTTGGGCGCACCTTCTGGGCGAAACCTATCGGGGAGGACGATGGTATTACTTTCCAATCGTGTTCGCCCTCAAGACTTCGCTGCCTGTGCTCCTCCTCACAGGTATGGCGATGTGGGTCACTGGGCGACAGTTGGCTCAGGAGCGTCAACGCATCATTTGGCGGGAGATCGTGCTGGCAAGCTTGCCAGTGAGTTTCTTTATCGCCAGTATGGTCAATGCCATCAACATCGGCTATCGGCATCTGCTTCCCATCGTTCCATTCATTTACCTCGCGGTTGCGCGCCTGTTTGTCGAGCCACGGCTCAGCGAGCAACCTCGATCTGGAAACCTTCGGTTGACTTTCCGGGGCGTTGTGCTCAAGCCCTCGGCGATTTTGTTGGCTCTGCTCGTGCTATGGCACATTGTCGGCACATTGCACATCTGGCCGTTTCACCTGACCTTTTTCAACGAGATCGCCGGTGGGCCCCGCAATGGCTATCGGTATCTAGCCGACTCGAACGTAGACTGGGGGCAGGCGCTCAAAGCGTTGCGCGCTTATCTGGATGCGCGGTATCTGACGAACGTCCGGTTGAGTAGCTTTATGCCTTTTATCCGACCGGAGCTGTATGGCATCCAGGCAACGCCGCTGCCGCCGCTGCCGCGCGCGCCCCAAGTGTTACCTGCTCGTTTCAATCCTACGCCGGGCACATATGTGATCAGCGCCTCGACCCTGCGCGGGCTGATGGTGCTAGATCGAGACATGTACAATTGGTTCTGGCATCGAGAGCCAGACGATGTGGTGGCCAACGCGATGCTCGTCTATCAGGTCGTTGAACAGGCGCCGAGGCCAACCTGGGTGGCTCAATGCGCGATGCCCGTCCCGCCGTTGGAGCCAGAGCAAGTCGCTGAAGGCTTTGGAAGGAACGATTTGCGCCTGACCTATTTTGATTGCGGACAGAGTTGGTTCTATCCTACAGGTGGCAAGTCGCCTGGTTGGATAGTGCTGCCGGACAACACCCCAGTCTGGACGAGACAGTATCTTGGGCAGACGCATTTGAGTTTTGAGCAAAAGCGCAAAACATCCATTCCGCCACTTCAGATTTATGAGGTTGATGATCGCATAGTTTACCCGCAAGGAGGTCGTGTGCGCATCGCCTCCTCCGTAGCAGGACTAGCTCAGGCAGTGACGACCTCGCCGATCGATCTACCTGTGAACCTGGGCTCTTCACGGGCAGGGTTGACTCTGCTAGGATACCGGTTGGATCGATCCACGCTCAGGACGGGCGAGACGGTTATCCTGGAGGCGGCCTGGCGCGTAGAGAGCGTGCCGGATAGGTTGCTTTCGTTGATGGCACACGCGCTGGGATCGGATGGACGCGCGTGGGCCGTGGGCGATGGATTAGGCGTGCTGATCGAAAGCTGGCAGGTCGGCGATGTATTTGTGCAGCGTCATGCGCTCAGTTTTCCAGCGGATGCACCACCTGGGATCTATTGGATTCAAACAGGTGTGTACTGGTTGGATGATGGGGAACGATGGTCAGTGCGAGATGGCGATGCGCAGGGCGATCGGGTGCTGCTGGCGCCCGTTGAAGTGAGACGATAGGCAATCCACCTCTCCTGCAAGTCGCGGGCCACCTGCGTGGGCTGAGGGTGGCTGGCAAAAGCAGGACACAGGCTCCACTGCCGTTTGGGCAGTTGCGAAAAACATCTCTAGGAGAGTGCTGAAAAACCCCTTCTTTCACCGCTGAGCGCGCAGAGAAAACCTATACCCAACACAGGCACAAATTGCGCTTTTCTCCCGTCAACGAATATTGAACGAATAAACGAATAGGCCCGCTGACCGCGCTCATTCGTTTATTCGTTGCGCCGAAGGCGATTCGTTGACAGGGATGAGGACGAACACAAAAGCGCAAAACATGACCGCGCTCAGTATAATAAAACTCGGCATCCTCAGCGGCCTCTGCGGTAGAAAGATGACTTTTTCAGCGGTCTCCTAGGGTGTGTAGGCGTAGACGTGAACTGTCAGTTCGCGGTCTGTGCCGAGTCGGTTGAGCGCTTCCTGCAATTGCGCTTCGTCGAGTGACTCGCCATCATAGAGCCGATGTTCGAGTTTGTTTGGCCAATACCAGCGCAGCGGGAAATTGCGCTCACCCAAGGGGTGGGCTTGGTCGCCCAAGATCGTGATCGTGCCCTGCAATCGCTTGATCCCTGTGCCCGGTGCCATGTAGGCGATAATATAGTTTAGCCTGCGAGCATTCATCTGATCGCGCAGCAAGGCGACATTTTCCGGCGTCGGCTCCGGCAGGCGATGCATCTCCCACACGCTCACCAGGTCGGCGCGGCGAGGTGCGCGATTGGGTGCACGGCGTGTTGTCAGCTCCCATCCGAGCGCCGGGCCGCTCATCTGATCCCAGTCGTTCACCAAACCAATGCGCGCTGGTCCGGCTGGGATCTGCTCCGCCATCCACCGATACAACTCTTCCGCGCGCGCGTCCGTCTCCAACGATAGCATGTACAACGTCGGATACAGAGCCGTGCGCCAGGCCAGTCCGGTGACGCTTGTTAGCATCAGCACGACGATGACTGTCCAAACTGCAATGCGAGCGGCCTGCCTGACAAGTGGCTGCAGTCGCGCGATCCAGCCAGGCCAGGCGGAGGCCGCACGCGCGGCCCACACACCGCCCATCAGCCAAAGTGCGGGCATGGCGGTGACAAGGAAACGCGGGGCAAGGCCACCATGTGTGCTGATGCCAATCATATGCCAGGTGAAAAAAAGAGCCAGGGGCCACAACTGCACCTCGCGCCAGCGTACGAGCGAAAGAACAAATGCCACTGCCAATCCCACGGCGACCAGCGGCGAAGGGCTGAATTGGATCCAGACACCCTTGAAATAGAAGGCGAGATGATCCATAAACGAGGGTGATGCCTGTCGAGCCAGGTCTTGGGTCGCGGCAATGTAATCGGCTAACCCGCTGCGCGTGGCTGGCAATGCAATCCACATCAGCATCACAACTGCTGAAGGCAGCGCCAGCGACGCCAGACGTTCGATGAACGCGCCCCAACCCTGTGAAGGTCGGGGCTTCCTGCGCCAGAACCAGGCCTGGGCCACAGTCGCCGTTACCAGCGGCAACATCAAAAAGAGCCAGTAGGGGTATTTGGTCAACCCGGCGGCTACGGCAGCGGCGCCCGCCACCAGTCCGCCCCACTGGCACGCCTTGACAGCTCGCCAGTAGCCCCAGAACGCCACAAGCACGAACAGCACGCCGAGCACTTCGAGATAGACCAGCGAGCCAGTGACCCACAGCGGCGGAGAAGCCAGCGCCAGGAGCGAGGGGATCAGCCCGGCCAGCCACGGAAAGCCTGTATCGCGCGCCAGCCCTCGCCCCAGCGCGTACAACAGCAAGACATCGAGCGCGTACATTGCCAGGCTGAACAGCCGCACGTTGACATGGGTCGCGCTCACGAGCGATAGTGCAATGCCCAGCAGCCAGGGGTGAACTGGTGGGTAGAACGATTGGCGCAGCGTGTCACCCCATGCGCCCGTAAGGTCGCCATCACGCAGATGTGCTGAGACGCGCAGTGCTTCATAGGCATGCACTGCCTCGTCACTGTCGAAGGGAAAAGTCGAGTGTCGCTGAATAGATTCTGCTAACCAGCCAACCGCGACAAGCGTCAGCGCGATCACAGAGGCCAGGCTCAGCCATTCTGCCAAGTGCTCCCATCCGGCCCTGGGGACTAATGGTGGTATAATCTGCTCCTGCGTTTTCACGGTATACCTCGATGGGAGATTCTACCAGCAGGCCGCAAATTTGTCACATAGAGAGTGAGGAAGCCTGTAAGGAGTCACATTGACGATTCGCTGTGGATGGTCCTTTGCACAAGGAGCCGCCTTTATTCTGAAGGTGGTCGCGCTGGTTTTCCTAACGCTGTATGGCGTCATGTTCATCCAACACGCTGTCGCCGTCGTCGGTTTTCCCTACCAGATGGACTATGGCGAAGGCCTGGAGATTTATGCGGTCGCCCGGCTCTTGAGTGGTCAGCCCCTCTATGGCGATATCACGCAGCCGCCGTATCACACCCTCGAATATCCGCCTCTTTATACACTAGTTGTCTCACCGATTGCCCTCCTTATCGGCATTCAGTATGCGGCAGGGCGCGTGGTGAGTGTGGCGCTGGCCCTCATTGTGGCGTGGCAACTGGCGCGACTCGTCTATCAAGAGACGCGCGTATTGTGGGCCAGCCTGGCGACGGGCTTGCTCTGGCTGACTTCGCACCTGGTCTACAACTGGGCCGTGCTGATGCGCGAGGACATGCTGTCGCTGGCGTTCTCGCTGCTGGGACTGGGTTTGTTCTGGCAGGGATACATTCGTCTGCGTCGGGAACGATACGTCTTTGTGGCGATGGTGTTATTTGTCACCGCTGCATACAGTCGAGCGACGGCCGTGTGGGCCGCAGCCGCCAGTCTTACCTGTCTGGCTCTCATGCGCCGCTGGAAACTGGCCGGCCAGGCACTTGCTCTCTATGCCGGACTGGGGTTAACGATCTTGGGCCTGATGCAGATGGTTACCACAGGCGAGTTTTTCCGGCACTTGGTGCTCTATAACATCCAATCGTGGGAACTTGACAAGTGGATGGCAGCGCTAGAGCGCACGTGGAGAATGTACCCATTCGCCATCTTGGCGGGTATGCTGACTCTCGGCCTGGCTATTCTGCGGCGGTGGCCGGCGCTGCCGGCCTTGTACCTCGCGTTTGCCTGGCTCTCGACATGGACCACTGGCAAACATGGCGCTTACATCAACCACCTGCTCGAGGCCAGTGTCGCCACCTGGCTGGCCTGTGGGCTGTTGTTGGGTCGGGCAAGCCAAAGCAAACAGGTGTGGTGGCCCTTGATTGCCTCGATCGTGCTGCTCCTTCAGACTGTCAGACTGATTCACCTGCCGTATAGCCTGCAAAGTGGAACCTGGCCGCCCTGGACGGTGATCAAGCCAGCAGTGAAGCAGTGGGCATGGTACAAGTCGAATCACCCACTGTATCTGTGGACACCCGCAGATTCGGATCGGCAGGCCGCCGATGAACTTGACCAGCGAGTTCGCCAGACACCCGGCCTGATTCTCTCAGAGGATGGCTCATTCACAGCCACACATGGTCGTCCCATGTGGATACAGTTTCAGCCGTTCAGAGAACTGGCCAGGGATGGCCGCTGGGATCAGACCGAGTTCCTCAATCAGATCTACAATCGCCAGTTTGCATTAATACTGCTCCAGTTCGACCTGGGAAGTGATGCCCGAGCCAGTCGCCTGGGGCGTATGACACCAGAGATGCTGGAAGCGCTCGCCCAAAGTTACGTTCTAGAGAAACAGATATGGCTCTATTACGTTTATACACCTCCGCCCGCGCCTGCGAACTGAAGAGAACATGAACAAAGTCGGGATCATTGGAGGTGGTATAGCGGGCCTGGTGGCCGGCTATGAACTGAGCAAGGCGGGATCGCATGTCACCCTATTCGAACGCGAGCCGCGCATGGGCGGGCTGGCTGGTTCGGTCACGATCGGGCCTGGTCAAGAGATCGAAAAGTACTATCATTTCATCTGCAGGCCCGACCGATCCTACCTGGCGATGCTGCGCGAGCTAGGCCTTTATTCTCGCCTGCGCTGGGTCACAACTGAAATGGGTGTATTCTACAAGAGCGCGCTCCACACGATTGGCGATCCGCTGTCCCTCTTGACCTTCCCCTATCTATCCATTGGCGAAAAGATACGTTTTGTTTGGGCGACAGCGCGCACTAAATTTGGCAACGCGGAAAGCTGGAAAGCACTCGAAAACATCCCGGCGCGGGAGTGGTTGATCGGACAATATGGTCGGCGCACTTTTGAGTTGTTCTATGCGCCTCTACTGAATCACAAGTTTGGCGAATATGCGCCCAATATCTCGGCGGCGTGGATGTGGGCGCGCTTTTACCGGTTGGGCAATTCACGTACTCTCACCCAGCGAGAGCGTGTCGGGTACCTGGAAGGCGGCAGTCAGTGCTATGTTGATGCGCTTGAGCGCGCTTTACGCGAGCGTGGGGCCGAGCTACGCACTTCGACGGTAGTGGAGCGCATCGTCTTTGAAGGAGAGCACGTCGTGGGTGTGCAATGCGGCGAGGAACAGTTGGCATTTGATCACGTCCTCTCGACAGCCCCCATCCCTTACACCCGGGAGCTTTTGAAAGAGGCCACAGGACCCTATTTTGACAACTTGCGTCAGCTTGAGTACATTGGTGTTCTGGTCATGCTGATGCGACTCCGGCACAGCCTGAGCAAGTATTTCTGGATGAACATCAGCGATCCCGAGATCTCGCTGCCGGGCGTCATCGAGTACACCAACCTCAATCCCATGCCTCAGCTTGGTGGCGATGTCATTCTGTATCTGCCCCAGTATCTCCCGGCGACTCACCCGTTTTACGCGACAGCGTCGCAAGATTTATTTGACCTGTATTGCCACTATCTCTCCAAGATCAATCCTGCCTTCACACCGGACTGGGTGTGCGACTATTGGGTGCATCGCAATCGCTTTGCGCAGCCCATCTGTGGACTGGGTTTTTCGAAGCATATCCCTGCCATCCAGACGCCCATGGCCGGGTTTTACCTGACGGACTCGTGCCAGATCCATCCGAACGATCGGACGATCTCGGATAGCACTGATTTGGGCAGAAAAGCAGCCCAGTTGATACTGACGGAACGGCATCAGATTGCGAATCAGGCTGCATGGAGCGACAATCACCTGCGCAAGGTCTTGGCTGGATAAGATGCGATTGCCCTATCACCTAACTTTTGGGCGAAATTCCAGCGATTCCAAAATAGGATACCCTGGAATTTCGCCCGAAAATCAGCCAATCTCAAATTTTCTGAGCAATTTTGCTAGGCACAGGGCCATTTCCGCAGCATATGGGTGAG
>DAOTXX010000092.1:0-7216 GCA_034434835.1 Thermoflexales bacterium | reverse complement strand
AACTGTTCCCCCCTTTTTGTATTTGCGACCCGCCCGCCCACGGCTGGGCGGCGAAGCAATCTCATCGCCGAGATTGCTTCGGGCGCGGAGTTTAACCTGAGCAACGCGAAGGGCGCCCCCGCAATGACAACCTGAGCAATTATGGGGCGAATCAAAGATGCTTGACGTACACCCGATGATTCTTGTAGGGCTTGCCCCCCAGGTTCTCTAAATCGCGCCGCATTTGCACTGCCGTCTCGGCTACCTGCGTCAGATCGGCGTGCCGGAACTGGTACTGGCGGATCGTTTTTTCCATCTCTGAATACAGCAGCGCATTGCCCCCGCGCCCCTGGAACTCGGGCAAAATCCCCGCGCCGTTGAGCGCGACCCATTGGGTGCGCTTCATCTCCAAAATCAAGTCCAGCAAGCCCAAGGGAAACAAATGACCCTGTGCGCGCTGGAACGCCGCCGACACATCCGGGAACGCAAACACAAAACCTACCACATCGTCATCGTGCGTAATGATCTTGATCAGGCGATGGTCGGCATACGGCAAGATGTTGCCGACCACGAAATCAATCTCGCGCTGGGTGAGCGGGTAATATTCCCAGTTGTTGACGAACGTCTTGTTGTATGCCTCGCCAATACGCTTGGCCCATCTCAGCATCTCTCGCTTGCTGCGAAACCGCTGGACCTTGAGGGTGCCACGCTTTTCCACCCGCTCGGCGATGCTATGAATTCGCTCCGGCAGACGGAAGGACTCGGCGCTCAGGTAACACGAGACAAAATCCACTTCCTTTTGAAAGCCCAACGCCTCGACCAGGCGCGGATAGTAATCATAGTTATAGTTCATCATCATCATCATCTGACGATACTCGTAGCCTTGCACGAGCAGGCCATAGCCATCGAGCGGACCAAAGCCCTTGGGGCCGACGATGGTATCCAGCCCACGCGATCTGGCCCATTCAAAGACGCGCTCAAAGAGCGCCGTGGCCGCCTCCAGATCATCTTCGCACTCGAACAGATAGAACCAGGCCTGCCGCGTCTGGTGATACTCGTTAAAGTGAGGGTTTTCGAGCACGGCGATGCGCCCCACGTCACGTCCATCGCGTGCGGCGATGAAAAAGTCGGCCGACCCAAATTCATAGTACGGGTGTTTGTGCCGATTCAGGTACAACTCGACATCGCCCAGCAGCGGCGGCACCCACTGCGGATGATGGGCATACAGCCGGTAAGGGATCCGAACGAACCGGCGCACCTGCGCCTTCGACCGAGCATCCACTTGTTCGAGGGTAAGCATGGAAGCCTCCACGAGATAACTGTATTGCTCTGCCCACCTGTATTGTACTCCATTTTCGTCGGCTGGCGACCCGCGTCGCCAATCGAACCCTCCCGCAGGCCTACAGACTTGCGGGAGGCTGGATTTGCTTTGCAGGACAAGTTATGCTATAACCTTTTACAGTGCCGCGCCGCTGCGTATGGGGTAGAAATCCCAGGTTCACCATGTCCATTCCCAAGGCTCTGATCGCCACTTTGGCCAATACGCTGGTATTTGTCATCGCCTACCGCGTTGGCGGTCTACCGTTTGCCTTCTTCACCTTCTTTCACCTGATGCTTTCTGGTGTGGGTTTCATGATGGGCCGCAGACGCGGACTTGCCATTGTGCTGGGTCACCTGCTCGTTATTGACTTGGGCCTGTGGTTTGGGAGCCTCGACAGCGGCTGGCAGTATGGAGCGCTCCAAGGCCTGGCTCTCATTTCCATCCCCGCGATCTTGCTCTTTTGGATATGGCTGATTATCTTTTCGCAGTTCGTCCTGCCCATTCCGCCAGAGCGGCATGCCCACGAACAAGCTGCCGAGTGCCTGATCGGGTTCGTCACCGGTGTTCAGTACTCATGCTGGATTGTCCGGGGGGACAAGATCGAAGAGCCTCTTTCCGGCAAGCTGATGCGCAGCGGTCTGTTGCCCGGCGTACTGCTCGCAGAAGCGCACACAGCGGTTCCCCTGTCCACGGGTGTGGGGCTCTCGCGCATCGCCGGACCGGGCATCACCTTCATCGGACGGGCTGAGCGGCCACACAATGGGCAAGTGCTCGATCTGCGCACCCATTTTCGACCCGTCCCGGTGCGGGCGACCACTCAAGACGGCATAGATGTCCAGGTCATTGTCCCTGTTGTTTTTCGCATCGAGCCACAGCCTCCCATGCGCCCTCCCCCCGAAATCACCCCCATCTCGGAAGCCGCAACCTTCAACGCCGTGATCGCCCAACGGATAGACGGCAGTGGCCCGCTCAAGTGGGAAGAGATCCCACCGATGCTGGTCAAGAACATCGCGCGTTCAGTGATCGCCAGCTACACGTTCGATCGGCTATTGGAGGACGAGTCACCCGCCGCACCTTTGCCCGGCGAAGAGGGCGCACCTTTTGCTGAGCGACGACGGCGACTGACCCGGCAGCATATGGCCCGGGTGCCGCGCGACCGAATCCGGGCCGAAATCGAACGGCGGCTGAGGGCCGAGATCCAGGAACGCAACTATGGCATCCGCATCCTGGGTGTGGGGTTGGGCGACCTGGAAGTGGCCGGACCGGAGACGGTGCGCAATTCTATCTTGCAGCAGCGCATAGACACCTGGCGGGCCGAGTGGCTGGCCGAAGCCATCCGTCGCCAGGCGCAGAGCGAAGCCGAAGCCATGCGCGAGATCGGGCGAGCGCGCGCCCAGGCCCAGATGCGGATGATCCAGGCCCTGACCGAAGGCCTGGCGCAAGCCCGCAATTTGGGGATGACGGTGCCCACTGATGTCGTCGTGCTCCTGCGTCTGCTCGACGCGCTGGAAGGGATGTCGCTCGAACCAGGCACACGCGAGCATCTCTCGTCCGAGACCCTGCATACTCAGGCGGTCATGAAGCGCGCGGCCCTGCGTGCCGCCGGCCATTGATCGCCTGGTCCAGACCGTTGTTGATCATGTCCGAGCAACCCTGGCAACAGAATCTGATCGATCTCCTGACCCAAGAGTTTGATCAAGACCAACTCCGGGTGCTGTGTTACAACCTGGGGCTGGACTATGAGCGGCTGGGCGGCGAGACCAGAGGGAACAAAGCCAGAGCATTGGTCGAGTTTTGTGCGCAACATGACCTCGGCCATCAACTTGCGCGGGCTATGCGCGCTATACACCCCAAGCTCAAGCTCTCGCCAGACACGGTCCCCGGTCAGGCCCGCCGGACACGAGTCGAGCTTGGGCTCAACCTGGACATTCTGACCTTTGGCAATCAGAAACGATCCCGGCTGGTCCAAGACCTGGCCAGGCGGCTGGATGTTCCATCGTCCGAGATTTACATCCTGACCGAAGCCAGCGTGATGCTCCAAGTCAAAGGCAAACCCAAGGCCGGCACACAGATCGTCCTGGGCATGCCTGCCCCGGCCGCCAAAGCACTACTGACCTGGCACGGGGACGAGTGGGACGAGTTTGCCCAAGAGTTTCGGGTTCAACGCATCCGCCGACAGCGAAGCGGGTGGTATGCCAGCCTGGTCTCCAGCCCTGCGCGCCGGGCCTCTGGCAAGATCTTGTTGCTGGCTTACCTGGCCAGCCTGGTGTTTGTGGGGGTCTGTTCCTATCTGCTTGCGTTCTTGCGACATCACGGCCCAGCAAGCCTGACCTTGATCGAATATCTGTACATCGGCCTGGGCATCTTGCCGGGCTTGCTGATCTGGATTGCGACGCCGCTCATCGTCACCCGGTTTATGACGCTGATCTACAACCTTGGGACTTTTGGGGAGGCTTTCGACTACATGTTCTTGCTAGTATTCGGGCCACTGGTCAGACCCCCCTATGTCTTTGTCCAGGAAGGCAAAGTATCCCCCAAATCTCAATCGCTGCCGCAGGCCCGACCCGAAGGCCCCGGCGGGCCTTGTCTGTTCATCGTGTTCAACGACAGTGCCGTGATTCTCGAGCGCGCCGGGCACCGTGTCGGCGTGATCGGGCCTACGGTATATGAAGCCGGGCCATTTGTCAAAGTCCACCAGGTGCTCGATCTGCGCCCTCAAGCGCGCGATGTCACCGCCACAGTGTTCACGCGCGATGGGATCCCAGTCAAAACCCAAATTGGCGTGACTTTTCATATCCGCTGGCAAGGCGAACCTTCTACGGACAAGCCCTATCCAGCAGACCCGGATGCCCTGTTCCAGGCGATGAACGGGCAGGCCGTGTTTGTGGGAGCGCAAAGGGAAGTGCGGAACTGGGCTGACCGTGTGGGCGGCAACCTGGACGTGATCCTGCGCAACATCGTTGCGCGTTATCGGTTGGACGAGTTGTTGGCCCCCCCCTCCATCGGCAGCCCCCCTCGCTCGAACACCGGGCTGGCCTTTGCCGACCGCGGTCCGATCCGTACCGACATCGAGCGAGACCTGCACAACGCGCTCAAAGCGATGGCGGCCAACTTTGGCGCCGAGATCACCGAGGTCCGCCTGGGCGCGTTCGAGTTTGACGAGCCAAAAATCAAAGAGCAATGGATGGAGACGTGGAAAGCCGGCTGGGAAGGGCTGGCGCAAATTCGCAAGGCCAAAGCCGACGCTCAAGCCATTCGCACACGTGAGATGGCGCACGCCTACGCCCAGCTCGAAATGATCGCCGCCATTACCCGCGAGTTTCAGCGGACCACAGACAACGAGGCCATTCGCGTTGACTTGGTCATGTTACGCTTTATCGAAGTGATCGGCCGCATGGTCGCCGATCCCGAATCGGCCATCTTTTTGCCGCGCGAGGCGCTTGAGACGCTTGACGGCGTGCGTAAGATGTTGGGAGAGGCGAAAGAGACAGAACTGCAGCTACAATCGCCCAATGAGGACAGTACAAGCTCAATAAGCATTTCTGGAACTGATATGGCGTCAACCAAATCCACGAATACTCAAAGCGAGGTATACCATGGACCACATCCTCGGTAAACCAAGGGACGTTCTGGACGGAGAGAAAAGAGGCGAGCTCATAGATCAGTGGATCGCTGATGCTGATAGACTCCTTGATGAGGGCAATCTGGCAAATGCAATCGAAAATGCAGAACAAGCTGTCAAGCTAGCCGAGAGAGCATCAGATCGACTGCAAGAGGGGTGTGCATACATCCGCAAAGCCGAGGCATACCGCTCCCAACAGCGGATTGAAGAAGCGCTTGAGTGCTATCGCAGGGCAGAAAAGATATTCTTTTGGGGAGGACACAAGCACCATCATGCAGTCACCCAGGTGTACATAGCCGAAGTATACTTTGAGAAACGAGAATGGAGTGAAGCGATTCAGCACTTTACATTTGCACTAGATGATTTGGCTCAGTTGAAAAGAGACTGTCATAACGCTAACAGGCGTTCAGACGAAAGCAGATATGACAAATGGACAAGAAAGGTTAAGCAAGCCTGGGAAAATGCACGCGGCCAACCTGAACATCCACAACTTCCACCGCCTCCTATGCCTCCTGACCATGTTCAAGCGATACCAATTCTGCTGCCAGGCCTAGCGAAATTCGGCCAGTTGCCAATCCATGAAGAACCTCTACCCGCTGGCCTGCCGCGTGACCTGTCCTCTTACGATTATCTTCATGAAAGATTAGCAGTCAAACGACTCTTTATCCACGACAGACCATATGACATCTATCCAATAAGCGAATCCCATCAGTCACTTTTTGCATCAGAAAACTCTTATGCCATCATTCCCGTCTGCGATGACAGTATGGATAAGAGGCATATCACCAACGGTGATTTCGTGGCCTTGCGGTTACTAGATAACAAAGAAGCACTGGCAGATGACGTTATTATTGCCTTTGGGTTGAAGGAAGAGCGCGAAATTAGACTGAGGCAAGTCACCGATGGCGGTCGGCACCTTCAAACGTGTAGTACGAGTCCAAAATGGCTAACCGAGTATATCGAACTCAACGATGACGTTTTCATCACGGGCATTGTTATCGCCGTCTTAAAACCTGCGAACAGTCAGGATTAAAACCGCAGAGTTTTTCCAGATGTCTACAGTCCCGTAACTCGATCATCCTCGATAACATGACATCACAAGAAGCATTGACCAACACAAGAGCCGACAAGTACATAGAACCTGTAATCGGCATCATTACAGCTTTGCCTGAGGAATACGCTGCAGTTGAAGTATTACTTGAGAACTGCAGAGACTTCTTAATTCCGGGATCTGGTGCTGGCCGGAGATGTTCATTGGGAGTAGTTAGCGCAAAGAATAATAACAAGTATGCTGTAGTCCTTTCAAAGACTGAAATGGGAAACAATATTGCAGCTGCTCGGGCAGAACTTCTACTCGAGTGCTTTCCGAGCATAGAAGCGATTGTCATGGTAGGGATCGCAGGTGGAATACCACACCCACGAAAGCCAGGCGACCATGTCCGTCTTGGAGACATAGTTGTTTCAGGCCGAGAGGGTGTCATTCAATACGATTTCGTCAAAGAGCAAACAGGTGAGACAATCTATAGGCATTCGCCTAGACCGCCTGACTCAGTTTTGAGCGAAGGTGTAGCATTTCTTCATATTGACGAAATACAAGGGGAGCGCCCATGGCTAAAGCACATTGATGATGCCATGCACAGGCTAGGCTGGATTCGGCCCAAGGATGAGACCGATATTCTTGTTAGTTCTACCAATGAAAATGAGGTGATCCCGCATCCTAATGACTCACAAAGAAAACCGGGACAGCCACGAGTTTTCATTGGCCCCATAGCATCAGCCAATACTCTTTTGAAAGATCCGATCAAAAGGGATCAACTGCGTGATAAATTCGGTGTCAAGGCTGTTGAAATGGAGGGCTCAGGTATAGCTGACGCCACTTGGAACTACGGGAAAGGTTATCTAGTTGTACGGGGTATTTGCGATTATTGTGACTCTCGAAAAGGAGACGACTGGCATCGCTATGCCGCAATAGCTGCTGCAGCATATACCCGAGCTTTGTTGGAGTCAATGCCCAATATTCGATCTACTGGACAGAACCTGTTCTTGGATAGCCTGATCGCCGAGGCAGATGAATGGAAGAAGCTACATCATAGACTTCAGGTTTTTCTCGATATGTTTTCAACTTGAGTTTAGACAAATAACTGGTCAAGACGATTGGGCTCTTGCCATCATCGTCATCCGGTAGATAATTGGGTACATGCTATCACCCCAATTATCTGCCAGTTTGTACCTGAACAACTTGAAAGACTTTCGCCAAGCGGCGTATACCCTTTTAGGGAGCGAGCGAGACGCCC
>DAOTXX010000091.1:0-21662 GCA_034434835.1 Thermoflexales bacterium | reverse complement strand
GCCCCTGGCCGGATGATGAATCATCCGGCTGATACGAGAAACCGGCTGAAGCCGGTTGGCGATGGCTCCAGTCTGCTTCAGCAGACTTGGTGTGACAGCCGCGAAATTCATTTCGCGGCTACAGACGGTAAACAAGTACGGTGAAAGAGGAGGGCTTGGAACCTATCCGAAAATCCGTAACCGACGCATCCCTATGCGTCGTGACGAATTTTCGGATAGGCTCTTATTCGCGCAGGTGGACATAGCGGTTGGCAAAGTACAGCAGCGGGCGGCGGCCCGGTGCGCCAAACCCGATGGCTTCCAAGCGCCCGACCAGGAGCGTGTGATCGCCCTCCTCGTGAGTCGCCACCCGGCGGCAGTCGTACCACGCGACCGCGCCCTCCAGGATCGGCGCGCCGGTCACCTCGATGTGATACGGCACGCCTTCAAAGCGTTCGTTGACGAGCGGTGCGCGCGCGGCAAAACGCTCCGAAAGAAATTCCTGTTCCTCGCTCAGGATGTTGACGGCAAAGATGCCGCTGGCGGCGATCATCTCGCGCGACAGGTTTTCGTTCGCCAGCGCGATCAGCACCAGCGGCGGATCGAGCGATACGGACATGAACGCGCTCACCGTCACGCCGCGCAGCCGGCCCTCCAATGCGGTCGTCACCACCGTCACGCCGCTGGCGAACAATCCCCGCATCTTGCGCAGATTCGCTTCGCTCATCGGTATGGGGTAGTGGGTATTCTCGCCCTGGTTGGCATCTATCCCCATCTCCAATCTCCAATTTCTAATACCCAGTATCTAATACCCACTCATTGCACACGCACATGCACTCGCGCTTCCGTCGGGCCGCCGTTGTGCTTGGGGTAGGCGACGATGCGCAACGTGTACTCGCCCGGATCGAGTCCGCCCACGTTCCACTCAGCCAACATGCCGTTTTCCACAGGCGACAGGTGCGGGCCAGACACCCATTCCCACGCGCCGTCCCGTCCGCGAGAGTATGTCACTTCATAGTGATCGAGCGCGCCCGAGATCGTGCCGATAACCTGCACATTCCCGGTCACCGTCGCGCCTTCTTCGGGCGATGTGATGTGGATGGTGACTGCGCCGACCCCCACGCCCGGCGCGCTGCTGCAATCCATCGGCGTCAACACGACACCGTGCGCCTGCGCCCATTTTTGTCCTTCCGGCGAGGCAGCCCACGCGCGCACAAACACATCGTCGCCCGGGTAACCGAACAGCGCAACGCCAGGCGGCGCATCGGGACACTGCGGGTGATGCGGATCAAATTCCGGGCCGAGCGGCTGCTGCTCTGGAGCAAAAACCTCGACGACCTTTTGCGGGCAAAACTCGCTGGGCAGTGTGCCTGTGTCGGCGCAGATCTCTCTTTCGACAATGCCCGGCGGACGAGTGAAATCTTGGACCGGCATGGTCTTGGTGACCTTGTCCAGGAAATCGTGCCAGATGGGCGCCGCACCCGTGACGCCGGTCGTGCCCTTCATGGCCGTGTTGTCGGCGTTACCCACCCACACGCCCACGACGAGATCGGGCGTATAGCCCAACGTCCAGTTGTCTTTGTAATCGTTGGTTGTGCCGGTCTTGGCGGCGACCGGCTGAAACGGCAGCTCGAGCAGATTCGGACAACCAAAGGCCGGGCAGCGCGCGCGCTTGTCCGAAAGGATGCTGGTGATCAGGTAGGCGTGTTCCGGGGAGACGACCTGCTTGCCGACATCCGGCGACTCTTGACATGGTTTGACATCGCTCTTTTGACCCGGCGGCGTGAACTGGCACAGCACCTGGCCCTGCGCGTTGACCACCTTTTGAATCGCCACGGGCGGCATCTGCTTGCCCGCATTGGCAAGAATCTGATACATGCCGGCCATCTCGATCAGCGGCACTTCGCCTCCGCCCAGCGTCAACGCGAGCCAGTAATCGTTTCGTGTCAGCGTCGTGATGCCGAACGCGCGGGCATTGTCGAGGAACGCCGGCAACCCGATATAGTCCAACGTCTTGACCGCCGGGATGTTGTATGAATTTGCCAGCGCCGAGCGGACGGTGACCGGGCCGTGGAACTTGCTATCGTAATTCTTGGGCGGGTACACCTGACCGTACGAGTTGGTGAACGTGACCGGCACATCCCAGAGCAGCGTCGCGGGCGTCCAGCCTTTCTGGAACGCGGTGACATAGGTCAGCGGCTTGATGGACGAGCCGGGCTGGCGCGGCCGCAGCGCCATGTTCACCTGCCCGTCAATCTCTCGATTGTTAAAATCCACGCTGCCCAACATCGCCAAAATCTCGCCGGTGTGCGCGTCGAGCGCGACGAGCGCGGCATTGGTCACGTGCTTGTCCTTGAGCTTGGCGATCTGCTCGCGCGCCACTTGCTCGGCTACCGTTTGTAACGTGGGGCTGATCGTCGTATAGACTTTTAAGCCTTCGCGGTACAGCGCAGCCGGGCCGTATTGCTGCTCGAGCAATTGGCGGACATAGATCACAAAGTGCGGCGCTCTTTGGAACGAATCACTGCGCGGCGGCGTGAACTGGTGAGCAGCGATCTGCGCGGCCGCTGCCTCGGCCTGCGGCTGAGTGAGGTCGCCCTGTTTGACCATCAGGCGCAGCACGTCCTTATGGCGGCGCAGCGCCTCGGTTCGACTGTCCGGTGTAAACGGATCATAGACGGCCGGTGACTGGGGCAGCCCGGCCAGGAAGGAAGCCTCGGCCAGCGAGAGCGCACGCGCGCTCTTGCCAAAGTAGGTCTGCGCGGCTGCCTCTACCCCATACGCCAGATTGCCATAGTAGGCCTCGTTGAGGTATATCTCCAAAATCTTGCTGCGGTCGTAGCGGCGTGTGACCTCGTAGGCCAGGACGATCTCTTTGACCTTGCGCTTGAAGGTGCGCTCGGCGCGTTCGCCCGGCAAAAGCAGGTTGCGGACGACTTGTTGCGTGATGGTCGAGCCGCCCGCGACGAACTCGCGTTCGTTCCAGGCATACCACAACGCGCGGACGATGCCGATCGGATCAAAGCCCGGGTGAAGGTAAAAGTTGGGGTCTTCGGTGTCCAGCGTCGCGCGGATCAGGACATCCGGCATTTGAGCGAGCGAGATCTTTTGTCGCTTGCCGCCGTGCGGATCGATCAGCTCATAGAGCAGCGATCCGTCGCGCGCGTAAATCTGGCTGGAGACAAACATGGCATCGGCGCGCTGCTGCAGTTCCTCGGGCGGCGGCAGTTGCTGAGCGATGCAAATATAGCCGGCTGTCCCCACAGCCACCGCCGCAAAAAAGATCGCCACGACTGCCAACGCACCCACAATGAAAACCTGGGCCAGGACCTGCCTGGCCTGGACCCGGGGCGAGTCACTCTGGCGTGCCGGCAGACGCGGTGGCGGCGGAGGCGGCGCACTGACCGGCCCGCCCCACGTGGAACGACTTGCGTGTCCCGGTCCGGGGGACTGGGGCAGACGGCGCGTGCTGCGTTGTGTCTTGTCGTTAGAAGATCGAACGGTCTCGTCCACCAAGACTCCATGAGCTTGGATGGACTGTATTATACCACCGAGCGTATAGCGTGTTCCATGTCCCGCCCACGATCCATCCTCATGGTTTGGCAGGCCGGGCGATTCATCGTATAATGACGTCATGCCAGCCTCGCCCACGACTACTTTTATCGAACCGGCCTCACCCGCCCGACCGGCACGCCGCCGGCTGGGCGTTTTGGTTCTCTCTCTTTCACTCGTCGTCGTCGTCGCGTGGGTCGTGGTGTTGCCGGGCGGTGTCCTGGGTCACGCCGACCTGATCGGTTACGCTGTATGCCATCGCATTCCCGAACGGTCGTTTTTCATCGGCGGGGTGCAATTACCTTTGTGCGCGCGATGCAGCGGCACGTACCTGGGCGCGCTTACGGGATTCGTGATGATGTTCCTCCTGGGCCGCCGCCGCGCCGCAGGTCTGCCGTCGGTCCCTGTGCTCATCGCGCTTGGGTTGTTTGTAGTCGCTTTCGGGGTTGATGGTCTCAACTCTTACCTCACGCTCTTTCCCGGCGCGCCGCACCTTTACGAGCCGCACAACTGGCTGCGCCTGACGACCGGAACGCTGGAAGGCATCGCGCTTTCGGCCATTGTTCTGCCCGTGTTCAATCAGACGATGTGGGCTGACGCGACAGACGCACGGTCACTGCGCGATCTGCCCGAATTGGGGCTGGTCGTGCTGGCGAGCGTCGCGGTCATCGGCATCGTCGTGGCCGAGCCGCCCGCGCTGCTGTATCCGCTGGCGATCCTATCCAGCGGCAGTGTGTTGTGGATGCTCACCCTCATCAACTCGGTACTGGCGACCATTATCGTGCGGCGAGAGAACACGGCGCTCGCCTGGCGTGATGCCGCGCCGATGATGATCGTCGGGCTGGCGCTGACCTTGACCGAGCTATCCCTCATAGACCTGGGCCGGGCCTGGCTCACGCAGACACTGGGCCTGCCATTTTGACGGGGAATGTGATTGATCATTTGCGGCCAGCCTGTGCTATAATTTCCACCATTGGTGCATCGAGGCCGACCGATAGGTTCGGTATGTTTCATACACATCAGAAAGGAGAAACCCCATGACATTCCAAAACGGACTCAAGGCAGGTGGCATTGGCGCGGCAGTAGCTGTCTTGTTGACACTATTGGGACTCATCCCATTCATCGGCTGCTGCACCTTCATTTTGACTTTGGTGCTGTGGGTCGGCGTCGGTGTGCTGGCGGGCTATTTTGGTAGCAAGACGAACCCGATGCAGACCGCAGGTGAAGCGGCCCAGGCCGGCGCGGTCGCGGGTGTGATCACGGCACTGGCGGGCGGACTCGTGCAGACCGTGATCGGCGCTATCCAGATAGCGTTGGGTGGCACGGCACAGGCCCTCTCCCAAATTCCACCTGAGCAGTTGAGGCAACTGCGCGATGCAGGTGTAGACCCGGCGATCTTGGGCGGCGCAGGCGGGATCGGGGCGATTGTGGTTTGCTGCTGCCTCCTCGGGCCGCTACTGGCTGCGGCGCTGGGCGCAGGCGGCGGTGCATTGTCGCCTTCCTTCTTCAAGCGCACCCCTCCACCGGCCCAGCCCATAAGCTGAACTGATCAAGACTCAGTAGATCCAAAATTTGGCTCGTAGTAACCGCTTTAGCGGTTTTCAGACGGCTGAAGCCGTCACTACAAACACTAAAATTGGATCTACTGAGACTCTCGCAAAGGCTTGAAAGTGAGGCTTGATGATGAGCGATGTGGCAGGTATCTTGACGGCTTTCGGACTTGCCAGCGCGGCAGGGTTGAACGCTTATTTGCCGCTGCTCATCGTCGCGCTGCTGGCGCGCTACACGAGCCTGATCCAGCTCCGTGAGCCGTGGACGGCTCTGACCAGCGGCTGGACGATTGCGGCTTTGGTCCTTCTACTTCTCGTCGAGACGCTGGCCGATAAAGTCCCTGCCGTCAATCACATCAACGATGTGATCCAAACCTTTATCCGCCCGGCGGCAGGGGCAATCCTGTTTGCGGCCAGCTCGAACGTCATTGGCGATGTTCATCCTGCGCTGGCGATCATTTGTGGGATCCTGGTCGCTGGCTCCGTGCATGTGGTCAAGTCGGCGGCGGTCCGCCCGGCCGTGACGGCGGTGACGGCTGCGCCCACAGGCGGCACGGCGACCGTCCCGGCCAACATCATCGTGAGTACGCTGGAGGACATTCTCGCCATCGTCACTTCGCTCGTGGCGGTGCTGGTGCCGCTCATCCTGGCGCTAGTGCTGCTTGTGGCAGTCATGGCTATTGCCTGGTGGCTGCTCCGGCAGCAACGCTCGCGCATCGCGCGGGCCTGATCGTGCATACCCATCGGGTTGATGCGTAGGGGCGACCACTAGCCCATGCGGGCCACAAGCTGCCCCCGCATGGGGGTTGCGGTCGCCCGCATTAGGGCAGGCGCACCCCCTAAAGAGGGAGATAGGCCTGCTCCTACAGGGTGACCGACTGATCATGGTCACATCCATCTTTTATCAGGAGGGAGAGCCGTATGTCGCAACAATATCCGCCTCAATATCCGCCGCAATATCCACAGTACCAGTCGCCTTCGCCAGAGACCAGCACGACCGCGATCATTGCTCTGATCGGCAGCATCCTGGGGCTGGTGGGGATCTTGCCGTTCATCGGCAGCCTCGTCGGCATTATTGCAGGCAACTCGGCCAAGAATGATATTCGCAGCCGGCCCTACCAATTGACCGGCGAAGGACTGGCCCAGGCAGGGGTTATCCTCGGTTGGATCGGGCTGGCGCTGTGGGGGTTGGGATGCTGCGCCACAGCGATCGGAGTGGCCTTTTTCGGCTTGACCATTCCCGGCCTCGGTATCTGCGCGGCACTGGGCAGTGGCAACCAGATTGGTTGGTGGCAACTGATCCCCCTGGCCTCTGTTGTCGCCGTGCCGATCTATTTCAGGTTCCGGAGCTGATGCTCTTAGAAAGGTCATCGAATGGAAAATCAGAATCCCGATTCATCCTCCGCGCCTACTTTGATCGTTCCGAGTCAACACGATCAGCCGTCTTTATCCGAAACATCATCACGGCCAACAGTCTTGATGGAAAGCAGCTCGCCAGAGCGCGCGCCATCTGCTCCGCTCGGCGACCTGGCGGCGGAAGCTCCGACTTCGCCGCCAGCTCCGGCAGAACCCTCTGCCCCGCCGACGCAGTGGGGAAGCCATGCGGTCGAGCCGCCGCCGCCACCGCCTCCGGTCGCTGCGCCTCCGCCACCCAAGAGTAACAATCGCACCCTCCTCATCATTGCGATCGCAGTTTTGGTTTTGTGCTGCTGCTGCTGCGCGGCAGCGGGCGCCATTTGGCTGTTGAATAATCGCGATCAGCTCATGGGCGGAATCTCGGCCCTCCCATGGGAAATGTTGATGCTGGCTTGAACATAGGAGAACACACGATGGCTATTGAACCTTCTGTGCCGCCTTCACCGCCGCCCGCGCCGGGCCCGGCAGAGATGTTGCCGCTTTCGCCCTCCGAAGAGCGGACGTGGGCCATGCTGGCGCACCTGAGCATCCTGCTCAACCTGGCCTCGGGTTTTCTGGGCATCATCGCCGCGCTGGTCATCTACCTGGTCTACAAGGACCGCTCGCGTTACGTGGCGTACCAATCCATGCAGTCTTTTATCTTTCAATTGATCACCTGGGCAGGCGGCGGCGTTCTGATCGCCATCGCATGGGTGTTGAGTGGCATCCTCTCGGCGATCTTGATCGGCTTTTTGTGCATGCCTGCTGCCTGTCTGTTGAGCTTTTTGCCGCTGGGCGCAGTCGTGTATGGCGTCATCGGCGGATTGCAATGCAACCAGGGGCAGGACTTTCGCTATTGGCTTGTGGGCGATTGGGTGCGCGGGATGTAGCCTGGATCGGCCCCCAGGATTCACCAGCCCCTTCCCCCAGAAGGGGCTTTTTTCATTGCCCCCCCACCCATCCTCAACCCTCTCCCAAATTTGGGAGAGGGCCAGGGGGAAGGAGAGGGTAACCCGCCATTGACTTGCATAATCATCCGGGTATAATGCTATCGCGCTCGTCGGGTGTGTCACGAGCGAGCCTGGCATCTTGGCGGATAAGCGTGGAACCTTCCCCTGTTCTTCGAGAGAAATTGGATGCATTGCCGACCTGCCCCGGCGTCTATATCTACCGTGATGCGCGCGGGACCATCCTGTACGTCGGCAAGGCTGTCAACCTGCGCCACCGCGTCCGATCGTACTTTCACGCCAGCGCCGAGCTTTCGATCAAGACGCAGCGGCTCATCGCGGAAATTGCCGATCTCGAAGTCTGGCCGACGGATACGGAGCTGGAAGCCCTGCTGCTCGAATGTAACCTGATCAAGCAGCACAAGCCCAAATACAACGTCCGACTCAAAGACGATAAACGCTATCCGTACATCAAAGTCAACTGGCAGGACCCGTTCCCCAAGGTCCTGACGACGCGCAAGATGGAACAAGACGGCGCGCGGTACTTTGGACCATTTACCAACTCGAGCGCGGTTTACCAGACGCTCGACATGCTCCGCAAGATTTTCCCCTACCTCACGTGCGACCGCGAGATCACTGGCCAGGACAAGCGCGCGTGTCTGTATTACGACATCAAGCTGTGTTCCGCTCCCTGCATCGGTGCGGTGAGCCAGGCGGAATATCGCGCGACGATTGAACAGTTGTGCCGTTTTCTCGAAGGCCGGACGGCCGAGGTCGAGGCCGAGATTCAACGCAAGATGCAGGCTGCTTCGGAGGCGATGCAATACGAGCGTGCGGCGCAGTATCGCGATCAGCTCAAGGCCGTTCATCACATTGTCGAGCGGCAAAAGGTCATTTCGACCACTGTGCAGGATCAGGACGTGGTGGCGTTTGCGCGAGACGATTCACGCGGCGATGCCTGTGTGCAGGTCTTTTTCATCCGGCAGGGCAAGCTGATCGGCCGCGAGTATTTTGTGCTCGAAGGGGCGCAGGACGAAGACGCCCAAGAGATCATGGCCGGCTTTCTCAAACAGTTCTATGAGCAGGCCGCCGCCATCCCGCCGGAGGTGCTGATTCAGATCAACATCGAAGAGGCCCAGATCATCGAGCAATGGCTCAAGCAGAAACGCGGCGGGGCGGTGCGCCTCGACGTGCCGAAGGAGGGCCAGTCCGCCGAGCTGGTCACCATGGCAGCGGCCAGCGCGGCTCAGACGCTGGCCGTGCTGGAAGCGCAGTGGCAGGCCGACGAGCACAAGCACGAAGAAGCTTTGCAGCAGCTTGCCGACGCGCTCGGACTGCCTGCGCCGCCCGCGCGGATCGAGTGCTTTGACATCAGCAACCTGCAAGGGACCGCTACCGTCGGCTCGATGGTCGTGTTCGTCAAAGGGGTGCCGAAAAAATCCGACTATCGCAAGTTCAACATCAAGAGCGTCCAGGGTGCGCCGGACGATTTTGCCGCGATGAAAGAGGTCCTGGCGCGGCGATTTCGGCGGTATCTGGACAGCAAAGAGACCTTTGAGGTTTCCCAAACCTCGAAGGTCTTGGGCAAAAAGCAAGATGCCAGCTTTGCCATGCTGCCCGACTTGCTCCTGGTGGACGGTGGCAAGGGTCAACTCGGCGTGGCCGTCGAGGTACTCACGGACCTGGGACTGTTCGAGGCCGTGCCGGTGGCAGGACTGGCCAAGCAGCACGAAGAGGTTTTCGTGCCGGGCCGCTCGGATTCGATCTGGCTGCCGCGCAAATCACAAGGGCTGTACCTCATCCAGCGCGTGCGCGACGAGGCGCATCGCTTTGCGATCACCGCGCACCGAACGCAGCGGGCCAAGATCGGGCTGGCTTCGCAGCTCGACGCGATCCCCGGCGTTGGCCCGGCCCGGCGCAAGGCACTGCTCCAGCGTTTTGGATCGCTCGAAGGCATCCGCGCAGCGAGCGAAAAAGAATTGGCCGAGGTCGTCCCGTTGGCGGTGGCGCAGGCGATCAAGAGGGCGGTGTGATTTCTGATTTCTGATTTCGGATTGCGGATTTTGGATCGAGTTGTCAACGGCAATCCGACATCCGACATCTGACATGTTGAAAAAGAATATCCACTATTTGGCCGCCGTCATTCTGCTGTGGCTGTTCTTTGTTCAGGCGGTGCGCGGCGCGGTCGTGGCGTCCATCACCTTCGACGAAGGGCCTCACCTTGCGACCGGCTATGCCACGCTGCGCACGGGTGATTTTCGATTGCAGCCCGTCCACATCCATCCGCCGCTGGCCAACGCCCTGGCGGCTGCGCCGCTGCTGCTCGACCCCTCGCTGCCTGATCCGCGCTCGATCCCCGGCTGGGAGATCGCCAGCCTGAGCGCGATCACGGATGCCCTCATTTGGAGGCACAGCCCGCCGGACGGCATTGCGCTGGCCGGGCGATTGCCCATCATCCTGCTGACCGTTCTGTTGGGTGCGCTGGTTTATCGCTGGGCGGCTGAGCTGGGCGGTCGCAGGGCAGGCCTGCTGGCACTGTTTCTGTACGCGCTCGATCCGAACATCGTCGCGCATGGGCAAGTCGTCACGACGGACATGGGCGTGACGGTGTTTGGATTCATCGTGTTGTATAGCTGCTTCAAATATCAAACGTCAGACGTCAAACGTCAAGCGTGGTGGCTGGCGGGCGCAGGATTGGGGTTGGGAGCGGCGTTGGCGACCAAAGTGTCGGCGGGATTGCTCGCGCCGCTGATGGCCGCGCTTATCTTGTTCGGTGGGGTAGGGGGTCTTGCGCGGCGCGTGGGGCAGGTTGCGATCGTCGGACTGGTTGCATTTGTTGTGGTGTGGGCCGTGTATGGATTCGAGATCGGTCGCGTGCCCGGCCTGCCGTTTCCCATTCCTGCGGCGACGCACGTCAAGATTTATCAATCGCTGCAGCAGCACTATGATGAGGGCCATCCCTCGTTCCTGATGGGCATGAACTCGACGCGCGGATGGTGGTTTTATTTTCCGGTCGCGTTCCTGATCAAGACGCCGCTGCCGGTTTTGATTCTGCTCATTACATCTCTCGTACTAGCCTTTCGACCGCAGACCGCAGACCGCAGGCCGAAACCAGTGATCGGTGATCAGTTATCGGTTGTCAGTAAGCGATGGTCGGCTATATGGACACTGGGGTTGTTCCCAATCGTCCATTTTGCCACAGCACTGTTCAGTTCGGTGGATATCGGCTATCGGCACTTGCTGCCAATGCTGCCATTCCTCTTTGTGTTCATGGGTTGGCAAGTCGCCGGGCGCAAGTCGCAGACAAGTTCCTGGTCTTGCCCTGTCGCCTTGTCACCTTGTCACCCCATCACCTTGTCACCTCGTCACCTTGTCATCCTCCTGCTCGCATGGCAACTGATCAGCGTCATACGCATCTCTCCCCATCACCTCGCTTATTTCAACGAACTGGTGGGCGGGCCAGAGCATGGTTATCACTGGCTGGTGGACTCGAACCTGGATTGGGGACAGAACCTCAAAGAACTGAAGGCATGGCTGGACACGCGTGGCATCTCGGAGGTGTACATCAGCCAATTCAGTCCCTCGCGCCCGGAGGTGTATGGCATCCAGGCCAAGATGCTGCAGCCCTCGCCACGCGCCGTGCCGTTTGCGCGCTTCAATCCTTCGCCGGGTTGGTACGCGATCGGCGCGACGACGCTGCAGGGCGTCTATACGCCGGACGTGGATACGTTCGCCTATTTCCGCATCATGACGCCCACCGCCCGCATCGGTCACGCGCTGTTCATGTATCACGTGCCCGAACAACGGCATGGCGAGTGGGTGGCGCAGTGCGCCAGCCCTATTCCACCTTTGACTGCAGATGAAATCAAATCCGGCTTCGGGCGCGACGATCTGCGCCTGGTTCAGTTCGACTGCTCTACGAGTTGGTGGTACCCTGCGGGGAACCCGCCGGGTTGGTATGTGGGCAATCATTGGGATGATCTCAAATCTGCCGTTCGGATGAATTACGTGTCCGTGAACAAGGTTTATCAACCACAGGGCACCCGGGCCGAGGTCGCTACCGTATACTACATCGAGGTCCCGGCAGGTGACTGGACACTCGTCAAGACGGGCGCTAAAGCTGCGCCGGGTGATTGGCCGCCTGCTCAAGTCGTGGAACGAGGCACCCCGGTGACGACGCCCGTGGCGACGACAGGGCCGTTGAGATTTTTGAGTTTCGACACCGGCTTTCCCCCTCAGCGGGGAACGTCCACGTACTTGCAGACGTGGTGGCAGGTAACACACCACGCGGAGCATCCCCTTTCGATTATGGCTCATCTGTTAGATGCGCAGGGCCGTGTGATCGCGGGCGGTGACGGTCTGGGTGTGCCGATGGAGATGTGGCAGGTCGGCGATCGCGTCCAGCAAACCCACCGCCTGGACGTGCCTCGTGATCTTGCGCCGGGAACATACTGGATCGAAACGGGCATCTACCGACTCGACACGATGGAGCGCTACCGTATCTTGCAAGGCGATCAGGCCGTGGGCGACCGGTTGTTGCTCACCTCCGTCGAGGTCAAGCCGTGAGCGCTCCACGCTCCACACTTTACACTCCACAGTTTTGGTTATGGGCTGCCGTGGCCTTGCTCCTGATCCTCTTTGCCCAGGTCGCGTTCACGGCGGCGCGCACCTCACTCACGATTGACGAAGGGCTGCACATCACCAGCGGCTATTCGATCTTGCGCACCGGAGATTACCGCCTGATCGAAGAGCACCCGCCGCTGGTCAAAATGCTCGCCGCGCTGCCGCTGCTGCTCGTGAACGATCTGCCTGACGTGCAGACTCTGCCCGGCTGGCAATCAGATGTTTCTGTGCTGGACAGTGTGCGGCTGGTGCGTGCCGCGCAAGCACTCATCTATGCTTATCGGCCGATTGACCGTCTGGTATTTGCTGCACGCATGCCTGTTGCGTTGCTGACCGTGCTGTTGGGCACGCTAGTCTTGCGCTGGGCTGCCGACCTGGCTGGATGGAGGGGCGGCCTCTTGGCGCTGTTCTTGTTGAGTTTTGACCCCAACATTCTGGCGCATGGTTCGGTTGCCGGGACTGATCTGGGGGCAGCGTGTTTCATCGTACTGGCAATGTTTACATTCTGGCGATTCATGCGCAGGCCGGCGCCGGGACGCATGATCCTGGCCGGTGTTGCACTTGGCCTGGCGCAGGCTGTCAAGCTGACCGGGCTGTTGCTGCTGCCCCTCCAAGTGCTGATCGTGATCTGGCTTTTCATCTGCGAAAAACGTAAAACGTTGGTGGCTCAACTGGCCGCCCTCTTGGTGTTTGCTGCGATAACATTGTGGGCCGTCTATAGATTCGAGAGCGGATGTGTGTCAGGTGTGCCGTTCCCGGTACCCGCTGCCAGCCATGCTATCCCGTGGCTGAGATTGCAACAGCACATCTCTGGAGGTCATGCGGCCTTCCTGATGGGGCAGGTCTCGCACACCGGCTGGTGGTATTACTTTCCTGTCACCTTTGCGCTTAAAACGCCACTGCCCACATTGATCCTGTTGGCAGCCTCACTGATGTTGGCAGTGGGCAAACGGCACATGGCAAAAGCCGGGTGGGCGCTGGGATTGTTTCCATTAGTTTACTTTGCTTCCAGCATGGCAAACCCGCTGAACATTGGCTACCGCCATTTGCTGCCCATTCTGCCGTTCGTCTTTGTCTTCATCGGCGTTCAAATCGCAACCCCCCAAAAGAACGGGGGGCAGGCTCCCAAATCGCAAATCCCAAATCTCAAATCACCCCGTCACCTTGTTATCCTCCTGCTTGCCTGGAACGCCGTGGGAACCGTCCGAATGTTCCCGCACTATCTGGCGTATTTCAACCAAGCCGCCGGGGGACCAGAAAACGGCTGGCGGTATCTGGCGGATTCCAACACTGACTGGGGGCAGGCGCTCAAGGAGCTGGCGGCGTATCAACGCGCTCACGACATCGAGCGCGTCAAGCTTTCGATGTTCACCTTCATAGACCCGGCGATCTATGGCGTGCGCTACGAGCCGCTGACGCCGATGAAGGGTAACACGCCGGCGGTGTTCCCTTCCCGCTTCAACCCGCCGCCGGGCGATTACGTCATCAGCGCGACGACACTGGATGGTATTCCGCTGGCCGATCCAGAGATGTTTGACTGGTTCCGCAAGCGCGAGCCAGATGCGCGGATCGGGCACGTCATGTTCCTGTATCGCGTCAAGCCGGGCGAGCCGCGCGCTTGGGTCGCGCAATGTACCACGCCAGTGACGCCGCTCCCGCCGTCGCAGATCGCCGAAGGCTTGGGGCCGGGCAACGTGCGTCTGGCCTACTTTGATTGCGCGCAGAGTTGGCTGTATCCCACCGGGGGCCAGTCGCCGGGTTGGTTTGTCCTGGCCCACGAAGCGTCCATCGGAAGTCCACGCTGGCTGTCCACAAGCCGCCTGAGCTATGAACAAAAGCGCGCCGGGTTTTCTCCACCGTTTCGTATCTACGAGGACGATGGGCGCATCGCCTGGCCTATCGGCGGACGTGTGCGCGTCGCGCCCTCTGACATGCCACTGGCCGAAGCGTCCAATCAAACGACCGTTGAATTGCCCGTGTCCTTTGAAGGTGGGCTCACCTTGATCGGTTATCGGCTGGATCGATCCACCCTCAAATCGGGTGAGACAGCATACCTGGAAACTGTCTGGCGCGTGGACAGTGTGCCGGATCGCCTGCTTTCGATCATGGCACACACGCTGGGAGCAGATGGACGCGCGATAGCCGTGAGCGATGGATTGGGCGTGCCCATCGAAAGCTGGCAGCCGGGCGATGTGTTCATTCAGCGCCACCTGTTTGCCCTGCCGAAGGACACGCCGCCGGGCATGTACTGGGTTCAGGCGGGTGTTTACTGGCTGGACGATGGCCAGCGGTGGTCTGTGCGTGATGCCCGCGCCACAGGCGACCGGGGCTTGTTGGCACTGTTGGAAGTACATTAGTCAGAGGACATTCGACACTTGCTGGGAGGGTTCAAATCGGCTATAATACCCATCGCCTTAAACTCTTGACCCGCTGTGTCCCCGAAAAGATGTTGCGCCTGTTCGAGTACCAAGATACGGTTTGATGATCCTCGCATAGAAGGAGGTGATGAGCAGACAAGTTCCTTCAGCCTCAGTTGTATCACCGCATAACAAATCACATTCTCTCGGAGGAGTAAAGATGCGCAAGTCATTGTTTGCTACAATTGCTCTGCTGCTGGTGGCCTCACTGGCCCTCTCGGCCTGTGGCGGCGCTGCCGCTCCGGGCGGCAAGATCAAGGTCGGCCTGGTCACCGATGTGGGCGGCGTGAATGACAAGTCGTTCAACCAGTCAGCCTGGGCCGGCGCGCAAAAGGCCGCTCAAGAGTTCGGCATGGACGTCAAGTTCATCGAGTCCAAGCAGCCCACTGACTATGAAAAGAATATTGACCAGTTCGCCACCGAAAAATACGACGTGATCATCACCGTCGGCTTCCTCATGGGTGATGCGACCGCTATCAAGGCCAAGCAGTACCCTAACATCAAGTTCGCGATCATTGACAACGCCTACTATCCTACCAAGGGCGTTGCCTATTGCGATGACACCAAGAAGGACTGCTACGACGATGGCGGATTGAAGAACGTCACGAGCCTGATGTTCCAGGAAGATGAAGTCGGCTTCCTGGCGGGCGTCGTGGCCGGCGGCATGACCAAGAGCGGTGTCGTCTGCACCGTATCCGGTATGGAGATCCCGCCGGTGGTTCGCTTTGTCGTCGGCTTTCAGAACGGCGCCAAGTGGGCCAATCCCAATGTCAAGCAGACCTTGAATGTCTACATCCCGTCGTTCACCGACCCGGCCAAGGGCAAAGAGGTTGGCAATAGCATGATCGGCCAGGGCTGCGACGTGGTCTTTGGCGTGGGCGGCAACACCGGCAACGGCGGCTTGCTGGCGGCCAAGGAAAAGGGCCTCATGGCGATCGGCGTGGACGTGGATCAGTACCTCACCTACCCTGAGGTCAAGGATGCTCTGCTCACCAGCGCGGCCAAGAACGTGGATGCGGCAGTTTACGAGTACCTCAAGGCCGTCAACAACAAGACGGCCAAGGCGGGCATCTTTACCGCCAACCTCAAGAATGGCGGCATTGGTCTCGCGCCGTATCACGACTGGGACAGCAAGATCCCGCAGGCGGTGAAGGACAAGGTCAAGCAGGCGACCGAAGACCTCAAGAGCGGCAAGCTCCAGACGGGCTACAAACCGTAATACGTGAGACGTAAAACGTGAAACGTGAAGGGTGTTGCGCCACACCAAGCGCGCAGCACCCTTTATTGTAGGTACATGCTCTCTCCTCTACCCCCTGCCCCCTTCCCCTCTCCCAATGCTTGGGAGAGGGGAAGAGGGTCGGGGGATGGGGAGAGGGGGATTGGAGCAAGCAATGACACTTGCCTTGCAAGCCACTGGCATCACCAAACGTTTTCCCGGCGTGCTCGCCAACGATCACGTGAGTTTTGAGCTGGAGCAAGGCGAGATCCACGCGTTGCTCGGCGAAAACGGCGCGGGCAAATCTACGCTGATGAACATCCTCTACGGCCTGTACCAGCCGGACGAAGGACAGATCCGCATCAATGGCCGGCCCACCCGCATCACCTCTCCACACGATGCGATTGCTCAGGGCATTGGCATGGTGCATCAGCACTTTATGCTCGTCCCGCCGCTGACGGTGACCGAAAACATCATGCTCGGCCAAGAATCGGTCGTGAGCGCGAGCCGTGCGCTGGGTGGACTCTCGGTGCTCGACCGGAAGGTGGTGGCGGCGCGCGTGCGTGAGCTGAGCCACCAATACGGATTGGAAGTAGACCCGGAGGCTTACGTGCAGGACTTGACGGTGGGCAGCCAGCAGCGCGTCGAGATCGTCAAGGCGCTGTATCGCCAGGCGGATATTTTGATCCTCGACGAGCCGACGGCAGTGCTCACCCCGCAAGAGGCCGACGAGTTATTCGTTATCATGCGCGCCCTGATCAAGCAGGGCAAGTCCATCATTTTCATCACCCACAAGCTGCGGGAGGTGTTCGCCGTGGCCGATCGCATCAGCGTGATGCGCGCCGGGCAGATGGTGGGCACGGTCAAACCGGCGGAGGCGACATCGGAAAAGCTCGCCGAGATGATGGTGGGGCGCAAGGTGATTTTGCAGGTTGACAAGGCCGACGCGCATCCCGGCGAAGAAATCCTGCGCGTGGATAATTTGCGCGTGATGGACGACCGGCGGCACATGGCAGTGGATGGCGTGTCGCTTTCGGTGCGGGCGGGTGAAATCCTGGGCGTTGCCGGGGTGCAGGGCAACGGCCAGACGGAGTTGACCGAGGCGCTCACCGGGCTGCGCCGCGTCGTCGAGGGGCGCGTGACCATTTTGGGCTACGACACGACGCACGCCATGCCGCGCCAGGTCGTCGAGGTCGGCACCGCGCACGTCCCCGAAGATCGTCACAAGCATGGGTTGGTGCTCGCGTTCCCGGTGCGCGACAATCTGGTGTTGTGCTCGTACTACCGCTCACCTTTCGCCAATGGCGTTGAACTCGACTATCCCGCCATCGAACGCCGGGCCGAGGAGCTGGTCAATACCTTTGACATTCGCACACCCAGCATCCAAACCAGCGCCGGATCACTTTCTGGCGGCAATCAGCAAAAGGTAATCGTGGCGCGCGAGCTTTCGCGCCCGGTCAAGCTGCTCATCGCCAGCCAGCCGACGCGCGGGCTGGACGTCGGCAGCATCGAGTTCATTCACAAGCGCATTGTGGAAGCGCGCGACAAGGGCACAGCGGTGCTGCTCATCAGCGCCGAGCTGGACGAGATCATGAGTCTTTCGGATCGGATTGCGGTGATGTACAAGGGCCACATTCTCGCCACGCTCGACGCCAAGATGGCGACGCGTGAGCAATTGGGCCTGCTCATGGCCGGTGTGGTCAAGGAGGGCGCGCATGTCTAGCGCAACTCTGGCGCAACCGACGACGTCTCGGAGCACGGTCTTGCGCGTGCTGGATCGAATCAGTATGCCGGCTTTGGCGCTGGTGACCGCGTTCGCGCTGGGTGCGGTCGTCATCTGGATCACCAGCGGGCAGTTTGTGACCATCTTCCAGGCGTATGACGGGCTGGTGCGCGGCGCGTTCTTCAAGCAGCGCGGCTTTTCGGAGTCGCTCGTGGCCAGCATCCCATACGTCTTGTTGAGCCTGGCTGTGGCGGTCGGCTTCAAGACCGGCCTGTTCAACATCGGCGCGGAAGGACAGTTTTACATCGGCGCGATCAGTGCGGCCTGGGCCGGGCAGGCGTTTCATGGGCTGCCCGCGATCATTCACCTGCCGCTCGCGCTGTTGGCAGGCGCTCTCGGCGGGGCGATCTGGGCTGGCATCCCAGGCTTTCTCAAAGCGCGGACGGGCGCGCACGAGGTCATCAGCACGATGATGATGAACTATGTTGCGTTCCGCCTGGCCGAATATGTGGTCAGCTTTCCGCTGAGGGACAAACTGGCAACGGCAGTGCAGACGCCGCGCGTTGCGCCGGAAGCCGAGCTGTGGACGTTCGCGGATATTCCTGCGCGGCTTCAAAACCCGCTCGATGCGCTGTTGGCGGCGCTGGTCGTGGCGCTCGTCGCTTTCATCCTCGCGCGCTGGTTATTGGGCCGACGGGCATCGAACCGCATGTTGCTATGGGGTATCACGCTCGGCGTCGGGGTGATCGCGTTTATCGGCTTGCCGCCGTTGTCGCAAGTGTGGTGGCCGTTCCAGGACCCGTATGACCGGCTCCACACTGGTCTGCTGATGGCGATCCTGGCAGCGGTTGGCGTGTACTGGCTGCTATGGAAGACAACGATCGGTTTTGAGATGCGGACGGTCGGCGCGAATCCCGGCGCAGCCAGGTACGCGGGCGTCAGCATCACGCGCAACATCATGGTTGCGATGATGCTTTCGGGCGGACTGGCGGGATTGGCCGGGACGGTGGAGGTGCTCGGCGTTTCGATCTGCCGCTGCCTGCCGCTGTTCTTTTCGAGCGGCTATGGCTTTGATAGTATTGCGATCGCGCTGTTGGCGAACAATAACCCGTTCGGCATCCTGGCCGCGTCGTTCCTGTTTGGCGCAATGCGCAACGGCGCCGACCTGATGGAACTCAACTCAGGTGTCAGCAAGTATGTCATCTCGGTGATTCAGGCGATGCTGCTATTGTTCGCGGCAGCGCCGGCCGTGGTGCGTTGGATGTATCGAATCAAGGCCGAGCGGCGCGTGGAAGAAGAAGCAGTCATGATGCGCGGCTGGGGTGGAGGTTAGGCGATGAGCACAGCTACAAATACTCTGACGCGCCGGATGCCATTGCGTGGCACGTGGTGGGTGACGGCTCTCTTGACCACGTTCGCGTTGGTCGCAGCATGGGTACTGCTTAATCTGATTATCGGCGGGCAATGCGGAGAAAAGTGCGTCATTGACACGTTGGCGCAAATGTTCCGCCTGGCGACGCCCATCGCCTTTGCCGCATTTTGCGGCGTGATGTGCGAGCGCGCGGGCGTGGTGGACATTGGCATTGAAGGCAAACTCCTGATGGGCGCGATGGTTGGCTACGCGGTCAACCTGTTTGCATTCCAGGCGCTCAAGGACTCGATGGGGGTGGTGGCAGCCGGAAACTTGAGCCGCTGGCTGGCCGTCCTGGCGGGGGTCCTCTCTTCGGTGATCTTGGCCGCGCTGCACGCGGTGGTTTCGATCGAGTTCAAGGTCAACCAGATCATCAGCGGCACGGTCGTCAATATCCTCGCCCTGGGTGTTACCGGCTATTTCTACCGCCAATTCTTGGCCGAAAACTTGCCGCCGGGGCCGGGCACGTTTCCGATCATGAACATTCCGCTCCTGGACAAGATTCCGTTCGTCGGGCCGATCTTGTTCCAGCAAAAGCCGCTCACGTACATCATGTTCATTCTGGTGTTTGCGATCCAGTATGTGTTGTTCTTTACACCATGGGGGCTGCAAACACGGGCAGTGGGCGAACATCCGCGCGCGGCGGACACGCTGGGCATCAACGTGTTCCGCACGCGCTACATCAACGTGCTCGTCGGCGGGGTGATCGCAGGACTCGGCGGCGTGTGGTTCACGCTCGAAGCGGTGGACGTGTTCAATCCTGGCATGACTAACGGTCTTGGCTTCATCGGGCTGGCTGCGATGATCTTTGGCAAGTGGAGCCCATTCGGGGCGCTGTTGGGCGCGCTGATCTTTGGCCTGGGCAGCAGCGTGACTGCGACGGTGAGCATCTTTCGGCCCGACATTCCCTCGCAGATTCCGCAGATGCTGCCATACCTGCTGACCATCATCGTGCTGACCGGCGTCGTCGGTCGAGCCACGCCGCCGGCGGCAGATGGCGAGCCGTACGAGAAGCAATGATCAATTTTCAATTTTCAAATTTCAAATCTCAAAAGGCTCAAGAAAGAGTACAGGGCGCATGTTGCGGGAAACAGAAGATGAATTAGAACCGCGTGTCCGCGAGTTGGCGGAGGATTTTCGCCGACGATTGGGCACGCTCGATCCGCAGCAGGTCGCCATCTGGCGGGAGATGACGCCGGACAGGAAAATTCGCCTGGCGTTTCAGATGTACGATCTGGCCCGGCGAGTGATCTGGACGACCGAGTGGCAGGCTTGCCCAGACGCTTCAGAAGAGGAGATGCGCTGGCGTATCCTGCGGCGTATGCACGGGAAAGATGTATGCTCCAGCCTCCAAGCCCGGATGAGTTAGCCGATCTGTTTGCCTACGTTGCGTCTGTCCCTCGTAAGTCACGCTGCTGAGAGCATAAGCCTGCTCTCGTTGTGATCCCTTTCGATGACATCCACAACTCACCCATGAGTGGATAGGTTCCGCCCGACTGGAGTGCGGCGTCTTGCCTCTGGACGACCGGCGGTAAAACAAAAAAAGCGGGACTCTCCTAGAGTCTGGGTGTCCCGCAAACAAGATAGACCGACCAAAGGGCACAATGCCTTCTGGCGTCCCAACGCTACGCCAATTGCATCAGATCGCTGTGTCAGTGTCAATCCCTTCCTGGTCATACACCTGTATCAGTTGCTTCACGAGTGCGGTGCGTAGGTGGTCGGCTGGAGCGAGGTGTTGGGCGTGAATCCGATTCCATATCTCTCTTACGGACAGCCAATGTTTACACCGTCGAGGATTTCACCTTGCAATGAATATCTAATGCTGAAAGGTACTGTGAACTGTGTGCCATCCCAGTTTTGGAGAACAACATAGCCCTCTGTCCAAACCTCTTTCCAAAATACCGGATACTCAAAGAACGTGCCTGGACGAGCTTCTACTCCAAACGACACGGTTTTGACAATTTGACGACCTGTAGCAACTTTGTATTCCTTTTCCAATGACGCTGTTATCTCCATACCCAGTCCCGCGCTTATGCCTACGTTTATACCTGCACTCATTTGCCCCGTCATTTCATAGCCGGTGACAGTGCCTACCGAAATTTCTACCGTCGTTGACTTGTTTACAGACTCCTGAACCCATACAGGATTTTGCCCTGCACAGTTCCTTGCCTGAATTTTGCTCACTTCAATTACTTTGAATAGTGTTGGGTTAGTCTGGACAATCCGAACCACCCTCGGCGTCGGTGTTGGGGTAGGTGTCGGCGGAACAGGTGTGTTGTTGGGAAGAGGCGTTTGTGTAACTGGCACTGGCGTAGATGTATGAGGCGCCGGTGGCGGTGATACGCTTGTTTCGCCGCAACAAAGGGCAACTGCAACAAAGATAACGCCAAAGGCGAAGATTGAAGCTTGTACTTTGATGCTGGCTAACATAGCAAGGTTCCGCCTTTCCAGTTCGCCTCTCAGAGGTACGCGCTTAATGCCGAATTCGATGCCGGATGTGTTTCCACACACGTCGTGGCCAGAAGGGCAGTTGCTCGCCCTCTCACGCATGGTTCTGTACCGACGGCAGGGCGGACGACCGTCCCGCCGACCGGAACTTGGGCGGCGGCTTGGAGGTGGGTTTGCCTCTATTCACCTGATGAGACGGTCATACTCGTCGTGGGTGCCAATCCAAAACCAGGTAACCGTGTCTGCTTTGAGCAACCCCACCGCTCTGTATGCCAGGCCAATGCGAACCGAATAGAGTGGCTGGCTTTCTTTCACCCGCTTGAAGAAAAGGCTCGGATGCGCTGGGTTATCGCGCCACAGTTTGTAGGCTTGCCGTGCTCGCTGGCGAATTGCCGGAGGCA
>DAOTXX010000090.1:0-2186 GCA_034434835.1 Thermoflexales bacterium | reverse complement strand
ATCGGGCTCAAGCCCGATCGCGCCGAGGCATACGTGGAGCTGGCGCAGGCGCTGGCCGACCGGGAGCGGTGGGGTGAAGCCGTCCAGGCATGTCGGCAAATGGCGCGGCAGCGCACGCTGGCTTACAATGCTTACCTCTCGATTGGCAACCTGTACATCCAGCAACGAAAATACAATCAGGCTGCCAAGTCGTATCGGCAGGCGATCGATATTGACCCGCGTCGTGGCGAGGCGTATGTGGCGTTTGCGCAGATGTTGGCCGACCAAGAGCGGTTGGACAAAGCCATCCAGGTATGTCGGCAGATGGCGCGACGCCGTGCGCTGGCTTACGATGCTTACCTCTCAATTGGCGCCCTGTATGTTCAGCAACAGGAATACGATCACGCTGCCAAATCCTATCGGCGAGCGATCGCGGTCAACCCGCAGCGTCGCGAAGCGTATGTGGCGTTTGCGCAAATGCTGGCCGACCGGGAGCGGTGGGACGAAGCCGTTCAGGTGTGTCGGCAAATGGCGCGGCAGCGCGCGTTGGCCTATGACGCTTACCTCTCGATGGGCGATCTGCAGCTCGCGCAGCAACGGCAGGACCAAGCCCTCCGGGTTTATCGGCGCGCGATCAAGGTCAATCCGCAGCGGGTGGAGGCGTATCTGGCCCTGGCTTCTCTGCACCAGCAGCGGGACGAATTGCCCCAGGCGGAGGTGGTGTTGCAGCAGGCGCTGGCGGCGGCGCCGGAGCATCCCGAGGCGTATCGCGCGCTGGCCGAGCTGCGCGAGCAGCAGCAGCAGTGGGATGAAGCACTCAAGTTGTATCGGCGGATAGTCGAGTTGCAGCCCGACAGCGATTGGGCGACCCTTGCGCACATGCGGATCGGCAGCGTGTTGGTTCAGCAAAAGAGATATTGCGAGGCGGAGCGGGAGCTACAAAAAGCCATCGAGCTCGTCCCCAAGTACCGGGACGCCTATGTCGTGCTCAGCCGCCTATATGGGGAACAAAAAGATGTCAAGGGTTTGGTGCGGTTGTCCCGGCAGCTTGTGAGCCTGGAGTTGACGCAGGATGAAAAATACGAGGTCCATCTTGTCATCGCGGAAGGTTATCAGACCGCCGGCCTATACGAATCGGCTGTTGACGAACTCAAGAAAGCAGTCTTGCTTGATCCAGACCGACTAGATGCACACAGCGAACTGGGCAGGATCTATGAAATTCAAATGCGCTGGCCCGAGGCCCGAGAAGAATACGAAAAGATCGGCCAGTTGAATCCAGAATGGGCGCCGGATGTCCAGTTGAGGCTCGGCCAGTTGTGGGCGCTTGACGGCAATCGTGTGGAAGCGGAGAAAAGCTACCGCCGGGCGATCCAATTGGCTGCCGAACGACCGGATGCCTATTACGCCCTGGCCCAGCTTTATCGTGACTGGAAACGTTGGGATGAAGCGATCGAGGTTCTGAGTCAGCTAGCCACGCTCGGATTTGATTCAGCGACTTCCGCCTTTCTGCACATGGGGGACATTTATCGTAGTTTAGGCAAGATGGAAGAGATGCGTCAGGTCTGCTTTCAAGTTGTGGCGTGGGTGCAAAGCGCAGAATCTCCAAATTCAGATGCCCTGCGCCGTCTAGGCCTGGCGCACTTGATGCGTGAAGAGTATCCCCTGGCGGCTCAAGCGTTTCGTCGGACATTCAAGGCAGATCCTACCGATGCGAGAGCGAGATTCTACCTGGCTGTCAGTTTCGTCGCCCAAGGCAAGTTTCTGGAAGCGCAGCGGCAGCTAGAGCGGGGCATTCAACTGGCAAAATCGAGAGACTATTATGCTTTCCCCATTGAGGAGGCCCGGGTCGTGGCCGGACGCGTGCCTGAGGTTCCACATGCCAGGGACCTTCTTGAGGCTCTGTGCGCGGCGAGGGACAAGCTCCCGCAATCGCAGTGAGCGTGCTTTCATGCTTCGGTACCGTATCCGGATAGCTGCAGGAGATGGCTTCCCATCTCCTGCAGCTATTTGCTGCCTCCTCGATTTATCTCCGGATGTCTGCAACTACCACGCCCAATCTTACTGGTAACTACTCAGCCCAGTCTACCGCACAGGCTGTCATTGCGAGCCTGCCGAAGGCAGGCGAAGCAATCTCTGTGCTTCGATCGCTGAGATTGCTTCGTCGGCCCGCTTCGCGGGCCTCCTCGCAATGACGGCTGAGTAGTTAC
>DAOTXX010000089.1:0-6802 GCA_034434835.1 Thermoflexales bacterium | reverse complement strand
GCGCACGCATGATGGCGAACCCGGCCCCACCGTGATCTGGCGTGGCCTGCAACGTCTGAACGATATAGCCCAGGCTTGGCGACTCTTTCACCCTCTCGCAGCCTCCCCGTGAATTGTGGGTAATGATTAGCCTCCCAGAGAGGGGTAGAGTGGAAGTAGGCGGTTCGCCCACAGGGTCACCCGTCCTGCGGGCGAGTTTTGTGCATCACTCACCCGCTCGAACCACCTCCGAATCACCCGCCGTGGGTGATGACATACCGTGGCTTTGTACCTATACTGAGAGTAGATTCGGCTAGCGAACGAAAAAAGGAGGATAGTGATGAACAAGGAACAAACGGACACCACAATGCAGTTGGACCGCTGGTCCTATCTCTGGCTGGTCATTGGCACGCTGCTGTTATTCTTGTGGCGCATGCCGCTGGTCTGGTGGCTGTCGCCTGTTTTTCTGCTGCGCTTTATGCGCACACAAAAGGTCAGGCGCGGTTTCTTCTTGATCTGGTTGTCAGGTTTCCTGACAGGCATCCCCCCTCTGTACAGCATCCTGAATGCCTTGATGCCTACTCCGCTGCCCGTGTTTCTTATCATTACCGCGGTCATGGCGCTGATGATGAGCGGTATCGCTTATCTGGTTGATCGGCTGCTGACACCCCGCTTGAAGGGCTTTGCTGCCACGCTGGTCTTTCCTCTGATCATGACGGCTATGAGTTATATCGGTGCAAAGGCCAATCCGATGGGCAGCATCGGGGGGGCAGCATACTTCCAGTACAGTAACCTGGCGCTGCTGCAACTGCTCTCCATCACAGGGATGTGGGGTATCGTTTTCCTGGTCAACTGGCTCGGACCGGTTGTCAATTATGCCTGGGAGCGGGGTTTTGCATGGAAAGAAATCCGCCGGAATATCCTGATCTATGTTGTGATTATGTTGGCTGTGCTGCTGTATGGCGGTGCGCGGCTGGCTTATGCCCCGGAGGCATCCAGCACAGTGAGGGTGCATGGTCTTACGGCTGTGGACATGCGGATGGAAATGCTGCCAAAGCTGCAGGAAGCCAGGAAGCAGGGCTGGGAAACCTATCGCCAAGTGACGACGGAGCTCCAGGACCTTTACCTTGAAGGGACAGTCCGAGAGGCCCAGTCTGGTGCGCAAATCGTCCATTGGCCTGAAACGGCAGTAAAGTTAGCCAAGGAAGACGAAGCAAATTTCATCGCACGCGCTCAGCAGATCGCTCAAGATGAGAGTATCTATTTGGTAATGGCCTACAGTGTAAGTTATCAGGATGGTAGCCCCGGTGAAAACAAACTCGTCATCATTGATCCGGCAGGTGAAATCGTGTTGGAGCACTACAAGTATGCCCTGGCAGCGTTGGAGGGAAGCAGGGGCGGTGATGGCATCCTGCGTACGGTTGAGACCCCCTTTGGCACACTGTCGGGCATCATTTGTAACGATACCTACCATGAAGAGGTGGTTGCTCAAGCAGGACGAAATGGCACTGACATCCTGTTCTCGCCCAGCCTTGAATTCCGCCAGACCGACCCGCTCCAGGCTCACATGGCGATGTTCCGCGCTATCGAGAACGGCGTCACCCTCATTCGCCAGGCGGACAATGGTCTTTCGATCGTGGTGGATCCCTACGGACGGGTGTTGGCGGCAATGGACCACTTCAATAGCACTGAGCGGGTGATGGTAGCCCAGGTACCCATCCTGAGCGCGTTCACCATTTATCCCTACATCGGCGACTTGTTCGCCTGGCTGTCGATCGCCGGTTTCTTAACCATCACCATCTGGGTGGTGGTTCGCGGGCGCAGGGCCAAGCGCGCCGACTCCCTGTAGCCGGGTTAGAATAGATATAATTTCGCTCACCCACTCAAATCACCCGCCGCGGGTGATGACACAGCGACAGGATGTCGCTATAAGGTCATATAATTCAAAAGAGGAGGCAAAGATGTCAGCCATTCTAGAAGTCGATCATCTGGTCAAGAAATACGGCGACCGCGAGGTTGTCAAGGGTGTCAGCTTTTCGGTCGAAGAGGGGGAGGTGTTTGGCCTGCTGGGACCCAACGGCGCGGGCAAGACGACGACCATCTCGATGCTGACGGGCATCTTTCCGCCCACGTCTGGCACAGCGCGCATCGGCGGCTATGACATCGTCAAACAGTTGGATCAGGTCAAGCGGATCAACGGTCTGGTGCCCCAAGACCTGGCGCTCTATCCCACGCTCAGCGCGCGCGCCAACATTAACTTTTTCGGCAACATCTATGGCTTGCACGGCAAGGCGCTCAAAGAGCGCGTGGACGACGTGCTGCGCATCGTCGCCTTGACCGACCGCGCCAATGACATCGTGGACAAGTTTTCGGGCGGGATGAAGCGCCGCGTCAACATTGCGGCGGGACTGGTGCATCATCCCCGGTTGCTGTTCCTTGACGAGCCGACCGTCGGCGTGGACCCGCAGAGCCGCAATCACATCTTTGAAAGTGTGCTGCAACTCAACCGCGAGCGCGCCATGAGCATCATCTACACCAGCCACTATATGGAAGAAGTCGAGCTGTTGTGCAATCGCGTCGCTATCATTGACCAGGGCAAGATCGTTGCGCTCGACACGATCAAGAACCTGATCGCGATGCTGGGCGGCGGCGTAATCAAGGTTGGTGTGCCCCGAGTGACGGATGAGCTTTTGGCGCAGCTTGCCACTCTTCCCGCCGTCAAGGAAGCGACGGCGCTGTACCCAACGCCCTCGTCGCCTGAACAAACGGAAGGCCAAGAGACAGCCGCCACGCCCGTCGTCAAGATCGTCGCCGAGCACAGCCAGCAAGCTGTCGTCAACGTCATTGGCTTTCTCAACGGGCGGGACATCCCGCTCACCTCGCTCGAGATTTTGGAGCCTAACCTGGAGAGCGTCTTTTTGCACCTGACCGGCAAGAAACTCAGGGAGTGATGGGCGATGAAAGCCATAAGCATTGCGCTCAAAGATTTGCAGATTCTATGGCAGGATCGCGGCGGCATGTTCATGCTCTTTCTGCTGCCCTTGCTGTTTATCATCGTGTTCAGCGGCGCGCTGGGCGCGATTGGATCGAGCGGAAAAGATACTCGCATCGCATTGGTAGTGGTTGACCTGGACGGCGGCAAATCAGCGCGGACGCTGCTCGAAAAACTCGACCAGGCCGGAGGCGTGCGGGTTGAGCTTCAAGAGGAAACCAAGGCGATGTCTCGGCTACACCAAATTGACATCGCGCGCGTGCTGATCATTCCTAACGATTTGACCCGCTCGATTGCCGCCAGCGCCCCCACCACGCTGCGCCTGATCATCCACCCGGACGCCGATCTCGAACAGACCGATGCCGTGCGGCGAGTAGTGGAGGGCGTGGCTCGCGATATGTCGTTGGAGATTCAACTGCTCGAAGCTTTGGAGCAGATGCGCGACATGCAGTCCGGCGTGCGCGAGACCGCCGACGCTTTTACGACAGAACGGATGCAGCGGCAGGCGCGCAGCCAGTTTGAGCGCGCGCAGAGCCAACCGCTGGTGGCCGTCGAACAGCGGGTGCCGCGGCAAGCCAGCCAACGCCAAGAATCATTCGACGCCAGTGCTTTTGCCGTGACCGGCATGATGGTCATGTTCGTCTTCCTGACGGCGCAAAAGACGGCAGAATCCATCTATGACGAGAAAAAAGCGGGCACGTTCCGCCGCCTGCTGGCCGCGCCGATGAGCAAGGCCAGCCTGCTGGCGGGCAAGATGCTGCCCAACCTGATCATAGGGGCGGCTCAAAGCGCCGTCATCCTCGCCTTTGGCGTCGTGGGGTTGCGACTGATCGGCATGACGCCGGTGACGCTGGGGGTTGAGCCGCTGACCACCGTGCTCGTCGTCGTGCTGGTCGGGCTGTGTTCCAGCGCGTTCGGCATCCTCATCGCCGCGCTCGCGCGCACCGAAGCCCAGATCGGCGGGTTGAGCACGTTGCTCCTGTGGGGCATGGGCTTTTTGGGCGGCGGGATCATGCCGCTTTTTTTCTTGGAGCAATTCCTGGGGCCGGTGCCCAAGATCGTGCCGCATTACTGGGCCAACCACGCGCTGACCAACTTGATGACGCGTGGGCTGGGCCTGGCCGACGTGACGACCGACATAGCCGCGCTGTTGGGCTTTACGGCGCTCTTTTTCGTCGTCGGCCTGTGGCGCTTTGATTTTGATTGAGTGCCTGCCACGAATTACACGAATTTCACAGATTCAAGAACTATTCGTGCCAATTCGTGAAATTCGTGGCCGATATGGGAGAACGATCATGAAAGCCATTGCCTGCACCCTTTCTATCACGTGGAAAGAAATCCAACTGATCCTCAAGGACGTTGGATCGCTGGCGGTGTTCCTTGTGCTGCCGCTTTTCCTCATCGTTATGATGGGCGGCGCCAACCTGCAAGCCAGCCAGGCCGCCACGTCTATCCTGCTGGATGTCTGCCTGGTCAATGAAGACAACGGCAGCTTTGGAAGGAATCTCGCCCGCGCGCTCGCCAAAGACGTTGAGGTGCTCAAGGTCGAGACCTGCGCCTCGGTCGCCGAAGCCGAGGCCCAAGTGGCTCTGGGCAAAAAGAAAGCCGCCATCATCATTCCCGCCGCCTTTACCAAAGACATTGGGAATTACATCCCGACCAACTTGCAAGTCATCGTTGATCCCGGCGATCCAGATGCCGCCAGCATCATCCGCGGCATCATGAACGAGGCCGCCTCCGAGGTGATCATCTGGGGCGAGGTGCAGTACGGCATCAATACAGTGCTGGACGAATCGGGGGCGCTGGCCCGAGCCAACACTCAATTGCGGCAAGGGGTGGCGGCGCAGACGTTAGGCGTGATCATGACCACGCTCGGCGACATGCGCAAGACGCCGGCTATTGACGTCGTCACCGAGGACCTGACCGGCGTCAAAATCGAGGGTGGAATCGAGCTGATTTTTGCTCTCATGTTCCCCGGCTTGACGGTCATGTTCATCTTCCTCAACGTCAACTGGTCGTCCAGTTCGCTCCTCAGAGAGCGCGAAGCGGGCACGCTCCGCCGCTTGCTGGCCTCGCCTGCCCCGCGAGGGGCCGTCATCGCCGGCAAGATGCTGGCGTTCATGCTGCTGTCGTGCCTGCAAGTCGTCGTGCTATTCACCGTGGGAAACACGTTCTTCAAAATGCCGCTGGGCCAATCGCCATTGGGGTTGGCCGTGCTCACGCTCGTCGTGGCGCTGACCTCGACCGCGCTAGGGATGTTGGTCGCCGCGCTGACCAAGTCATCCGGCCAGGCGAGCAGCGTCGGCCTGGTATTGGGCTTTATCATGGCGGGCGTCGCCGGCTGTATTGGCGTCCTGGCCAAGGTGCCGCTCGTCCGCACGGAGGGCTTGATGAGCCTCCTGGCGAACCTGACGCCCCATGGTCACGCCCTCAATGCGTACTATAGTCTGATGGTGGAAAAGGCGACCCTGGTCGAGATCGTGCCACAAATGGGAGTCTTGTTGGCGATGAGCGTCGTTTTCTTCCTGGTTGCCCGGTGGCGCTTTAGGTTTGAATAGAGTACTGCTCACCCTTGCAAAGTCTGTCAACTTTCGCAAGAGTGAGGAGATGAGCGATGCAAAACGTAGAGATTCGGGTCAGGGGACATATTGACGAGCATTGGTCAGAGTGGTTCGAAGGCTTGACCATCACGCATGCCGAACCGGACGAAACGATTCTGTCGGGAATTGTTGTTGACCAGGCTGCACTTTATGGCCTGCTAGCAAGGCTGCGAGACTTGGGGCTGCCCCTTGTCTCGGTGAGCCGCCCCCGGGTTGAAGACATATCTGAGTCAGAGTAACGAGTGATGATCTATTGCAATTGCCCTCCCTTGCGGGCATTACGCGGGCTCTCGGACGCATGCAGTTCAGGGGCACAGCAAACGTTGTGTCAGGCGGCCGGGTCAATGGCGTGGCGCGAGGTATCGCTCAATCACTTGAACAGCCCGAGTCACGCCATCTTCAGACCGGATGCGTTTCCCCATCTCGGCAGCGCGCTGGCGCATCGCCGGGTCGGTCGTCGTGGCTCGTATGGCCTCGGCCAGGTTCCGGGCTGTGAGTTGCCGGTGCGGGATTGGTTTGGGGCCAACGCCCAGGCGATAGACCTGTCTGCCCCAGAAAGGTTGATCGGCGATAAACGGAATGATGCCAGTTGACTTTGAGGGCATCTGAAAACTCGCCACCAAGACACAAAGACACCAAGACCTGATGAAAAGATTCCGAAGTGGCAGAGCATAAGTCTACACCGACACGCCAAAAGGGCAAAACGCTGCAAGGGCCGGGGGCAAACTTGCCAACGCCAGCCGATTGTTCGATGGGCGTGCAAAGAGACTATTGACTCACATGGAAATCGGGTGTAATATGTCGTGAGACGACATATTGCCGGGGATGATGCAGGAGACGTATGAACGCTCAGATAGAACTCGAGAATCTGCCTCTCACAGAAGCGACTTTTTTCATCTTGTTGAGCCTTGCGCCTGGGCCGAGACACGGGTATGCCATCATGAAAGACGTGCAGACGCTGAGCGACGACCGTGTGATCTTGAGCACCGGCACGCTGTATGGTGCGCTCAGGCGGCTGCTCGATCAATCCTGGATCGAGCGAGTGGACGATTTGACCAACGAAACCGATCGCGAACGCAAGGCCTACGCGCTTACCAACCAGGGCTGTTGCAAAGTCAGACCGGGCTTCCCAAGACGAGTTGGACAGCCTCGTTCAGATGAGCCGCGAAGCGTCGTCGGGCCTCGGGTACATTCTGGACGCCGCGCCGTGACAACAAGCCAAGCACCAAAT
>DAOTXX010000088.1:0-95751 GCA_034434835.1 Thermoflexales bacterium | reverse complement strand
GCGCACGCATGATGGCGAACCCGGCCCCACCGTGATCTGGCGTGGCCTGCAACGTCTGAACGATATAGCCCAGGCTTGGCGACTCTTTCACCCTCTCGCAGCCTCCCCGTGAATTGTGGGTAATGATTAGCCTTTACCCCAGGGGAGCCCGGCTCCCTTGGTCAGGATAAAAGTCCCGACAGCCGGAGAGAATCGTGTGGACCCGGCCTTGCTAAGCCGTTTGAGGCATAATCCGGTCGCGGCGGCGCGACTCGCGCACCTTGTCTTGCACGACCTGGCGCAGCCCCGCGATCAGCACCGCGCCGATCACAGCGAACACGGACAGTTGGAGAGCCAGGAATTCCACGTATTTGACTGTCAGCATGATCTCGTCCATTGTTCCACCTTTCAAGTTATCCACCAAGGACACGAAGGGACACCAAGTTTTAATTCTTTGTGCAGCTTCGTGTCTTTGGTGGAGGAAAAAGAGATTTCTCCGCTAGGCGGCTTTCGGGGTCGCCGGGGAGCCAGAGACGCGGCTCTGGCGAACCTTGTCCCGAACGAGCTGATACAGCCCGGCGAATACCGCGATTCCTGCCAGTGCGACCACGACAACTTCCAGGCTATAGAACATCACGAACTTGATCGTTTCCATGATTGCCATCTTACACCTCCCGAGTTTCTTGTGAGATTTCCAGATGTTGGTTCTGCTCTTGCGCCTATACCATACCACATGAACGGGCCGGTGTCATCAAGTGAAACATTGATCTTGCCCCTGTGGGAAAAGCGCAATCTTCCATTCCCGGCCCACGTATCCATGCGTAGCTTTCGACTGCCCCCGGCTAAGCATTTTTATCTAGTCCGAGACCAGGTTCTTGAATGGCACGCCGGCTGGTTGCCTTCCGCACCGGATAAAGTATAATCTTGCTCTAGAGTGTGCCTGAGCAAGGGCCGAGGAGGATCGCCGATGGACAAGATCAGAATTTTGCTGGCGGATGACCACGCCGTGGTGAGGCAGGGCACCCGGGAACTGTTGGAGCGGGAAGAAGACCTGGAAGTGGTGGCCGAAGCCGGCGACGGAGAAGAGGCGGTGCGGTTGGCCACGAGCCAGCGCCCGCACGTCGCGATCATGGATATTTCTATGCCCAAGCTCAACGGCATCGAGGCCACCCGGCAAATCAAGGCCACCTGCCCCGCTATTACCATACTGGTGCTCACGGCCTACGATGACGACCAATACATTTTTGCTCTGCTGGAGGCGGGCGCTGCCGGTTATCTGCTCAAGAACGTGCATGCCGATGAGTTGATCAAGGCCGTTCGAGCGGTGCACGCGGGTGAATCGGTGCTGCACCCGGCCATTGCCCGCAAAGTGCTCAACCGCTTTGCTCCACCCGCCGACAAACACCCGCAAGAGAATGCCCTGGATCAACTGACCGAGCGGGAGTTGGAAGTTCTCAAGCTGGCGGCCAAAGGCATGACGAACCAAGAGATTGCCCGTGAACTGGCCCTCAGCGTGCGCACAGTCCAGACCCACCTGAGCAATATCTTTGGCAAAATGAAGGTGGGCTCACGCACCGAGGCGGTGTTGTTGGGCATGAAGAAAGGCTGGTTCACCCTCCAGGATACCCTCGATTGAACGAGATGACATCACGCCTATCACTCTTAAAAGACCAATTGAGGCCGATTGTCAGCAAGCGAAGCTTTTGGATCTTGACCGCTATGCTGGCCGGGATCGCGTTCCTTCATTACTTTCCTCGACCAGGTTTTTTCCTCATACCAGCATATCCTTTGGAACGGCACGCGGTCGAGCGCATCATCTTTCTGCTGCCTATCGCCGGCGCAACCTTTGCTTTCGGACAGGGTGGCGGACTGGCGACGCTGATCCTGGCTGTCCTCATCATGCTGCCGCGCGTCTTTCTCTTCTCTAGCTATCCAACCGACGCCCTGGTGGAAACGACCGCCGTAGCCGTCGTAGGCTATTTCATCATTTGGATGATCGAAACCCAAGAGCGGGAAAAGGGCCTGCGACAAAAGGCGGTCTCACAGTTAAGGACGCTGAATGCGGTCGCCGCGATCTTGACCGAGTCGCTGCAATTGGAACAGATCTTGAACGATGCTCTCGACAAAGTGTTGGAAGTGACCGGCATGCAGGCCGGCCTGATATTCTCTTTGGATAAACAGGATCAGGCGTTGATCCTGACTGCTTCTCGGGGGGCTTGGAAAGCAAGTGTTGCAGGAGCCGATCGGTTAAAACTGGGGAAGGGATTCTGTGGACAGGTCGCTCGATCCGGCGAGCTGATGGTGGCGTCAGGCTCGTGTCCAGCGCCTTGTGCAACCGGATTAGCCGTGCAAGAGGAAGGCATGCACGCCCACCTCATCGTCCCACTCAAGTCCAAAGGCGAGGTTCAAGGCGTGCTGACAGTGACTACCCAGGCTCCACGCCAGTTTCTTGCCGAGGAATTGGAGCTTATGACCGCTCTCGGCAACGAAATCGGCGTGGCGATCGAAAACGCCCGGCTGCACCAAGACATTGCGCGACAACTACAGATCGAACAACAGTTGAATCAAGTCGCGCAAGAGATCACCTCAGAACTAGAGTTGGACACTATCCTGCCCAAGGTGCTCCAGATCGCCCAAGAGCTGGTCGGCGCCGACGGGGGGATCATTGCGCTGCTCGACCGGGAAAGAAATCTCATTCACTATCCGTACCTCCGCAACCTGCCCCGCGAGCTGGCGGAAGTGACGGTGCCTATGGGAGAGGGACTGTCGGGCCAGGTGATGACGACCGGCCATCCCATCGTGATCAAGGACTATCGAGCCTACGCCAGCGCCATTCCCGCCTTTGTCGAGGCGGGCCTCACCAGCGTCGCGGGAGTTCCCATCGTCAGCGGCGACCAGGTGTTCGGCACACTCAGCCTGGTCAATCTGGATGCCGCGAAAAGCTTCTCCGAGAGAGACGTGGCTATCCTGGCTGGCATAGGACGCCAGGCGGGCATCGCGATCGAAAACGCGCGCCTGTACGAAAACATGCGCTTTTACGTCCAACAGATCACTCGCGCCCAAGAAGACGAGCGCAAGCGCATCGCCCGCGAGCTTCACGACGATACGATTCAAGCTCTGATCGGGATTTCACGCCGCCTGGAAAGCTTGATCCCCCCTCAACAGCGCAGTTCGCTGCCCTGGGCCACTTTCCACCGCATAGAAGAATTGCAGAAAATGACAGACGAGGTGATCCGAGGCGTGCGCCGCTTTAGTCAGGACCTGCGGCCTTCTATCTTGGATGATCTCGGCCTCGTGCCCGCCTTGGAAGGCTTGGCGGCGAATATGACGGAACGCGACAGCATCCCGACGCAGCTTTGGGTGCAAGGGGAAACGCGCCGCCTCTCACCGGAAGCCGAGTTGACGTTGTTCCGTATCGCGCAAGAGGCATTGAGCAACGTCAGGAAACACGCCGAGGCCACGCGAGTCACTCTCTCGGTCGAATTCACCGACACCGCTGTTCACATGACCATCCACGACAACGGCAAGGGGTTCCAACCGCCCACGCTCACCGGGGATTGGGCCGCCTCGGGCAAGCTGGGCCTCGTCGGGATGCACGAACGCGTCCGGCTGCTGGGGGGCACGCTGACGGTGCAGTCCATACTCGGACTGGGGACCAAGGTGATCGTCAATGTGCCGACCTGAGACAGCACAGCAGCCGGCCCGCGCCACATGGTTCAGGCCCCCGGCCTCTAGAGGCCGGGGGCTTGTCAATTCGCTTCTGCCAATACCTCGTCAAGGGCTTTTTCCAAGACAGCGCGCGGTTGCACACCCTGGATCATGTAAATCTGGTTGCCGGCCTTGTCGAGCAGCACAAAAGTCGGCGTGCCCATGGCCCCATAGTCCCGCACCAGCTTTTTGCCGTCCGGCGTGCTCACGTCAATGTAAACAAACTTGACCTTCATGCCATAGTTGTTTTGGATCTCGTTCACGACGGGATTCATCTCTTTGCAGAACGGTCAGGTGGGAGAGCGAAAGTACATCAGCGTGGGACGGTTCCCGGCCAGCATCGGCCAGAAAACATACGCCAGAGCGCCAATCACAACCAGCGCGGCGGCCAGAATTAGCCCGATACGCAACCAGCGATTTTTCAACATGAGGACGATCTCCTTTGTCATTCTGCCAGAATTCGTTCGATCTCTTGCTGCAACCGTTCGGCGGTGTGTTCCCCGATCAGCCGCCGGACCTCCTGGCCGGATGAGTCGAACATGATGATCGTGGGCTGGCCGATGATGCCGTACTGTCGAGCCAGCTTCTTGCCCGGCGTCGTGTCAATGTTGGCGCGCTCAACCTTGAACTGCCCGCTGTATTTTTTCTCCAGCCCATTCACGATGGGCTCCATGCGTCTGCAGACCTCTCACCAATCCGCGTAGAAATAGAGCAGGCCCGGGCCGCTTCCGATGGTGGTCGAGCCAGGCTCGAGTTGTCTGCACGCAACCAGCCCACCAATGACCAGCGCCAGCGCGGCGGCGGCGCCAAGTAACCAGACGCGAGGCGTGCCCTGAACTTGCCGAAGGGTCTTGTCCACCTATCCTCATCCTATCGCCGGTTGATTTTACCCAACGCGCCCAAGAGTTCTTGATTGTTAGGGAGTTCGTCAATATCGTAAACGTGGATAAAGCGAATCTTGCCCTCTTTGTCCACGATAAACGTGGCTCGCTCGGTGAACCCTTGAGGGCGCAAAACACCATAAGCCTGCGCCACCTGGCCGTGAGGCCAATAGTCGCTCAACAGCGGCAGTTCTTTGATCCCCAGCGATCTAGCCCAGGCAGCGTTCGCGGCTGTATAGTCTACACTTATACCCAGCACCTGGGTATCTTCCGCCTTGAAGCGACTCAGGTCGGCATCCAAGGCAGGCATTTCCTGGCTTCAGACGGGCGTGAACGCCGCGGGATAGAATGCGATGACGACGTTCTGTTTCCCCCGGAAATCGCTCAACCGGACATAGCCGCCCGTGTGATCCGGCAGCCGGAAATCGGGCGCTGTATCGCCCACTTTGAGTTGGGCGTTTTTGATTTGCGCTGCGCCCGGCTTGGCCGCCGCGTTCAACGCCAGCGACGCGCCAAACCCGGCGATCAAGCCGATGACCAGCGCAATGCCCAAAAACACTAGCGTCCTTTTATTCATCCCTTGCCTCCCAAAGACCTTTGAGGTCTTGCCGACCTCAAAGGTCTGCAGGGTTGACTAACGATATCCTTCTTGGCGGGCCGCCGCATCCATCGCGACGGTGGCGACGCGTTCCACTTGCACTAACACCGGGTCGCCGGCCTTGCGCAGGTCTTTGGTTTTAAGGTAGCGCCGACACGCCAGGCAAACATAGAGGCGATAGACCTCGTTGTCGCTCGGATAATAGACGATTTGATCGGGATCGTCTGCGCCGCAGAACGGGCAGCCTATCCGCGCATAGCGCCATTGGCTGTTGCACCGCGAGCACGCCAGGCGGCGAGCGCCGGCCTCTCCCTCCAGAAAGGCCAGGTCGGGCAAACCACCGCAGACTGGGCAGTGCCCACGCTTCCATTGTTCCTGGTCCAGGTGGGGCAAGACCTGCTCTGCGGTCCAGGTCAGATACGGCATGAGCGCCATATCCGCCGCGATCTCGGCCAGTGTGACGACGGCCCTTTCGTCTTGCCGTTCTGCGCCAGCCTGGCCTTTTTCGAACTGCGACTGGGCCAGGGCCAGCCACCCGGCGGCATCGGCGGGCAGAGGGGCGGGCAGCGCGCTTTCCTCGCCCTCTGGCATCCATCCCCCGGCCTCCAATTCTTTGGCAATCGCCGTGGCCAACTCGGCGAAGCGGTCCGCCTGGATGGGCAAGTGGGCAAACGAGATCAATGGCAGGCCCTGGAACGTGCGCGCTTGCAGCGCCGCCGGGTCGGCCAGTTCGAGCGTGGCGGCGATTTCGCTCTTGGCTTTGTCCTGCAATTCAAACAGCCTGCGGTAGAGCGCGTAATAGGGCGCCAGGTCAGGCTCCCGCCGTGCCGCTTCCTCCAAAGCTTCTGAAACTGTCAGCACTTGGAACTCCTGTCGGGGATTGGGGCAATTATATTCTTCAACGCAACAAGGGGCAAGAGAGCCACAGGCGCCCCTTGCCCCTTGCTTCTTGTTTCTTGCTGCCTGTTTAGTGAGCTTCTTCCACACCTGCGCGGAGTGTTGGCAAGGAGCGCACACCCAGTGCGTAGAACAGGATACCCGCCGCGAAAGAGGCGACGACGATGCCGATCTCGATCCAGGTGGGCGAGTAGGTTGCGCCAGCCGGTGCCCGCATCGCGAACCAGGCGATGGTGGACCGATTGATCGCCAGCCACACCAGGGTGCAGATTGTCCCGATCAGCAGAGTGTTTTCATTTTCGTGCAGTTTGGACAAATAGATGACTATCGCGGCAATGATCAGGATGACCTCCACCCAGAACACCAGACCCAAAGTGCCGCTGCCAAACATCAGCCCAAACTCGCCCGCCAGCAACAGGTCCCCGAACTTGAGCACCAGAAAGAGCACCATGACCCAGGCCGCGACTCGGGTCAGGCCGAACAAGAGGGGCTTGGGCGTAGGTCTGCCCAGCGCGCGCCAGGTCAAGATGGCCAGCAGTGTGGCGACCGAAAGCCCGCTGAACACCGCCGAGGTGAAAAAGAGCAGCGGAATGAGAGGCGACCACCACAGCGGGTCAAGCCGGTGGCGCAGAATGAGAAAGATCGCGCCGATGGAGCTTTGGTGGACCGTAGAAAGCAAGACGCCCACGCCTGCGATGAAAGGGGTCAGTTGCTCGACGACTCTGACCGCCAGCCAGTTCTTGCGCCCAAACACGATGGGGAACAGCTCGAGCATCATCACCCCAAAGTAAAGGGTGATGGACATGGCGACCTCGAACATGAACGAGTGGAGGTTCCACATCGGCGGCAGCAACACGTTGTAGAACTGATCCCAACGGTTAATGTCCAGCACCAGCACCAAGATCACCATCGTATAGCCCAGGAAACCGGCCAGCAGCGCCAGGTGCGCGATGCCGTGGTACTCTTTGCGATTAAAAATGTGCAGCACAGCGGCCAGCGTAAAGGCCCCGGCCGAGAGGGGCACCGCGAAAAAGTCAAAGGCGATCCACAGTCCCCAGGGATAGCCGGCGTTCAAGTTGGTTGTGGCGCCCAGGCTCGTCGCCAGGCGATAGATGCCCAGCGCCAGCCCAAACAAGGTGATGACGCCGAGGACGTAAAAGCTCGCCGGGTAAGAAGCCTTTTTGGTTGCAGTTGTCGCCGACATGGCTTATTTCTCCTTCGCTCCGTGACCACGCTCCGCGTCCCCGGACGTGGGTTTGGCCTGCTGCGCTTCCATCCGACGCTTGGTGATCCAGTAGACGGCGCCCAGCGTCGCCGCCACCGTCGCCAGGGCAGTGGGCGTGCCAAAGATGGCCACCGCCTCACTCAACGCCGGAGCCGGCTCAGGCCCCAGCGCCGGGAACCCGAATCCTTTTTCTACAGAGGGGATCAAATCCTTGAATGGCACTGGCGATAGGTACATCCACGAGGTGCCCCCGGCTTCTTGTTCGCCGTAGATATGATTCACGTACCGGTCGGGCCATTTCTGGATGCGTGTTCTCGCCTCAGCGAGCAGATCGTCGCGCTTGCCAAAGACAAGCGCGTCGGTCGGGCAGGCCTTGACGCACGCCGGCTCCAATCCCTGCGCCTGGCGATCGGCGCAGAACGTGCACTTGGTGATCTCGGGCAGGAAACTGTGAAAGTCAATGCGGGGCACGTTGAAGGGGCAAGCTACCATGCAGTAACGGCAGCCGATACACTTGTGCGCGTCGTACACCACCGGGCCGTTTTCCAGCTTGTGCAGCGCCTGCACCGGGCAGGCCGAAACGCACGCCGGGTGCAGACAGTGCATGCATTGTCGTTTGGCAAAGACCCAATGCAGCACGCCCGCCGCATCTACCACCTCGTTGAACTGCATCAAGCTCCACGTGTCGGCGGAATAGCTGGGCGGATTGTCGTAGCAGCCCAGGCACAGCGTCATCTCGCCGGGGTTGTCGTTCCAGGCCTTGCAGGCCACCTGGCAAGCGCGGCATCCCATACACCGGACCAGATCCACTAACACACCATTGCTCGCGCCACTTGTACCGCTGCTCATGTCACACCCCTCCCTTCTTGACCCGCACCAGGAACGACTTGTATTCCGGGATCATGGTGTTGGCGTCGCCCACGTAGGGACTCAGATCATTGGCGCTATCGCCCACGCACAGGCCGCGAAAGCCCCAGTGCCACGGCAGGCCGACGGTGTGGACCAGCTTGCCGGCGACTTGCATCGGCTTGAAGCGCTTGGTGACGACGGCAAAAGCCTGTATCTTGCCGCGCTTGGATTCGACCGTGACCAGCTCGGCGTTCTTGATCTTGAGCTCGGCGGCCAGTTCCTCGCTCATCTCGATAAACATCTGCGGCATCAACTCGACCAGCCACGGCAGGTTGCGCGTCATCTGGCCGGCCTGCCAGTGCTCGGTCACGCGGTACGTGGTGGCGACGATAGGATACTCGTCGGACGAGCCGATCTCTTTGGGCCGCCAGATCTTGATGGCCGGATTGTTCTGCGTGCCCGAAAGTGGGTTCTTGACCGGGCTTTCGACCGGCTCATAGTGCTCCGGGAATGGCCCTTCGGCCATGCCCGGCCCAAAGCCTTGTGCCACGCCCGAAGGCTTCATGATGAAGGGGTAGCGTGTGCCTTCCTTGTTCATCGGCACCCAGCCGCCATCGGGCACGTCACCCACCCACGCGCCAGCGCCGTTGTTGGCGGCCTGATCCCACTTGATGACCCAGCGCTTTTGGTCGAATGGGTTGCCGTCCAGGTCAACCGAAGCGCGATTGTAGATAATGCGCCGGTTGAGCGGCCAGCACCAGCTCCACTTGGAATACAGGCCGATGCCCGCCGGGTGGGTATCTTTGGAGTCGCGTCGTTTTTGGAGGTTGCCGTCCTTTTGGCTGTACGAGTTGCAATAGACCCAGTTGGAGCACGAGGTCTTGCCGTCGGCTGTGAGCACGGCGAAAGAAGCCATGAGTTGGCCTTTGGCGGTGGTCACGGCGCCCTTGTCATCCGTAATGTCGCTCTCGGCCCAGCCGTTGATCTCACGCGAGACCAAATCCACCAGGCTTTCTGCGCCGCGCGGCAATGGCTTGGCGTCGTACCAGCCCTTCCAACGCAGTTTGGTGAGCGCGTCGGCGTTCGGGCCGCCTTCTTTCTGGTACAGCTCGATCACCTTGTCCATCAACTCGACGACGATCTCCAAGTCGGGGCGAGCTTCGCCGGGCGGCTCAACGGCCTTCCAACGCCACTGGCTCCAGCGCCCGCTGTTGCTGATGCTGCCTTCCTTTTCGTAAGAAGCCGCCGCCGGGAGCACAAAGACCTCGGTTTGAATCTGCTTGGGATCTATACCAGGCTCCTGCCAAAAAGTACACGTCTCGGTCTCCCACAGGTCAATGCTCACCAGCCACTCGAGCTTTTGCAGCGCCTGGCGCTCGGCAAACGAGTTCGGGCCGCCCACAGCCGGGTTCTGCCCCCAGCAGAACAGCCCCTTGATCTTGCCGGCGGCCATGGCCTCAAAGAGCGCGATGTGCGAATAGTTGACGCCGGGCGCGAGCTTGGGCAGCCAATTGTAGCCGAAATCATTTTCGGGTGTGGCGTTATCGCCATAATAGCTCTTGAGCAGGCTGACCATGTACTTGGGATAGTTTTGCCACCAATTGGCGCTCTTGGGGTCGGCCGTGCTATAGACCTTGGCCCGCCCGCTCAGGTAATCCTTGAGTGTTGTCTCGGCGGCATCCGGCGTCTTGAGATAGCCGGGCCAGATGTGGTATAGCAGCGCGTGGTCGGTCGAGCCTTGCACATTGGATTCGCCGCGCATGGCGGCGATGCCGCCGCCGGCCACGCCTATGTTAGCCAGCAATGTTTGCAGGATCGAATAGGCGCGAATATTTTGCGCCCCGTAGGTGTGCTGCGTGGTACCCATGGCATACATGATGACGGCGCTCTTGCCCGTCGCGCCAGTCGCGGCAAAGGTCTCGCACACCTTGAGGAACGTGGCCTTGTCCACGCCGGTCACGTTGCTGACCATGTCGGGCGTGTAGCGCGCGTATTGCTGCTTGAGCATCTGAAAGACGCAGCGCGGATTCTTGAGCGTCTTGTCTTTGAGCGGGATGCCCTTGTCGTCCACCTGCCACTTCCAGGTGGCCTTGTCGTACGAGCCATAGTTCGGGTCCGCGCCGGGCTTGAAGCCGGAGAATTTGCCATCCAGCTCGGCCGCCGTCTTGAACGCCGGGTCAATCAAGAACGGCATGTCGGTGTACTCGGTGAGGTAGAGCATGTTGTACTTACTGGGGTTGGCCTCGATGTCGTCCAGGACCCACTTGATCATCCCGCCGAGGAAAGCGATATCGGTGCCCGTGCGGATGCGCGCATAGAGGTGGGCCTTGGCGGCCGAGCGGCTGACGCGCGGATCCACGACGATCAGCTTGGCGCCGTTTTCCTCGACGGCCTTGGTCACCCACTTGAACGAAATCGGATGGTTCTCGGCGGCGTTGCTGCCCATGATCAGGACGCAATCACTGTTCTTGATGTCATTCCAGTGATTGGTCATTGCCCCTCTGCCAAACGACTCTCCCAGAGCCGTTACAGTGGGGGAGTGTCATATTCGGGCCTGGTGCTCGATGTACACCATGCCCAGCGCGCGGTTCGCTTTGCTGATGAGCGAGCACTCTTCATTGTCCAGCGCCGCGCCGCCCAACGACGCGATGGCCTCCACGCGATTCACCGTGCGGCCCTCGCTGTCCTTTTCGATAAAGTTCTTGTCCCGGGTGGCCTTGACGCGCCTGGCGATCTCGTCCAGCGCCCAATCCCAGGACTTTTCTTCCCACTTGGAGCTGCCGGGCGCCCGGTACTTGACCTTCTGCAAGCGGCGGGGATTGATCTTGCCATCTACGGCGTTGATCTGAGCCAGGCTCATGCCTTTGCTGCACAGGCTGCCCTGGTTGATGGGGTGGTCCGGGTCGCCTTCGATGTTGAGCACTCGACCTTCGGCGGCGGCGACAATCGCGCCGCAGCCGACGCCACAAAAACAGCAGATGGTTGGCTTTTCGCCGACAGGCTTGTGCAGCGGAAAGCGAGCAGCCAGAGCGGCTGTCGGAAGGCTGTGTGGAAGCACCAGCCCACCGACAGTGGCACCAGTTAACTTGAGAAAATCTCTTCGACTGAATTTCATGCAGCTTCCTCCTAACAGATCAAACGATTCAAACTTTCTTTCGGTTGTGAATACACGATAGATCACATGTGCAGTGTGGGCTTGGACGATTTGGGGATTGCGGCACAGAGCTGTCCACAGAACAGTGTTGCGCCGGATGGCCTCGAAGAGGAATGTAGAAAGATCGGCAAGGACAAGCGCAGCTACACAAAACTAGATAGACCATGATCAGTATCCGCCGGGAGGGTTAGACAAGATGAACGCCGCGCCGGTGTTAGAGAAAGCATAGGACGGTTGGCTATCGGACTTTGTGTAATTATTGACTGACTGACCATACTAAACCAGTGACAAATGTCACGTTACGCCGGGACGAGTATCATAGGCTTATCGTCATCTCGTCATATGATGGTCCTTGACACACCCTCTCGCCCGGCTTACAATCCGTCCGTCTGCTCACCGAATAGGAGTCTTGATGACTGCTCGCCATTCTATCGTCCTTACTGCCCTGATCTCGTTCATCTTGTCACGGACGGCTATCCCGATCCAGGCCCAATATGGAGGCGAATCTCGCTTTGGCGCCGTGGAGGCATCGGACAATCCGGCGGTGGCCTCGCAACTCGGCATCGGCTGGACGCGCCTGCGCTTCGAGTGGAGCGAGATCCAGCCGAACGATGCCGGGCAGTGGAACGATACCACGCTGGAAGCGAAGGTCAACGCCGAAATCGCCGCCGGGCGCGAGGTCGTAGGCCTGGTCTTTAACACGCCCTCGTGGGCACGCAAGGATACTCACAAGGTGGGCGTCCCGGCTGGGATGGAGCTGCCCGCCGACGACCCCAACAACTTGTGGGCGGCTTTTCTCCGTAGACTAGTTACCCAATACGCCGGGCGTGTGAATCACTGGATCATCTGGAACGAACCGGACATTTGGGATGAAAACTACACGGGGCGGACGTGGAGTGGCTCGGTGGACGAGTTCTTGCAGCTTCAACGCATCGCCTACACCGTTGCCCGATCGGCCAATCCCAATGCAGTGATCCACCTGGCCGGGTTCACCTACTGGTGGGACGTGAACTATAACCGCAGACCATTCTTTCAGCGATTTCTCGACGCGCTCAAAAATGATCCGAACGCCGCCGCGAATAATTACTATTTCGACGTGGTCACGGTGCACCAATACTTTCGGCCCGACATGGTCTACGACTTGACCGCCTGGCATCACACGATGATGCGCGCGTATGGCTTTGACAAGCCCGTGTGGCTGGTGGAAACGAACGCTGCGCCCTCGCTCGACCCGACGTGGCTTGCGCCCACCTCACAGTTCCAGATCACGCTCGAGGAGCAAGGCGCGTTCATCGTTCAAGCGTTCGCGCTGGGGATCGCCGCTGGCGCAGAGCGCATCGCCGTGTACAAGCTGGCCGATACCCCCGGCGACCGGGCAGCGAATCCCGAACCGTTCGGGTTGGTGAGGATGGACGGAACGGAACGGCCGGCGTTCAAGGCTTTTCAGATTGCATCCACATACCTTGCGGGGTTTCGTTCGGCCACGCTGGATCGGCGTGACCAAATAGCGCAGGTGACCGTGGATCGTGCGGATCGAACGACGATCGTGCTGTGGTCGCGCACCTCGACACCGCAGAAGGTGACATTGGGCGCGCGCGCAAGCTCCGCCCTCATCGTGGACAGTCGCACTGGTGACACGTGGACGCCAAGCGCCGTGGAAGGGCAATACACGCTCAATTTGCCTGGCGCAGTCTGCACTCAGCGTATCAATGGCGAATGTCTCATCGGGGGTTGGCCGATCTTGGTGATTGAACAAGGAGGAGGGACCCCCGCACCACCCAACCCATCCGTCATTGAGGCAACACACACTCCGGCAGCTCTGCCGGTCGGTCAAACAGCCACAACGACCAAGCCAACGCCCACTGCAACCGCGACGGCCAGCCGAACGCCGACCGCCACACCATCTCGGACGCCCACGGCGACATCCACGCCAACCGCCAGCACAACCCCCTCCATCACCCCCACGCGCACGCCCACACCGAACCCGGCCGTCAGCTCGCCGTCATTCGATGCGCGCGCCGGGCTGGTGATCGTCAGCGCGCTGCTCGTGTTCCTGGTCGCTCTCGCGCTCCGCCCACGCCCAACCGATCGCTGATCACCGATTATACTGACCGGAAATGAATTCGGTGCATCCGGAGTCAAGGCTTTAGCCGGATATTGGCCGCGAAACCGGCTGAAGCCTCGACTCCAATGCACTCATTTGATTTCCGAGCAGTATACTGATCACCGATCACCGATCGCTAAACAGGCACGATCTTGGGCAACGGCGCAGTCTGCTTGCCCGACCTGAACTCCCAGGGATAGATGATGTGCGCATCGGTGATGGCCGCGTAATAGGTCGGCCCGGTTTGCTTGAACAGGCTGCTGCCTGGTTTATAGTGCAAGACTGCCGTCTCGGCGCGCGCGCCTGCTGCTTCCACTCGACCGACGACCGTCGTGATCGTCCGCCCGCTTCCCCACACGTCGTCCACGATCAACACGCGCCGCCCGCGCAAAAGCTCGTCTTCCGGGAACTGCAAAAACGTCGGCCAGGCCAGCCGCTTGTCAATCACATCCGAAGGAAAGCGCACCGCGGCAGTGAGCACGTAGTTGATGTCCAGCCGCTCGGCGATCAGGCCGCCGGGGACAATGCCGCCGCGCGTGATCAGCAGCAGCGCGTCGAACGTCCCTTGCATCTGCGGCAGCAGATGATCGATCAATGCGGTCACGTCTCCCCACGTCAACACTTCCTGGCGAGTTGGCATCTCGTCTCCTCAAACAGCAAACTGCGGATCAATCTTTCCCTGCAAATTATACAACTGGATAACGGGAGGGGGAAATCAAAGACCAATCAACCTCCCGCAGGTTCTGAACCTGCGGGAGGATTCATAACGACGCAAGGGCGTATGCCGCCAGCCCAGCAGCCAGAGGCAGGCGGTGCTATAATCTTGGGCGAAAAGCGTTGCCTCACCGACGAGCACTGACGTTATCATGAGCATCGAGATAGATTGGCAAATCGTTGACCATGACGTTCCCCAACCAAGCGAAACACGACCGGTTCGGCCCAGGCGTCCGGGCAACTGGCGCAAGTGGCTGGTAGTGTCCGGAGCGATCTTGACCCTGGCCCTTGGCGCCGCTGCGGGCTATGTGACCATGACGTATCGTACGCAACTGGCTCGAGCCGAAGGCGCCGTGCGACCGATCGCCAGGCAAGAAGCGCAGGCTGTGGCCGCCCATGATCGCGCCTCGTTCCTCGCGCTCCAAGACCCGGGCGACCGCGCATGGCGCGCGATGCAGGATAAACGCTTTGGCGTGTTGGAGAACAACGGCCTGCCCGAGTTCGGTTGGGAGGCGGCCGGCCTCGTACCCGAACCGGGCAGCGTGTCACTTGAGCCGGGCGGCGCGCGGCTTGATGTGACGTATCGTTTCTCGATCACACACCCCCTGCCCGGCGGCCCGACGAGCATCACGCTGCGCGTGCCCCAGTTCTACAAGCCCACGCCGTCAGGCTGGGTGCATGCGTGGCCCGTCACCGAGTTTTGGGGCCGATGGCAACAGCGCCCCGGCCGGCGCGTCAGCGTGATCTATTTGCGCCGCGATGCCCCGGTGATCGAGCCACTCATCCCGCGCCTGGACACCATGGCCGATCAACTCTGCGCAACGCTGGCCTGCCCGCCGTTCATGGGTCTCTTGTTCGAGAACCTGCCCGAGTCGGCCACATATCTGAGCGATTTTTCATATGGCTTTGACGAAGGCATCACAGTCAAACTGCCCTCGCCGCACCTGATTGGTGTGCCGACTGATGCAGCGTCGCGCGATGAGTACTACCGGGCTGTTGGGACACGGGTTGTGCAAGCCCTGGTGGTGGAAGCTTCAGGGCGGCGACTGAATCTGTACTATCTTGCACACCAAGAGATCCTCCGCTGGGAGCTGGCACAGGCCGGTTTGACCGGGCCGTTCTTCAACGAAGCGATCACGCGCACCCTCAAGACCGCACCAGCCAGCGCACGTCAACCGCTTGGCACGATCTCGCTGCGCACAGTGGCGCGAGGACTGGACGCTGCGCCGGGCGAGGTCGTCATGCCGCTCGCGTTCGATTTCCTCGAACGGCAATTCGGCTCCGGCACGGTCGCGCGCATGGCAACGGCCATCACCTCGAACCGGCTCAACACGCTGGGCGAGGCGATCAGCGCCACGCTGCGCGTCAATCCGACGACGCTCGAACTGGCGTGGCAAAAGTATCTGCGCGAGCGAGAAGGGACGCTATCGGCTACCAGACTGCTCGCATCCCTGCCCGCAGGAGAGATGGTTTTGAGTTGCCCGGCGGACCTGGCCGACACCTATTATTCCATCCTGCGCCTCAGAACCGATGGCGCCAAGATTCAAACCGTGGAAGACAGATTCCAGAATCCTCCATTGCCGGCCTGGTCGCCCGACGGCAAAAAGCTGGCCTACATCCGCGAGGGTCGGGTCGTGGTGATGGATGCCGACACGCAGCAGATCAAGACAGTGGCGACTGACCATCCGGTTGACTGGTTCGATTGGCTGTCCGAGGATCATATGCACTTGCGCTCGGAGGAACGGGGCGTACTGACGGATTATGTGATGGACCTGGACACGGGCCAGGAGGCTCAGATCACAGGCACTCAACACAATTGGTCGCCCGATGGAACGCAGGTGGCGTATCTCGTCACCCCTGGGCCGGGGAATGAGAACCGTTTCAATATCTGGATCGCCGACGCGAATGGAGATCACGCTCGACAAATTGCACGCGGAGTCCGGCCGACCTGGTCGCCCGCCGACGGGCATAGCAAGCGACTGGCGTTCTGGGGCAGAGTCTCGCTGGCTCCATCCAGTCCCGGGGGGACACCTTATGCGAGCGAGATTCGCATGGCCGACATGGCGAGCGACTCGATAACGACCCTGGCGCGCGTCCGCGATCTGGTGACCTCGCAGGCTGAGGACAACCAGGGCAGTCGGGTGAGTGACTTGACTTGGTCGCCGGATGGCTCGATGTTGGCGGCGCTCCTCTATCGCTCAAACGAGACCGTGCTTTCGATCGTCAGGTCAGATACTGGCGCAATGCGCGCGCGGTGGCAAGAGCCGCGCGCGAGTTGGGGCAGCGTGGCCTGGTCGTCCGACAATCGTCACCTCGCATTAAGCCTGTCGCCTGACCCTCCGGCGCGCAGCACCTACACGGTGGATATCCTGGATGTGCTGACAGGCCAATCCGTGACCCTGCCGGGCAACAAGTGGGGCGGATTCGATTGGTCGCCCGACGGCCAGTGGCTGGCAATAGTGCAGGAACCTTCCGGCGTCCTGCTCGTCACACCCGATTTGGACTCGCGCTGGTTGGACACGCCGGGCTGGTTGGACGCGCCGGGTTGCTACAGCGTCGCGTGGCGACCGGCCAATTACCCATCACCACCACCATGAGCATCGAGCTGGATTGGCAGATTGTCGAAGAAAACGTGCCGCAGCAGGACGAGCGGATCCGGCGGCCCCCGCCAAAACCACGCCGTCGTCTATCGCGCAAGGGGTGGATCGCGCTGGCGTCCATTGTGACGTTGATCGTTGGTGCTGTGGCAGCCTACATGACCTGGACCTATCGCACACAGCTCGACCGTGCCTCGCGTGAGATTCATCCCGTCGCCAGGCTCGAGGCGCAAGCCATCGCCGCGAACGATCGCGCCGCCTTCCTCGCCCTCCAAGACCCCACCGACGCCGACTGGCGCGCGGTGCAAGACAAGCGCTTTGGCCGCCTGGAGCGGGACGGCCTGCCCGAGCTGGGGTGGACGTCAACGGGCATTCCCGACGTGGAGGGGATTGCCATAAGCGCATTGCCCCAATTCGGCAGCGTGACGCTGGAGCCGGGCGGCGCGACACTCGACGTGATGTACCAGTTTCAAGTGACACACCCGATCTCCGGCGGGCCGACGAGCATCCGGCTCCGTGTGCCGCAGTTTTACCGGCAGACGCCATCGGGTTGGGTGCACGGCAATCCCACCCTCGAGTATTGGGGGTCGTGGCAACATCGCAGCAGCAAGTATTTTGCGATGCGATACACGCGGCGCGATGCCAGTGTGCTGGACGGATTAATTCCTTACATGGACAAGGTGCTCTCACGAGTCTGTGGCCCCCTGCCCTGTCCCCCACAGCCGGTCTATGTTCTCTTTGAAAACTCGCCAGAAGCGTTGGCGCGTCTGACGGATTTTTCATACGGTTTTGATGATCATTGGGTCGTCCTCAAGCTGCCTTCGCCTCATTTGATCGGCGTGCCGGCCGATGCGCGCTCGCGCGACGAGTTATATCGCATGATTGGAACGCGAGTCGTGCAGGCATTGGTGACAGAAGCCTCCGACCGGCGGCTCAATTTCGATAACTTTCCACCGCGATTGCTCTTGCAATGGGAACTGGCCAAGGCTGGCCTAGCCGATCCGTTCATTACCCCCGAACTCGGGCAGTCGCTGGTCAGTCCGTTGCAGGCCGGCACGTGGCTGTCGCTTTCGAGCATCGCACTCCGCGCGCGCAGCGCCGCGATGACGTCAGCCGAGGATGTCGCGATGGTCTCGCTTGCGTTTGCGTTCCTCGAAAAGCAGATGGGCGCAGGCGCCGTCGAGCGATTAATTCCGGCGATGCAAGCCAACGTGATGCTGGGCGACGCCATCCGATCCGTATGGAAGGTAAACCCGAACTCGCTTGAACCGGCATGGCTGGCCTATTTGCGAACACAGGCCGGCTTGCCGACCCAGGCTGTGCCGCCTTTGCCCGGCAGCCAACTGGCGTTGCTTTGCGCGCCCGGCACTGTCAGGCCGTTCTCCATCTGGCTGAGACAGGTCAATGACGCAGAGTTGAGCCAAATCATAGAAGGTCAAGACATCTCACTGCCAGAGTGGTCTCCCGACGGCAAGTATCTGGCGTTCCTGCAGAGCGGTCGGGCCTTTGTGGCAGATGCCGAAACCCGCAAGATCCAGGCATTGCAGGCAGGGCCCGCGTATTCTGGGATCGGCTGGTTGCCCGACGGTCGCTTGCGATTGGACTTGCAAAATGCCCCCGGTGGATTGCGCAGCCATGTCGTGAATCTGGAGACCCACGAGGATATTGAAATCTTCGGGACGAATCTCGCCTGGTCATCAGATGGAACACGCGTGGCCTATCTTGACTTGGTGCCAGCCGCCGGTATTTTCCTCTCCCGACAATACTATTCGCGCGTCTTGATCGCCGACTCCAACGGACGCTATCCAGAGCCAATCGGCACTGGTTCTCATCTGGCGTGGTCACCCGACGGCCGGCGACTCGCGTTCGTGAGCAGTCTTGCGGGCAGGACCCTCACCGGGATGACCCTCTCGACCTTGCTCGCCAGCGAGATTCAAGTCGCAGATGTAAGCAGCAACTCGGTCACGACATTGGCGCGCGCCCAAGACCTGGCGCCGGCATCGTCAGGCAATCAAGCCGAGTGGCTTGGTAACCTGGCATGGTCGCCTGATGGTTCACTGTTGGCGGCAGCCCTCAACCAGCCTGGCGGGCTGACGTTATCCGCGCTCGATACGAGCACCGGCGCCGTGCGCGCACAATGGCGCGGGACAAGCGCGCGCTGGATCAGCCTGGCCTGGTCAGTGGATAGTCGGTACGTCGGCTTCTGGGTCGTGCCGCTCACAGGAAGTGTGGGGGGTACAGTCGGCGTCCTGAACGTAGAGACGGGCCGGACGGTGACGCTGCCGGGCCGAGACTTTGACTGGTCGCCCGACGGCAAATGGCTGGCCGTGCCGCAAGACCCAGAGGGCGTATTCGTCATCACGCCCGACCTTTCGGCCATGCGCTGGCTGGATACACCCAGTTGCCTGGGCGTGGCGTGGAGACCACGACTGCGTTGAGCTTGCAGCGCAAAGCGCGGGAGCGGCCTTTTGGATCGCTCATTTACAAACCGTCGTGATTGTGTTATAGTGCGAGCCAACTTGGGACCCTCGCTCCTCGGGGCCAAATGGCCTTGCATCAATGCTCTCTCGACCCGCGCTCATGTTCGCCTTGCGTTTCTCATCGAAGCTTTAGCCGTTGTCGGATCACCCATTGCACATCCTGGGAAGACGAGGAGAGGGTTCACGATGAAATCTATCACGCGATGGCAGACCGGGCTGTTGATATACCTGGCGCTGAGTGGCGTCTCGGCTCTGATGGGCATAGCAGTGCATCGCTCGACCGTTGCTGCGACGCCGTCGCAACCGATGCCATCACAGCCAACGCCGACTCCGACGTCCACCGCGATACCCGGGCCGCCAGAACTCGTCTATCCTGAAGACGGCGCGTTGCTGCCTCAACCTGTCCCGCCGTTTCAGTGGCGCTTTAGGTGGCTCGCGCGCGCACATGATTGCTTGTGCGTCATTTATATCAACGGGCCGGGCGGACGGCATATCTCAGACTACATTTACTACCTGCCATATGACTACCCATATGGCTACCAGTACATTTACACTCAGACCGAATATCTACCCGACGATGCGCTGACGCCCTGGGATTGGAAGGCGCGCGTCAACTGCCCACTGGCGTCTAGGGAAAGCGTGACGCGCACTTTTTCAGTCATGCCCGCGGCGTGGTTCACGCACATTTACTTTCTCCCGATCATCTTGAAAGACAGCTAGCAGTCTGTCGGAGAGCTGATAGTTTCCGCTGAAAATGGTGGCCCAGAAACCCGTTTTCTCGGAGAAAACGGGTTTCTCCGACAGGCTCCTAGCCGGCCGTCATCGTTTAGTGGGCATATCGTCAATCTTTTCGCGCCAGATTCGGTTAGTATCTTTTAAAAATGTAGAGGCAACCCTTGCGGTTGCCCACCTTTGGCAGGGGCAAGCCCTGCCCTTACGCTGTTGCCAGGTATGCTCCGCGCAAACCGAGTTACTAGCAGTTTGTCGGAGAGGACTGTCATTCTGAGGAGCGGAGGCGGCGGAGCCGCCGGAGCGACGAAGAATCTCGCCATCAGAGCGTACTTCACAGCCCCCAACGAGATTCTTCGGCCCCTTCGGGGCCTCAGAATGACGAAACGAGCGATGTTTTGCGTCGGCAGCCTCCTCTCCGACAGGCTGCTAGGTGCGGTTTTGACCGCTGGCCTGAGCAGTGACCCAGATTATCGGTAACATTACTTTTCGAGTCAGGAGATGGGCAAGATGAGTATCGAAGTTGAATGGCAGATTTTTGAAGGCGAAGGACACGAAGCGGAGATGATCGTCGCACCGCCCCCGCCTCGCCCCAAGCGGCGATTCCCCAAATGGGTGCTTGCATTCGTGGCGATCCCGGTGATCGCCCTGACCCTCGTCAGCGGCTATGCAGCCTGGATGTACCAAACACAACTGAGCCGGGTGACGCGAGAAGTGACCGTCGTCGCCAGGGCAGAAGTGCAAGCAGTCGCCGCCAACGATCAAGTATCATTCATGGCACTCCAAGACCCGGACGATTCGACCTGGCGCTCGATCCAGGAGCGGCGCTTTGGACGCCTGGAGCGCGCGGGCATCCCCGAGTTCGGGCTGGGAGCGGCGAGTACGTCGCCTCAACCCGCCGGCGTAACGCTCGAGCCGGGTGGCGCGCGGCTCGACATGCTGTACCAGTTCCCGGTGACGCAGCCGATGCCGGGCGGCCCGATCAGCATCACGCTGCGCGTTCCACAGTTTTACAGGCAGACGCCTTCGGGCTGGGTGCGCGCACAGCCCAGCGCCGAGTTCTGGGGATCGCGCCGCTCGCTTTCCAGCAAACGAATTCTCGCCATGTATTCTCGCCGCGACGCCGACATCGTCGAGCCGCTCATCCCGCACATGGAGGCGGTCTTGCAAAAGGCGTGCGTCAATCTCGCGTGCCCGCCCCAAGTGATCGTCTCCTTTGAAACATCGCCCGACTCGGCCGGCTATTGGGGCATCTCGACTTACGACTTTGACGAAAACAGCCTGACACTGAAACTGGCTTCGCCGTACCTGGCCGGTCTCCCCACGGACATGACCTCGCGCGACGAGCTGTATCGCGCCATCGAGACGCGCCTCGTGCGGGGACTGGTCGCTTCGAACTGGCCGGGGCAGCGGACCGGCGGGAACTCGATCGCCTTTCAGCAAATCGTGCGCTGGCATCTGGCCGAGGCAGGACTGGCCGGGCCGTACATCACACCCGAGATCACTACCACGCTGATCGCGGCGATGCAAAGCGGCACCTCGCGATCTTTAAGCACGGTTCCGCTGCGAGCGAGATCTTCCGGGACCGGGACCGCGCTCGACGAGGCGATGGTGCCGCTCGCGTTTGCGTTCATCGCCGAGCGACTGGGCGCGGACTCGCTCACCCGGCTCGCCCCGGCGATGGCGACCAGCACCACGATGGGCGAGGCGCTCCGCAGGACGCTGCGCCTCAACCCGACGGCACTCGAGGCCGATTGGCAAGCCTACCTGCGCAGACAGGCAGGGCTGGCGTCGGTGGCCGAAGTGATTCCATCGCATTTTGGGGTAACCGGCCAGGTGGAGGCTTTTGTTTACCACCGAAAAAGCTCAAGTTTCTACTCCATGACTAGCATTTGGCAAATTCCGTAGCAGCGACTCGAGTCGCGCCTGATGAGAGCCATCAGTTATCCTCAAACCAGATACTACCGGCAGCGGCGTCGCGATGAAACGCTGAGAGGCGCGTTCGCGCTCGGCGCCGTCGTGTGCTTTCTGACCGCGTGCGCGCTGGTGACCGGGCTGTTCATGGCGCGGTTCATCCCGCCGCGCTACATTGCCCGTTTTGTGCCGGAGCCATTGCAGGGCCTCTTTCAAACAGCGCACACCGAATTGCCCACGCCCGCGCCGGCTGCGGCGTTTGCGCCGCACGCCGTCGCCGCGCTCCTGACGCCCATTCCAACCGTCACGCCCATGATCAGCGAAACAGCTCGCCCTACGAGCACCCCTCCGCCAACCCATCAGCCCACCCACACACCGGTGCCGCGTCTCACGCCGACGCTCACGCGGGTGGCCGCGCCCAATCCCACCATCGCCGCTCGCTCGACGCCCGCTGCGATTGAATTTGCCACTGTGCTGCTCACCGGCTTTCGCCACACGTATCAGACGTGGAACAACTGCGGCCCGGCCAACCTGGCGATGGCGCTCTCGTACTTCAAGTGGCCCGGCACCCAGGCCGATGCGGCGGCCGTCCTCAAGCCTGACCCGGAAGATCGCAACGTCAGCCCAGACGAGATGGCCGCGTTTGCGCGCTCGCAAGGCTTTCAGGCCATCGTCCGCGTCAACGGGACGCTCGAGCTGCTTCAACAGCTCATCCGGGCGGGACTGCCGCCGCTTCTCGAAAAAGGCTTTGAGCCAGAAGCCAGGCTCGGCTGGATGGGGCACTATGCGCTCGTCGTCGGCTGGAGCGATACGACGCGCGAGTTTATCGTGATGGATTCGTACCTGGGGCCAAATCAGAGCGTGTCGTTCGACGACATGGACAGGTATTGGCGCCAATTTAACCGGACGTACCTGGTCGTCTACAAGCCGGAACATCAGACGACGCTATCCAAGATCATCGGCGCAGAGATGGACGGTGCGACCATGTATCACAACGCGCTCGCGCGGGCGCAGGGCGAGGTGGCCGCCAATCAGAAGGATGCGTTCGGCTGGTTCAATATGGGCAGCAACTATGCCGCGCTCAAGATGTGGAACGAAGCGGCTGCGGCTTACGATCAGGCGCGGCGGCTCGGCCTGCCCTGGCGCATGACGTGGTATCAATTCGGCTGGTTCGAGGCGTACCTGGCGACGGATCGCCTCGACGATGTAAACGCCCTGGCAGACGTGACACTCAAGAATGACCCTTACGCTGAAGAGATGTACTATTACAAAGGGCTGGTCTTGCAAAAGCGCGGCGATCTCAACGCCGCGCGCGATCAATTCAACCTCGCCTTGAGGCACAATCCCAACTTTGCGCGAGCCAGGCAAGCCGTGGAGGCATTGAAGCCGTAACCTGCCTTTGGCAGTGGCTGTAGCCTATGCTGAACAATCCAAGTGTCAGGTCCTTCATCGCCCACAAGGACTGGAGGTGACTATGCTATTCCATCGCTCCGGGCCGCTCCTGGCGATTATCCTCTTGATCGTGACGTCCCTGGCGTGCAGCGTCAGTTCGACCACAGCGCCAACCGCTCAACCCACCCAGCCTCGCGCTTCACCGCAGCCGACAGACACATCCAGGCCTGTCAGCTCGCCGACGCCCACCCATTCTCCCACGCCTCCTGTGGCGACGGTCACGCCTATCGCCACATCTACCCCGACCGCGACCACGGTCCGCGCATCGCCCACCTCCACGCGCACACGCGCGCCTATCGCGGCGACGGCGACTGCCACGCCCGGCTCATCGGTCTTTCGCGCCGACAAGACTCAACTGGCGGCGGGGGGCTGCACTATGCTGCGATGGGACGTGGACGATGTCACAGCCGTCTTTGTCAACCTGGGGAAGGGCGAACTGCCCGTCGGTGGACACGATACCGCAGAAGTCTGTCCGGACGACTCGACCCTGTACACCTTGCGCGTTGTGGGCAAGGACGGCAAGACGCAACAATACACACTTCGCGTGACCGTCGCCGCGTGCGGCCCGACTCCCGTGATCACGCGCTTTGAGGCCAGCGAACTTGAAGTCAAACCGGGCGAGAGCGTGACGTTGTACTGGGATGTATCGTGCGCGCAAGCTGTCTTCATCCGGGATCTTTCGACGCAGAAACCCCGTCAACCGGTGGCCGGGCACGATGAGTGGGAGTTCAAGCCAACCCAGACGACCACCTATCGGCTGATCGTCGTCGCCAAAGACGGCAGTGAAATCAAGCAAGAGATTACGGTCAAGGTTGTTCCCTGACCTTTCGGAGAAACCTCCCGCGGGTTGCGAATCTGCGAGAGGTGACGTCTGATTGATCTTCGTTGCCATAGCCTGATGACCATGATACAATGAGTATGCAACAAACAAATGGAGATGCGCTATGACATACGAGGTGTATAATACAGGTAGGAGGTAAAGCAATGGCAACTGCCGAATTTCCTGTGCTCTATGAACAAACGCTTCTCAGTATCGCGCGGACACTGCCGCCTGAGAGCGCGCTGGAACTGATTGACTTTGCGCGGTTTCTTCAAACGCAGAGCCAGCGCGATCAAGACCAGTGGGATGAACTGTTTGCCCGCCCCGAGGCGCAGCGCGCAATGCTGGCATTGGCGCGCGAGGCACGCGAGGATTATCACACCGGCCGCACGACTGACATTACTATCACCGAAGATGGACGGCTGGCCCCCGCATGAAATCGAAAGCCACCCCCAAATTCTGGAAGCTATACGACCACCTGCCGCTCGCAGAGCAACGGCGAGCGCGCAAAGCCTACCAGTTGTGGAAGACTCATCCAGAAGCGCCTGGCCTGGACTTTAAACGTGTGAGCGATCAAGAGCCGGTTTATTCCGTTCGCGTCGGCAAAGATTATCGCGCCCTGGGCCTCCTGGAAGGCGATACTGTCATCTGGTTCTGGGTCGGCGATCACGACGAATACGAGCGGATTTTGAAATAGGACTTGGTCATTGCCTTCTCAACAAAATTGCCCACACGAGGGCTACAAAAGCGATCACCCCGAACTGGCAGGCGACCAAACATCTTGGCATGTGTTGCTATCTGCCCCCATCAATGGAGAAAAGCGTGTAGTGATTGACGGGAACGGAATTTTGGGGTATAGTGCGCGCCACTTGCGATGATGGAGACAGGTAAGAGAGATCGCGCGGAGCACAGAGAGCGACGATCCAGGTGAAAGCGCCGCCTCCGCCCTCTCTGAACGACACTTCGGAGCAGGCTGGTCGAACCCTCATCCCTGCCCCTTCTCCCTTGTAGGGAGAAGGGGGGTAGTAGACCAGCCCGGGGTCGCCCGTTACAGCGACAGAGCGCAATCGGCGGACGGCGAGGAAAGATTCAGTTCGCGGATTGAACCAAGGTGGCACCACGAGTCGGCCCCTCGTCCTTGGAACGAGGGGCCGATGGTTTTAACCTCTCCTCATCCCCCAGCCCCCTTCCCCTCTCCTGAGAGTCAGGAGAGGGGAAGGGGGTGAGGGGGTAGGAGAGAGGTCGCATGGAGATCACCGATGGAGCTTGAACGTATCCGAACCACCGAGGCGGCTCAGTACGTTGGCGAGCGGGTCAAGCTGGCAGGCTGGCTGCACGCGCTACGAAAGTTGGGCGGCGTCAATTTCCTCATTCTGCGCGACGGCTTTGGCACATTTCAAGCCGTGCTGAGCGACGTTTCCGCGCTCGCCGATTGCCAGGTCGAATCCATCATTGAAGTGGAAGGGATCGTAGTAGCCGAGCCGCAGGCCCCGGGTGGAGCCGAGCTGCGCGATTGCGTCGTGCGCGTGCTCGTGCCGATCACCGAAGCGCCGCCGCTCGTCATCAGCAAGCGCGAGATCAAAGCCAGCCTGGATGTGTTCCTTGATCATGCGACGGTCGGCCTGCGTCATCCCACACGCCGCGCGCTGTTCCGCATCCAGGCCGGGCTGATGGCCGCCTTTCGGGCGTATCTCACCACACAAGGCTTTACCGAGATTCAAACCCCCAAGCTCGTCGGCAGCGCGACGGAATCGGGTGCCAATGTCTTTGCCGTGAGCTATTTCGGCCGGCAAGCCTACCTGGCGCAAAGCCCGCAGTTCTACAAGCAGTTGATGGTGGGCGTGTTCGAGCGCGTATTCGAAGTCGGGCCGGTCTTTCGCGCCGAGCCGCACGCGACCGTGCGCCATCTCAACGAATACGTCAGCCTGGATGTGGAGATGGGGTTTATCCGCGACCATCACGACGTGATGGCAGTGGTGCGAGACGTGATCGCGGCGATGCTCGATCACGTCAGGCAGCATCATGCGGCTGAGCTTGCGCTCGTCGGCGCGACGCTGCCGGATGTCCCGCAGCCCATCCCAGAAATTGACTTTCGCGAGGCACAAGCACTCATTGCCCAATATGCTGATTGGGATCCGCGCGGCGAGCCAGACCTTGCCCCGGCCGACGAAAAATGGCTGGGAGACTGGGCGCGCGAAAAGCTAAGGAGCGAATTCCTGTTCGTGACTGGCTACCCCCGGGAAAAGCGACCGTTCTACACCATGCCGGCACCAAACGATCCGATTGGGACGAACGGCTTTGACTTGTTGTTTCGGGGGACAGAACTCGTCACCGGCGGGCAGCGCATCCATCTCTATTCGCAACTGGTCGAGGCAGCGCGCGCCAAGGGGATCGCGCTGGAAAGCATCGCCGGATACCTGGAAGCGTTCCGTTACGGGATGCCCCCGCACGGAGGATTTGCGATCGGCCTGGAACGGTTCGTGATGCTGATGGTCGGTCTGAGCAACTTGCGCGAGGCGGCTCTGTTCCCGCGCGATATCCACAGGTTGTCCCCATGAGACATAAAAACACGGCCTTATTCCACAGGCAGTATGTGGACATCTCAGACAACTAACCTGGGCAGATCGAGTATCAGGACTTCGAGTGCCAATCGAGCGTTCACGTTGTGATCCAGTTGCCACAACGTCTGCGCCAGCCCGGCGGCTGCACCCCTGGCCTGTTCGAGGCCAAAACGATTCGCATGATCACGCAACACCTCAAGCCGGTCTGAATTGAGCAGCCTGGCATGACTGCCACCGGCCAGCAGCATCACGTCACGCCACCAGGTTTGCCACAACCGGCAAGTCTCTCGCGCGGCAAGAGGATCGTGGGCCATTTCCTCTGCGTAGGCCAAACGTTCCACACGGCCCTGTCCGATCAGCCGCAGCAAATCATCGAGCCATTGAGAGCGACGCATCAGCACGGACTCATCCTGCGCGGCCATCACCGCCCAGCCCAGGCGTCCCCCGGAAAGATGCGCCAGGTAATCGGCATGTTCAGGTTGCACATGCCATCGGTCAACGAGCGCATCCCGCACGACCTGAACCGGCAAGGGCCTGAGCGCGATAAGCTGACAACGCGAGACAATGGTCGGCAAAAGCGCCTCCGGTTCCGGGGCGATCAGAATCAACACGACACTGGGCGGCGGCTCTTCCAAACTCTTGAGCAGAGCATTCGACGCTTCGGCAGTAGCTTTTTCCATCCCTTCAATGATGGCCACACGATAGCACCCCTCGACTGGCGAAAGCGCCAGATCATGTTGCAGAGCACGTATCTGATCAATCCTGAGAATGTTGCCCTCTGGCGCAACCAGATGCAAATCAGGATGTTTACCCGCCGCGATCAATTTACACGAGCGACATTGACCACATGGCACAGATGGATTTGTGCAATTGAGAGCCTGAGCCAATGCGCGAGCCAATGTGGATTTGCCAACGTGCTCAATGCCGGTGATAAGATAAGCATGAGCTACATGGTTGGCCTGGAGCGCACTCTGCAACAATGTTACCACCCAATTGTGGCCGACAACATGGTATGGAGAGGTTAGCATGGTGGTGATTATAACATGGTTGTTTTGTGTTTGTGAGTTAGAATCGTAATAGTAGTAGGGAGTGTGTAAAAGTCTGATAACTCTCCAGGCCCGCCAGTGATACGGCATGCTCAGAACCTGAACGCCAGAGGTTGGAGGTCGGAGTTTTTGGGGGTGTTTATAGATTGGGGACGAGTTCCAGATGCCTGACATCTCAGCCAAGATGCAAATTTGCACAAGGCTCAGTTAATTCCCCCTTTTGTCTCAGATCGTGTTGGGCAATACACGCCGTTTCAACGGCGGGCGGGTGCGCGGCGAAGGCTAGAATTGGATCTACTTGTCCTTTGTTTCGTGACGTTAGCTCAAATGCAGGTCAGTCTTCTTCTGTGGCAGACTCGGCTGCCACATCCTCAGAATGTGTATCCCGCGCCGTCTCGATCGGCGTCTTGTCAATCTTGCGCGCGAAAATGAGATAGCCCGTGTGCGCGACCATGCGGTCCGCCGGGCGCACGCGCGTCGAGACGGCTTTGTAGGGACGCAAGAGCAATTCTTCGACTTCGATCAGACCAAACGGCCCACGCTCCAACGCCTGCACGGTCGGGATGACCTGGTTCATCGTGGCGATGAGCGTGCCCAAGAACCCTCCGCCGCGCAGCGCCGCCGCCACCTGATTGGTGTAATTCCATGGCTCAGCCACGTCAAGAAAGAAGGCGTCCGCGTCTGTTTCATCAAAACCTTGAGCAATGTCGCGCAGCTTGAACTCGACGACGCCCGGCGGAACGTTCGCGCGCTCGAGATTCTGCCTGGCCAACGCCTGGAACTCGGGGCGCACTTCGTAGGTCACGACTCGTCCCAGCGGCGCGGTCGCCAGCGCCATCGCCAGCGTCATCCCCCCGGAGCCGGTGCCAGCTTCCAGAATCAGCTTGCCAGGCCGGACAGAGAGCTTTATCAGGATGTAGCCCACGTCCTTGGGAAAAAGAATCTGCGTCGTGCGCTTGATGTGGCGGACGAGGTCGGCGGTGGAAGGCTCCAACACCAGGAATGGCGTGCCCATCTGCGTCTGCACGATGCGTCCCCAGGCGTTGCCAATGACGGCGTCGTGTGGGAGGATGCCCCGATGGGTGTGCTGCTGGCCGCCTATCTTGAGTCGAACGAGATAGCGCTTGTCGTCGCGAAGATTGACGAACAGTGCCAGATCACCGTCGTTCGCGTTGGCCAAAGTATGCTCCTTGCAAGATTTTTGCTCATTATAATGGCGCTTGGCGCGGTGAGCAAACTGTCCAATGGCACGGGACGTCACCGTTGCGTACCGAACTTGGAGGATCAGTGCTATAATATGCGCCAACCCGCGTCTGCAACCTGTGTTGAGGGAGGTGATGCCCGCCCCGATAAACGACTGAATTCCACGTTATCGTTTCTTCGCTCGTGACGAAAGGAGGTCAAGCTCAGCTTTTGGTCATTTGTCCACCTGACGTATAGCCCAGAGTCGTATCGTGGCGCTCACGTGCCCACGACCATGTAGACCCGCGATTCGTGTTTGTCATCCTCAAGGAGAATTACCATGGCAACGACATCTGCAACCGAGGCGCCGGGCAAGACCCTTTCCCTCGGTCGCCTGGCTCCCCTCAAAGTATTGGCTGTTCCGGCCTTTGTCGGCATCTGGGCCGCGATGGGCCCCGGCGTGATCTGGGCCGCGCTGGCTCAGGGCAGTGGCGAGTTGATCTGGTGGCCGTACCTCACTGCCAAGTATGGCGCGGCGTTCCTGGGCATTTTGCTGCCGGCTTGCTTGATGCAGTACTGGGTCAACCAGGAGATCGTTCGCTATACCGTCACCACCGGGGAGACATTTTTCACCGGCATGATGCGACTGAGCAAGTGGTTTACCTTGCTGCTCTGGCTCATGCTGGTGGTGACGTTCCTGTGGTTCGGCGGTTACGTGAGCGGCGGTGCAACGGCCATGTATGACCTGACCAAGTTCAATCCGCTCCCCTTTATCTTTGGTGCGGACGCGCGGGGCGGGACATTGTTCTGGGCCTATCTGACCATCGCGGTCTTTCTGATCGGCCTGCTCTTTAGTCGCGTCATCTATGAACTGGTCGAAAAGGTCATGTCCGTAGTCGTCGTGATCACAATTGTCGGCCTGATCATTTCGATCCTCAACCCGACGGTGCTGGCCTCCGCCGTCAACTTTTTCGCCGCCTATCTCAACCCGCTGGCGATTTTCGTCAATGGGATGCCGGCCAAGTGGGATCCCAAAGATGCGGACACCTTGCTGACGGGCATTGCCTTTGCCGGGATGGGTGGCTTTTTTAACGTGATGTACTCGTACTGGGTCCGCGACAAAGGCCACGGCATGTCCAAGTACGCGGGCCGGATCACCAGCCCGTTCACCGGCAAGGTCGAGGCGATCCCGGCCACCGGCTATGCTTTTGAGGATACGCCGGAGAACAAAACCAACTACCTGGCGTGGATCAAGTACCTGCGGATTGACAACGCCATCGGCGTCGGCCTCAACGCTTTTACGGTGATGCTCATGTGCTGGCTGGCCTGGGCGATCCTGTTGCCCAAGGGCGAGGTCCCCAGCGGTTGGAAGTTGGCTGTGGTCCAGGCGCAATTCTTTCAAGTCGCCATGGGGCCGATCGGCCGCATCATCTTCCTGTTAGTGGCGGCGGCCTTTCTGAGCGACTCGTGGCTGGGCATCGTGGACAGCGTTTCGCGGATGCATTCTGACTTTTTCCATCACTTTTTCCCATGGGCGCAAAAGCTGTCCTTCCGCACGTGGTACTATATCTTTGTGGTGATCCTGACCGTCATCAGTGGCACGACCATGCTCCTGACTCAACCGGCGCCACTGCTCCTGGCGGGCGGCGTGCTCAACTTTATCTCCATGGCTATCTACATGCCGGTGTTGATCTATCTGAATTACAAGGTCGTGCCCGAAAAATTCCCCAAGTGGGTCAAGCCGGCTAACGCCACGTTTTGGATCACGACGATCATTACGGCGATCTATGTGGTCTTGGGGATCATCTACCTGCTGTTCCGACTGTTTGGCGTCCGGTTGATCTTTTAGCAGGAGAGCCTTATGGCTGCGCACAAGGTGGTTGTCAAGCCAGCCGAGTTTATCGGCGGCGCTCCCATGGAGAGCCGCCCCGGCGTGCGGGATTGGAAGGTGATCTATCCCGAAACCGGTTTTCCCACCAAGAGCCTGATCATGGGTATCGTCGAAGTGGAACCCGGCGCTCATTCGCCGCTGCATCGCCACAACTGCGAAGAAGTCTACTATGTTTTACAGGGACGCGGATACATCGAGTCAGAGGGCGAGCGTTATGACTTTGAGGCCGGGGACGCGATCTATAATCGCGAGAACACTGTCCATAGCGTCTACAACACAGGCGCGGAGACGATTCGCTTGTGCGTCGTTGGTGGGATCATGTTCGTCGGCCTGGTGCCCCAATGGCCCACATCTAGCCCCTACGAAATCCTGGAGTAACGCCACAGAAACCTCCCGCAGGTTGGCGGACCTGCGGGAGGTCGAGTGAGCCGCATCATGAAAATCACTGACGTTCGCTTCCGCGCGCTGCGTTATCCGTTGGCCGAGCCGCTGCGGCTGGCCTGGGGGCCAATGACGCATCGCCAGTTTGGACTGATCGAGATCGAGACCGACGCCGGCCTCACCGGATTGGGCGAGACCTCGGTCAATTTCCCACACTGGTCGCTCTGCGAACGGCGCGCGACGGTTGAGGATGGTCTGCGCCCTTTGCTTCTCGGTGAGGACCCGCTGCGGATCGAGGCCGTGTGGGACAAGCTGTACCGGTCGCTCGTTCGCCTGGGGTTGCTGTGGGGCAAAGGCGCGATCTTATCCGCCATCGGCGGGATAGATATTGCGCTGTGGGATATTGCGGGCCAGGCGTATGGCGTGCCGATCTATGCCCTGCTGGGTGGCAAGCTCATCGATCAAATTCCGCTGTACGCCGTTGGCTTTAGCGCGCAAGCTCCCATCGCCGCTGCGCAAGAGTGGGTAGCGAAAGGTTATCGCGCGATCAAGCTCCGCATCGGCTTTGACCCGGAGCAAGATGTGCAGATGGTGCAGGACGTGCGCCGGGCGCTGGGGCCAGGCGTGGATCTGCTGGTGGATGCCAACATGGCTTGGGATCATCCCACCGCGCGGCGCATGGTCAAGGCGCTTGAGCCTTACCAACTCTATTGGATCGAAGAGCCGCTGCGCTGCGATGATGTGCAGGGGCTGGCCGAGCTGGCCGCGCAGACCGATACGCCTATCGCCGCCGGAGAGAACGCTTTCGATCGGGATGATGTCAAGGCCTTGCTCACCGCTCGCGCCATTCGCTTTTTGATGCCCGATCCGACCCGGTGCGGCGGGCTGACCGAGTGCAAAAAGCTGTGCGCACTCGCGCAGGCGTGGGGCGTGCCCTACTCGCCGCACCACTATGGCAGCGACGTGGGCTTTGCCGCCGCGCTGCACCTGCTCGCCTCGACGCCCGGCGGTGGCTATATGCTGCGCGACGTTTCGCCCACCCCCTTGCGCCAAGAGGTGTTGGCTGAGCGACTGGGGATCGAAAACGGCCTGGCGTTCGTGCCCGAAGGCAAGGGGCTGGGCGTGCGACTCAACCGCGAGATGATCGAGCGGTACGCCGTGCCGCCCTGAGCGGTTGGGGCAGAGCAAAGGCATGAACACAGAACATACACGGGTGACGTTGCCCTATGGCTCGCAATCACTGACGTTCGACATCCCCGTCCGCAACTTGCTGGCCGTCCTGTCTCCTCGAATGGTCACGCCCTGTGCGGACCCCGCCGCCGAGGCGCGGCGGGCTTTGCAGTCTCCCATTGGCGCGCCGCCCCTGTCCGCCGCCGTTCAGTCGGCTCAGCGCGTCGTCATCGTAGCCGACGACCTGACGCGCCAGACGCCAGTCAGGCTTCTCATTCCCATCTTGCTCGACGAACTGAACGCAGGCGGCCTCAGGGATGACCAGGTGAGCGTCCTCATCGCGCTGGGCACGCATCGCCCCATGACCCCAGACGAGATACAGGCTCACTTTGGCCCGACGGTGACTCGCCGCGTGCCAGTGATCAACAGCCCCTGGCAAGACCCGGCTCAGTTGATGGACCTGGGCACCACGCCGAACGGCACGCCCATCCAAATCGCTCGCCAGGCGGTCGAAGCGGATTTTGTCATTGGTGTGGGGAGCGTTGTGCCGCACCACATCCCCGGCTACTCGGCCGGCGCCAAGATCATTCAGCCGGGCATTTCGGGCGCGACGACGACCGGCGCGACTCATTTCCTCAGCACGCGCACGCGCCGCTCGTACCTGGGCCTGGTCAACAATCCCGTGCGCGACGAGATGGAAACCATTGCCGAGCGCGCAGGCCTCAAGGCGGTGCTGAACGTCGTCCTCGACACAGCCGGAAGGTTGATCCGCGCTTTTTACGGCGACCCGCGGCAGGCCTTTCGCCAGGCGGCTGCGTTCTCTCGGCAGGTGTACGGCGTGGACTTGGCCGGCCAGGCCGATATTGTCATTGCTGGCTCGCATCCGTGCGACATTGAATTCTGGCAGGCGCACAAATCGCTTTACCCGGCGGACATGGCTGTGCGTGAAGGCGGCACGATCATCGTCGTCACTCCCTGCCCCGAAGGCGTCACCGTGACTCACCGCGAGATGCTGAACTATACCGCGCTCGACGCGCGCCGGATCAAATCGCAGATCCTGGACGGCACGCTGCGCGATGTCGCTGCGGGAGCGTTAGCGCTGGCTTGGGCTCAAGTGCGGGAACGAGCGAGCATTAGCCTGGTCAGCGGCGGCATCTCGGAAGCCGACGCGCGCGCCTTGGGCTTTACGCCCTTTGCCAGCGTGGACGAGGCGCTCGAGGCGGCCCTGCGCCAGCACGGCTCTCAGGCGACGGTCGCCGTGCTCACTCACGCGCCGGACACGCTGCCGATCGTGCAGAGCTGCTAACCAGTTACCCCATCCCGGCCATCCCCCAGCGTGCTCTCCCCCTGCAAAGCGTGGGGAGTTGGAGAAGGGTTCTGATTTGTTTGAAAATTCTTGATACAGTTTCTGGTCATCTGGAGGTGATATGAACGAGGGCCATTCGAGCAAGCGTCCGCTGCGCTCGGACATGATCAAAAAAGGTTGGGAGCGCGCGCCGCATCGTTCGCTCTTGCGGGCGACTGGCGTCATTCAGAGCGAAGAGGATTTCGACAAACCCTTTATCGCCATCGTCAACTCGTACACGGACATTATCCCCGGCCACGCTCACCTGGACAAGCTGGGTGAGGCCGCGTGCCAGGCGGTGCGTGAAGCGGGCGGCGTGCCGTTCATGTTCCATACCATCGGCGTGGACGACGGCATCGCCATGGGCCATCAGGGCATGAAGTACAGCCTCGCCAGCCGCGAATTGATCGCCGACAGCGTGGAAACCATGATCGCGGCTCACTGGTTCGACGCCATGCTCTGCCTGACCAACTGCGACAAGATCGTGCCGGGGATGCTGATGGCCGCGCTGCGGCTGAACATTCCCACGATCATGGTCAGCGGCGGGCCAATGAAAGCCGGCGTCACGGCCTCGGGGCGGAGCGTGGATTTGTCGAGTGTCTTTGAAGCCGTGGGCGCGCGTCAGGCAGGCAAACTGACGGACGCCGAGCTGCTCGAGCTGGAAACGGTGGCGTGTCCCACGTGCGGCTCTTGCGCGGGCCTGTTCACCGCCAACTCGATGAACTGTTTGTGCGAGGCGTTGGGCATGGCCTTGCCAGGCAATGGCACGATCCTGGCGATTGACCCGCGCCGTGAGGAGCTGGTTCGCCGGGCGGCCCGGCAGATCATGACGTTGCTGGACCTGAATCTGCGACCGCGCGATATTGTCACAGCCGAAGCGATTGACAATGCCTTTGCGCTCGACATGGCGATGGGCGGCTCGACCAACACCGTTCTGCACACGCTGGCGCTGGCTCACGAAGCGGGCGTGGACTATCCGATCGCTCGCCTGAACCAGGTGGCTGCGCGAGTCCCCAACATTTGCAAAGTGTCGCCCTCGTCCAACTATCACATCGAGGATGTGGATCGCGCCGGGGGCGTTTCGGCTATCTTGTGGGAGCTGTTCAAACGGCCGGGCATCTTGCATCCCGACGCGCGAACCGTGACCGGTCAGACCCTGTACGAAAATGTCCAGGGCGCCGAGAGCCGAGACCCGGCGTGCATCCGCTCGCTCGCCAATCCCTACAGTGAGCAGGGTGGGCTGGCGATTCTTTTTGGCAATCTGGCGCCTGAGGGCGCGGTCGTCAAGACGGCTGGCGTCCTGCCGGAAATGCTGCGGCACCGCGGGCCAGCCGTCGTGTTCGACTCACACGACGAAGCTAACACGGGCATCCTGGGCGGCGCGGTCAAGCCTGGCGATGTGGTCATCATCCGCTACGAGGGGCCCAAGGGCGGGCCGGGGATGCAAGAGATGCTCGCGCCCACCTCCAACCTCGTTGGCATGGGGCTGGGCAGTTCCGTTGCGCTTATCACCGATGGACGCTTTAGTGGGGCGACGCGGGGTGCATCCATCGGCCATGTCTCGCCAGAAGCGGCCGCCGGCGGGCCGATCGGGCTGGTTCGGAATGGCGACGTGGTCTCGATTGATATTCCGGCGCGGCAGTTGAACGTAGAACTGAGTGAAGCAGAGCTGGCTCATCGCCGCGCCGAATGGCAGCCCGTCACCCGACCTCTCACCGGCTGGCTCAAACGGTATGCCGCGATGGTGATGTCCGGCAGTCAGGGAGCAGTGCTGCAAGGGTGATGTTGGGGGAGGCTGCGTCTGCATAGTTCGAGACCTGCCGGGTCTTTTGGGCCTGGCAGGTCTCGACATTCTCAACCCACGGCGCGTTCGCCCAGTGAACGAACGGCCTGGAAAAAGTCATTTGCGGAAGTAGAGAGGGATGGAATGGCGAGGTGAAGCTGGAAATGCGGCCCGGTATGGCGGACCGATAGCCGCTGCACGCTCAGGCCAGATTGGCGTGCCAGGTCGAGCAGCGCACGGGCACGACTGAGCGCAGCGTCGGTCTTGTGGTAAATCGCCAGGTCGCCCTGGGCCGGTGGTTCGGTCACCGTCCATCGTTCAGACGCGATGCGTTTGAGCAGTTCTCGCCCCGACCAGCTTGCGCGGTCCACTGCCTCCAGGTCGGCGTGCGGGGAGGCGCGGAGCTGGGCGCGGATGATCAGTGTGTCGCGCCGGCCTTGCAGGCGGGTCAGCCCCCACAACGGGGGCACATCACGCGGTTCCAGGAAGATGATGCAAGTCACTTGTTGGAACGGTGGCTTGGCCTTGGCGATGACCAGCTCAACGGCGGTTGAACCGAGCCAGCGCATGGTAGTGCGTTCACCCAAGAGTGGCAGACCGCCTTGCATCCAACGCATCACTGCGTTGCCCTTGCGGATGTTCCAGATTGTGCCGCCTGCGAACCAGCCCAGCACCAGGAGGACGAGGACGATAAACTCGGGTGTCATGTGCCGGGGTCTCCTTCGGACGTGAAGCGCATTTCCCCGTTATGTCCCTTGCCCTTCTGGGGGCGTATCTTGATCGCTCCCTTGGGGTTTATCTTTGCGACGGCCCTGTTCCAGGGCCATGGCCGCCCGGCGCGCGTACACGGACGCGGGCCAGGTATTGAGCACGGCATTGAACTCGGCCGTAGCCTGTGCGTCCATTTTCTTGCGGCGATATGCCACCCCCAGGTTGTAATGGGCCGCCGATTCATACTTGACGCCCAGGTAGCCCAGGTGGGCCTGTTCCAAGACAGACTTGAAGACGGCGATCGCCTCGTCCAGCAGGTTGCGCTGCAAGAGCGCCACGCCCTGATTGACCTGCACGATCAACCGGCCGCAGTGATCGGGCCACAGACGCAGCGCCAATGCATAGATGCGGTCGGCCCACGCGAACTGGCTTCGCTGGGCCAGCAGGGTGCCCAGGTCAACCAGCAGTCGCACGCGCATCGTCACCAGGTAGACGACAATCAGCAGGACAAGGGGGTTGACGGTATAGGCGGTAAAGGCCGTCAGGGCGCTGGCGATCAGCGTGATGGCGGTCACTTCGACGGCAAACTGGACGGACAGCCCTTCGCGCCGGAACAGCGATAGTACGCCCACCACCGCCGCGAATAACAGGCCTTCTAGCAGGAGCATCAATGGCGCGCTCACTCCAACCTCCGATATCCAAATGTTCCAGAGGTAACTATTCAGCCGTCATTGCGAGGAGGCCCACGAAGCGGGCCGACGAAGCAATCCCTTGCCTGCGAGAAGATGGCTTTGCGCCCTCGCCTCCGGCGGGCTTCTTGCAATGACAGTATAGGGATGGAGCGAGCTGAACAGTTACAAAAGCAGTATACAATTATTGTGCGATATGTCAAATGCCGGGGCTGGCCTGTTCCAGATGCAGTTTGTCACGCGGCGGGGGTGATGGTTAATAGTTGACTTGTCATGAATTGGAGTATAATATACTGAGCAGAAATCAAACGGGTGCATTGGAATCGAGGCTTCAGCCGGTTCTTGCGGCTAATTCCGGCTAAAGCCTTGACTCCGATTGCACTGAAATCATTTCCGACCAGTATATAGCTGTAATTCTCGCTTGACGGAGCGTCAACATTGATTGGCCCTTTGTAGCTTGGGCGTTCCCCTGGCAAGACTCCACATAAAAGGCAAGATTCCTGATCACGAGATCATTTGTAAGAGCCTATCTGAAAATTAGCAGGTCGGGCTCCCACCTGCCTGGCGGCGGGCAGGTGCCCGACCTTCCAAGTCGCCAATGGTGGCAAGCGTTCATGAAATGAGGGAGGCCTGCATGATGTATCTGGTCCATCGTCAGGCTGGGGTAGGGAGCAGAGGTTTTGTCCCTGCTCAGCGGCGGGCAGCCGCTAGGAGAGTGCTGAAAAACCCCTTCTTTCACCGCCGAGCACGCAGAGAGCGCAGAAAAAACCTAATAAAACTCAGCGTCTTCAGCGGCCTCTGCGGTAGAAAGATGACTTTTTCAGTGGTCTCCTAGGAATGCTTGCTGAAAGGAGGTGGGGATCGAAGAGCATCACGCGCAACCCGGCGTATCGGTCAAAACCGTGGTCCGAAATATTTCTGATCCTCAACGTCATCTCGAACCACACCTGTATATTCCACATGGAGGAGTGGAACCATGAACGCGATTGTGATTCTCGTCATCGGGGTCGTGGCAATTGTCCTGGGGTATTTTGTGTACGCCAAGTCCATCAACGATAAAATCGTTCAGCCGGACGAAAAGAAAGCGACGCCGGCCAAAATGTACATGGATGGCGTGGACTTTACCCCGGCCAATCGCAACGTTTTGTTCGGGTACCAGTTCAAATCCATCGCCGCCCTTGGGCCTATTCTGGGGCCGATCATCGCGGTCCAATGGGGCTGGCTGCCCGCGTTGCTGTGGATCATCATCGGCACCTTTTTCATCGGTTGGGTGCAAGACTATTCCAGCATCATCATGGGGGTTCGCGAGGAAGGGCAGAGCTTTGGCGCCCTCAGTTATCGGCTCATTTCGCCCCGCTCCAGGATGATCCTCCTCACTTTCATTTACTTTTACCTGTGGCTGATCATGGGAGCTTTTGGCGTCCAGGTCGGCTTCAATCTGCTGACCAATACGGCCGTGCCGCTGGGCGTCATTATCGTGATCCTGGTCGGCGTGCTGGCCGGGCAGATGACCTACAAGTGGAAGCAGGACATCATCCTGACCAGTATCGTCACCGTTGTGCTGGCGTTTATTGGCATCTGGTTGGGTATCCAGCCGTTCGCCAAGAGCATCTTTACCGCGCTGTATGGCTTTGTGACTGCAGCAGACGGCAAGACAGTGGTCAGCCCCACCCTCTTTTTGACGGTCACGCAGGCCAGGTTCTTTGGCAGCCTGCTGGTCGTGATCATCTGCTACTTGGGGGCCGTGCTGCCGATCTGGCGCTGGGCGCAGCCGATCAACTATGTGTCGTTCTGGATCGTGTTCCTGGGCATCCTGGGCGGTGTAGTCGGCCTTTTGATCTGGCAGCCGGGCATGGGCGACTTTCCTGCATTCAGGGCTTTTAACGTTGCCGGGCTGGGTCCGCTGTGGCCCATCCTGTTCGTCACCATCGCCTGCGGCGCGATCTCTGGCTGGCACAGCCTGGTTTCTTCCTCCGGCACAGCGCGCCAGCTTGAAAAAGAGACCGATGCGCTGTACGTGGGTGGCGGGGCGATGTTCCTGGAGATGTTCTTTGCGACCATGGCCTTCTTGACCGCCACGGTGGCCTTTGGCAGCTATGATGGTTACGTGAAAGCAGGTGGTGGGGCCGGTGCGGCCCGGGTCTTTTCCAACGGCCTGTCGGCGTTCTTGAACCGATGGGGACTGGACGCGCTGGTCGGCCAGGGCTTTGGAGCGGCCTATGGCGCGGTCTTTCTCACACTGATGGCTCTGACGATCATGTATCTGGTGGTGCGCTTCATGCGCCTGGCCAGCGCCGAGGCGTTAGGCGACCGCTTCCCGGCGATCAAGAATATGCATGTCGGCACCGTCATCGCCCTGATTCTCACCCTGGCCCTGATCTGGTTGGTGCCCTTCCTGCAGATCTGGGTGATGTTCGGCGCGGCCAACCAGTTGATGGCTTCACTGGCGCTGCTGCTGATCACTCTGTGGTTGATGTCCAAGGGGAAGAATTACATCTGGACGCTCATCCCCTTCACCTTCATGTTCGTCACCACGATTGGGGCGCTGCTCTACAAAGCTTACGAAGCGTTCTTCTTGCTCTTGCCCGCGCAAAAGACGGTAGAGACCCAGGTGGCTCAAGTGATCATCGGCATTGTGGCCCTGATCCTGGTCGTCACCGCGCTCATCCTGGCCTGGGATGCGTACAAGGCCTTCCAACGCTACCGCGCTGAAATGGCCAAGGCACCGACCCAAGCCTAGGTTTGACTAGGTGACAGGGTGACAGGGTGACAAGGTGACGCCGTTCACCTTGTCACCTTGTCATGTTATCTATATTGAGGGATAATGCATGCAACCGGTTCAGATTGAGGTCGTTGCACTTTTGCCGGAAGGATGGGGCATCTGTGCGTCGTGCGAGATGCTGATGGCGCGGGCGAACCTGGACCAGGCCCCGCACGAGCGCGCACTCGATGAGTTTCCGCCCGAGTGGCAAGAGGATTTTCGCCGCCTTTCGGCGCTGGTGCTCGATCTGGCGGCGCGCTATGGCGATCAGGTCATGATCCGCCTCTGGGACCCGCGCTCGCTGCAAGGGCTGTGGAAATCTATCCGCTACGGCGTACGGCGTTACCCGACGTTCATTGTTGGTGGGCGCAAGATCGCGGGGTGGGATACGGCGCAAGTGGAGCAGACTCTGGCAGTGGCGCTCGGATTGTCGTAAGGATGAAGAAGGGGTTGGATGCTTGCCAGCTTGTCCGCGATGATGACCGCGGAGGTAGTCATGATTCAAACAATTGAAGCTGTGATTGATGAGCAAGGAACGATACGTCTGCTTCAACCCATTCACTTGCCGACCGCACGGCGCGCGCTCGTGACGATTTTGGAAGAAGAGCCTGCTTTTGTCATTCCTGAAACGGCCCTCCTTAGTGAGGCGTCGCTGGCTGAGGACTGGAGCAGGCCAGAAGAGGATGCTGCGTGGTCACACCTGCAGTTGGAGCGGTAGGGTATCATCCATATTTTGCGTGCCGGTCTTGAGCCATAGCACGACCGCGCCAGACCCTGGTCTCCAGCTACCTGTGACTTGCCTTGATGTTTGGGGCGACAGGGGGCAAGGTTGGCAGTGAGGATACAGTGAATCTGGAGCAGACTTGGGCAAGGGCTTGGATCGGTTGCTTTGAAGGGGCAGGTGGCCACGGCAAGGGCTGGAGCAATACGCATGTCTCAACCAGATACGCTCACGTCATGGAGGTACCGTCTGCGTCAAGCCGGGCGCGCCTTGGGCGACATGCTCTATGGCGCGACCGTTTATGAGATGGTGCGCGACCTGAATAAGGAGCGCGCACACATCGAGCACTTGTTTGTACTGGTTGTGTTCGGCGATTTATTGGGTGTGCCGGTATTGCCGCCTTACTATACGCTGCGCTTGTTGCCTTACGTGATGCCCAACATCACCGGCTGGCGGCGCAGCATGTTGCGGGAAAAAGACCTGACCGATTTGTGCGATCAGGAAATTACGTGAGACGCGATAGCCAGGCTTTTTGCGTTTCATGAATCACTTTACAAGGAGTATGGTATGGCTGAACAAGAAAAAAAGCCCGGTTGGTTTGACGGATTCAAAAGTGTCCTATACGGCATGGCCGGGCACGACATGGCGCGCTTTGCGCTCAAGACACGTGGCAGCATGGAGCATCTGTTCATCCTGATCACGATGGGTGACCTGCTGGGCATTCCCATCTTGCCGCCCTATTACAGCTTGCGGCTGCTGCCCTACGTGGTGCCGCAGATTTCCACCTGGAAGCGCCGTATGTTGCGCGAAAAAGACCTGACGGATGCGCTGGCTTAGGAGCTCACCATGAATCTGCGAGAGGCTTTTGAAAAGAATCCCGATCGGCGCTATGTCATGTTTGGGGGCAAAGGTGGCCTGGGCAAAACCACCTTCAGTGCCGCTACTGCCTACTGGCTGGCCAAGCAAGGTAAAAAAGTGCTAGTCTTTTCCGTAGATCCGCAGGCCAGTCTTTCGGATATTTTCAGGCGCGATATTTTCGGCAAGGGGCCAGTCGAGATCATGCCGAACCTGTTCGCGCAAGAGATTGACGCCGACCGCCGCATCAAAGAGTACCAGGAAGAGATCCGCAAGAAAATCTTGGACATGTACGGCATGGACAAGGTCCCGGAAGAGATCGAAAACTATATCCAGGCGGCAGCCGCCGAGCCGGCGATGGAAGAAAGCGCCATCTTTGACGCTGTGGTGGATATCGTCGTCGGCGGCAAATACGATTATTACATCTACGACCTGGTGCCGCTGGGCCACGCGCTGTATTACCTGAGCATGGCCTCAGTCTATGATCAGTGGATTGACAAGATCACCGCGCTGCGCGCCGAGATGGAAGAGTACAGCCAGGTGGCCGCCGTCATGCAGCGCAAAAAGGAATCTGAAGAAGACCAGATCCTTCGGGAACTCCAAGAGATCAAGTACCGCATCAACACCTCGTCCAGCATCCTGACCGACAAGCACAAAACAGCCTTTTTCTTTGTGGTCATTCCAGAGGAAATGATCATTCTGGACACGCAAAAGGCGGCTGGCTTGTTTGCCAAATTCCAGGTGCCGCTGTCGGGCTATATCGTCAACCGCGTCATCCCGCCGGAGCTGGCTCAGCAAGATATCCCCGAATACTTGCGCAACCGGTTGGAGATGCAAAAAGGCTATCTGAAAAAGATTGACGACACTTTTGGAGCGGAGGTGCTGGCGCGCATCCCCGAATTCGAGCGTGACATCACCGGATTGCCCATGATCGAAAAAGTGGCGAATGCGTTGTTTGGAGGTGAGGCGTGATTGATAAGACGATGAAGCGATATCTGGCCGAGAACTCTCGCCTCAAGTACATCTTTTTCGGCGGCAAAGGTGGGGTGGGCAAGACCGTGCTGGCGGGCACGGCGGCGCTGTGGGCAGCCAGCCAGGGCAAAAAGACGCTGCTGGCGTCCACCAACCCGGTTCATTCGCTCACGAGCATGTTAGGCCAGAATGTCTTTGGCAAGCCCACCCCGGTGGAAGGCGTGCCGAATCTGCTCGCCTATGAGATTGACACGCACGATACCATCGAAAAGTCCAAGAAAGAGATCCGCGAAAAGATCGAGTGGTTCCTCAAATACGCCGAGATCAAGACCAAGGCTGACGAGTTCGTCGAATCGGCCACGATGAACCCGGCCTTTGAAGAGTCGGCCATGTTCGAGAACATGATCGATCTCATGTTCGAAGACAAATACGAGGTCTATGTGTTCGACACGGCACCGACGGCCAACGCGCGGCGGCTCTTGGGGATGTCCAGCGTGTACTCGATGTGGGTCAACAAGATGGTGCAGAGCCGCGAAGAGGCCATGTCCCTCAAGGAATTGCTTTCGTACAGCAAGAAGAAGCAGGAAAAGGACCCGCTGATGGAATACCTGCTCAAGCTGCGCGAGCGGATGGGACGGGCCAAGACCTTGTTGACGGATGCTCAGCTCACATCGTTCTTTTTTGTCACATTGCCGGAAGCGCTGCCGATTGCCGTCATCACGCGTTTTATCAATTGGTTCCAGGACTTTGGCATCCCGGTCGGCGGGGTGATCGTCAACATGGTGATTGACAAGCAATCGGTGCGCCCCGATACCCCGGACTTTGTCAAGAACCGCGTGGCGATGCAGGACGAGCACATGGAGACGATCTGGAAAGAGTTCGACGGCCAGGTGCGCGCGATCTTGCCGCTGTTCGAGACCGAGATCCGCGGCGTGCCGATGCTCAAACGGATGGCAACCCAGTTGTTCGCATGATTGCGAGACCAAGACCCCTGGCCCATACCGGCCGGGGGTCTCTGTCTGCGCCCTCGATTGATTGACGCCGTACTGACAGGCAACCTCACACGGTTAGGGAAACACATCACCGCGAATCTGTTGGCGCGTCCTCGCAAGTTAATCTTTCCCCTGCGATTTCTGCGTGCGGACAGGCCGTTGAGGACGACGGCGGACGATCAGAGGTAAATGGTGATGATCAAAGCGCAGTTGTTTATCACCTGCCTGGGCGAAAACTTTTTTTCGCCCGTGCTCAAGGACATGGTGACCGTGCTGGAACGGCTGGGCGTGCAGTGCGAGATGCCCGAGGGGCAAACATGCTGTGGCCAGCCGTTCTACAACAGCGGCTTGCAGAGCCAGACACTCACACCCGCGCGCAACTGGCTGCGGGTCTTTGCCCCAACCGATGGCTATATCGTCGCGCCTTCCGGCTCGTGCGCCGAGTTTGTCCGGCATCGCTACCCGGAGCTATTCCCAGAAGGCGCACGCGAGCACACGCAGGCCGTCGAGACCGCTGCCCGCACCTTCGAGTTCACCGAGTTTCTCACGCGCGTGCTCCACGTGACAGACGTGGGCGCAAGCTTTCCGCACAAAGTGACATTCCATGCCTCGTGCCACATCTTGCGCGGGCTGGGTCTGCGCGAGGAACCCAAGCAACTGCTGCAAGCCGTTCGAGGGCTGGAGCTGATCCCCCTCGCAGCGGAGGAGACGTGTTGCGGCTTTGGCGGCATCTTTAGCGTCGTCTATCCCGAGGTCTCGCGCGAGATGATGGCAGCCAAAGTGCGCCACATCGAGGCCAGCGGCGCAGAGGTCGTGGTTGTGGGCGAGCCGGGCTGCCTGATGAACATTGCCGGCGGGCTGAGCAGAGTCGGCTCGCGCGTGCGGGCGATGCACTTGATAAAAGTGCTGGCGGCGGGAGGCGAGCGATGAGCCAGATCCCCACACACATTGACTTTCGTTCCAACGTTCAGCATGTCCCCGCGCACATGCCGCCTTCCGTGCAACAGGCGACGACCAAATTCCTGAGCGCGCGGCAGACGGTGGTGGATATTATCGGCAAGGACAAATGGGAGCAGCTTCGCCAGGCCGGTCACGAGCTGCGCCTGCACACGCTCACGCACCTGGACTATTATCTGGAGCGGGTCGAAGAGCAAGTGACGAAAGCCGGAGGCCACGTCCACTGGGCGCGCGACGCAGAAGAGGCCAGACGCATCGTGATCGAGATCGCCCAACAGCACGGCGTCAGGCGCGCGGTCAAGGTCAAGAGCATGGCGACGGAAGAGATCGGCCTCAACCACGCGCTGCAAGATGCGGGCATCTCGGTGCTGGAAACCGACCTGGGCGAGTTTATTATCCAACTGGCAGGAGTGGGGCCTTCGCACATCATTGTCCCGGCGGTTCACCTCACCAAAGAAGGCATCGCCGACCTGTTTCGCGCCAAGCTCGGCGTGGACGCGCCGCCCGATCCGATCACGCTGGCGGGCATTGCGCGCGCGCACCTGCGCCAGGAATTCCTCGCGGCAGACATGGGCATTTCGGGCGCCAACTTTTTGGTGGCCGAGACAGGCACACTGATCATGGTGACGAACGAAGGCAACGGGCGCATGTGCACTACGCTCCCGCCGCTGCACGTTGCCCTCGTGGGCATTGACAAAGTCGTGCCCGACTGGGAAGCGCTGACGGTGCTGCTCAAGCTGCTGGCGCGCAACGCGACGGGCCAAAAGATGTCGGCCTATATGTCGTTCATCGCCGGGCCGCGTCGCACCGAGGGCGAAAACGGCCCCGCCGAATTCCATCTGGTTCTGCTCGATAATGGCCGCACCGAAATCTTGCGCGACGAAAAAGCGCGCCAGACGCTGCTGTGCATCCGCTGCGGTGCGTGCCTCAACGTCTGCCCGGTCTATAACCACGTGGGCGGGCACGCTTACGGCTGGGCCTATTCCGGGCCAGTCGGCGCAATGCTCACCACGCAATTGCTGGGCGTCAAGGTGGCGGGCGATCTGCCGTTCGCCTCGTCGTTGTGCGGCGCATGCAACGACATCTGCCCGGTCAAAATTCCGATCACCGAGATCCTGCTGCACCTGCGCCATCGCGTCGTCGAAGGCGATCACTTTGGCGGGCCGGTTGTTTCGCCTGTGGTGCGAGCAGGCGCCATGGCCGGGTCGCTGGCTTTTGGATTGCCTTGGCTGTATGAATTGGGCAGCCAGATGCTCCAGTTCGTCCAGACACCTTGGCAGCGCGATGACTGGTTGCCCGATCTGCCGCCGCCACTCCAGCGGTGGACGATGGCGCGTCCCTTCCCTGCCTTCAGCGTCGGGTTCCGCGGTTGGTGGCGCCGTCGGATGCCCCAGAGCCACCGCCGAAATTCGCAATGCAAGATCGGTTTGGGCGCGCTGGTAGTGGGTGCGTTGGCGCTCGTGGTGTGGTTGTTGGGACGGAAACGCAAGTGATCCCTCGCCTCTCCCCCTGTCCCTCTCTCCTCTCCCAAATTTGGGAGAGGAGAGGGGGCGCGCGAAGCGCGGGGGGTGTGGAGAGGGATGAACATGAGGACATCCATGAATCCCGCCCGCGAAGAAATCTTGGGGAATGTCCGCATGGCGTTATTACGCCGCATCGGCGCGCCCGTTCCGCCGATCCCCCCATCGGCGCGAGTGGGGCCTCGCGTCCCCGGCGATGTCAACTCGGAGATTGAGTTATTGTTGAGCGAGATCAGCAAGCTGGGCGGCGGGACGCGGCGGATCAAGAGCCAGCAAGTCAAGGCCGCATTGGAGGCACTGGTCGAGGCCGAGGGCATCGAAAAAGCTACGCTGTGGGAGACGCAAGATTTTCAGTTATTGGGCGTGGCCGAGTCGCTTGAGCGATGCGGCGTCGAGTTGGTCTCGCCGCAAGCCGATCCCCGCCAACTGGCCGAATGTGATCTGGGTGTGACCGGTGTGGATGCGGCTTTGCCAGAGACGGGCACGCTCCTGCTGCGCTCGTCGCCGGAAAAACCGCGCCTGGTCTCGCTTCTGCCGCGCATCCACCTGGCAATTGTGCGCTCTTTAGCGTTGCATCCCGACTTGCATCAGGCTTTTCAAAAATTCAAAAATGATGGATACTTGGTCTGCATTACCGGCCCCAGCCGCACCACCGATATCGAGCTGACCGTGACGATCGGCGTTCACGGGCCAAAGGCATTGCACGTTTGGGCACTCGATACAAAGACGTGAAACGTAGAACGTGATCCCGACGATCTACGTTTCACGTTTTACACCTGACGCACCCTGTTGGTATGACAAGGAGAATACCGCATGGGAGAACCTGTTCATTCGGAGCTAGGCGGCCCCACTTTCAAGACGCTGGTCAACCAATGCATTCATTGCGGGCTATGCCTGCAAGCGTGCCCCACCTACAATGTGTTCGGCACGGAGATGGATGCGCCGCGTGGGCGCATCGCGTTGATGCGCGCGGCTTCCGAAGGCCGCATCACCTTGCAGGATTTTAACGACAGCTTCACCCTGCACATGAATTTGTGTTTGTCATGTCTAGCCTGCCAGACTGCTTGCCCGTCCGGCGTCAAGTACGGCGCGCTCATCGAGACGACCAAGTTCACCATCGAGCGACACCGCACGCCCGGCGCGGTCGAGCGGTTCGTGCGCTGGGTGGGCTTTCAGCAGATGATGCCGCACCTGGGGCGACTCAAGCTCATGGCGCGGCTGATGTGGGTGTACGAAAAGATCGGCCTGCAGGGGTTGGTTCGCCGTTTGAACTTGTTGCCGCGTCCATTGCGGGCGATGGAAGCGATCCTGCCCCCCATCGTGCCCAGCTACCGCGATTATTCCCGGCCTGCACCTGCCCTGGGCGAAAAACGCGGGACAGTTGCCTTTTTCATTGGCTGCATCCAGGAAGCGTTCCTGGCCCCGGCCAACGCAGCGACGATCCGGGTCTTGCAGCGCAACGGCTACGAGGTCCACTTTCCCCGAGGGCAGACCTGTTGCGGCGCGGCTCAATTACACATGGGCGAAGAGCGCCTGGCTAAAGAACTGGCGCGCAAGAATATGGACGCCTTTGAAAAGTATGACGTGATCATCAACAACGCGGGCGGCTGCGGTGCGACGCTCAAGACCGAATACATCGAGTTGTTCCATGACGACCCGGTTGAGCAGGAGCGGGCCAGGCGATTCGGCGCCAAGGTCCAAGACATCAGCGAGTTCTTGGTCGAGCACCTGAACGTGCCGCCGACCGGCGAGGTCAAGGTCAAGGCGACCTATTCCGACTCGTGTCACCTGCGCCACGCGCAAAAGGTGATCAAGCCGCCGCGCGAGCTGCTCAAAAAGATTCCCGGTCTGGAGCTGGTCGAACTCAAGCTGCCGGATCGGTGCTGCGGCAGCGCAGGCGTATACAACATTGTCCATTCCGAGGTCGCCGACGAAATCTTGGATACCAAGATGGCCGATATTGCCGCCACCGGAGCCGAGCTGATCGTGACCAGCAACACCGGGTGTCACATGCAGCTCGTCGCGGGCGTCCGGCGCGCGGGCCTCCAGGCCAGGGTCATGCACGTGGTTGAGGTGTTGGACCTGTCGTATCAGGCCATGCAGGAGGAACGTCAGAAGTGATACGTCGTGTGTCTACATCCTGATGTCAGTGGAGTATTTATGAGTGTACAACCCGTCCATGCCAGTCCGATTGAAAGCATTGTCGGTCAACTGGCAACTCATTTGCAGAAAGGCTTGACCAACGCAGAAGCCCGGTCGAGGCTGGAGCGGTATGGATACAACGAACTCAAGGAGCGTCCACGGCCGGGCTTTTGGCAAATGTTGTGGGCGCAGTTTCAAGATTTTCTGGTGCGCCTTCTGATCGTTGCGGCGGTCGTTTCACTCTTGCTGGGCGAAACGGTGGACGCGCTGGCGATCATGGCAATCGTCCTGCTCAACGCCGTCTTGGGCGTGATTCAGGAATCGAAGGCCGAGCAGGCGCTCGCCGCGCTCCAAAAGATGGCTTCGCCCAACGCGCGCGTGATCCGTGATGGCGTCGAGACGACCGTCCCTGCCCGTGAACTGGTGCCGGGCGACATTGTGCTTCTGGAGGCCGGCAATTACGTCCCGGCCGACATGCGCCTGATCGAAAGCGTCAACTTGAAGATCGAAGAGGCCTCGCTCACAGGCGAATCGGTGCCGGTCAACAAGGATGCGCGGGTCGTGCTGGACAAGCAAATCCCGATTGGCGATCGCAAGAACTCGGCCTTCATGAGCACGCTCGTGACCTATGGGCGCGGCAAAGGCCTGGTGACGGATACAGGCATGCGCACCCAGATCGGCATGATCGCCGAGATGCTTCAGTCGTATGAAGAAGAGCCGACGCCGCTGCAGCAAAAGCTGGAAGACCTGGGCAAGACGCTCGGCGTGGTGTCGCTGGCTATCTGCGGTCTGGTCTTTGTCTATGGCATCCTCCGCGACACGCACCCGGGCATGATCTTTACTCAGGGTTTGCTAGCGTATTGGAACGCCGAGGTCAAAGACATCGTCGAGCTGTTCATGACCGCCGTGAGTCTGGCGATTGCGGCCGTGCCCGAAGGTCTCCCGGCTGTCGTGACGATCTGCCTGGCCCTGGGCATGCAGCGCATGGTCCACCGTCACGCGCTCATCCGCAAGCTGCCGGCCGTCGAAACGCTGGGCTGCGCCACTGTCATCTGCTCGGACAAGACCGGCACATTGACCCAGAACCAGATGACGGTCGTGCGCGGCTGGGCGGGCGGCCAGGTCTTTCAGGTGACGGGCGAAGGCTACCATCCCAACGGTCAATTCTTCCGGGACGGCCAGCCTTTTGGCGCGGCGAACGATCCGACTGTGGCGATGCTGCTGCGCGCTGGATTGTTGTGCAACGACGCCCGCCTGGAGCAAAGCGGCGAGCAAGCCGGGGAACGCACCTGGCGCATGGTGGGTGACCCGACGGAAGGCGCGCTGGTGGTGGCGGCCGCCAAAGCAGGCCTGTGGCGTGGCGAGGTGGAACGAGCCTTGCCGCGCGTGGCCGAGATCCCCTTCGACTCGGACCGCAAGCGAATGACGACGATCCATCGCGTCAGCGGTGAATGGCCGGTGGAGGGTGGCCCGGCTCCAGTCCTTGCCTTTGTCAAGGGCGCACCCGACATTGTGCTCGAGTATTGCGACAGCGTCATGCTCGACGGCCGGGCGCAGCCGTTGACGGACGATATACGGCGCCAGATCATGAACGCGAACCAGGACATGGCCCGGCAGGCATTGCGCGTGTTGGGTGTGGCTTTGCGTCCACTGGTTCGCGTGCCCGAGGAACCGACGCCCGACGCGGTCGAAAAGAACCTTACGTTCCTGGGCCTGATGGGCATGATTGACCCGGCGCGGCCCGAGGTCAAGGTCGCCGTCGGTGTGGCGAAAGGCGCGGGTCTCAAGAGCGTCATGGTCACCGGCGATTACAAAGACACCGCCGAAGCGATCGCTCAAGAGATCGGGCTGCTCACGCCCGGCGGCAAGGTACTGACCGGCGCCGAGCTGGATGACATGACCGAGCAGCAACTGGCCGAGATCGTCGAGCAGGTGGACGCTTATGCGCGTGTTTCGCCTGCGCACAAGACCAAGATCGTGGATGCTTTCAAAGAGCGCGGGCACGTGGTGGCAATGACGGGCGATGGCGTGAACGACGCGCCCGCGCTCAAGCGCGCCAACATCGGCATCGCCATGGGCATCACCGGCACGGATGTTTCGAAAGAGACGGCGGACATGGTGCTGACCGACGACAATTACGCCAGCATCGTCTCGGCCATCGAAGAGGGGCGCATCATCTACTCGAACATCCGCAAGTTTGTGTTCTATCTTGTCTCATGCAACGTCGGCGAGATCCTGATCATTTTCCTCTCAATGCTGGCGGGCCTGCCGATCCCGCTCCGTCCTATTCAGTTGTTGTGGCTGAACCTGGTCACCGATGGTGCGCCCGCGCTCGCGTTAGGGTTGGAGAAGGGCGACCCGGACATTATGAAGCGCCCGCCGCGCCCGACGACCGAGCCGGTCATCAATAAAGAGATGCTCATCGGAGTCTTGGTGCAGGCCGTGGTGATGACCGCGGCCGTGCTGACGGCGTTTGTGTACGGCCTGAATCGTTACCCAGATAAGCTGGAGGATGCGCAGACGGTCGCCTTTGCCACACTGATCATTTCCGAGTTACTCCGAGCGTACACCGCGCGCTCGGAGCGATACCCGGTGTGGAAGATCGGCATTTTCAGCAACAAGTGGATGCAATATGCGGTGGGCAGTTCCTTTTTGTTGCTGCTGGCGGTGATCTATGTGCCGTTCTTACAGCCGTTTTTTGCTACGCTTCCTCTGACGTTGGAAGACTGGCTGGTGATGACCCCGTTGTTCCTGGCGTCTTCGGTCGCCGCCGAGATCACCAAGCTCGTCATGCGATGCAGGGCCGGCCAGCCTGCGATGGTCCCCAAGCTCGGAGGGGATCTGTGACCCTAACTCCCCCCGCTTTGCAGGGGGAGAGCTGGGGTGGGGGTGGGGAGAAAAGATCATGAAAACGATGACGCGAGATGAATGGCGGAGCCTGGAAGCGATATTGCCCCGTGATAGGCTGGTCACCAACCCGGTCGAGCTGTTGACGTACGAGGGGGATGGCAGTCTGGGCCTGGGCAACCCGCAAGGCGTGGCGCTGCCTGGCAGCACGGAGGAGGTCGTCAAGCTGGTCCAATGGGCGGCCCAGCACCACGTGCCGATCGTCGCGCGCGGCGCGGGCACAGGACTTTCGGGCGGATCGGTGGCTGTTGCCGGCGGCGTGACCATTTCGTTCGCCCGGATGAAGCAGGTGCTTGAGTTGGACGAGGTCGGCCGCTCGGTCATCGTCCAGCCCGGCATCGTCCACGAGGTGCTCGACGGGTTCGTCAAGACCAAAGGGCTGTACTATCCGCCCGATCCCGCGAGCGGTCGTTCCTGCACGCTGGGCGGCAATCTAGGCGAAAATGCTGGCGGCCCGCATTGCTTCAAATACGGCGTTACCACCAACTATGTGCTCGGCCTGACGGTCGTGTTGGCCGATGGCCGCGTGATCCACACCGGCGGTCGAGCCTTTGACTATCCCGAATACGATCTGACCGGACTGCTGGTCGGCTCTGAGGGCACGCTCGGAGTCATCACCGAGGCGTCTCTGCGGCTCATCCGCAACATCCCCGGCGTCAAGACGCTCATGGCGATTTTCAACTCGGTGGAGGAAGCCGGCGAAGCGGTCTCGGCGGTCATTGCGCGGGGGCTGGTCCCGGCGACGTTGGAGATGATGGATCGCAACATGATCGGCATCGTCGAAAACTATGCCCATGCCGGCCTGCCCACCGATGCTGAAGCATTGCTCATCATCGAATCGGACGGCTATCCGGAGAGCGTCGAACCCCAGATGTCCGAAGTCATGGAAGTGATGCGCGAGCGCCAGGCGCGCGAGCTGCGATTGGCCCAGACTGCCGCCGAGCGCGATCAGATCTGGTTTGCGCGCAAGAGCGCGTTCGGGGCGATTGCACAGATCAGCCCGGCGTATCTGATCGTGGACGGCACCGTGCCGCGTTCCAGGCTGGCAGCCGCACTGGCCGGGGTCAACCAGATCTGCGCCCGGCACAATTTGCGCGTGGGCTATGTCTTTCACGCGGGCGATGGCAACCTGCATCCGCTCATCCTGTTCGACCCGCGCGACGAGGATATGGTGCGACGCATCCACCTGGCCGGGCCGGAGGTGATGAAGCTGTGCGTGGACCTGGGCGGGACGATCACGGGCGAGCACGGCGTGGGCAGCGAGAAAATCCCGTACATGAAGCTGATGTTCAACGACGACGAGCTGCGCGCGATGTGGGAGATCAAGCAAGTGTTTGATCCCAAGGGGGTGATGAATCCGGGCAAGATACTTCCCTCCCCAAATCAGCAAATCAGCAAGTCGGCAAGCGGTGTGCCGAAATTCGAAATCAGAAATCCGAAATCGCCCCAAGAGGCGTCGGAGATGTTGGGCGAGTGGGCGTTGGCAGCTCAGGCGCCCGGCCTCCGCATCCGCGGCGGCGGAACCAAGTCGTCACTGCTGGGGCCGGCCGAGGTGACGATCTCGACCGCGCACTTGCGCGGCCTCCAGGCGTATTCGCTCAACGATCTCTATGTGACGGTCGGCGCAGGCACGACGTTGGCCGAATTGCAGCAAGAGTTGGCGCGCGACAAGATGTGGGTGCCGCTCGCTTCGCCGTGGGCCGAAGCTACGCTCGGCGGCATCGTTGCGACGAATTTCAATGCGCCTTTACGCATGAGGTATGGCGCGATCCGCGATCTGATCCTGGCTGTGACGGCCGTTCTGCCTGATGGTCGCCTCATCCGCGCCGGCCGGCCGGTCGTCAAGAACGTGGCGGGTTACGATCTCGCCAAGTTGTTCATCGGCTCGCACGGGACGCTGGGATTGATCACAGATGTGACGCTCAGGATCATGCCGTTCCCGCGCGCGCGGACCAGCCTGTTCATCCCGGTGGATGACCCTTTGCCCGGCTCAGGGCAAGCTCTTGCGCGTGGCCTGGCGTTGGGCGCGCGCCTGCTCAAGGTGTGCCTGGTGTCTTCGGCTTTGCTCTTGTGCAAGGGTTGTCCGGTGCCCGGCGCGACCGCGCCTTTTTCGATCGTTTACACCGCCGAGGGCGTGCCCGAAGATGTCGCATCCGAGATCGAGCAGGTGCAGGCGATCTTGCAAACGGAAGGTATTGGCGATGTGACGCCGCTGGATGCGCCTTCCGGCAGCCAGGTGTGGGGCGAGTGGCTGCGCGCGGTCCCGCCTGCCGAGACGACCTTGCGCATGGGCGTCGCACCCAAAGACTTGGGCACCGTCCTCCAGAACCTTGCGCGGACGCTCGGTGATGCGCCGTTCATGGCCGAGTTCGCCACCGGTTTGGTGTACGTCCGCACGCCGAACCTCCAGGCTGTGCGTCAGGCTGCGCGAGCCGCCGGTGGCTATGCCATCGTCCTCAGCGGGCCGAATCAGGTGGAGCGTTGGGGATACTCGCCGGAAGGGCTGGACCTGATGCGCGGGATCAAGGCGCGATGGGACCCGCGCGGACTGTTCAACCCAGGCGCGTTTCTCGTCTGAACGCCGAACGCCGACCACTGGCCGCTGTCTGCAGAAGCTCATCGGTGGCCAGTGGTCTGTCGTCTGCGGCCACAAGGAATTCCCATGCCAACATCTGACCTCTCCATCCAACCGGTTCACACGCTCCGGGAACTGCGCGAGTTTGTCGCGTTCATGTGGGAAATCTACCAGGACGACCCGCTGTGGGTGCCGCCGGTGTTTGAAGATCGCGTGGCCCGGCTCGACCCGGCCCGCAATCCGATGCTCAAGCACGGCGAGTTGCAAGCGTTCGTCGCCCGGCGCGATGGCCGCATCGTCGGGACGATCGCGGGCGCGGTGGATTACAACCTCAAGAACGTCATCCCCGATCCGTTTGCGGCGTTCGGGTTCTTTGAGTGCGTCAACGATTACGACGTGGCTCGTGCGATGCTCGATGCCGTCGTCGAGTGGGCGCGCTCAAAAGGACAGGTTCGATTGCGCGGGCCATACAATCCCACGCAAAACGATGAGCAGGGGTTCCTCGTCGAGGGCCGTGACCGCATCCCCATCATCATGACGGCGCACAATCCGCCGTGGTACCCCGGGTTCGTCGAGCGCTATGGCTTCAAGAAATGGGGGCCGGACGAATTTTGCTATGGCGTTTCCGCCGATGGACTGAAACCCGACCTGAGCAACCTGCCGCCCAAGCTGGGCCGCGTGATCGAGCTGGTGCGTCAGCGGACGCGAGCCCAAGTCCGCCCGGCAAATTTCGCTGATTGGGATAGCGAGGTCGAACGCGCGCGGCAGGTGTATAACCGCGCGCTGTCGGTGCTGGCCGATTTCGTCCCGCTCGATGCGGACGAGTTCCACCGCCAGGTCGAGTTGCTGCGCCCGGTGCTCGACCCGGACCTGGTCTTGTTCGTGGACGTGGACGACCGGACGGTCGGCTTTGCACTGGGGCTGCCCAACATCAACGAGGCGCTGCATCACGCCAACGGTCTGCGCCGCCCGTGGGATTACCTTCGCTTTCTGTGGGATCGCCGACACATCAAGGGCATGAGCATCAAGATCATTGCGCTCGACCCAGATTATTGGGGACGCGGGCTGGATGCGCTGATGTACGGCGAGCTGGCGCGGCAGATGGTCAAAAAGGGATTCACTTTTGCCGATCTTTCGCTCACGGGCGAGGACAATCCGCAGACGAACAAGCTGGCCAAGGTGATCGGGGCGGAGGTGTACAAGCGGTATCGGATTTATCAGTTGGAGATTTGAGATTCGCTAACCGAGGTAACCCAACGCCCGCAATCTCTCCTCCACCTCGGCAGCTTCCTCGACGGTCAAGTCTTCTTGCGCTTGAGAGGACGGCACAGCGGTCTGCGTTTTGATCGGCGCTGGCGCGACGAGCGCCTCGGTCAGCACGTGCCCGTCCATGTCGTCCGGCACAGGGGCATTCATCAAGTGCAGAATCGTTGGCGCGAGATCAATGATGCGCGCGCCGGCGATCTCGCCGCGGGCGATGCCTGGCCCACGCGCAATGAACACACCATGCAGGCGATGACAGCCCGAATCGCCGCGAATCTGCCGTGTGACGATTTTGCCGTCCGTCGCAAACAGTGGGAACGCGATCGTGCGGTAGCCGTCGAGCATGATGTGCAAATCCGGCGCGCGGTCAAGATAAGGCCCAGAGGCGGCTTGTTCACGGGGGATGATGCGATCCACCTGGAGAGGCGAACCCTCGCGGTCGCTCAGGCTTTGGATCACCTCGATCACGCGCTGGCGCACTGCCACGTAATCGTCCGGCTCGACGATGCCCTGCGGCTCGCGACCTTTGAGGTTGACGTACACCTGCCCGACGTGCCCCATCGAATACGCCAGCGTGCGTGACCAATCCACATCCTCAAAACCGAGAAAGCGATTCACGACCTCATTGCGCGCCTTTTTGCTCACGCGCCAGACGATGTTTTGCAAGCCCAGCCGCTCGATGAGCTTCCACACGGAAGCCGGGGTGAATCCACGCTTGAACGCCCAGGCGCGCAACCGAACCCACGGCGTTTGCTTGAGCGCGAGCAGGCCCGCCTCCAGGAACAGTATGTTGAGATTGACGATGCGGTGCAGCGGCCCAAAGCCGTGATCGCTCATCACGATCACCGTGGCGTCCGGCGCAAGTTCCATCATCTGGCCGATGACGGCGTCGAGCCGCGCGTAAATCTCGCGGATGGCGTGACCGTATCGTGTCGCAAGCGCCGGATCGTGCATCGGGTGAGTCGGGTCCTGGTGCTTCCAGAGCGCGTGTTGACTGATGTCGGTCGCCAGGAAATGCGCCATGGTCAAGTCGGTGGGATGATCGCGCATCAACTGGAGCGCGTATCGCGCCTGCGTCTCGATCAAATCGTAGATGTCGGCGATGAATTCGTCTTCGTTGCCGGCCTTGTACTGGACGCGCGGCGTCAGGCGATACGGGCCAAGCTCCGCCTCATACGGCTCGAGGAGATCCGGCGGCCAGGTCGTCTTGCCCTGATCGGGGCTGAGCAGGCCCGGCACCAGGTAGCCCTTGATCGGGCGCGGCGGGTACGTGATCGGCACGTTGAGCACGCCGCACGTCAGGCCGGCATCGGATAGATATTCCCAGATCATGCGCCCGTCAATCTGGCTGGCGTTGACCATGTCGAACTTGCCGGCGCGCGGGCGGATGAAATCGAACACGCCGTGGCGCCCGGGGTTCTTGCCGGTCATGAACGACGGCCACGCAGGCGACGTGACTGGCGGGAGCGTGCTTTCCAGTTGACCGTGCGTTCCTTCGGCGATCAGTTTGGCGAGCGTGGGGAGATGGCCTTGCGCGGCCCACAGGTGGATCAGGTCCGGAGCGGCGCCGTCGAGGCCGAAGACGAGCAGTCGGTTCATATCGGTTGGGACACAGCGACCAATGCCTGGCTCACTTGAGTAACAGCGTCAGCAGGTAAAATAACACTCCGCACGCCAGCGCCCAAATGAACACCATGACGATCGTGAGCACCAGGTCGAGCTGTTGGGTGGGGAACTGGCCCAGCAGGCTCGGTGGGGGCGAAGTGACTTGGGAGGCCGAGAGCACTGCCGGTGACGGCGCGGGTTGAACAAAAGCGGGCTGGGGGGCCGGCGCAGGTGGCGCGGCTTGACTGACACTTGGCGCGGCAGCGGGTTTTTCCGGTCGAACGGGTTCAGCCGGCGCAGCGGCTGGGGCTGGTTTGGGTTGCTCGGCGGCCGGCGCTGGCGCTGGAGGTGGAGCAGGAGAGGGTGTGGGCGCGGGCCGGGCCGGCTTGAGCGCCTGAGCGACCTGGGTCAGCGTCAGCGGCGAGCCGGGTTTGAGCCGCGGGCGGTTGGGCGCATCAATAAAGCCAAACTGCACCAGCCGCGCCGCCATCCGGCGCACCATCGCCGAGTACACATCGTTCAGCCAGGCTTCGCCGTCCGTCACGGTGGGCAGCACGCCGACGACCATCCACACGCGCCCTTCGGGCAATTGCTGCAAGTCCACCACGCCCAGGTGCATTGAGTCGGCCTGCTCGAGGTGCCCAAAGATCGTCACGTGAACGCGGATGTCGCCTTCGATATGCTCCCGCTCGCCAGCGAAAAAGCCCGGTTCGTCGTCCGAGACGTAGCGCTCGACAAAGCTGGCTACCATCGGGACGGTGCCCTTGACGATGCCTTCTGCAATTTTGTTATACGATTCCGGCATGGGTTTCTCCCATGGCATCGCCTGTCATCAACGGTCGGTCAATACTGTAGCATGCTGCCACGCGAAATGAGGCCACAGTCTGCGTCCAAACGCCATGTATATAGGGCGTGGTCGGTGTGTGGGTATTCTCCGCTCTTGCAGTCCTATCGGAGCGCCTGAAGCATTTCCTTGTTGCTGCGCAAGATCTCGTTCACGACTGTTTGCACATCAACTTTTTTCCGCTTTGCATATCTCTGGATGAATTCAGCAATGTCATCGTCCAGGTAAACCGGAAGGTTGAGTCGAACATTGGGACGATAGAACTTGCCGCGCACCCCCTGGGAGAAATCGTATTCCTTTTTCATGCTCATAACCTCGTATGATATTGCTTTGCTTCTCTCTTTGTGGGTTTTCGGGCAGAGATTATCCGAATGTTGCAGTTGTCCGGGTCAACTTGGCGAAAAGTGTGGTGGACAACGAGAAGTAATCCATTTTTGTCCATTCCCAGAGTTATCCAGCGGTCTTCTGCTTCACTATGTTCCTCATCTTCAATAGATAGCATGTATGGGTCAAGAAAGACTTGGGAAGCACGCTCAAAACTGACCTTATGTTTGTGGAGATTCTCTTTCGCTTTCGATGGGTCCCATTCAAAGTTATACTGCACGGTGCGTTCCCTATCGCAATATCAAACGGTATGATGGAGAACAAGGGAATGTTGCCCAACAGACAGAGATGCATGGCACAGGTGAGATCACTCTACCCCTGTCATTATACTGCTAAATGAGCTTCTGAGGTAGTGGCGCTCTGAAGGCGTGATCAAATCTGGACTAGGCGCGCCAGGCAGGTTTCACCGCCCTGCACCGCGTCGGACGATCTCGCGCACCGCATAGATCGGCTTGTTCTGGGTCTCGTGGTACGTTCGGCTGATGAGTTCCGCCATCAGCCCCATCGAGATGAATTGCACACCGATGACGATGAGCAACACCGCTAACCACAGTAGCGGGCGGTTCGATAAGCTGACGCCATAAAACAACTTGAGAATGGTCAGGTACAACCCCACCAGCGTGCCGATCCCGACGGAGACCAATCCCAGCCCGCCGAACAACTGCATCGGGCGCGCGCTATAGCTCAACAAAAAGGCAACCGTCAGCAGGTCGAGCATGACGCGCACGGTTCGATCAAGGCCGACTTTGCTCTTGCCGTACACGCGCTTGCGGTCATTCACCGGTATTTCGGCGACCCGAACACCCATCCACGAAGCCAGCGCGGGGATAAAGCGGTGCAGTTCGCCATAGAGATGCACATTCTTGATCACCTCACGCCGGTACGCCTTGAGCGAACAGCCATAGTCATGCAATTTGATGTCGGTTGTGCGCGAGATGAGCCAGTTGGCAACGATGGACGGCAACCGCCGCAGGAAGAACGGCTCCTGGCGGTTCTGTCGCCAGCCAGAGACGATGTCGTAACCTTCGTCGAGCCGGGCTAGCAGCCGGGGGATGTCGGCCGGATCGTTTTGCCCGTCGGCGTCCAGTGTGATCACCACCTCACCGCATGCGTGATCAAAACCTGCCGCAAACGCTGCCGTCTGCCCAAAGTTGCGCCGCAGCGAGATGACAGTCAAATGGGGATCGGCCTGCGCCCATTGCTTGAGGACAGCCAGGCTGTCGTCGCACGAGCCGTCATCCACGGCGATGATCTCGTAGCTTTGGCCCAGCGACGAAAGCACCGCGGTCAGTTCGGTACGCAGGCCGGGCAACGCGCCAGCTTCGTTATAGATGGGAAGGATAATGGAGAGAGCGATGGTATCCATCAATTTTTTCTGAACGTCTATAATCACGCAACGTATCCGAGTTCACGCAGGCGCTCCATCACCTGCTCTTCGTCTTCTTCGGAGTAGGGATTCTCGCTCTCGACTTCCCGGCGGTCTCGTTCACGTGTTCCAGCGCTTCGTGTTTCCATCCCAAACAAAACCTTGCCGTCCATCGTCTCTGGCACCGGCAAGCCCATGAGCGCCAGCACCGTCGGCGCAATATCTACGATGTTCGCGCCTTCGAGGCGCGTCCCGGCCGGAATCCTGGCCCCACGCAAGATGACGATCCCATCCATCGTGTGATGTCCGGTCTGTCCGATGGAAGGCTCGATCAGCTTATTGCTGCCGAAATCGGCATGACCGAATGACACGTACCTGGCGCGGTCGGTGTGCAAGATAATGTCGGGCGCGTGGCTCAATCGAGCGCCATGGTAAAGCTCTTCGCGCTTGTACGCGGCGTGGATGACGGCGTCGCCCGATTCGGGATCGCGCAAGGCGAGCGCCTGCTGGATGATCCGCTCGCGCACCACTTCGTATTCGGCGCCCGGCTCGACGATGCCTTGCGGTCGAACGCCTCGGGTGTTGAGGTAAATCTGCCCAAAGTTGCCGATGGAAAACGCCTGCGTGCGCGTCCAATCCACGTCGCGCAAGCTGAGGAACAGTTGCCCCAGCCACCCGCGCCCGCGCCCGCGCTTGACGTTCTTGCGGAATCGTCCCAATCGTAACCGGTTGACGATCTTGAGCGCGGTGATCGGCGTAAAGCCGGCCGCAAACATCGCGCGCTTGATCAGAGCCAGCGGCGTGCGCTTGAACTTGAGCCAGCCCTGTGCCGCCAGCCAGTTGTTGACGTGAAAGAATTTCTCGAACGGCCCGCCGCCATGATCGCTCATCACGATGACGGTGGTCTCTGGCCCGGCGGTTTGGACCAGTTGCCCGACGCAGGCATCCATCGCCTGAAAAAAAGCGACGATGTCATCTTGCACTGTTGCCGCCATCTCTGGATCGTGGCGCGGATGCTGTGGGTCGAGCAGATGCCAGACTTCGTGCTGGGTCGTGTCGGTTGTCTTGATAACAAACGCGACCAAATCCCACGGGCGCGTTTTCATCAGCCAGGTCACGACCCGAGTGCGCGATTCATCAAAGGAGCGCATGTCCTGCAAGAACTTGCGCGGGTCACGGCTGCGATGGCCCTCGAATTCGTGCAGCGGCCAGACCAGGCCTGCCTCTTTGATTTGCTGTTTCAGCTCTGGCGGCTGAGTGTACGCGGCCTGCTCGTTCGGCACGATAAAGCCGCACACGGTCCAGCCCTGGATCGGCTGCGGCGGAAAAGTGATCGGTACGCTCGCCAACCCTACTTGTCCACCCGCGTCTTCGATCACTTGCCAGAATGGCGGCGCCGCGCGCATGTTCACATTGACCACGCCGATGTCGTAAGCGTTCTGACGCGGAAAGACAAAGTCAAACACGCCGTGCTTGCCCGGATTGCAGCCGGTGGCAAACGACACCCACGCCGAAGGCGAGACCGGCGGGATGGTCGTCGTGAGTGGCCCGGACGCGCCTTCGGCCACCAGCTTGCCCAGATGAGGCAGCTTGCCCTGCTCGATCCACGGGCGCAGGTTGGTCCACGTCGCGCCGTCCAGGCCAATGATCAACACCTTACAATTCACGATTCGTCCTTTGGTGTTGGGTACTGAGTATTAGGTAGTGGATATTGGTAAGCGGAGGTAACTATAACAGAATCCGCGTCAACGCGCAAAGCCATTGTGCTCAAGTCTTTTTGTGCTAGAATCATGCTAACCCATGCGTGTCAACTTGAGGTTGGAGTGCAGGCTTCAGCCTGCATAAAACGCGGCCTGAAGGCCGCACTCCGGGGCTAAAGTTTACACCAATGCATGCTAACCATGTTGGCTGTGGCTCGATCGTCCAACAACTGTCGCGCGCGTGACCTATGACTGCCGGGAAAACATCCGAGGCTACACCGTTGCCCCCTCAACTCACCGAGTTGACAGACACGCTAGACCTGCTCCTGGCTCAGGCTCGCGTGTACGAGCGTGCTCTCCCCCCCAACAACTATCCGGCCCATGCCGCTGTGGCCGTGTTGAGCGAACTGGCGCGCCAGGCCCTGGCCGAAGCGCGCGATCTTGCCGCCACGCTCCAAACGCCTCCTCCGAGTGAGCATCCCTTCTCGCCCCGCGAGTTCGAGGTGCTCACGCTTGCCGCCGAAGGACTGACGAATAGAGAGATCGCCTACCGCCTGGGACTGAGCGAGCGCACGATCCAGTTCCATATGAACGGCGTCTTTAACAAAACCGGCGCGTCCTCCCGCACCGAAGCGGCGACCTTGGCGCTGCAGCGCGGCTGGATTCAGCGCCGACCGTAATACTTGTCATATCCCCTGTGGTTTTGCACAGGTTCACCCCTGTGGGAATGGCGGAAGCGGCGCACTGCCAATGGGTGCTAAACTGGATGCAAATCTGGCAAGCAGGAGGAAACGATGAACGAGCAAGAGCTGTTAACCGCGCTGGGGCCGCTAGCTCCGCTTTACCAGGATCAAGACGTTGCCGAGATCATCGTGGACTCGCCCGACCACGTATACGTTGAACGACGCGCTCCAGACTCGGACTGGCAACTGCTGGATATTCCCTCGCCATTCAAAACACAGCAAGATGTTCGCGCCTTGATAGATGCCATTCTCGCGCTGGACGGCATCCGGCTCGGCCCAGATAAAACGTATGCCGACGTGCGTTTCCCGGACGGTTCACGCATGATGGCCGTGATCCCGCCGACCGCGCCCGACAGTCCGTGCCTGGTCATTCGGCACATGCTGGCCTGGGGCGCGCAGCCCGTCACGTGGGAAAACCTGCTCAAGTGGGGCTGCGTCACCCAAGAAGCTTACGAGTTTCTGCAAAGGGCTGTCCGCACAAACATGACCCTGCTCATCGCGGGCGGCGCCAACTCGGGCAAAACGACGCTGGCGAACCGCATCGCCGAACTGATCCCGCCGGACAAGCGACTCGTCGTCGTCGAGGCGGTCCACGAGATGCAGGTGCAGCATCCGCGTTGCCTCTACCTTGAGGCAGATGGTCCGGCGAATGTCCCCTTTGCGGATTTGATCGAGGTGGCCTCACGCATGAGGCCGGATTGGCTGGTGATCGGCGAGGTGTGGGGGCCGGAGGCGATGCGCGCGATCCAGATCATGAGCCGCGGGCACGACGGTCTGATGAACCTGCACGCCGACAGCACGGAGGATGCGCTGACCAAACTGGAAGCGATGTGTCTGATGGCGAATCTGGGTCTGGGTCTGGCCGAGATCCGCCGTCTGATCGTATCCGGTCTACGGTTGATCGTGTATCAGGAGAAACTGCCTGCAGGTCGCCGCATCACACAGATCACCGAACTGCGCGGACTCGAAAACGATCGCCATGTCCTCCAGCCGCTCTTCCGGTATAATGTGGACCAGGATCGGCTAGAAGCGACTGGCGCAAAGCCGACATGGGATACGTGAGGCGCAATGTGAGGGAACGTCTGTCCAATCTGCTGATCGCGATCGTCGCCGTCGCCGTGTTGTGGTTTGTCCTCACACGGCTACGGATCGTCGTGTTCGTGCCGATGCCCTGGTGGATGCTCCTGCTGTTTGTCCTGGGCGCGATCCTTGTGCTATACCTGGCGCTCGATCACCTCATCAACCGGACGCGGTGAAGGCTTGTGACTCCACTGTCATGAACGGTTGTCGGTGGTCAAATCTTGGCGCACGCGATATGGAGTGTGGTCATAGAATCCTCGCCCGGTCTGGCGGCCCAACAGGCCCGCGTCCACCATCCGCTTTTGAATCGGGTGGGGGCGATAGCGCGGGTCGTCAAAGAAGGCGTGATAGATGTTCTGCGTCACCGCGAAATTCACGTCCAGGCCGATTTGGTCCAACCACTCGAACGGCCCCAGCTCAAAGCCGCCCGCGCGCACGATACGGTCAATCGTCTCGACATCGGCCACGCCCTCGCCCAACAACTTGAGCGCTTCCAGGTAAAACGGACATGCCACGCGGTTGACAATGAACCCCGGCGTGTCTTGGACCTGCACAGGCGTCTTGCCCCAACGTCGGGCCAGGTCCATCGTCGCGGCGATGACCTGGTCGGCGGTGCGGTCGCCGCGCACGACTTCGACCAGCGGCATGGCTGGCGCAGGATTGAAAAAGTGCATCCCCACGACACGCTCGGGATGTCGGGTGGCGCCGCCCAGCGCTGTGATCGAGAGTGACGACGTGTTGCTGGCGAGGATCGCCGTTTCGGCGCACAGATGGTCCAGGTCACAAAAGATGAGGCGTTTGGTTTCCAGGTCTTCGGGCGCGGCCTCGATGACCCACTCGGTGGCGCACAGCGACCGCGTGTCCACGACAGGCCGGACACGCCCCAGTGCGGCTTGGGCCTCCTCGGCGGAAAGCGCGCCTTTTTCCACCTCGCGCATCAGACTGCTCTTGATGCGCAGCATCCCTCGCTCGATGGCCGCCAGTTCGATGTCGTACAGGATGACGGGGTGGCCGTGTATAGCGGCCACTTGCGCGATCCCCGCGCCCATGATGCCTGCGCCGATGACCGTGATGGTTTCCATCGTTTTGTCCTGTCGTTGAACCCGCGTCATTCTTCCGGTGGCTGCGCCGGAAGCTGAACCCATAAATGCAGCACGTGCCCTTCTTCGACTTCAGTCCATCGCGCAGCGACGACGTTGATTTGTCGGCGCAGGCCGGTTTCGTCGGCAAAGTCCAATTTGACCGGACGATCTTGGCGCCAGGCGCGTTGGCAACGTCCCAACATCTTGGGGCCGCTGAATGTTCGCATCTGGACATAGGCCGGCAGGGAAAGCTGCGGAGCCTCGAGGATGGACAGCGGCCACAGGTCTGGCACTTGTCTGAACTCGGGCGGTGGGCCTTCGACAAGAGTGATCGTCTCGGGTTCAATTGCGTTCATGTTGTTTCCAGAATTCGCTATAGTGCGCCGCCATGGCCGACATGACAAGGACGCCTCCAGGCGTGCAGGTATTCAGCAATGTTATTCTCCCAGGCCTCTATGCATAGACCAACCGCCCTTTTGGTTCCGGAACCGGCCGTCCCAATTCTCTTGCTGTCTCAATCCACTCTTGAATGATGACTTGGGCATTAGCTAACGCTTCTTGATACGTCTTGCCATCCGCCATGCAACCCGGCAGCTCAGGCACTTCAACGATAAAGGCGTCATCTTCTTCACTCCAGTAGATGATGAGTTCATACCGGATCATTTTCTCCGCCTCCCAGTTTGTACTTGAGAATCACGTGACGTACTTGCTTCACTTGATACGGTTTTGCTTTTGCTCCTCTAGGTTGCAAGTTCAAGATCTCTGGAATGTTTTCCTTCGTGAAAATGTGATGGCTTCCGCGGATCCGTTCGTCAAATCCTAGACGACGGAGCAACTGGCACAATTCCGCAAATGGAATGTTGGCGTCAGACGATCCGCGCAGGACGCGATCCAAAAGCTCGCCTCGTTTGGTCATACCATCCTCTTCACTCTTTGGGGTATCAGTGCAATGTCGCCAAACTAGAGGTAACCATGCTCCCGAAACCACGTGATCGTATCGCGTGCGGTTTCTTCGAACGGGCGTGGACTCAAACCGAGTTCGCGCCGCGCTTTTTCCGAGTTGAGCGGCTGCCACAAGCGCATCGTTTTGATCAGATCGGGCACAGGCAAACGCAGCCAGTCGCTTGCTGCGATAAACCCATCTACGGTTCGCCGCGAGAGTTGCCAGCGGGGCGGCTGAACCCCGGCGACGCGAGCGGCAATCGTCAGGAATTCTTGCAGCGTGAGGTTGTGCCCGCCCAGGAGGTAGCGCTGGCCCACGCGTCCGCACTCGGCGGCGGCAACGTGCGCGCTCGCCACATCGCGGACATCCACGGCGTTGATGGCGGCGTCAAAGTAAACCGGGACCTGTCCCTTGGCGACTCGCAACAGCACCTCGCCCGTCGTCGGCTTGATGTCGCCAGGCCCGAACACCGCCGTCGGATTGAGGATGACGACCGGCAGGCCCTCGGCCGCCGCGCGAAAGGCTTCCATCTCCATCGCAAACTTGCTTTCGTAATATACGCTGGACGATGTGCCCGGCACATAAAAATCGCGCTCGTCGGCCAGACGATGAGCGTCATCCGATTGGCCCACGGTAGTCAAGGTGCTGGTGTAAATCAGCCGCCCGACCTGCGCCCGGCCGGCGGCCTGCAGCACCACGCGCATCTGCCGGACGCTTTGGCTGACCCAGCCGGCCATATCGCGCTCGGCGCGCGGATAAGCTGCCGCAGCATGGAACACGACCTGGCAGCCGCGCATCGCCTGGGCCAGACCTTCGAGGTCTGGCGAGACCGCGAAGGTCTGAAATGGCAGCTCGCCCGCGATCCATTCGATCTGATCGGCTACGTCGTCGAGCGCGCCGACCGCCTCCGGGCGACGGCGCAACGCTCGAACGTGCCAGCCTTGCGCGAGCGCGCTTCGCGCAAGGTGCCCGCCGATGAACCCCGTTGCGCCTAGAACGAGGACATTCACGGATTGTCTATCGTGTATGACTCAGGCCGTCTTGCCCCTGACCAGAAAGAACCACGCGGCCACTGGCACAAGCAGGCCGATGAAGCTGAGGCAGACCAACCCCACACCAACCGCTGGCGGGATCTGGCTCGTTTGATCCGAGATTCCTGTAAAGGTCCCCTGACCAGCAGCCGTCAGAGCGCCGAACAAGCAGCAAAAAACTGACGGACAGGCGATGAGGACCGCCAGTACAACGGTGATGATGATTCCAGTCTGTCGAGTCATTTTTTTCCCTCCCTTGAAAAGTGATTTAGGTTTCACAAAACAGATCGGCCTGCTTTCGCTGCCAATACTCTCCACCCTCTAGGCCCGGCGCACGGCGTTGCACAGTTTGCGCTTGAGATCATTGCGCAAGAGCGCATTACGCTGCTCAGTCAGTCCACTGAAAGTGCATTTCGTTTTCAGCATGGAGACGCCACACGGCCAGGCGTCTGTGTGACGCGCGAATGACATGGCCCATGCGTTTGGCTTGGGCATCAAATTCAGGATGTCGCAGCACACGACGAATAAAAGCAGCACATTCGACCCGCCGGACATCTACGACAACCAAACAATACTTGGCATGGCACAAACCTTGCTTGTAATAGTCCCAGTCTTGCGTGAAAAAAGTCGGGCGCGGCAGCGTGAGCAGAAAAGGGATGATTTGATCATCGTTCATCCCTTTGCTGCCTACCTCATAACCGATCTGCCGAAACGGCACACGCCATTTCATAAGCAGTTGTCGTTGGCTTTCAAGAATATTTTCATCGAGGATATTCATGCAGGTGTTGGCTCCAGAGCAAACTCGTCTGCATGCTTGAGAAACGCCTCACCTGACAATTTGATGGCTTCCGCAATAGCCTCTTGAGTAATGCTGTGATGACATTCTTCGATGATCGTTTCCCAAGCCAGTCCCTCCGCAAGCATTTCTAGCACCTGCCAGACCATAATACGTGTTCCGCGAAAGGTTGGCTTGCCATGACAAATCTGGGGATCAGCGACAATGTACCGCCCAAGCAGTTGTGCCTTTCTGTTTTTTTTCATTTCAATCGCCTCATCGTCCCCGGCCTTGCGTCTGGATTATACACCCATGCGCAGTTCCGTCTGCACTCTAGGCCCGGCGCACGGCATTGCACAATTCGCACTGTTGATCATTGCACAAGAGGGCATGCGGGTCTTCCTGGATCAGCTGCACGGCTACCTGCACCAGGCTGGTCAACGGGATCCGCTGCGCTGTGGTCGCGCCCAGGTTCGTTTGATGCGCGACCCAGGCCAGTTTGCCCGCTATCGCATTGAACCCCTTGCTGCAGCCCGGAAAGTTGGGCAGACGGTACGCGCGCTTGTGGTTGACGGCCCATCGGACAAATTGCTTGCGCCCGGCAAATTTTTCGGCCAGATGAATCGCCACGTTGGCGCGATGGTCCACACCGATCAGCAGCACGTCCCCGTGACGATCATAGAGCCAGTCCAGTGGCCCCAGCGGCTCGTCGAGTGACTGCGCGGCGACGATCTCTTGCGCCTGTGCACCCACTGCCGCAAACGAAAGCACTGGATGTTGGCTGCGCACCGCCGTCCGGTGGCGGCGGAAACATTCCGCCACCTCGCCCAGTTCGGCGTCTACTGGCAGGTCAGGGCTGAACATTTCCGCGCGCGCATTGTCCTCGACGTGATCGCCATAGGTGCAGCCGTTATCCGGCGGACCAGCTTGAGGCCAGACCATCGTCTGATGCGTGAACGCGGGCATGACGACGGTGCCGCACGTCGCCAGGAGCGCGCCCACGATCGTTTCGGCCCCGCCGCGCACGTCTCCCACTGCCGCAAGCGACACGTGCGCGATCACGTTGCTGCTGCGATCGAATTCCAGCCTATGCAGAGCGCGAACAATATCGCGATAGCCGATCGTTGTCATGTGCTAGCCTCGTTGCGGGCAGCTCTCCGTTTACCAATTACTGACCCCAAGAGTTTCTCATTTCCCATCGCGCTCCGACCCGCCATTCTGAGTCTGCCAAAGGCAGGCGAGGAATCTCTGGCCCAGGAAGTTGAGATTCCTCGGCCTTCGGCCTCGGAATGACAAAAGCCTTGCCCTGAGCGGAATCGAAGAGGTGGCTTGATACAACCACAGAACACCGAATCAGGAAACTTTTATGATCTCGGCAGTCTGTTCGAGTGTTTGCTTACTTCCTGTCCGCCGCAAAAAATGATATGCAGTGGCTATAATGGCATGGATAGCGATTGCTACGATGCAAGTTAGCACCATGACTTGTTGTACCTGGGGATCAAAGGCGAGTGTGCGCAGAAAGACTAGAACCAAAATGGCGAAAAATGCCACGACGTAGAGCAAACCTCCAAGTTGGCCCCTCCCTAGTTGGACAAGACCATAGTACAAGGCTGTTAGTAGAATGACCCTGGCAGCAATTGCGTCGAACGTGTATGTCAGCCCAAGGCTCAAACTATCCCACGCATTACCGGCGAGCATGATTGTTATCAGTATTACTATGAACAAGGCCCATCTGTTACGCCCGTAGGGGTTTTTCCATTCTTTGCTTTGTTCAACGACACGGCCAACAAGTTGTTCCCCGGGAGTGAGCCAAGAGACTCGTCTCGCAAAGATAGCATGATACAGGATAGCCACCAATAGCGATACAACAAAAATGAGTATTAGCAGAAACAGTGGAACTGGACTTTGGAAAACACATCCTCCTAATGCTGTAATTGCTCCTAATGCAAAGGACAAAAAGTAAAAGTCACTGATTCCGGCAATAAATGAGTAAAGGAATGACCAGAATGGTTTCATGGTTCCTCCACAATGACTGTACTCTGCGCACTGCTTGCCCCATGGACCACGCCGATGCTGATCTCAGAATCGCCGGGCATGGGAGTCCGGCCGGCTGGTTTTGTACCGGAAACTATCTATCGCCTTGTAATAAACCGTTCAAGAAGGCCAAGAAACGATCCAGGTCATCCTGATAGACCTGTTCCAATTTCAAAGCCTTCTTGCGTACGAGCGCCAAGCGTTCCGGGTCCAGGCGAAGCCGGTATGCGCTCCGAAAGAGGTGGCGGAAACGGCGTAACTCGTCCAAGCAATCGTACGACAATTCGCTCAGCAGCCGGGGGCGCAACCCTTCAATGTCTAATGTCATTCGACGTAGCAAGTCAGCGTGCCAACTTGTTTCATCTGAGACTTGGTTCCCAAAGACTTGGGCGATGCGTTCAAAGATGCTCTCGAAAGCGCAGTACAGGTTGTGCAAGTAATAAGCCACGACGATACGCTGATCTTCACTGTCCAGGTCGTTCCCACTACGATGAAGCGCCTGATAGATTTCAGCGATAGACTCTAGATCAGCCGCAATGTCTGCTTTCAGGTTCCGGATCTGTGCGTTCATAGACCAGTTCTCCGCTTTCGCGCACGCGAACAGCAAATCTCGAAGCTTGATCCAGTTCGATCAAATCAATGGCCCATCCCGAGGCGGCTTGTTCAAGTTCTCGCCATAAAGCAAAATAATCTTCGGCGCTCAAATGGCCTTCAATCGCAATGTCAATGTCTGACGATGAACGCCAGGCGCCGGGGCGCGACACTGAGCCGAATAGAAAAGCGCGCCCGACACCCGGAAAGCGAGGCAAGACAGAACGAACTGCGCTTCGCGCTGCCTGGAGCGCAGATTGCCGCCGTTGCTCGCGGGCCTGCCACTGCTGTAATTGCCTGGCCTGGAGAAATGCACGGCAGCGGCCTGTATCAAAATCGGTTGCTACCTTTTTCTCGCTGACCACGTGCGCGCTCGCCTTTCCATTCCGCCGGGCGTTTTTCGACGAATGCCCTTGTGCCTTCTTGACGTTTCACGTTGGACGACGCCCCCCCTCAATGGAGCCAATTCACCACCATGATCGCTTCCATCGTCGCGTACAGGTTGAACGCCGCATGAGCTGCAATGCTGGCCTGGAGCGTCCCCGTTCGCGCGCGCAGCCAGGTGAGGTAAAGTCCGGCCACGAGGGTCTGCGCGAGCAGGTAAGCATCCAGCCCATACGTTGCCACGTGCGCCAACGCAAACACTCCCGACACGATCAAGATACTGGCCAGAGTTCCCAGGCTGCGCGCCATCACCGGGTACAGCACGCCGCGAAAGAGCAGCTCTTCGACCAGCGGCGTGACGATCACCGTAAACACAAACATGGCGCTGGCGCTGGCGGCGCCGACAAACCAGGACGCGAGCAGCGTCGGCACCAGGGGCTTGTGCAATGCGAGCGTCAAGGCATCCATCACGCTGCCCAGCAACACGGCGCCCAATACGGCAGGCCATACGCGCCACGGACCCGCCAGCCCAATTGTCGCCCGAAACGGTCGTTTACGCAAGCGCGTAATGACGGCATAGATCAACACAATGCTAAGCAGTCCACCCGCTGCGCCTGTGACGCCGATCAACACGCCGTTGGTCACCCATGCCGTCAACTGATCCTGACTCTGCGTGGTAAACCACATCCACAAAACCAATGCGCCTCCGATGGCTGCGCCCAAGCTGATCTGGAGGGCCAGATGCGCGCCCAGCAATCCGAGGGCGGTCAGCCAGCCCCACGGGACAGAGCTTGCAGGTCCCGGGCCGCTGTCAGTGCGATCTATGCGGCCTGTTTCTTCCCGCATATTTCATCCTTCCTTCGTTTGATGATAAAGCGACATTTGACTTGCCCAGCGCGCCAGCCGCGCCCACAATCTTGCGGCGACGAAAAGCTGTTGAATCGCAATTGCCGCCGCGCCCCACTCGAACGGAATGACCGGCGCGACGCCCTGAGCATACAACAGAATCAGCGCCAGGCCAAGCGCCGCCATCAGCAGGTACAGCCCCAGGCTGCGCAGCGGCTGACGCACGATGAACGCGGCCGCGCGACCCAGCGCGCGAAAAAAGTTGCGTGTGCCTTCGGCGACGGCGATGACGCGCGCGTACTCGAACCACGCCGTCAGAACGACATAGGCCGACCCCACCAGCCCCAGCGCTGCAAGTGTCAGCGCATTGACGCGGACGACTCCCAGGGCGATCAGACCGGCCACGCCCAGTGTCACGACGAGCGTCGAGCAGATCACAAAAAGCAGAGTCAATGCCAGGAAAGCCGAAAGCCAGTGCCATGCGCCCCACAGAAACCGCCGCCATGCAAAGCGACCTTCGACGCAAGTCAGCAGCACACCGCCGCCCAGCAGAATGTTGGGCCATGACGACGTCAGCCACGCAGCCAAAGCCGTCAAGATCATCACAAAGGACAGGGTAGCGGCTTGCATGTCCACCGGGTCAACGGCCCCCGGGGGCGGCGCGCCAAAATAGCGCAATTGTGGTTCGAGCAACAGCCATCCGTTGAAATCGCGCGCCAGGTCGTGTGCGATCATGCGGTGGCCTACCCAAGTCTGCATCGTCGCATAGACTGGCAGGGTCAGCACGAGCGCGCCGATCGAGGACGCCAGAAACATGACAACGAGCAACGCCGGGAGGCGCGTCGCTAAGACGATTCCGTCACGAAAGGCTTTCCAAAGACTCATAAGGGCGCAAGCATCTCCAATAAATCGGTCAGGCGTCTGATCTCGTATGTGACGGGAATGTCCCCGGTGCGGGGTTGACCTGCCGGGTTGAACCAACATGTGTCAATCCCATAGGCATTGCCGCCCGCAATGTCCGAAGTCAGGTTATCGCCGATCAGCAGCACCTCGTGTTTGTTCGGGTTGCCCATCCGCCGAAAGGCTGCATCAAAGATGGCCCGCTCGGGCTTGGCCGCCCCGACTTCTTCCGAGATGATGATGTCGGCGATATAGTCACGGATGGCCGAACGCGCCAGGCGCGGGCGCTGAACGTCCCGCAGCCCATTGGTGATGATCGCCAGCCGATACTTGCCATGCAAAGCCTGCACGACCTGGAGCGCGCCCTCGGTCAATTCAGATTGCATCGCCAGGTTTGGCAGGTACGCGGCGCTGAATCGCTCCGGGGCCACCGAAACCCCGATCGCCTCGAACAGCGATTCAAAGCGTCGGGTTCTCAATGCCTCGGCGGAAATCTTGCCTTGCTCGAAATCGAGCCAGACCTGCCGGTTGATCTGCTGGTATGTGGGCAGGTACTCTGGCTCAAACTTGACGCCGACCTGTTCAAAAGTCTGGCGCAAAGCGCCCGCCTCGGCTTTGCCGTAATCGAACAAGGTGTCGTCGGCGTCAAAGAGCAACCACTTGTATCTCTTCAAGCTCCAATCTCCAATACCCAATCTCTAATCCCCAATCCTTAATACCCAAAATCCCCAATCGCCTGCATCCAAAACAGCCACCGGCTGGCAAAGCGCGCGAGCGGCGCGACCTGAGGCTGGAGGGTGAGACTGTTATTCACTGCATCGAGTTCCATCGCAAACTTGCGCTCAGGGTCAAGCACCACGTAAGCCAGCGGCACGGACGTTTCGAACGTGAGCGTTTGGGAAAAAGCCCAACCGTCCCACACCTGCTGCTGGGCCGAGCCATCGGCAAACGCGACGAGCACATCCACCGGGGACTGGACCTCGCCTTTGCGGGACAAGACCACTTTTGACTGATACTGGCCGCCATTGGGCTGCGTTTTGACTGATTCGACCGCGTAATCGAGCACGCCGCGGCCAAACACGGTCTGGTCAAAGAACCAGGCGAGATCGCGCCCGCTCACTTGTTGCGCCACAGCGATAAAATCCTCCGTGCGCGGGTGCCGGAAGCGATAACGCTCGTAATACGTTTTCATCACGCGGCGGAAGGTCTCTTCGCCCAGAATGTTTTTGAGCGTGGTCAGCACCACCACGGGCTTGGAGTAGGCAGCAACCCCGTAATCCAACATTCCGTCAAAATCCCAGGCCTTGCCATACATGGGCACCCGCGGGTTCGCCAGATACTCCATCCGACGCACCTGACCATAACCCAGCCCAAAGCCGGGCGCGTTGAGCAGCGAGGCTCGCTCGCCATAGTAGCGATTCGCCGCCTCGACACACGAGAAATCCGTCATGCCCTCGTCGAGCCATGGCTCTTCGGCCTCGTTCGTGGCGACGACGGCATAGAACCACTGATGCCCCATCTCGTGGAGCACCACTACTTCGGCTTCCCGTACCATCTCGCCCGGAAGCTCCGGGATGCCCAACAGGCCGACGCCGGCGGCGATCAACATGGGATATTCCATCCCGGCCGCGCCGGCCGCCGTGGAGGGTGGATCCACCACGGTGATGCGCGAATAGGGATACGGCCCGTACCACTCTCCATAGGCTTCGAGCGCCTGCCGGGTCGCCTTGAGGTATCGCTCGACGTACGGTTGATGTTCTGGCTGATAGAGCAGAACGATCTCGACCTCGCCCGCCTGGCGCGTGATCGTCTTGTAATGCGGGCTGGCCGTCCAGGCAAAATCAATCACATCTTCTGCGTGATAGAATTCGGTCTTGAGATCGCCTTGCTCCTGCGTTTGGGTATGTCTGCCTGTCGCGCCGACGACGAACGATTGGGGCACGGTGACGGCCACATCGTACGCGCCAAAGTCGGCAAAGAACTCGGCGTTGGCGTGGAACGGCCAGGCATGCCAGCCGCGATCGTCGTACACGGCGATCTTGGGGAACCACTGGCCGACCATGAAAAAGTCATTCTCTCCAAAGCCGGTGCGCGCAAAGACCTTGGGCAGTTGGGCGTGAAAGTCGAATTCGATCTGCGCCGTGGCGCCGGACTGAAGCGGCAAGGGGAGCGTGAGCGTCATCACGGTGCGATCGGCATTGAACGCGCGCGGCAGGTCCGCGCTATCGCCCAGAGTGCGCGCCGAGTCCACCTCGATCCAGCCGGGGTGATCCGGGTCAAAAACATCCGGGCGCATTGCGCCGCCCCCTTCGCGCAGGAACGTTGTCGTATAATCCCGAAAGGCATTGAGGTAAAGGTGAAAAGGCAGTTCGGCCAACGCATCTGGCGAAGCATTGAGATACGTCAAGACCTGGTGACCGCGGATCGTCTTGGCCGCCGGATCGAGTGTGACCTGGATGCGATACGAGGCGATGGCCGCAGGCCGATCCTCTCTTCCCCCTGTTTCCCCGGCGAGGGACGCCCGGCCGGGCAGGGCAAGATCAGACCGCTGCGCGCAAGAGATGATCAGAACGCTAATCAACAAAGAGAGGCAAACACGTTTCATATACTCGGCGCGGCTACCAAGTTTCATTTTGTCATTGCGAGGCCGAAGGCCGAAGCAATCTCCAGCGAGCGCAAGAGATTGCTTCGCGCCCTGCGGGCGCTCGCAATGACAGTGCGCGACGGCCAATGGCCTACGGACAGAACGAAAGTTTATAACCGTTGGCAGTATATAATTCAGTAGTCAGGCAGTCTGATAGTCGAATAGTCGCAGGACCACAAGACCAAAGGACCAGGCAACTACAAGACTAGACGACTATGGGCTGGTATTCGCGCAACGTACCGTTTTCCCAGACCAGCAACCGGCCGGTGATCGAGTACGGACGGCTGGCCGCGTCACGGCGAACCTGCGCGGCAATCGCGGCCACCGTGTCCGGGTCGGCGTCCGAAAAGCCAATGAGAAAGTCGCGGTTGGGCAGACCCAAAAGCAGGCGATGAGGGCGGAGTCGGGCGGCCCACTCATCCAGCAAATCCGCCAGCAGGATACGTGTCGCGTCATAGCCATCCATGGACTGGCAGAAAAAGAGTTGATGGGGACCTTGTCCCCCCACGCTGTATTCGGTCTCGCGCCCGGCCAGGTTAGACATGGCGATCTGGTGCAGCGTCGGCTCGTCAATCTGCCAAGTCGCCGTGTGCCGCACGGTGATCGGGATCATGCTGTCCGGGCGGTCCATCACATAGGTGATCACCAGATCAGCGACCAGGGGGCGCGAGACCAACGATGGGATGCCCTGCGCACGAACCATCTCAAGATAGCTGATCGGTTTGACCTGTGGGTAAAGGGATCCGATCGCGTCAGTCAGCGGCGGCGTTTCGATGGTCTGGGAAAAGGACTGCACCTGGGAGACTAGGAAATCGGTCAGTTTATCAAGCGCTTCGGGCGCGCGACAATACTGCGCGTATGCGTTGTCCAGGTTCATCTGTCCTTCGACGCCGTTCGCGCGTATTCCAAGCGACAAGGTCGTCTGCGATAGGACCTCAATGTCTGGCGCTTGGGCCAACGCGGCAGCGACAAACGTCGTAAAGGCCTCCCGGTCGAGAGGCAAACCCCTCTGCATGGTCACGTCCTTTCATGGCATGATGGTGATGTTGAGCCGCATGACCGGCACGCGCCAGACCCCGCCGCCGGGCCGCTCGATCTCGGTAAAGCCGCGCGACCAGTCTATCGGATCGTAAAAGCCGATCTTTTCCTCCTCAAAGCGGCGCAGCAGGCGGCCGCGGATGCGATCGGCGTACTCGCGCTCGGTGGCGACGACAAACTCATCGCTGCCCGGATGCGCCACCCAATCGCTCGGCCCGCCCAGTTCGTCCACCACGTCGGTGAGCAGATAGGCCATAAAGCGCAGCACCTTGCGCGCGGCGAAAGCGTCGCCGTCGAACGCCTGAAAGCCTTCCAGCGCCACGTACATCACACACCAATCGTCATTCGATTGATGCGCCGCCAGCAATTGGTCTACTTGAGTGCCTGTGGGCAGGCCCGTCATGGGATGCAACATCTTGATTGAAGGATGAAGGATGAGGGATGAAGGATGAAACTTTCCGCCTTCATCCTTCCGCCTTCCGCCTTTAGATCATCACCTTGCCGCCATCCACATGGATCGCCTGGCCGGTGATATACGCCGCGGCCTCGCTGCACAGAAACAACACCAGGCCCACGACATCATTGGGCTGGCCGAGGCGACCTTGCGGGATGTCTTGCAGCCACTTGTTCATCTGGGCTTCGTCCTGGCGCAGATGCGCCGTCATCTCGGTTTCGATGACGCCCGGGCAAACGGCGTTGACACGAATGTGATAGGCAGCCAGCTCGCGCGCGCTCTCTTTGGTCAGGCCCACGAGTCCCGTCTTGCTGGCGACGTAGGCGGAACGCTCGCGCAGTCCGCTGGCGCGCCCGGCGATAGAGGCGATGTTGACGATCACGCCGCCCCCCGTGTCCTTCATCACGCGCGCCGCCGATTGCGTGCACAGAAACGGCCCGGTGAGGTTGACGTCCATCGTGCGCCGCCAATCCCACTCGTCCATCGTCAAGAGGCTGGCGTGCGGCTCGACCCCAGCGTTGTTGATCAAAATGTCCAGCCGCCCCCATCGTTCCAGCACAGCTTCGATCATCGTCTGGACAGCGTGCTTGTTGGAAACGTCCGCCTGGAACCCGGCCGAGTGTGGGGCCAGCTCGGCAGCGATGCGCGCGCACGAGTCCGGGTTGATGTCGTTGACAGCGACGGCCGCGCCCGCGCGGGCCAGTCCCACAGCGATCGCCCGGCCGATCCCGCGTCCGGCGCCCGTCACCAAAGCCACCTTGCCGCTCAAGTCAACGTGCAAGATCACCCCTCCTCACGAAACATACAAACCCTGCTCAAGGATGAAACTTTCGACCGCTTTCGGCACGAGATACCGGATCGAGAGCCTGGCGCGCACACGCCGCTGAAGGTCGGATGACGAAATATCCAGGCCGGGCGCGTCCACCCAATCCACCCGTTCGGTGATGCCCGGCAGCGCAGCCTCCAAAGCTTGCAGGTCAGGCTCGACCCCAGGGCGGCGCATCACCGCCAGCCGCGCCTGCGCCACGATGCGCGCCGGATCGTGCCAGGTCAACAGGTCACGCAGGCTGTCCGAGCCGATCAGCAAGTACAGCGCGTCACCCGGATAGGCCCGGTGAATCAGCGCCAGCATATCGGCGGTATAGTGCGGGCCGGGGCGGTCCACGTCCACGCGCGAAAGTTCGAACGCCGGGTTGCCCGCGATCGCCAGTTGCGTCATCGCCACCCGCAGTTCGACCGGTGTGGTGGTCCGGTGATGCTTGAGCGGCTGTTGACCCGCCGGGACGAACAACACGCGCTCCAGCTTCAACTGCTCGCGGGCCTGCTCGGCCATCACCAGATGCGCGAGGTGCGGAGGATCGAACGTGCCGCCGAGGATGCCGAGGCGAGTCACGCTGACACACCTCGTGGAGCGCAGAGCGTGGAACGTAGTGGAGCGAGATGCGAGATGCAAAATGCGACCGCGATCACGGGCGCCACTCCATCTCGTAATCGGCCAAAAAGACTGAGTCGCCTTCTTGCACACCGGCCTGGGTCAACGCCTCGATCACGCCGAGCTGTTCCAGCTTGCGCTGCAAGTGTTGCAACGCCTCGAAAGAATCAAAGCGGCTCATCGTCACCAGTTTTTCGATCCGCGCCCCGCTCACGTGCCAACCATCCCAACGCCGCTCAATGGTGAATGGCTCTTCTTGGGTCAAGGTGATCACAGGGATCGGCTCGACGATCTCGACGGGCGGGAGCTCGGCCAGTTTCTGCGCCGCGTGATAGAGCAGCTCGCGCACGCCGTCCTGAGCGACGGCCGAGATCGCTATCGCTTCGACCCCGCGCTTTTCAAATTCACGTTTGACCTGCGGCCAGCGCTGCTGTGCTTCGGGCAAATCCATCTTGTTAAAGCCGACGATCTGCGGCTTTTCGGCCAGCCCGTGACCGTGCGCGTCCAGCTCCTGGTTGATCGTCTCGTAATCGTCGAGCGGATTTTCACGCGAGCCGTCCAACAGGTGGATGAGCACGCGCGTCCGCTCGATGTGACGCAAGAACTCGTGACCCAGTCCTGCGCCCGTGGACGCGCCCTCGATCAGGCCGGGGATGTCGGCCAGCACGAGCGTCGTCTCGTTGTCCAACGTCGCCACGCCAAGATAGGGTTCGAGCGTCGTGAACGGATAGTCGGCGATCTTGGGCCGCGCCGCGCTCACCGAAGCCAACAGCGTGGACTTGCCCGCGTTCGGCAGGCCGACGATGCCCACATCGGCGATCAGCTTGAGTTCGAGCAGGAGTGTCTTGCGCTCACCCGGCTCGCCGTTTTCGGCCATGCGGGGCGCCTGGTTCGTCGGCGTGGCAAAGCGCGCGTTGCCGCGTCCGCCTCGTCCGCCGCGCGCCACGCGCAGCTCCTGACCGGGCGCGACGAGATCGGCGATCAGCATGCCGGTCTCGGCATCGCGCACGACCGTGCCGGGCGGCACACGAAGCACCAGGTCCGCACCGTCCGCGCCGGTCTGATCCTTGCCGCGCCCGTTTTCGCCGCGTGGGGCCTCAAAGCGCGTCTTGTGCTGGAATGTGAAAAGCGTGTTGAGCTTGCGGTCCACAACCAAGATCACGTCGCCGCCGCGTCCGCCGTCGCCGCCGTTCGGCCCGCCGAAGGGGACGTATTTTTCACGGCGGAACGACACGCATCCGTTGCCGCCGTCACCTGCTTTCACGGTGATCTTGATTTGATCCAGGAACATGATTCGGCAATGGTGGGCGACCGCAACCCCCATGCGGGGGCAGCTTGTGGCCCGCATGGGCTAGTGGTCGCCCCTACTCCAAAACATGATCTGAATGTCCATATCTATCAGGTTCTTAGCATACCCGCAACAGGATAAGCTGTCAAGCTGGCAAAGCCAGGCAGGGCATGATATACTCGGAGCACATTCTTTGTCAGGAGACGATCATGTTCAACGGCGAACTCGTCACGCTGAGCGCCATCCAGCGTGACTATCTGCCTTGCTATGTCGAATGGCTGAATGATTGGGAAGTGCGGCGTTTTCTGGCAGCCACACTGCCCCATCCGTACACGATGCAAGATGAAGAAGAGTGGTTCAACCGCCAGCGCGAGGAGCGGGACGCGCGACATTTTGCGATTCTCACTCGCGCCGAGTGCAGGCTCATCGGCAATTGCGGCCTGCATCAGATTGACTGGTCAAGTCACCATGCGACCCTGGGCATCTTTATCGGGGACAAGAATTTCTGGGGCCGCGGCTTTGGCACAGACGCAACGCGAGTGCTCTTGCGCTACGGCTTTGAAGAAGTCAACCTGCACCGCATCGAGCTGCAGGTCTTTTCGTTCAACCAGCGAGCTATCCGTGTGTATGACAAGTGCGGCTTTAAGCTGGAAGGTGTGCGCCGGCAAGTGCTCTTTCGCGAAGGCCAGTGGCATGATGAGCACATTATGGCCGTCTTGCGCGACGAATGGTGCGCGCTGAATCGCAAGAGCTGAGCGATGGGCGCGAAACTCTGTCCGAAAATCATTCTCGAAGGCACGCGGCTGACCTTCAAGACCGAGATCGCTTTTGTGCTCAACGAACACCCGCGCATCGTCGGGCCGCGCAAGTACCGTTACCATTCGCCGTTGATTTCGGCGGAATGGTGCGCGTTCACCAATTTTCCGTGGGGGGCGAGGTCTCGTCAACTTTGAGCCGCACGAAGAATCGCTGGCGATGGAAACCTATGCAACGTGGGCGCGATTGTTCGAGCTGCAGCGCTATTATTCGTGGATCGTGGACCGTTTCCACATCTCGACGCGCACGTACCAATGGCGAACGTATGGCAAGGATTATGATTTTCGTTGGCTGGAGGAGCGACTGAACGCGCTGGGCTTTCGCCTGGTCTTTTGCGTCCGGACGCCCGAGTCCTTCGAGGCCGCCCGCGCGGAGCGACTCAAGGTTTCGGGCAATCCGGTGCAGTACGATCGTCTGCAAGTGTTCATTGATGAGCAAGAACTGATGCGCCGATTCGTCAACCAATCCATCCTGTCCAAACTGGAAGTGGACATTTCGGACAACAACATCGCGGGGGCGGTCGAGCGGATCGCCGATTGGATGGAACAGACTGGTGGGCTGTGGGCCAGATAGGAAAAGTCAAGTGTTCTTTTTGAGGGGGACCAAGTGAGAAAACTTTTTGGGCATTTCCTGCTTGACGTGGGCAACACTGTCATTGCGAGGGCGCGCAGCGCCCGAAGCAATCTTTGTGTGACAAGGATGAGATTGCTTCGCCGCCTCCGGCGGCTCGCAATGACAGGTCGTAGGGCTCTACCACGCTACGTGGAAAATTCCCGACCTTTCTGGTTCACCATGTTGATGTTGATCGCTTTACCGCTGCAATTGGGATTTTCACCTGCGCCGGCCGAGCCAACGGGGTCGAACGGTTTTGCGTTAGCCATCGCCACTCTGATCGGAATGGTCGCCGCCCTCGTGTTCGTCGGCGTGATGTGGCTGCGCGCCTGGAAGAGCAATTTCGCGTCTGCGCCGACCTCAGCCGCCTGGATGGATGCGGCGATGCTCATCCTGATCATCGTCGGCCTGGCTGTCGCCGGATACCTGACCTACGTTGAAACACAAGCCGTCGCGGCGGTGTGCGGGCCAGTAGGCGATTGCAACGCTGTCCAGTCCAGTCCCTACGCCAGGCTGTTCGGTGTGTTGCCGGTGGGGCTGCTGGGCATGATCGGCTATGTGGCGATTCTGGCGGCCTGGCTATGGGGCCGCTTTCGCGCGGATCGCCTGGCCGATTACGCGCCGCTCGCCGTTCACGGGATGACCGTGTTGGGCGTGCTGTTTTCGATTTACCTGACTTATCTGGAGCCGTTTGTCATCCAGGCGGTGTGCATGTGGTGTTTGACCTCGGCGGTGATCATGACCTTGCTGATGCTGCTGACCATGCCAGCCGCCATTGGTTCGTTTGTTCCCGGTGCAGAAGGGTAACCATCACACAGTTTCACACCTACGAAAGATGCAGGTGGCTAGATGGGCTTTGAGGTTGAGTTGCTGAGATTGGGCGCTGTCATCGCGCTCGTGCTGGCGAATGCCTTTTTCGTCGCCGCCGAATTCAGCCTGGTCAGCGTGCGGCGCACGCGCATCGAGGAATTGGCGGCGCACGGCCATGTCGCCGCCCGGTCGGTTCAGCAGGTCATCGAGCGGCCCGATCGCTTTATCGCCGCTGTCCAGGTGGCGATCACGATGGCGGGACTGGGGCTGGGTTGGCTGGCGGAACCGGCCCTGGCCGACCTGATCGCTCCGCTGTTTACGCTCTTGTTCGCCAGTTGGGGAGGGGCTATCGGCCATGTGGTCGCGAGCGCTGTCACCTTTATCCTCATCACCTTCGTCCTGATCGTCGTGGGTGAACTGCTCCCCAAATCCATCGCCCTGCAGCGGACTGAGGGCACGGCGCTGTTTGTCGCCGGACCGACTCTCCTGGCGACCCAGCTTTTCCGTCCGCTCATCTGGGCGCTCAACGGCACCAGCAACGTGCTGCTGCGCCGGATCGGCTTGAATCCCACGCGCAGCCACGAGCAGGTTCACTCAGTTGAGGAGATCCGGCTGTTGGTGGACGACAGCCAGGAAGGCGGCGTGCTCGAAATGGACGAGCGCGAGATGCTCCACGGCGTGTTGGACTTGGGCGACATGCTGGCGAACCAGGTGATGATCCCGCGCACGGAGATGATTTGCGTGGACGCCGACGCGCCGATTGAGCAGGTCATCCAGATGGCGGCCACGCACGCGCTGACCAAATTCCCCGTGTACGAAAACGACCTCGACCACATCATCGGCATTTTGCACACCAAAGACTTGGTGCGCGTCGTCCATCAAGAGGGGCGACAGAGCCAGTCCAGCGTGCGCAGCCTGGCGCGCGAGGCGCTGTTTGTCCCCGAGACCATCCACGTCAGCGATCTGCTGGTGCGCTTTCGCGCGCGCAAGCAGCACATCGCCATCGTGCTGGACGAGTACGGCGGCACGGCCGGGCTGGTGACGCTTTCAGACTTGATCGAAGAGATCATTGGTGACGTGGCCGACGTGTTCGACCGCCATGGCCCGGACATCGAGCGATTGCCCGACGGTTCGGCGCTCATCAATGGGCTGACGCTCATCGAGGGCGTGAATGAGGTATTCGGGCTGAGCCTGTCCGAGCCGAACTATGAGACGATTGCGGGTTACATCCTGGGTCGGCTCAATCGGATGGCGCAGGTGGGCGATGAAGTGGACGCCGGAAGTGTGCGCCTGCGCGTCGAGGCGTTGGATGGGCTGCGCATCGCACGGGTGCGGCTGACGCGGAAACAACAGTAGGTCACGCTTGAAGCGCGTGACCTACTGTCAGAGTTGTCGGCAGCTAGCGCTGTTCACGCCGACGCCATTTCCACAGCGGCGGGTGTGGCTATGGGCTGGCTTTCCAGATAGAGTGTATCATAACTCAGGGCCAGCCCACCGGGCCATTCTACCGAACCCGCGACGACCCGCGCCGCTTGAAAGATGGCGCGGTCTTGCAGGCGGACAAAGACGCCGCGCTGCAAATAAGGTCTGGCATCAAAGATGCGGCGCTCGCCGTTCTCAAAGACCACCTCTAGCTCGTAATCATCGAGCGGACGGACAAGTTTGACATAGGGATTCATGGACACCTCCTACCTTAACGGCTCAATCTTGAACACTTCCTCGCCATTCACGGCCAGTTCCCAATTTGCCAGCAGTTCCTCGCGGTGAATTTCAATCCATGCCTGCACCAACCGGGCTTTTCCAGGCGGCAGTTCGCCGGCCAGTACCTCCCCATCGCTGATGTTAAACACTGCCCGCTTTCCTGCATACTCGGCGTGCAAATGGGGTGTGTGGTGTTGCCTGTCATCATAAAAGTACATGCGAATCACGATGCCATAGAACATGGATAGGATCGGCATGGTTGTTTCCTCTCCGCTTGCCGTTGCCATTGTATGGCTGGCAGATATTGTACTCCTAAATGGGATAGCGGGGCAAGCGGCAGTGTGCAGTCCGGACGTCGAGACGTTGGATGGACTGCGCATCGCACGGGTGCGGCTGACGCGGAAACCACAGTAGGTCAACTTTGGTCAGAGCCTCGATGCAGTCACCCCCGTCGCGGGACAAAAATCGAGGAGGCATGTTCTTGCCCCCTCGATTTTTACCAGTTGCTCGGGGAGATTACCTTCGGAGCGTCCTGAATACCGGGGTCTCGACAACTTGGTCGCTGTTGGTTTCAGCCAGGGGTGTATTCTGCGCCAGACCAGTCGTAGAAACATATTTGCGCAGTACGATGTTGTCTACATAGCCCCCTTCGGCGTAGTTGGTAACATAGTCGCTCGCAAACGTTATCGCCACCCATACATTGGCTTGCCCCATCAAGTTGCCCAGGCCGCTCACGCTGGTCAAATCCAACACTCGATCGAGCCAGCCGCTCGAATTGCCAGACGTGCAAGTGCCGTAAAAGTTGGTACCATCTGTCGAAGCCATTCGGCAAACCCCATCATAGTCTTGTTCGCTGTTCAGCCAAAGCTTGAAGCTCAGATCGCCAGCCGTCGCGTCGGCCAGGCTGAAGGGACCGTAAACCATCCAGGAATCAGCGTCATTGGGATAGTTGCTGCCGCAACTCAATCCGCCGCCATTGGCCCCGCCGCCAACAGCCCATCCACTGTAACTGCCAGCATACACCCGGCAGTTTCGCTTGGCCCAATAGTATTCTCCGTTGGTGGTTCCATCGTTGTCGAAAACTTGCCATACGCCAGGGAAGCTGCCTTCAAAGTCTTGACTGGCAATCGTGACCCAGCCGCTGACGGCAGACGAATAGTTCCTGAGCACCACTGGCAAAAAGACTTGGCTGCCTCCCACTGTCACGCTGCTGCTGTTGTTGTTTGCCGAGTAATCCTGTTGGGCCGAGACGCTGGCGCTATTGGTGAACGAAAAGTTGCTGGGCAGGGCCGGATTGATCTGGCCATAGATCGTGATCACTCCACCCCTTCCAATTCCCAACATTCCGACATTCCACACGTAGGTATAGACGCCAGTTTGTGTGATGGGGATGTTGCTCGTATACGTCGGTACTAACACTTGCGTGGGGACAATGTCGGTGACCACGACGTTGGTGGCCGTCACGGCGCCAGTGTTCGAAATCGAGAGGGTGAACGTGATGCGATCGCCCGGCTTCAGGTTGCTGCCAAGGACTTGCTTTTGGATGCCGACATCGTATGCAACCGCTCGGACGGCCGCGCCCGCGTCTACGATGCCCGATCCGCAGATGCTCGTGCTACACGAGCTGCCACTGGGGAAAGACTTGGCGGTGCTTTGGAGCACCTGCTGCACCTGGGCCGGCGTCAGCGAAGGATTGACGGACAAGAGCAGCGACGCGACCCCAGCCACGTGCGGTGTGGCCATGCTGGTGCCTTGATAGAAAGTATACGTATCACTTGCCGGCACCGTCGTTCCGGTATTGAGCGTCGAAAGCACGCCGTTGCTCGAGGTCGGGCTGGTCTCGCCGCCCGGCGCGCTGATCTCGACGACCGAGCCATAGTTGCTGTAAGAAGCCTTGTCGCCACCACGGTCGGTCGCGGCGACGGTGACCACACTGTTGCAACTGGCAGGTTGAAAGTTGCTGGCGTTGGCATTGTCGTTGCCGGCGGCGACGATGACGGCTGCCCCGGCGCTCGTGATCTCGTTGATTGCATTTTGCTGGGTTGTGCCACACGACCCTGATCCGCCCAGGCTCATGTTCAGCACCTTGGCCGGGTTGGTATTGGTTGGCACACCTGAAACCAAAAGGCCTGCCGCCCATCGCATGCCATCCACAATGTCTGAAGTATAACCACCGCACCTGCCCAACACGCGGACGGGCAAAATCTTGGACACCCAGTTGATGCCCGCGACACCCATGCTATTGTTGCTGGCCGCGCCGATCGTCCCGGCGACGTGCGTGCCGTGCCAGGAACTGTCCGATCCCGGCCAGCCGACGTAACAAGCATTAGGATCTGTCCAGTCGCCCGGATCACTGGGGTAGCTATCGCGCCCATCCCCATCGTTGGCGGTCCAAACATCAGAGATGAAATCATAGCCGGCCACCGTGCGTCCGGCCAGGTCGGTGTGATTGAGAATGCCGGTGTCAATCACCGCCACAACAATGTTGCTCGATCCGGTCGTAATGTCCCATGCCGCCGGCGCATTGATGCCATAGGTATCGAAATAGTGCCACTGCTGAGAGTAGTAGCTATCATTGGGTGTCAGAGTGTGCTGTAAGATATAATCCGGCTCAGCATACTCGACATCGTTCAATGTCATCAATCGTTTGGCGATCGCTTCCACTTCAGATAGCGGCAGCTTGCCGGGCAGCCGCAGCACGTGCGCGTCGCCAGACATCTCACGCACGTACTCGAGCCGAACACCGGCGGCGGTATTGAGCGCGCTCATGCGATCCGCTGAATCCGGCGCAAGAGCACCCTGCAGATGGGCAGACGTCTTGTATCGAATGATGACTCGATCGGTTGGAAGCCCAGCCGCTTCCAGGCTCGCCGGGCTGGGGCCTGCTGGGGGAGGAACTGGCTGTGCCTGCGCCGGCAGCAAGGGGACCAACATCAGAACGATCAACAGCAATGGCAATTTGTTTCTCATCGTTTATCTCCGGGGGGTCAGCAAAGCGCGTCTCGCTCTACCGACTGCTAATGAAAGGATTCCAATTTGCCTAGTCCGCGAATTGGGACGATTATAACACGGCGGCGTAAAAAAAGGCGAACGGCGAACGACGCTTGACCGCCGTTCACCGTTCCTTTTGTCGGCGACTATTTTTCTTTGAGGTTGAACCCGTTGATCTTCCAGGCGTCACCGACTTTGACCAGCTTGATGATCACCGTGCCGGGACGGTCGCCGGTCAACGTCACGTTGCCATCCAGTTGGCCCGTGTCGCCAGAGATGTTGCGCGAAGTAAAGCTCCATTGACTCGGCTGGGCGTCGCCGTTTTCGATCAGCTCTTGCAGGTCTTGCGCGCTCCCCAGTTCCTTTTGCAGCCCAGGCGAGCACAGACTGTAAGCCTGATCATAGTCGCCGTCTCTGAGCGCGGTCATAAAGGCATCTCCGGCTGTGGCGGCCGGCTGCGTCAGCCCCAGGCCGGCGAGGATGGCAGTCCCGCCCAGAGCGACACACGCCAACGCGATCACGCCCACGACCACGGCGACCACGACACAACCTATCAGAACTTTTTTATTCATCGTTTGCTCCTTTCGGTTGGTGATCGGGTTAATTCAATCTCGCATATCCAGAGTATACGCCCGAATAGGGCCAGGTCAATAAGCTTTTGGTACGCGCAACACGCTAAGAGGCAAGTGACCTACCCCACGATAATGAGCAACATGGAACCCAGCATGTACAGCGACGCCAGCTTGTAAGCAACGAAATCACGCTGGGGCGATTGGAGCAACATGCTGGTCATGATCCAGACGAGCAGCCCGCCACCCAGGGCGAGCATCGCATAGAGCGCGCCGATCGCCAATCCGATCTGCCGGGCAGCTATGAACATCACGACGACGGCGCTCGCCGTCGAAAGCGCGATGAGGATGCGCGTGGCACGCTCGCCATACACGGTAGGAAAGATGGGCACACCCGCCCGCCGATAGTCTCCCGCGTGCTGAATACCAAAGGTCAAGATGTGGGTTGGAATCCACAACACCACCGCCAGCGCGAGCAGCACACCGATCCCATCCATCCGCCCCACTCCAAGCACACGCCCGGCCAGCACAGGCATCCCGCCGGCGATCCCGCCCCACACGATAGACCACGGCGTGCGCCGCTTGAGCCAGATCGAATAGACCTGCACATCAAAGAACAACCCGGCCAGGACGACCAGGCCATACAGTGGACTGAGCGCCCAAGCCCAACCGATGCCCAGCGACGCCATCACCAGCCCGACGAGAAAGGTTTCGCTCGCACGCACCAGACCTGAAGGCAGCGGGCGCTTGGCTGTGCGTGTCATCAGCGCATCAATGTCCCGGTCCACAAACATATTGAGCGCAGTGCTGCCGCCGATCGCCAGGAACAGGCTGATGGCCATGGCAAACCACACTTGCCAGCTTGCGTTCGGGCGAGCGCTGGCGAACCCGGCCAGCCCGGTGATGAGCAACAAGCCCGTCTGCAGGCTTTTGATCAGCGCCCAGTATGTGCGCAACCTGGCGACAAATGGAATGGTTCGGATCATTGGCTCGATCGCTACACCTCGATGATGCCTCGCTGAATCGCCAACTTGATCAACTCGCCGCGGTCGTGCAGGCCAAGCTTTTGCATCAAATTCGAGCGATGCGCCTTGACCGTTTTGAGGCTGATGCTGAGCAGCCTGGCGATTTCCGAGTTAGTGTGCCCCTCGGCCACAAGCTGCAGCACCTCGCGCTCGCGGGCCGTCAGCGTGTCGAATGGGTCAAGGATAGCTGGCCCGGCGGGCTTGCGGCCGATGTAACCCTCGATGAGGACTTTGGTCACGGCGGGTGAAAGGTAATTTTGCCCGGCTGCCACCGCGCGGATCGCGGTCACCAGCTCCGACGAGGCCGCGCGCTTGAGCACGTAACCCGATGCGCCTGCTGTCAAGAGCTGCGAGACGTACTCTTCGTTATCGTGCATCGTCAACACGAGCACGGCGACCTGTGGACGGTCGCGCTTGATCTGACGGGTGGCTTCCAGCCCGTTGAGCAGCGGCATCCCAATGTCCATCACGACAATGTCCGGCTCGAGTTTACGGGCCAGTTCCACCGCTTGGCGCCCGTCGGCGGCTTCACCCACGACGGCCATGTCGGGCTGATCCTCCAAAAGCGCGCGGATGCCCTCGCGCAAAATAGCGTGGTCATCGGCCAGCAGGATGCAAATTCTATCCATGGCTCTTGAGGTCAACTCTGCGAAGGTTGACAACCTTTGCAGAGTTAGGGTCAATCCATTGGAACGGTGATGACGAGGCGCGTGCCTCCATCCAGTGTGCTGTTCACACTGAAGGTACCGCCCAGCAAAAAGACGCGCTCTTGAATCCCAAACAAGCCCAGGTGCTCCAGCGCCCCGCCAGAGCTGAGCATTTTATCTACGTCAAAGCCACGTCCATCATCTTCCACCGTCAGCGTGACCTGTCGGTTGTGACAGCTCAACCGCACCCACGCACTCCGTGCGGCAGCGTGCTGAGCGACGTTATTGATGCCTTCCTGCGCGATACGGAACAGCGCCGTCTCTAGCGTCGGAGGCAGGCGGTCTTGGCAGCCGTTCGTCTCCACATGCACCTGGACGCCTTCGGTGCCCAGTCGCGTCCGCGCGTACCAGCGGATGGCCGGCACCAAACCCAGATCGTCGAGCATGGTCGGACGCAGATCGTACACCAGCTTGCGCAGGCCGTCCATCGTTTGATGAAGCAACTGGCGCGAGGCCTCAAGCCTTTCACACGCCGCCCGATCGTCGAGGACGGTCTGGATGCGCTCCAGGTTCAGATCGAGCGTCGCCAGGGCCTGGGTCGTCTCGTCATGCAGCTCGCGGGCGATGCGTTTGCGTTCCTCTTCTTGCGCGCTGATGACCTGCGCCGAAAGCGCGCGGAGCTGGCGGCGATTCTCGTCGCTGAGCCGGGCGTCGGCGTCGAGCCGGTTGAGCATGTTGTTGATCGCCAGAGCCAACCGGGCCAGGTCCGGATCGGTAATGTGTTCCGTGTCCGCGCGAGCGCCGGGCTGTCCGCGCGCGACCTGGTCCACCGTCGTTCGGAGCATAGTGACGGGGCGCAGAGCCGCACGCAGGATGAAATAGTTGACGATGATGCTAATCGTCACGCCCACCGCGACAAAGATTGTCGCCAGCTCAAAGTTGGATTGCTCAATAAAACGCCGGGTCAAGAGCGTGCCCAAGATCGCGCCCGCAGCGATGACGAGCGAGTTGCCGATCAAAATCTTGTGCAGTGTTGGCAGGGTGGCGAGCAAGCGGCGGATGCGTTGCATGGGACTCTCCGTAGAGGCGAACCGGCTTTATTATACTGCCAGGGTGGGACAGGGTCAATGAGACCTGGATTCCAAGATGCTTGACAACCGCGCCGAGTTAGGGTAGGCTTATCCCGCCTCAAAAGACCAGGCGCGAGGCCAGCCAGGGTGCGGAGCGCATGTCACGTCTCTACCATCCAAGAGATTGACGGCGCTCGACCACAAGGAGCACACAACACATGCGACGGGCAGACATCAACGTAAGCGTAGACATTTCGACGCCTAACGCAGGCCGCGTGTACGATTACCTGCTGGGCGGCACCCACAACTTTCCCGCCGACCGCGAGTTTGGTGAGCAAATCAAACAAGTCCTGCCGGGCTTTGACATAGGCGCGCAGCGCGGACGGCAGTGCCTGAGCAAGGCTGTGGACTATTTGGCACGCTTGGGCCACAAGCATTTCATGGACTTTGCCTCCGGGCTGCCCACGCAAGACAATGTCCATCTCGTCGCGCAAGCGATTCACCCCGATGCGCGCATCATCTACTCCGACATTGACCCGCTGACCATGGCCTACTCGCTCGAAATCCTGAGTGGAGCCCCCAACGTGCGCTACATTCACTGCGACGCCTCCGAACCAGAAGAGATGCTGGAAAGCTCTGCTCTGGAGGAGCTGTTCGGCACCCAGCGGCGAGTCGCTATCACATTCATGGGCATCTCGCATTTTCTCCCTGGCGCTTCGCTGCGCCGCGCACTGCGGGTGCTACACGATTGGGCCGCGCCGGGCAGCCATCTCGTGTTGAGTTTTATCGCTCCGCGCGGCGAAGAGATCACCCTGGCGACCAAGCGGATGCTCGATGCGTATGAAAAAGTTTGTCGCGTGGTGATCCACTTGCGCACGCGCGAGGAAATCGTGGGCCTGCTTGGCAAGTGGCGCGTGTGCGATCCTGGCGTAATGCCCTATGATGTGTATCTGGGCGCAACGGGTACCGCGCAATTGATGGACCCGGCGATTGTCAACATTCGTGGACACATTGCGTTCTTTGAAAGGGTATGAAGCGAGAAGGAATATGGGTACGGAGAGGGTACGGCGAGATGGCAGGAGCGAACAAGAACCGGATTGACCTTCCGAGCGAGCTGGCACCTGACCGGTTGCGAGAGATGTACTACAAGATGCTTCTCTCCCGCCGGTTGGACGAACGGATGTGGGTATTGCACCGTCAGGGCAAGATCGCCTTCCACATCTCCGGGCTGGGGCAAGAAGGCGTGCAGGTCGGCACCGCTTTTGCGCTCAAGCCCGGCTTTGATTTTGTGCATCCCTACTATCGCGATATGGCCCTGGTGCTTTCGCTGGGGATGACGCCGCGCGAGTTGATGCTGGCCGTGTACGGCAAGCAAGGCGAGCCTTCCAGCGGCGCCCGTCAGATGCCCGCGCACTATGGCTATCGCAGACTGAACATTGTGTCTGGCAGCTCGCCGGTCGCTACCCAAGTGCCGCAGGCGGCGGGCATCGCATGGGGCGAATTGTACAAGCGCAAGGTCGGCCTCGTCGCGCCAGACGCCGAGATGCCGGTCGTGCTCACCTGCCTGGGCGAAGGCTCGACCAGTCAAGGCGATTTCCACGAGGCGCTCACCTGGGCCGGTGTTTACAAGCTGCCGCTCATCGTGATGGTAGAAAATAATCTGTACGCCATCTCGGTACCGATCACCAAACAAAGCGCGGTGACGGATGTGGCGCAGCGCGCTTGCGCCTATGGGGTGATCGGCGTCTCGGTGGACGGCAATGATTTCCTCGCCACGTATCAGGCCATGAAAGAAGCCGTCGCGCGCGCGCGCAGCGGCGAGGGGACGACGCTCCTGGAGGCCAAGACCTATCGCCCGGTGCCGCACTCGTCCGACGACGACGACCGCTCGTATCGCACGCGCGAAGAAGTCGAGGAATGGAAGCGCAAAGACCCTCTCCTGCGCGCCAAGGCGATATTGATGGAAGCTGGCATCCTGACTGAAAAGCTCGACCAGGAATATCAGGCCCGCGTGATGGCCGAAGTGGACGACGCGAACCAGTTTGCCGAAGCGCAGCCGTATCCAGACCTTCAGTGGGGCGAAGGACCGGTGTATGCGTAGCGTCAAACGTGATGCGTCAAACGTCATGCGTGAGCAACGATAATGTTGATGGTACGTTCGCGAAACGGCGTCCCCATTCGCTTGACCGAAGAAAGATGGCAGCATATTATTCGCCGTCATCCTGAAATGAATAATCAACGCGAACGGGTTTTGGAAACAGTGGCGGAACCAGAGATGATTCAACAAGGTGATTTTGGCGAAGTGCTCGCCATCCGTTTCTATCCCGAGACTCCATTGAGCAGCAAATTTATGCTAGTAGCGTATCGGGAAGTGAGCCTGGACGACGGATTTGTGATCACGGCTTATCTGTCCAGTCGGCCATCAGAGAGGAGAGAGGTGATATGGAAGCGCTGAGAATCTTGGAAAAGCCAACGACGATCACGTGGGACTATGACGAGGAGGCTGACGTTCTCTACCTTTCTGTTGGAGAACCTCGGCCAGCAGTGGGTATGGATATTGGCGAAGGGGTTATCGTACGCTACGACGAAGCGCAAAGAGAAGTGGTAGGCCTCACCCTGATCGGGCTGCGAGCGCGATTCCTAAACAGTCTGAGTAGGGCTGAGGTAGGATGAATGAGGCGTCGGAGGTGGTAAACAGGTGCCGTCAAACGTGATGCGTGGAATGTCATGAGCGACATACGTTTCACGTTCAATGCCTATGGAGATGACTTGTGGCCGAAGTGACTTTGATTGATGCGATTCGACAGGCGATGGATGAGGAGCTGGCGCGCGACCGGCGCGTGTTCATTGTCGGCGAAGACGTTGGCCCGCGCGGCGGCGTGTTCCGCGCGACGATGGGCCTGCACGCCAAATACGGCGGGGATCGTGTGGTGGACTCGCCGCTGGCCGAGCTTTCGATCATCGCTATCGGCATCGGTGCGGCGCTCGATGGGCTGCATCCGATCTGTGAGATCCAATTTGCGGATTTCATTCACCCGGCGTTCAACCAGATCGTCAACGAAGCGGCCAAGTTCTACTATCGCTCCGGCGGGACGTGGAATGTGCCGATGACGATCCGCGCGCCCTATGGCGGAGGCATCAGCGGCGGACTGTATCACAGTCAATCCGTCGAGGCGCTGTTTGCGCATGTGCCCGGCCTCAAGATCGTCATTCCCTCCAACCCATATGATGCCAAAGGATTGCTCAAGTCCGCCATCCGCGATCCGAACCCGGTGCTGTTCTTTGAACCCAAGAAAGGCTATCGTCTCATCAAAGGCGAGGTGCCCGAAGGCGAATACACTGTACCCATCGGCCCGGCTCAGGTCACGCGCCACGGGTCCGACCTCAGCGTGTTTGCCTATGGCATGATGCACTATTATTGCCTGCAAGCTGCCGAACAGGTGGCCCAAGAAGGCATTGACGTTGAGGTGGTGGACTTGCGGACGCTCTTGCCGGTGGACAAGAAGACGATCCTCGAATCGGTGAACAAGACGAGCAAGGCGCTCATCGTCCACGAAGACAATTTGACGATGGGCTATGGCGCCGAAGTTGCGGCGATCATTGCGGGCGAGGCGTTTGAGCACCTCGACGGCCCGGTGATGCGTTTGGGTGGCCCGGACGTGCCGGCGGTGCCGTTCAGTCATCCTTTGCAGGACTGGTTCATGCCCAACCCGAAAAAGATCGCCGATGCGATTCGCAAGCTGGCAAAATATTGATTTCAGATTTGTGATGGCGGATTTCGGTGCGCGATTCGTTTATCGGATATGAACCGAAATCGGCAATCCGCAATCGAAAATCTAAAATGAGGAAGTATGGCAACTCAAGTGGTGATGCCTCAACTGGGCGAAAGTGTGGTCGAGGGCAAGGTCAGCCGATGGCTCAAGAAGGAAGGCGACCCGGTCAAGCAATACGAGCCGATCCTCGAAGTCGAAACGGACAAGGTGACGACCGAAGTCACAGCCGTGATCGGCGGCACGCTGCTCAAGATCCTGGTGCCGGAAGGTGTGGTGGTCCAGGCAGGCACGGCCCTGGCCGTGATCGGCCAGCCGGGCGAAACCGTCCCGGCGCCGGCCGAAATGCCTGCCACGGCGGGTCATGCGGTCGTCGCGCCGCAGATGCCGCCGGCCGGCCCACCGACCCGGCCCGGGGGCGAAGGCGGCCAGCGCGTCAGCCCGGTCGTCGCCCGCATCGCCGCCGAGCACAACGTGGACCTCTCGCTCGTTCGTGGCACCGGTGAAGGCGGGCGCGTGACCAAGAAGGACATTCTGGCCTACGTGGAAAGTAAAGCGCGGGGAATGGAGAGAAAAGAAGAGTTGCCTCCGTGGGAACAACCTGGAACGGGCGATCTATTCAAGCCGACCGAAGAAACTTTGGCGCCCACTCCACCCTCCACACTTCACCCTCCACTCCCTACCCTCCCCGGCGACGAGCTGGTGCCGCTCTCTTCCATTCGCCGCGCCATCGCCGAGCACATGGTGCGCAGCAAGACCATCAGCGCGCACGTGACGACCGTCTTTGAGGTGGACCTGTCGCGCGTGATCGCTCACCGTGAGGCGAACAAAGCTGCATTCGAGCGTGATGGTGCCCGCTTGACGTTCACGCCGTATTTCGTCGCCGCCTCGGTTGCCGCGCTCAAGGCGTACCCGCAGGTCAACAGCAGCTTGACGGACGAAGGGCTGCTCTTGCACAAGCAGATCAACATCGGCGTGGCGGTTTCGTTGGGCGAAGAGGGCTTGATCGTGCCGGTCATCAAAGGCGCGGATGGCATGAGCTTGCTGGGGCTGGCCCGCGCGGTCAACGATCTGGGTGAGCGCGCACGCGCCAGGCAGCTCAAGCCGGATGAGGTGGTGGGCAGCACGTTTACGATTACCAATCACGGCATTTCCGGCAGCCTGTTTGCCACGCCCATCATCAACCAGCCCAACGTCGGCATCCTGGGCGTCGGCGTGATCCAAAAGAGGGTCGTCGTCGTTGGCGATGCGATCGCGATCCGTCCGATGGTCTATATCGGGTTGACGTTCGATCACCGCGTGCTCGATGGTGCGTCCGCCGATTGGTTCGTCGCCAAGGTCAAAGAGACGCTGGAGCATTGGGCACCATGACGACGAAGGACAAAGACCAAGGACAAATGACGACGACGAACGACCCAAGACGAATCGTAAAAATTGACCCGGCCCGGCTGAAAGAGATCGCCCAGCAATGGGGGCTGGATTTGATCGTCTTGTTTGGCTCGCATGCCCAAGGCCGCGCGAGGCCGGGCAGTGACGTGGATATTGCCGTGCGTGCAATCCAGCGCCCTTGGGGCGATTGGAAATGGGAATTTGAAGTCGAAGCGGCGTTGTCCGATACCCTCCAGGCCGACGGCGAAGTGGACCTTGTTTTTTTGAATGGCGCTTCTCCGTTGCTGATGTTTCAGGTCGCTTCGACAGGCCAGGTGCTGTTCGAAAAGGAGGCAGGAGCCTTTTCCGAGTTTCGCTCATATGCGGCGCGGATGTATTATGATGACGCGCCGCGCTTTAACCGGCAAGCGAAATATCTGCGAGAAAAATTCGTATCATGAAAGCTCAACTGGCCCAACTCGTGAGACAAAAACTCGTCAATCAGGCGGCCTATATGGCCGAACTGGCGCCCTACGTCGGGTTGGACTAGGCAGCTTAGAGGGGCGATTTCAATCGCTAAAAAGTTGCACATCGCGTCCGTTAGTTTTTGGATAGGGGCCAAGACGTTCTTTCGTCTTTGGGCCTTCGTTACTCGTCTGACATAGGAGGAATGGGTGGATATTTATGACATCATCGTCGTCGGCGGCGGGCCGGGCGGGTACGTGGCCGCCATCCGCGCGGCACAGCTTGGCCTCAAGACCGCAGTAGTCGAGCGCGAGCACCTGGGTGGCATCTGCCTCAACTGGGGCTGCATCCCCAGCAAAGCTCTGCTCCGCAATGCCGAGATCGCCGAACTGCTTCAGCGCGGCAAAGAATTTGGTTTTTCGTTCGAGAATCTCAAGCTCGATTACGAGGTCGCCTACAAGCGCAGCCGTCAGGTGAGTGACCGGCTCGTCAAGGGCATCCAGTTCTTGATGCGCAAGAACAAGATTGATGTGTACCAGGGCACAGCCAGATTGCGCTCCACCACGCAGGTGGAAGTGACCGCGGTGCCAGATGCCCCGGCCGTCAACGGGCAAAAGTTCGATGGCACGCTCAATGCCCAACACATCATCATCGCCACGGGCGCGCGAGCGCGCAGTCTGCCGGGTATTGACATGGATGGCAAGCGGGTCATCACTTACCGCCAGGCCCTGGAACTGCGGCAAGCGCCCCAGTCCATCGCCATCATCGGCGCCGGGCCGATCGGCATGGAACTGGGGTACGTCTTTCGCGCCTATGGCAGCGCGGTGACGATCATCGAAATGATGCCGCGCGTCCTGCCGCTCGAAGATGAAGAGATCAGCGCCGAGGTCGCCAAAGCTTTTACCAGGCTCGGCTTCAAGCTGTTGACCCATGCTAAAGTCGAATCGTTGATCCAGACCCCCAACGGCGTCAAAGTTGAAGCAGGTGGACAGACCGTCGAGGCCGACCTGGCGATGATCGCGATCGGCTTTGCCCCCAACATCGAAAACATCGGGCTAGAGACAGTGGGCGTCCAGACCGAGCGCGGCGCGATCGTGGTGGATGAGCACATGCGGACCAACGTTCCCAACATTTACGCCATTGGTGATGTGACGGCCAGGCTGATGCTGGCGCATGTCGGTTCAGCACAAGGCATCGTCGCAGCCGAGACGATCGCCGGGCGTCCGGCGGTCGAACTGGATTATGCCTATATGCCGCGCTGCACGTATTGCCAGCCGCAGGTCGCTTCGATGGGGCTGACGGAACAGCAAGCCCGCGAGCAAGGCTATGAGGTCAAGATCGGCAAGTTCCCGTTCCAGGCCAACGGCAAGGCGCTGGGCCTGGGCGATTACGCTGGCTTTGTCAAAGTCGTGGCCGACGCCAGATACGGCGAAATATTGGGCGTTCACATGGTCGGCCCGGAGGTCACCGAGCTTTTGCCAGAGTGGGTGCTGGCGCGCAACCAGGAACTCACGCCGCACGAGATCGCGCGCGCCGTCCACGCGCATCCGACTCTTGCCGAGGCGATGATGGAGGCCGCGCACGCGGTGACGGGTCAGGCGATTCACATTTAGCGTATTGCATATCGCTGATAGCTTATCGGTTGTCACCAGGGTGCAGAGCAAAAACCTCCCACAGGGGTCAACCTTGCGGGAGGTTTCATTTCGAGGGCGGCGCCGAGCCAGGCCCCATTTCATCGTCCAGCCCGATCAGCCGTGATTTCTTCTTCGGTGATGGCCTGGGCCTGGGGCAAGGCCTGCGTGGCCTTGAACAGCGCCCACAATTCCTGAACGCGTGCCGCAGGCCATTCTTCTTGTGCAATCAGCACGACTTCAACGCGCTGCCCAGGCTGAAGCAGGGCAAGGGGTGAAGGGGCGATTCGGTGTTGCTGCAGAGGATGTGCCGCGTGCCGGCCACACTTCAGTGTCGGCTTATAGGTGAGCGGTGGGACAGGTTTATTTCAATATCCTGGGGTATGACGCATTGGCATCGAGTAACTTTTATCATCTACTGGACTTTCGCCAAAAATGAGCTCACTTGAGCATAGAGCGTTCTCGGTGTAAGATAGCGGCTTGCTCCAACCCTATCTGATGTCGAGGTTCCTCCATGCTCAAGACAATTGTACATCAATCGCCGCAACTGGTCAGCTTTCTCGTCGCGTTGCAGTTGGCTCTTTCAA
>DAOTXX010000087.1:0-7188 GCA_034434835.1 Thermoflexales bacterium | reverse complement strand
GCGCACGCATGATGGCGAACCCGGCCCCACCGTGATCTGGCGTGGCCTGCAACGTCTGAACGATATAGCCCAGGCTTGGCGACTCTTTCACCCTCTCGCAGCCTCCCCGTGAATTGTGGGTAATGATTAGGCGAGCGGGAGAGGGGTGGAGTGTCACCACGGCCAGCAAGCGCGCGCCGCCGATGCGCTGGCCGTGCTGATCGAAAATCACGTCCGCGCCGCCGCGCTGCTCGCGCAGTTGGGCGCGCACGCGGTCGGGCGGCAGCACTGCGCCGCAGCACAGGCAGGTCGCTTTGGCGCGGGCCACGGTGCCGGGCGGCACATCGCTGTCTTGGGTCGGCTCAAAGATTTCAAACTCGACGCGCGGTGTTTCGCCTTTCTTGCGGATGACCTTGGGCTTGAGCGCTTTCTTGCGACTGGCCTTTTTGCTTAGCCAGAACGAGCGCACGAGCGGAATCTCGGCGCCGCAGTTGGGCGATTCGCAGCGCACCGTCCGCGCCCAGAGGTACGCGATGGGTTTTGCGCCGTCGGGGTCGGGCGGGTAAAACTCGGCCAGCTCCTTTTCCGCCGCCGCTTTGACCTCAGCGCCCACGCGGCGCAATTCGTCGGCCAGTTCGGGGCCGTGGCGCGGAATGTCTTCCAGCATCACTTTGAGGATGAGGCACGCCACCGGGTTCAGGTCGCTGGCAAACGCTTCGCAGCCCAGCCGCAGCGCCTCGAGCGGAATCGAGCCGCCGCCCGCAAATGGGTCAACGACAAGCGGCGTCTCTTCGGGGTGCGCGGCCTTGACCAGTCCGCGCGAGACCTCGAGGTATTGGGCGTTGGATGATAAATCCCAATCCGCCAAGTCGCCGATGAATTTGAGCAGCGCCTTGCGTAAATCCATATCGCCCGGCCCAACGACGCCCTGCACGCGCGGCAGGAGGTCGCGCGCCTGCGCCTTGAAATCGGCCGGGCAAAGTGGATCGCACGGGTCGGGCAAGAGCAAGCCCAGCAGCATCGCGCGGCAGGCGGCCAGCGGTCGCCGCGCCCACCACAGGTGCAGCGTGCTGGGGTGGCCGTGGCGGATAGACTTTTCCCTCGCCGCGTGTTTGGAGACGGCGGCGATGGGAAAGTCAACTTCGGCCAGGCGTTTACAGTCCTTGGGGATCAAGTTACACTCCTACCACTCATTCTGACAATTGAACTGCTTTCTGGCTAGATGCGCACCTCTCGCCAGCGCTCACCTTCAACTGCCGGCCCAATGACGCCTTTTTGCTCCATCAGATCAATCAGCCGCGCAGCGCGCGTGTACCCGATTTGCAGTTTGCGCTGAAGCAGTGCAGCGGACGCACGGCGTTCCCGCTGGACGAGCTTGATCGCGCGTTCCAGTAAATCGTCCTCTTGCGACTCGCAAGCCACTTCTGCCTGCGCGCGCATCTCTTCCCGCAGCGGCTGCCGGGCCTCTGACTCCGGAATGTCGGCGGCAGATGTACCGGCCAGCCGATGTAGCTTTTTCCAGTGAAACACGAGTTTCAATATTTCTTTGTCAGAGACGAAGCAACCCTGCACACGCAACGGACCACCTAAACCAGGAGACAGAAATAGCATGTCGCCATGCCCCATCAATTCCTCTGCACCAGGGCGATCCAGGATCAAGCGGCTGTCGAGTTGAGAAGCAGTAGTAAGTGCGATTCGGGCCGGGAAACGCGCCTTCATTGAACGAGTGATCACATCTGATGGCCGCCAGGTAGCCACGACTAGATGGATACCCACTGCGCTACCTAACTGGGCTAGACGGTAAATGATGCGCTCAGTCTCGTCAGGCGCGGTCATCATCAGGTCGGCTATTTCGTCAACGATAACCACGAGGTAGGGTAGTTTCTCCATCGGTGTGGCGTCCGAAGGTATTACTGCTCGGATGTGCTCTTGCATCACGATTCGAGCGTTATAGTCGTCAATGTTGCGCACGCCTACCTGGGCGAACTTGCGGCAGCGGCCATCCATCTCGCGCGTGACCCACTGCAATACACCGACGACGCGCTCCAAATCCACCATGACCGGCACGAGCAGATGTGGGATGCCGTTATACCTCGTCAGCTCGACGCGCTTGGGGTCTACCATCAGCAACCGCAGATCATCCGGAGTGTTGCGCGCCAACAGGCACGAGACAATGGCATTGAGGCATACCGATTTACCAGAGCCTGTTGTTCCCGCAATGAGCAGATGCGGCATCTCAGCGAGGTCAGCCACGATGGGCTCACCAGAAGTGTCTTGACCCAGTGCAAAGGCTAGCCTACCCCTCTGGGCAATCTGGACGAAGCGGCTCGATTCCATCACATCGCGCAGGGTGACGAGTGCGGCTTCTTCGTTTGATACCTCAATGCCAACAACAGCGTGTCCGGGCATGGGCACTTGAATGCGAATTCTCCTGGCGGCAAGCGCAAGTTGCAGGTCATCCTTCAGCGCCGTGATGCGTGAGACTTTGACCTTGGTCTGTCTACCATCGCGGCTGGTGACCCAGCCAGGCTCAACGCCAAACTGGGTAAAGGCCGGCCCTCGGTTGATCTCGACGATTTTGCCATTAACGCCGAGAGAATGCAGCGTGTCTTCGATGATGCGTGCCTTTATCCGCAGATCATCTTCTGAAATACCTACAACGCTGCCTAGCTCAAAGATGTCTTCAAGCCTGGGCAGGTCCCACTCAACATGAGGCACAGGCGCAGATGACACAGGTTCTCCCACATTTACCCAAACAAATTCATCCGACATCCGGCTTTGCAGTGCTTCACTGTGCATTGCCAGTGTGGTACGTCGTTCCGTGATTGGGGAGGATGGCGATAGGAAAGTCAACTTCGGTCAGGCGTTTACAGTCCTTGGGGATCAAGTTACACTCCTACCTGAGGGCAAGGGGGTCATGCGGATTCTGCACTCCACACCCGGCCTCAAGCCCCGTATGTCCCCTGGCTTTCTCGCACCTGCATCGGTTTTGTCATTGCATCCACCTCAAGCCAATAGTGCTGCACCTTGGTGACCTCGTGCCAGGGGAAACGAGCCGGGTCGCGGATCGGCTCTTGCAAGGTGGGTTGAGCATCGCAGTTCGTCACGATGTACAGCCAGTAGCAATCGCGCCGGTCTTGCGCCACACGCCGCTCGTTGGGCGTGAGCAGAATCGTGCCGCTGGCTGCGCCCAGCCCCTTGACTTCGATCAGGCGCAGCTCGCCGGAGCTGAGGTCGAGACTGGTGAGGTCATAACCCAGGTTCTTGTCGTGCACGTCATACACCTGGCGGCCCTGCGCGCGCTCATAGTCCACGACGACCTGCATCGCCATCGCTTCGGTTTCGGAATCGGGGCGCAGGCGCTGCACGTCGGCGGCTTCGCGCTCCGGGTGCGGCAAGACCAGGACGCTCGTGATGCGCTCGACGGATTGCAGCGTGAGCGAGCACTGGCGGCCCAGTTCCTGCCTGCGTCGCTCGCGCCGCGCCATCAGCTCGGCGTGGCGCGCCTCCGCCTGCGCCAGACGGCCTTCGGCGCCCTGCACGCCTTGCTCGACTTCCAGTGCCGCCCGTCCGATTTCGTCATCGGCCCTTTGAATCAACTCGGTCAGCGAAAGCTCGACGTGCCGCGCCACGCGGTCGGCTTCGGCCATGCGGTCGTGGCGCACTTGTTCCAGGAAAGGCAGCAGAGCGTGCTCGTTCAACCAATCGGTCGCTCCGGGCGCATGAGCAATGGGGGGCGGGTCTTTAGGTGTAGAAGCGATGACAAAATTGCCCAAGCCGGCAGGGTCACGCAGAGCCGGCTCGCCGTTTTCAACCAATTCTACCGCAAACAATCGCTCGTGGATCACCTGGCCGTTGCCGTCCACCACGCGCGCCCGATAGAAATCCAGCCGCGCGGGCGAGTCGTGTTGAAGCGAATAAAAGCACGCGCCTTTGCCGAACGCTGCTTGCGCCTGCGCCAACACGTGACGGCGCAGCGCCTCAAACAATGGATGTCCAGGCGTCACCCATTCCAGGTTGTGCGCATCGGCGGTCGCCCGATCGGTCGAACAGCGGGGGTAACGCCAGGCGACCGCCGGCAGCCGCCAATCGGGCGACTCGCCATAGCGGCGCAGCTCGGGCGGCGTGCGGCCCGGCTCAAAGGTGTGCGGCAGCGCCGCCACCGGCTTGAGGGCAAGATGGGCATACGGCGCGGCTTCGGAGATGAATCGCGCGATCGTCTCTGGCACCACGCGCCGCTCCTGCGCGCGAGCGCGCCGCTCGACCAGCATTTCCAGATTGAGGTTCTTGACCGCCAATCCTTCCAGCGCATTCTGGCAGATGGCGCGAAATTGCTCCTCGTCCACATTCCGCAAGAGCCGGTCTTCCAGGTCTTCGTCGCCCAGCCTGCCCGCGTAATAGTCGCGCAGCACCCGCTCGATGTGTGCGGCCGGCAGCACCTCGCCCACCACGTTGAACACGGAATCGTCGTCGAGCGCGTTGCGAATCTCTTGGAGCTTTTCGAGCAGCCGCTGCAGCACGCGGCCTTCAATGGTATTGGTGGCGACGAAATTGAAAATCAAACAGTCCTTCAACTGGCCGTAGCGATGGATGCGGCCCATGCGCTGCTCGAGGCGGTTCGGATTCCACGGGATGTCATAGTTGAACAGGATATGACAGCATTGCAGGTTGATGCCTTCGCCAGCGGCTTCTGTCGCCACCAAGATCTGGATCGCGCCCTCCTTGAACTGCTGCTCGGCATACAGCCGCGTGCCTGGCTCGTCGCGCGAACCAGCCTTCATCCCGCCGTGGATCACGCCGACGCGGAACCCCCACGACTTGAGCCTGTCCACCAGATAGTCGAGCGTGTCCTTGAACTCGGTGAAAATCAACAGGCGTTGATCGGGACGGTCAAAGAACCCTTCTTCGTGCAATAACTTGTTGAGCCGCGCCAGCTTGGCTTCTGCGCCGGAGGCTTGAACGGCTTGCGCTTTGAGCACGAGCTGGCGCAGCTCGGCGATCTCGGCGCGTATCTCGCTTGCGTTGCGCGCCAGCGTCATCGCCTCCAGAATCTCTTCCAGACGCTCGCGCTCGCCTTCTTCCATTTCCTCCAGTTCTTCGGCATCGGGGATCTCGGGCGGCGCCAGATGGATCAGCTCTTGGGCGCGCTCGAGTCCTTCTTCCAGCCGCCGGAGGCGATGATCGAGCGAGCAGCGCATGGCATACGTGCTGGAAGCCAGCCGGCGCTGGTAAAGCGACATCAGAAAGCCGACAGCGCGCGCACGCGGGTCGTCGCTTGCCTCGGCTGCGCGGGCGCTCTGCCGTTTGACAAAGCGCGTGACGTCTCGATACAGCTCGTACTCGGCGCCGTCAATCGTAAACTCGACCGTGCGTGGGATGCGCTGGGTGAAAATCTTGCGGGCGGCCCAGGCGCCGTCGGGCTGCCGCTCTGGGAAATAGATCATCGCCTCTTTGGTGCGGCGCAGGTAAAAGGGCGCGACCCGCCGCTCCATCGCCTCTTGGAGGGAACGCACGTCCGCGTACACATCGCGGTCCAAGAGCTGCAGGAACAGCGAGAAATTCTCCGGGTCGCCCTTGTGCGGCGTGGCCGTCATCAGCAAGTAGTGATCGGACGCATCTCGCAGCAGCTCGCCCAAGGCATACCGCGCTGTCTTGCGCGCGGGCGGCGTCCACGAAAGCCGGTGCGCCTCATCCACGACGGCCAGGTCCCAGCGTACCTGCTGCAAGCCCGGCAAAATGTCCTGGCGCTTGGCCAGGTCAAGCGACGTGATGACCTGCTTTTGCTCCATCCATTGGTTCACGCCGAATTGATCCCGGATGTCGCCGCCCTTGATGACGACAAACTTTTCGTCAAACTTTTCCTTCAGCTCGCGCTGCCACTGGAATGTCAGGTTGGCGGGACAGACGATCAGGATGCGCTCGGCCAGGCCACGCAGCTTGAGTTCGCGGATGAGCAGACCGGCCATGATCGTCTTGCCTGCGCCGGCGTCGTCGGCGAGCAGAAAGCGAATCCGGGCGGCCTTGAGTAAATGGTCGTAAACGGCCGAGAGCTGGTGCGGCAGAGGGTCCACGCGGGAGATCGAAAGGCCAAAGTACGGGTCGAACTCGTAGGCGATGCCGAGGGCATAGGCTTGCAGGCCCAGCCGCAAAAGCTGCCCGTCGCCATCAAAACTGGATTGGGTCTCCAGGATGGTCAGCGTCTGGATGTCGTGCGTGGTCAGCGTGACGTTGCGGAAGCGTTCCGACTGCGTTCCGACCAGCCCGGCGATCCAGGTGTCGCGGCCCGCCGCGCGAACGGTCTCGACGCGCATCGGCTCGCTGAACAGCGGGCCTTGCAGGATTTGACCAGCACGGATAAGTGTATCGTCGCTCATGCGGCGCTCCCCGATAGCATGAGAAGGTTGATCCGGCGTTATTATATCCCGAATCGCTGGCGCGGGTAAATTGACCCGGTCTCTTGTTTCTGGACAGCCGCCAAGAAACCCAAAGGAACCCAATGGTTTTCCGGGGCAAAAGTATGCTACTATTCAAACGGATGCGGTTGGCGTCTCCAAACCCGCTGGACGACCTCGAGACGCTCGAGACCAGCCGATCAGTTTCCATCACCCGTGAGAATGATCATGCAGGAACCTCAAGCCCCAGAGACTTGTGAGGGACACGGAAATCATTAACTCTTCGTAGGAGTGCCATCTGGGCGCGATTATCGCACCGAGGACGGCTGCCAGAGCGTCCGCGCGTCGCGCCATTCGGCTTCGCGGGCGGCGCAAAGGCCCTACCGCGTATACCTGCTCTCGAATGTGGCGCGCTGCGATGTGTGTGGGCGCAAGTTGCGCTCCCAGTTCACCAACTCGCACCAGTATTACCGCGAGATGTCGTATGAGCGCGGCTACTGTGATTGCCCACATCAGAGTATCGGCATTCGCACCGATCCGGTGGACCAGCAGATTCATGCCATCGTCTCCGCGATTCAGCTTCCCGCCGATTGGCAGCAGGAATTAGTAAAGCGGTTGATTGACGACGAGGAGATCGCCCAGTTAGAGCGGCGGCGAGCGAGCCTGGAAGCAGAGGGCCGTCGCCTCAGAGAGATGCGCCTGCGCGGCGACTTTGACGATGACCTGGATATGTACCAGTCCGAGTTGGCGCGCATCCGGCGCGATCTGGCCAACTTGCCGACCTACGATCAACTGGAGAACATGAGCCACGCCGCAG
>DAOTXX010000086.1:0-17960 GCA_034434835.1 Thermoflexales bacterium | reverse complement strand
GCATCTCATCCCCCGGAATCTCGGTGTGGTCTTGCGCCCATACTGTACCACACTCCGGGGACGGTCGGTTAGCCGGGGTGATCTGCGACTCGGATCATCCGTTCAGTTGTTAAGGTGCGAAATACAGGCTGAGATGGTCAGGCTGGCGTTGCCCGAAGCCTGCGCGAAAAAGTCCTCAAAGGATTGCCTGGTGCTGGCGTTAGTGATGCTCACTGCCAGCACCAACGCCACACCCAGCGCCACGCCAGCCAATGTCAAAAGGGTGCGCGATTTGCGCACCCAGAGGTTGCGAAAGGCGAGAAGGTATAGGTTACTCATGTTAGCCAGATGTGATTGCAGGTATCAATGGCCCGTATCTTACTACATGGGTTGTCGTTTGTCTACCTGGCAGGTTGACAGTTTCCTGCTGGACTTGTCCCGGTTGCTGACAAAATCGCGCCTCAGTGTATCACCATTCAGGCAAAATGCGGTGCGCCAATGGGCATATCACCAGGCACATTTGCGATCATAGCTATCGTGATAGCCCACAACGGTAGCGCGTCCCGATTGGGTTAGAAGGCGGTAAGACCGCAGCTGGATCATTCAACTCCTCCAGTTCGTAACTACTCAGCCCAGTCTACCGCACATGCTGTCATTGCGAGCCTGCCGAAGGCAGGCGAAGCAATCTCTGTGCTCCGATCGCTGAGATTGCTTCGTTGGCCTGCTTCGCGGGCCTCCTCGCAATGACGGCTGAGTAGTTACAACAAAAGTTGCAGATGGCGGATAGCGAATGGCCGATAGCAGCGCCACCCGCTATCGGCCATCGGTTACGTGCTCAGTTAGGGCACGATGCAGACACAGTTTGTCAATATTCTCTGTTACGCTTTCGTCGCTGCCTTTACGCCTGGAACAACCGCACTTGCCTGACCCGCGCGGGTTGAAAGTCGAGCCACTTGAACAGATAGATGCTCATCAGTCCCTTGAACCAGGCTTTGAGCGGGTTGGGGCTGCCGATGCACCGCTGGCAATAAGGATGGACGATCTTGTTTTGCCTGAAACCATCTCGAATGGCCTCGGCTTTTTCCGAGGCAAGCAGCTCTGCCACAGAGTGATTGCGCAAGTTGCCCAGCGACGTTTGGCCGTCATAATCTGCGCAGCAGATGGTGACTTGGCCGTTGCTCAACACACCAATGTTCGTCAGCGCGTAGCCGCACGCGCCGATTTTGGCTGGATAGACTCGGCGGTCAGTGAACGCATTGCCCCAGTCGGCCAGCGGTTGGGCATAGACCTTGAGGTGCTCATCCAGTTGTATGAACTGCGGAGTGTTCAAGTTCAACCGGTGTAACCCGGCCGCCACCTGCGCGCGGCTCATCGTCTTGCCTGACCTCGAATAGAGGTCGAGGATGAATCCAGCCAGGTTCTTTTTAAACTCACTTCGTTTGCCGCTGACGCGCATGAGCTTGTCAATGTCAAAGTACCTTCGGGTTGAGGTATCCATCGCACACAGGACCACATCTATGCCGCTGTTTGATGCGTAGACGTGCTGCACGGCGTCCATCACGCGCCGATAGTACACGTCAAATGGCAGGCTCGAGCTTCGTGATGCGTGTTCCCGTGCGTCAAACACCTGCACCGAGATGCACAGCGTATCCAGCCCGGCCTGGATGAGTGACTTGACCCGTTCTTTGGTCAGCAGCGACCCATTTGTGTTGATCTCGGTTCGTAGCTTGTGGCTCTTGGCGTAACTGACCGCTTCGACGATCCGAGGATAGAGCAGCGGCTCGCCCAGGACATGGAACCCTACTGTATCTGCAATGTTGTCACGTACGATGTCATCAATGCCCTTGGTGAACAGTTCCCAGTCCATGTGCTGCCGTTTGCGCTTCGATTCTGTCATCGGGCAAAAGTCGCAGCGAAAGTTGCAGTGATTGTTCACTTCGAAATATACCTTTTGAGCTTGAGGCTGATTGTCTTGCATCTCTTATCCTCCTTCTAGTGTGCGCGCGCCAGTCGAGCAGGGAGCCAGTCGCCGGACCGGGATGCTTGCGTCGCCTGGATGCGTTGCGCGCTCTCGCGTGAGAGGCAGGCGATGCGCTGCATGACGCGCTCGGAAATCGAGCGCACATATGACCAATCCTCGGCGTTGCCCTCAAAATGCATCGGTTCGCCCACCGTCATCGCATACGGCCCCTGGAGATACCAACGAGCGGTCTCGGTCTTGGCGTCCACCGTCGTTTTGACAAACCGGATGTGATCGCGCTGCAAATGGGTGCCCACTGGGATAACGGGCGCGCCGCTGATCAGCGCCAGGCGAGCAACGCCCGTGTGCGGTTTCTCCAGGCCGCCCTCAAGCGGGCTGAGCGCGCCCTCTGGAAAGATTCCCACTGTCTTGCCTTCCCTGAGCAATTGGAGCGCTTGGTCAAACGCCGCGCGTCCGTTGCCGTCCACCACAGGCACGTGGCCTGCTCGTCGTAGGAAATGGCCCAATACCGGCACCTTGAAGCACATCTCTGTGATCAGGATGTGCATCGGCTCGGACGTCAGCAGCGTGATCAAAATCGGGTCGGTCGTCGTCGGGTGATTCGCCGCAATGATCTTGGGGCCTTGGGGCAGCGGCGCGCGCCGGGCGATGTTTATTTGGAGCGCCCATTGCGTGTACGAAGCAATGACCATGCGCCCCATCGAGTACCAGGTTTCTTGGAACATCATTCACCTCATCGAGTGTTTGACAACTTGCAGTCAGGATACTCGACAAGGGGGCGCAGTGTCGTCAACCCAAGTGAACATTCCGGCGGCACATTTGGGCCGCGTGATACGGCTTGCGAATGTGCCTCCGGATGTACCCTTTGACACATGACAGGGTTGACTTTTTCAGGTAGACTGGGAGCGAAATCTCGAAGGAGAAGCCACTATGAACGTGAGCGATGTCAAGGGCCATTTCCCCCATCGGGAAGGGGTGTTGATCACGGGGTGCTCATCCGGCATCGGCCGCGCGACCGCCATTCACCTGGCGCGGCGCGGGTTCACCGTGTTTGCCACCGTGCGCAAGCAAGCCGATGCCGAAAGCCTGCGGGGTCTGAACGAGCCGAACCTCATTCCTGTCTGTCCCCTCGACCTCACCCGGCTGGAACACATCCCGCCTGCGATAGAGACTGTCACTGGCGAACTCGAGCGCCGGGGCAAAGAGGGCTTGTACGCGCTCATCAACAACGCAGGGGGCGGCTCTGTTGCACCCATCGAGTTGATGGACCTGGAGGGTTTCCGAACGCAATTAGAAGCCCGTGTGCTTGGATCGGTGGCGATGGTGCAGGCTTGCCTGCCGCTGATCCGCCGGGCCAGGGGAAGGATCGTGTGGATCGTCACTCCGGCGATCATGCCCACGCCTTACGTGACCAGCATCCATGCTTGCGACTTTGCCGTCAACTGCATCGCCCGGACGCTCGAGATCGAGCTTGAGCCGTGGAAGATACCGAACATCATGATCCGCTGCGGGGGTATCAAAACTGCCGCAAGCCTGAAATCGGATGCAGAGTTGACAGCCTCGCTCAAGGCCTGGCCGCGGGAGCGTTCTGCGCTCTACGAGGCTGCTCTGCGCCAGTGGCAGGAGGACATGGCAGGGTTTGACGCAAAACGGACTGACCCGGAGCGAGTGGCCGAGGTCGTTTTCAAGGCGCTGTGCGCGCAAGAACCCAAGCGGAGATATTCCATCGGCCACATGGCTGGAGCAGCAGCTTTTCTCGAATCTCTGCCTCAGCCTGTAGTGGATGCGATCCTGGCCCGGCGATTCAAAGCTCGGTAATAAAGAAACCTCCCGCAGATTGCGAACCTGCGGGAGGTTATGCCATCGGGCGGCCTACAACAGTCCCAACTCCCTGGATCGTGCGAGCGCCTGAGTGCGGCTTCCCACGCCGAGCTTGCCATAGATGTTGTTGATGTGCCGCTTGACGGTGCCCTGGGCGAGGACGAGTCTTTCGGCGATTTCGGCGTTGGAAAGCCCCTCGGCGATCAGGCGCAGCACTTCAAGCTCACGTTCGCTCAACGGCTCGACCAAAGGCTGGGCCGCTGTGGCACGGCGCGTGGTTGGCATTTCGTCCGCGAGGCGAGTATGGCGCATGGCAAGCTCGTCCAACCCATGAGCCGCGTACCAAGTCGCTGCTTTCTTGTGAAGCGTCAGGCGTTCCGGCGCGGCGAGGGTCAGGCGCAACACCTCGGCAAAAAGGACGTGGTAACGATACCACTCGCGGCGGTTGTCGAGCGGGACAAGAAAGAGATTGGCGCTTTCCAGACGCTCCAACACTGCCTGTGAATCGTCCCGACCGGTCAGAGCATCGCATAGCGGGGCGCACAGGCGGTCAAGGATGGAGGTCTGCCGCAAAAAACTGCGGAGTGTTTCTGGCTCGCGGTCCAGCACCTCGGCCATGAGATAGTCCACGATGTAACGGTCGTCGCCGGCAAAGGCGGCCACAAATTCATCGGCAGGGCCGGCCAGTTGGCGGAGTGCCAACCCGGCCAGTTGGAGGCCGGTGATCCACCCTTCGGTGCGTGACGTGAGCGAGGCGATAGACTGGGCGGATAGCCCCAGACCCATCGTTTGATTGAGAAAGATCGCCGCTTCCTCTGACGTGAAGCGGAGATCGCGCTCGCGGATCTCAGTGACCTGGTCACGCGCGCGCATGCGGGCGAGCGGCAGGGGAGGGTCTTCGCGCGTGCCGATGACGACGTGCAAGCCGGGCGGTTGGTTTGCCAGGAGGAAAGCAACCAGGTCATGCACGGCAAACTCGCGGATCAGGTGATAATCGTCGAGGACGAGGGACAGATCGTCGCCTGTCCCGGCCAGGTCGTTGATCAGGGCGATGAGCAGATCCTGGGGCGATGCAGACGGGGACGATTGGAGCAGCGCCCGCGCAATGCGGTCGCGCTCGGCGGCCTGGGCCAGAGCCGCGATCACGTAGCGCAGAAAGCGCGCAGCATCGTTGTCGCCTTCGTCTACGGCTAGCCAGGCGACGCGCCGCTGTGCGCTGCTGACCCACTCTCGGATCAGCGTCGTCTTGCCAAAGCCCGGCGGTGCAGAGACCAGCGTCAGGCGGCGCCCGAGGCGCAGGCCTTCTGCCAGCCGGGCGACCAGGCGCGAACGTGTGACCAGATTCGCTCTGGCCTCTGGAATGTGCAGCTTGGTCGAGAGCAACATATCTACCGTCATCGCGCCACAAATCTGTCATTCTGAGGCCCGAAGGGCCGAAGAATCTCTGCCCCGCAAGGCAGAGACCCTTTGCTGCGCTCAGGGTGAAAGTATTCGGCCACGCTTCTAGTCCGCCGGGGTATTGTTGCTTTGGGTCGCCTCTGACGCACGGCCTGCGTCAACCGATTCCCCCTGTGTGAGGCTTTGCCTGATGGCTTCGGCGCGCTGCCGCAGATAGTAGAGGAGGTACATCAGCCCGCCCGCGCCGAGGATGAGCATGATCCCGATGCCGATTGCGGGCGGCAGCACGCCGGACACGGGCACATAGATCAGGAACGCGATGGCCGCAGCCAGCCAGCCCGCGAAAGCGACCCAGCGCCACGCGACTTGCCCACTCCAGAACCAAAAGGCGTGCGCCAACCCGGCCAGCAACGCAAACAGCAACGCCATGGCCAGCGCCACGTTGATGATGGGCGCGACAAAGACCGTGATCGAAGCCAGGCCGCCAATCAGCGCCAGGTAGATGGCGACCAGGAGCAGGTTGATCGTCAGGTCATAGCGCTGGCTTTGCTGTGACAGTTTGGCCTGGGCCTCGGCGTCGAGGACCTTGACGGCCACCAAGGGGATCGCCAGATCGCGCAGCCGGGCGAGCAGCCCATACAAAGCGGCGTGATCGGGCACTCGACCGCGCAGCGTAGACTCGCCTTTGTCCGTCGAGACGGTCAGATCGTCGAACCAGGATGTCCACTGCTCGCTGGACAGGCGGCCCTTGACCCGAATCTCGTAGAGAAAGGGCGGTTGGGAAAATTTCGCGCCGGTTTCGGCGGTTTCGTTGTTGCTGTTCATATCTTGCCCCTCTTGCAGCCAAGACGCAGTTGCTCAGACCGTTGCTTGTTCTAGCCACCAAGACACAAAGACCCCAAGTTTTAAAAGTTGGACAATCAGATCATCATTTGTGTTCTTTGTGTCTTGGTGCCTTTGTGGTAAAGACCGTGCCGCTGACTAAGCAGTGACATTGTGCCTCTATTATCGCACAATAGCCGGTACAATGTGATCCACCCAAAGGCACATCCGGGGGTGTATCCAGGAGTGCAAGCGGTGTTCCGGCCATGCGATGCTTTCACGGGTTGGATGTTTGCGCGAATTATATATCGGAATCGGCCAGGCTGCCTATCTGTGGGCTACCCGTCGGTTACCAGGCTCCGACGATTAGGATTTTGCAAGGTCGGCAGACTGTGATATATTGGAGAGCGCCCACGGGGCAGAGTCCTCTTTTATCAGGTAAGCGTCACTTTTGATTACCTCATGGCCTCCCATCTGTGAATGTCCTCGATAGGAACATTGTCTGTGCGTTCCCTGATGATGGCAGGCTCGCATCCGCAGGCTGTTCCATCGTGCGGACGGGGTGATGTCTTGCAAGAAGGAGATGGCAGTGATGATCATGCGAAAATGTGTTGGGGCGCTCTTGGTCGTCTTGATCATGACAGCAGGCTGCGCGCCGGCTTCGTCCAGCAAGAATTCGACCCCGACCCCTTATCCGACGCCCATTGTGCCGATCAAGCAGACGTTTGCCGTGCAGCGCGGCGAGGTGGTCGAGACGGTCGAGTTCACAGGGCGCGTTTCTCCTGTCGTGGAAGAAGAACTCTTTTTCCGCACCACCGGCTATGTCGAAGCCATCTATGTGCAAAAAGGTGATCACGTCAAAGCTGGCAGCGTTTTGGCCGAGCTGGAAGCAACTGACCTCAAGAATCAATTGGCCCAAGCCGAGGCTTCGCTGAAAGCTGCTCAGAGCAAAAACGATCAGCAGATCGCCGAAGCCAAGGCCAATCTGCATGCAGCCGAATTGCGCCTGGCCCAGCTTCGAGTCAGCGATCCCAGCTCTCAGGTGGTCATCGCCGAGGTGGCCCTGGAGCGAGCGCAGACAGCCCACGCGGAAGCGTTGGACGAATATAACAAGTCTCTGAACCGGCCCTGGGAGCCTGAAAAAGCACGCGAGGCCTATGCCCGCAGGCTGCACGAGGCCGAATTGAACCTGAAGGTGGCAGAGGCTCAGCATCAACAAGCGGTCAGTGCCCGGCAGTCACATTACTATAGCATCCAGATGCAGGAGGACCAAGTCGCGCGGGCCCGGCAGCAGTTGGAGCAACTCGAGTCTGGCATAGATATCGAGTCAACGCGGCTGACCGTGGAACGGCTCAAGACCCAGTTGGATAGCTCGCGGCTGATCGCGCCATTTGACGGGTATGTCATGTCCATCAGCTTGCTCAAGGGCCGCGCGGTGGAAGTGCGCCGGCCTGTCGCAATCGTGGCTGCCCTGGACAAGTTGGAGGTCAGCGCAAAACTGACCGATCAGCAGATGGTGGATTTGGTGGAGGGCATGCCGGCGACCGTGCGCCTGCCCAGACAGGCGGGCCAGAACATTCAGGGCCAGGTCAGGCGGCTGCCTTATTCGTTTAGCGGAGGCGGAAGCACCAATGTGCTTCAAGACGAAGACTTGTCCACGCGCATCGCATTGACGATGACTAATGAGATCAATCTTCAGGTGGGCGATTTGGTGGAAGTGACCATCGTGCTCGACAAGAAAGACAATGTGCTGTGGCTGCCGCCGCTGGCGATACGTGCTTTTGAAGGACGCCGGTTTGTAGTCGTGCAAGATGGACCGGTGCAGCGGCGGGTAGACGTGCAAGTCGGCCTCGAAGGTAAAGATCGGGTCGAAATCAAAGAGGGCCTGACTGACGGACAAATCGTGATAGGGCCATGACAGCTACCCTTGCGAAGGTTACAGAACCTTCGCAAGGGTGAGTACTGGGTTCAGGGTGATGGTCGAATGTTGATCACCAGACTGTGGGGGACAGTCGCTTTTGTCTACAAGCGCCAGCGGCATCATCTGGGCCTCATGCTGTTGGCGCTGCTGGGCGTGATCCTGGCGGTGGGCCTGGTCAGCAGCGCGTCCTTTTTCTCGATGGGCGTAGACTTGATTCTGATCAACCAGGAATTAGCCGGGTTCAGCGCCGCGCGTGGAGGGCGTTCGGCTTTTTCGATTGCGATTCATAGCTCTTCCTGGTCCGAACGTCCCATCTCCCTGCAAGCCGCCGAGGAGACCGCGACCCATGTCGCGGGCACTCTGGCCGGGGAGATCGGCCTGCCCCTGAAATACGTGGGGGTACAGGTTAATAGTGGCGGCGTGATGCTGCGTCCCCCGGCCGGGTCGAATCGCTACGGCGAGCAGGTCACGTATCTGGGCAGCGTCGAGCTGGTTTACAAGAACAAGATTGAGGAGCATCTCGTGATCGAGGGTGACCCGCTTGACGATGGCGCATCCGGGGACGTGCTCGACGTGTGGATGCACGCTCGCAAGGCCGAAGCGATGGGTATCCAGCTTGGCGAGGCGCTCGATGTGTCGGTGGTGCTGCCTGATCCACCTACCCCCATCCGCGTGCGAGGATTCTGGCGGGCGCGTTATCCCCAAGAGCCATTCTGGTTCAGCGATCCGGACATGGCGATGCAAAATGTGCTTTTGGTTCGCCGTCAAGACTATATCAAGCATGTGGAGCCGATGATTCCCTCCAAGACGCGGTCGGTCACCTGGCATGTCATTCTGGATGAAGACCAGGCTATCCCGGCCAATGCCCGCAAATACTTGCAAGGGTTCGAGCGGGGACTCGCGGTTATCAACAAATACCTGCCGGATGCTGACGTGGACACTCCGCCGACGGATTCTCTCAAGAACTTTGTGGAGCGAGTGACGGCGCTGACCACTTTGCTCTTGAGCTTTAACCTGCCGGCCCTGGGCTTTCTCTTGTACTTTTTGATGCTGACGTCAGCCATCATCGCGCGCTGGCAGCAGCGCGAAGTTGCCATGCTGGTCAGTCGCGGCGTGAGCGTCTGGGGGATTTTGGGGATCACCGCGGTCGAGGAACTGTTGCTGTTTATCGTAGGATACCCGCTTGGCATTAGCTTGGGCATGGCGCTGGCGGAAGGGATGGGCTATACCGCCAGCTTTCTGTCCTTTGCGCCTCGTCCGCCGTTACCGGTCTCTGTGGTGATGACGAATGTGCCACTGACATTGGCGACGTTGGCTGTGCCTCTGCTCGCTCGATTGTTGCCGGCGGCCCAGGCGGCGCATCACAGCGTGGTCGAGTCGGAACGAGAGCAAGCCCGCCCGTCACGCGGCCCGTTCTGGTATCGCTACTATTTGGATTTCCTGCTGATCGTGCCGACGGTCTATGCTTACAGCCAACTGGTCAACCAGGGCACATTGGCGATGGTGGTGCGCGACCGGCCCGAAGACCTGTATCGTGATCCGCTCCTGGTATTGGTGCCGGCGCTGTTCATTTTGACGGTCGCGCTGTTGACCATGCGCCTGTTCCCGTTGATCATGCGCCTCCTGGACGTTTTGGCCAGCGCGCTGCCCTGGATCGTGCCGCACCTGGCCTTGCGCCAACTGGGCCGGCATACTCACAGTTACATCAACCCGCTGATCTTGATCATCGTCTCGCTGGCGTTGGGCGTCTATACGCTCTCGATGGCGGCCAGCCTGGATCAGTGGCTGGTGGATCGGATGTATTATCGCGTCGGCGCAGATCTGGCTTTTACCCCGCAACAAGAAGATACGTCAGGTGGAGGCCAGGGTGTCACGGGCGATTGGATTCCCCTGCCGGAAGAGTGGCAGGCCCTGCCAGGGGTCGTGGCGGCGACGCGTGTCGGAGATTATAACGCGCAAGTCACCGTGTCCAGGCGTGATGTCGGAGTGCGTTTCCTGGCGCTTGACCGCCTCCAGTTCCCGTCGGCGGCCTGGTTCCGGGATGATCTGGCGGGCGAGCCGCTGGTGGCTTTGATGAACCGTTTGGCCGTGTTCCCTAACGGCATTTTGGTCTCTCGCCCGGTGCTGGACCAACATTATCTCCAGATCGGCGACGAGGTTCGCATACTCGTCAAATTGGGCGAAGGAGGAGAGGTCACGGGTTTGTTCAAAGTAGTCGGCGCATACAAGTATTTTCCTACCGTGTATGAAGAAGAGAGGACAACCTTTATCGGGAACCTGGATTATCTATCCGATCTGCTGGGCGTGACCGTTCCGCATCGCGTCTGGATGCGCCTGGCGGAGGGTGTTGAAGGTCAGGCGGTGCTGGCGTCTGTGCCGCAAAAGAGGATAGAGGTCAGCGCTTACGAAGACGCTCGCGCGATGATCCAAGATGAACAAGCCAAGACGGAGCGGGTGGGCATCTTTGGCACGTTGTCGGTCGGTTTCGTGGCGGCGGTTGGGATGGCGGCTGTGGGGCTGTTGATCTATACGTATGCGTCGTTGCAGGAGCGTCTTTACCGCTTTACCATCTTGCGTGCGGTGGGACTGGTGCGCTGGCAGATTGTCGGCCAGGTCATATTGGAATACGTTCTTTTGCTGGCGTACGGGGCTATAGCAGGCGCGGGGATTGGCGCGTTAGCGTCCCATCTTTTTGTGCCTTTCTTTAGGGTGACGCGTGAGAAGGGTGTGCCGTTGCCGCCGCTGTTGCCCATCGTCGCCTATGACCAGGTCTGGCGGCTGGCGCTGGCTTTTATGGGCGTCATGGTGCTGCTAGAGGTGGTGGTCATTATCAGTTCTCTCTCTCGGCGTCGCTTTGAGATGTTGAGAGAACGTGAAGGCTGACCTATGAACGTTGATCTCGAATCGCCGCGCGCGGCTTCTATCTCTCCCATGATCGTTTGCGACAACCTGGTCAAGATTTACAAGATCGCCGATCTGGAGACAGTGGCCTTGCAGGGGCTTGACCTGGTTGTGGCGCCTGGCGAGTTGATGGGCATCGTCGGCCCCAGCGGCAGCGGCAAGTCCACTCTCATGAACATCCTGGGCGGCCTCGACCGGCCCTCGGCCGGGCGTGTGTGGGTAGACGGCCAGGACTTGCTCAAGATGTCGGAGGCCGACCTGAGTCGCTATCGCCGCTCGAAGGTGGGGTTCGTCTGGCAGCAGGGCAGCCGCAACTTGATCCCTTATTTGACTGCCCTGGAGAATGTCGAGCTGCCGATGACACTGACCGGCTCAGCTCAAGGCGCCAAGCGCCAGCGCGCGGAAGAGCTGTTGGAGGCTGTGGGATTGTCCGGGCGGCGACATCACCGCTTGGCGCAACTGTCGGGAGGCGAGCAGCAGCGAGTGGCCATCGCCGTCGCCCTGGCCAACAGCCCAGCGCTGCTCCTGGCGGATGAGCCGACCGGCGAGGTAGATTCGGCGACGGCTTTGACCATTTACGAAACCTTTCGGCGTCTCAACCGGGAGTATGGGGTGACGACGTTGATTGTCAGTCACGATCTCAATATTGCCCGTCACGTGAGCCGGGTGGTGGCGATCCGCGACGGCAAAACAGCCACCGAAACGGTGCGCCAATCGGCAGCGGGCCACGAGCCGGGCGGCAAGCCTCACGAAGAGGCATTTGAGGAACTGGTGGTGTTGGATTCGGCGGGTCGTCTCCAGGTGCCCAAAGAGTATTTGGAGCAGTTGAACATCAAGGGACGCGCTCGATTGGAGCTGACCGAGGAAGGCGTCTTGATCCGGCCTGCGCCTCAAGCAATTCGCCGACAAGCGGCAGGCATCTCATCCACCGCCGAGCTGTCTTTGAAAGCGCACGGACTGGCAAGTCTGTCGCCCTTGTCCAGGCTGGCCTCCAAGGGGCGCACGTTGCTGGGTTGGTTGAGACGAAAGACCAAAGACGAACGACGAAGGTAAAAATGGAAAACAAGAACGACCTGTTGCAAGAGGCCATTGTCGAGACCATTGACCTCTGGCGCGTGTTCGAGCTTGGCGCGCAACCGGTGCCGGCGCTGCGTGGGGTCAATCTTCAAGTCGAAGCGGGCTGTTTTATCGCGCTCAAGGGACGCTCGGGCAGCGGCAAGACGACATTGCTCAACTGCATGGGTGGATTGGATCGCCCGTCGTCGGGTGTCGTGCGGGTGTTTGGACGCGATCTGGCCGGGTTGGACGAAGGGCAACTGGCCCGCTGGCGGCGCGAGCGAGTGGGTTTTGTCTTTCAGTCGTTCGGTTTGTTGCCCATGCTTTCGGCCTATGAGAATGTGGAGCTGATGCTGCGCATCATCGGCGTGCATGGCCAAGAACGACATGCGCGGACGCTGCGCTGCCTGGACCTGGTGGGGCTGACCAGGCAAGCCAAACACCGCCCTTACGAGATGTCGGGCGGCCAGCAGCAGCGGGTGGGCATTGCGCGCGCCCTGGCGAACCATCCCCGCCTGATCCTGGCCGACGAGCCGACGGGCGAGCTGGACAGCGTGACGGCGCGCGAGATACTATCGCTGTTCAAGCGCATCGTGCAAGAAGAGGGCGTGACGGTGGTCATGGCCTCGCACGATCCGCTCGTGGACGAATACGTGGACCAGGCGCTGCAACTCAAAGACGGCCAGATCGTCCAGTAGGAATGTCTTCCACTCTTGGACACTGGCAACATGCTGCGCCACTTGTCACTTGCCCGGGGCGGGAACGTAGCTCAGTCTCCACCCGCCGCTCCCAGACGCCAAACACACCGCGCGTGTAAAGTATTCACTTCACACGCGCGGTTTCACGGCAGCATCTCGAAATCGCTTACATATATGCCTCAACCGGCACATTCAACGTGAGTTGCGGTGTGACATGCCCTTCATAGATAGCTTTAAAGCGCCGCTCGATTTCCAAAAGTGTCCCGCCTTCATAGTAGCGTTCTCCGCAGCGAAGACAGACCTCACACGGTACGTCACGCACGACGAGATAGTTTCCGCGCCGCCGATAAATGTATTCGACCCGCCGGTTCTCAAAGTCGGCGCTACCACAAATGTGGCAGACCGTTTGGCTCATTTCACTCTCCTCGTGTCCATGGATCCCGAAACTTGGGCGGCTTGGGAACGTACACGGTGATGATCACGACTGACTCCCGATGCCACCCGCAAACCACATGGATCGGCCTGTTGTTCACAAATCCGAGGATTAGGCAACTTGGTCCCCGTCCGGTATCCTCGTAAAGCTCCAAAATCTCGTCATTCAGAAGAGCCGCATAGATCTCGGCGATGTCTATCTCTTCGTCTGCAGCTTCCTGATCGGCGTGGGCACTGATCACTACTTGACCGTTGCGTACTTGCGCTTTGATTGTCTCAATGTCCACCCTTGTTCCCCCGACTGCCTGCGCTGCAAATACTGCCGAGATTATACACCAAAAAGAAATCGGCACTCGGATTTGTCACTTGACCATTAGTGTAAACTTTAGCCCCGGAGTGCGGCCTTCAGGCCGCGTTTTATGCAGGCTGAAGCCTGCACTCCAACCTTAAGTTGACACGCATGGTCACTTGACATTTGGTTCACTCACTTGCCACGCGGCATGGTTGGGCTATAATGTCCCTATGCCATCGAGACGAACTGAAGCTCCAAAATCATTCCCTTTTCATCCTGTGATGATCGCGATCGTGCTGGCTGTGCTTGGCTGGGCCGGGCTGCTGTATCTGGTCAACTATGTTCATCCGACCCTGCCGGTCCAGGCGGCGTTCCTGGTGCTGTGGGGCGTCGCGCTGATCGGCACGGCCTTTCCGGTGATGCTGGCACTGCATCGCCGTTTTCTGGGCGAGCGGTCGTTGTGGACTGTCTGGCGGCAAAGCGCGTGGATCGGTATTTTTGGAGTGTTGGTCGCGTGGCTACAGTTGAACCGTGTGCTCAATGTAGCGACGGCGGCGATCTTGGCCGGGGTGCTCATCGTGCTCGAAGTCATTTTGAGCCTGCGCGCTCGACAGGAGACCCATGAAGACTGAGACGCTTTCTCACTTACCCAGCGTGGACAAATTGCTGGCTCATCCCCAGTCGCAGGCACTGGTTGCTTCGTATGGTCATGCGCTGACGGTCGAGGCTCTGCGTGAGGCATTGGACGATGCGCGTGTGGCGATCCGGGCTGGCGGCGCTGTGCCGGAGGCGGATGCGTTGGTCAAAACGGCCCAGCGCAAGTTGCACGAATGGGCTACACCCAAGCCGCGTCCGGTCATCAATGCGACGGGGGTGATCATTCACACTAACCTGGGCCGTGCGCCGCTTTCCCGAAAGGCTTTGGCCGCGGTGGAAGCTGTGGCTTTGGGCTATTCTGACCTCGAGTACGATCTTGCCCTCGGCGAGCGCGGGCATCGGATGGCTGCCGTCGAGGATCTGCTCTGCCGCGTCACGGGCGCGGAGGCGGCGCTGGCCGTCAACAACAACGCGGGGGCGGTGCTGCTGTCGCTCACGGCGCTGGCGGCGGGGCGCGAGGTGATCATCTCGCGCGGGCAACTCATCGAGATCGGCGGGGGCTTTCGCATCCCGGAGGTGTTGGCGCAGTCCGGGGCCAGGCTGGTCGAGGTGGGCACGACCAATCGCACGCATCGCCGCGATTATGAAGCGGCGATCAGCGAGCGCACTGCGGCGATCCTGCGTGCTCATTCGAGCAACTTTCGCGTCGTCGGTTTCACGAGCGAAGTGAGCATGGCCGAGCTGGTGGAGCTGGCCGGGCCGCGCGGCCTCCCGGTCATTGACGATCTGGGCAGCGGAGCGCTCCTGGACACCGCAGCCTACGGTCTGATGCACGAACCGATGCCGCAAGAGAGCCTGGCGGCAGGCGCGGCGATCGTATGTTTCAGCGGGGACAAGCTGCTGGGCGGGCCGCAGGCCGGCATTATCATTGGGCAGCAAAAGTACATCGAGCAACTCAAGCGACATCCGCTCGCACGCGCACTTCGCGCCGATAAACTTTGCCTGGCGGCGCTTTCGGCCACGCTCACTCATTACCTCAAGCGCGAGGCCGAGCGCGAGATCCCGGTGTGGCGCATGATCTCGATGCCGCTGGATAAAATCGAAAGACGCGCCAAGCAATGGGCGCGCAAACTCAAGCAAGCTGGTATTGAGGTATTGGTTATCGAGGGTCATTCGACCGTGGGCGGCGGTAGTCTGCCGGGCGAGACGCTGCCGACGTGGCTGGTTGCCATCACATGCGACTCACCCGATGCCATGGCGGCGCGCCTGCGCTACAACGATCCGCCCGTCATCGCGCGGATTCAAGATGAGCGGCTGGTGCTCGATCCCAGAACAGTAGGGGAGGATCAGGACAAGATGCTGTTGAGTGCGGTGATAGCGTCGGTTCGGTGATAACCAAGCGAGTGGTTTGACATCGGTGTGCTATACGCGCTCACTGCGGAGGTTGCTATGAGTTCGGTCAAACAATCTTTATACGAGACGCTCGAACGGCTTGATGATGACAAGATACGTTTGCTGTTAGCACTGGCTAAGGACCTGGAACGACGAGATCATAAAGTGGAGCTTCTCAAGCGTCTGGCTCGCCATCCAGCGGTTCAAGTGCCGGAGGATGAGACATTCGCTTTTTCTCCTGTCGAGCCGGTTCAGGGCGAGGGGCTCCCGGCTTCCCAGCTCTTGATTGAGGAGCGCCGATGAACCTGTACTACTTGGACTCTAGCGCGTGGGTCAAACGGTACTATCGGGAAACCGGCACGGCCTAGATAGAGAGCCTGTTTGCTCAACATCAACCCATTGCCTGCGCTTCTCTTGGTGTCATCGAGGTGACCGCGACTCTGGCACGCAAACAAAAGACTCGTTCCATTACATCGTCTCAGCTTGAGCAGGGGCTGCGGAACCTGGACGATGACTGGAAGCACTTTGTCCGGCTTGAGTTGACTGACGAGGTTGTGACAGCCGCTAGCAGCCTGTCGGAGAAACCCGTTTTCTCCAAGAAAACGGGTTTCTGGCACCGCCATTTTTAGCGGAGACTATCGGCTCTCCGACAAACTGCTAGAGAGTTGGCGCGGAATCTGGCGCTGCGCGGAGCCGATGCTGTTCACCTGGCGTCGGCTCTGCTGTTAAAAGGGCAACTTGCCGCGGAGGATCAACTGGTTTTGGTCGCCTCAGATCGTGAATTGAATATCGCCGCGCAGTCCTTCAGTCTGCCCGTTGTTGATCCAGAGCAAGTCGAGACTTTGGAGAACCCATGACCCGTATTCTCGCCATCGAAACCTCCTGTGACGAAACCTCCGCGGCGGTCGTGCAAGATGGGCGAATGGTGCTCAGCAACGTTGTCGCCTCGCAGATGGATTTGCACGCCAAATACGGCGGGGTGTTCCCGGAGCTGGCCTCGCGTTTGCACGTCGAATCTATCGTGCCTGTCATCTGCGAGACCCTGGAGAAAGCGCATCTGGGCTGGGGCGACCTGGATGCGATTGCTGTGACGTATGGGCCAGGGCTGGCCGGGTCGCTGCTCGTCGGTGTGAACACGGCTAAAGGCATTGCGCTCGGGCGCGGCCTGCCGCTTGTCGGCGTGAATCACCTGGAAGGTCACGTGTACGCTCACTGGCTTCAAGTCGAGGGAGACAGAGTGCCGAGAGAAGAGTTGCAATTCCCGTTGCTTATCCTCATCGTGTCCGGTGGGCACAGTGAGCTATTCCTGATGCGCGAACACTTGAGATATGAGCGACTGGGGCAGACGGTGGACGACGCGGCGGGCGAGGCGTTCGACAAAGTGGCGCGGTTGCTGAACCTGGGTTATCCGGGCGGCCCGGCCATCGAAAAGAAAGCGGCACAGGGCAATCCCGCGGCCTATCGTTTTGCCAAACCCAAGCTCGACGGCGAGTATGATTTCAGCTTCAGCGGGATCAAGACGGCCGTGTTGCGCGAGGTGCAGCGCATCGCTTCGATTGGGCGAGATGGCAAGTTGCCGCCCGGCGTGCCTGTGGCAGACCTTGCCGCGAGCTTTCAGGCGTCGGTCGTGGATCAACTGTGCGACAAGACGGTCAAGGCAGCCGAAGCAACTGGCGCGACAGCCGTCTTGATGGGTGGGGGCGTTTCGGCCAACAAGGCGCTGCGCATGGCGATGAAGACACGCGCGCATGTCCCCGTCTATTGGCCGCCGCTGTGGCTGTGCACTGACAACGCGGCCATGATCGGCGCGGCAGCTTACTTTCGCTTCCGGGCCGGCCAGCGCGCCGGATGGGATTTGGATGTGGAGCCGGGCTTGAGGCTGGAAGATTAGACCGGTTCCAGAAGCAAGGCCCGAAACCCTGCTTGTTGAAAATGGTGATCGGCTGTCAACGCTTCCAACACACCGCGTTGAGACATCACAGTCAACGAAATGCAGTCTGTCAATCCCCACTCTCCTGTCAACGAATATTGAACGAATAAACGAATAGGCCCACCGGCCGCGCTCATTCGTTTATTCGCTGCGCCGAAGGCGATTCGTTGACAGGGATGATGACAAATTGGGCTGGGCATGAATTCGCCGCGCTACCCCCACCCCAGCCCTCCCCCGCACGCAGGGGAGGGAGTAGCGCCTGATGAATCGGGCTAAAGCTGGCTTTAGCCAGCGCCGCTGTGTAGACCGGCGATTCATCGCCGGTCGTCCCTGTGGATGGACAAGCGCAAGTTTCTGAGCAGCGAGCCTTCGGCAGGCGAAGATGTTCTAAGTCGTGTCAAGTAGTTGAACCTTAAAAATTTGATTAGCGTTTTACTCCCTCGTCCGCTGGGCGCAAGGCGCACCAAACCCATCCCTGCTGGAGGCAGGGTTCGTTCTATCGCCGGTCTCCTCCCAGCGAGCACCGGGGACGCTGAGGAGACGGGGCGGTGTGCCTGGGCTTGGTCGCGCGCTACTGTTTCGCGCGGCGCTTCTGGAGCAATCGCCGCTCGGCGCGCCGCTCGGCCCGCGCTCGACGCGCCCGGCGTTTGCGTTGGGCGCGGATCTCCTCAGGCACTGTGTAGCGCTCGGCAATGATGGCCCGGGCTTGTTCGGGCGTGACGGGGGTGCCATCCACGTCA
>DAOTXX010000085.1:0-46078 GCA_034434835.1 Thermoflexales bacterium | reverse complement strand
ACCGGCGATAGAACGAACCCTGCCTCCAGCAGGGATGGGTTTGGTGCGCCTTGCGCCCAGCGGACTAGGGAGTAAAACGCTAATCAAATTTTTAAGGTTCAACTACTTGACACGACTTAGAACATCTTCGCCGCCGGAGCCTGCCCCGAGCGGGGCGAGGGGGCGGCTCGCAACCCTGGCACCGCCCGCCAGGGCAGGTGTGACACGACTGAGCAAAGTTTGTGACCGTTGGGAGTATAGCTCCACGGAGGTCGTTTTGATGTCAAGTCAGTCTCGTCAACTGGACAGCGCACAGCGCCAGGCTCTCATCGCGCACATCGTGCGACACCTGGACGATCAGGATGATCAGACGTTGATGGCGCTGGCCGATCTCGTGCGCGAAACCCCGCACAGCCTTCAGGTGATCAGCGCACAGGAACGCTCGCTCACGCGACGGCGCTTTCTGACGGCGACCGTCACGAGCGGCTTTCTCGCAGCCACCGCCGGCGCCGTCGCCGTGTGGGAATATGGCAGCGGGCGCGGGCGGGAGCTGAGCAGCGATCTGGCGCGCTCAAAGAATGAGCAAGCGCGGCTGTGGGAACTGGTGCATCTGTACGAAAAGCTCGATAACGCCGGGCTGGATCAGGTCGTTCAATCGGGAATATCCGCAATCAGCGCCGGGCTGGCGGCCCTTGCCCTCGCGGCGGATTTGGTCAAAGCGGGCGTACAACTCGCTCGAGACGCCTTGATCAAATTTGAAACGGCCATGCCCACGATCCGAGCTGGTCTCACATGGTTGGAAGGATTGATCGCCGACCTGGCGCAACGTCTCCACCTGCTCGAAGATGCGATCGGCCGCGCGCTCAACGAAGTCAGTCCGATCACCCAGGCGCTGGGGACGTTCTTTGACGCTGCCGTCAACCTGTTGCCGCCGCCCATGAATCAAAGAGTCAAAGAAGTCTTTGACCGCATCGGCGAGATCATTGCGCTCGTCCCGAATGCGATGGCCGACATCAACGTCAAAATTCTCACGCCGCTGCGCGACGAATGGTTTTCCGACAGCCCCGGCAAGGGTCTGAAGAATGGGCTGATCCAGCCCATCGTCACCAGGCTGCTCGATCCGACAGAGGCTTTGCTGGGCAAGATCAGCGATCTGGCCCACGGCTGGGAAGCGGATTTGACCATGCCGACCAAGGCCGCCTTGAACAAGCGCGAGACGATCCGTCAAGAGATCGCCGATCACAAGGCGCGTTTTGGCTTGCGCGAGCCGCAGAATAACAAGGTTACGGGCTGAGGCCGCCTTCCAGGCCCTCTCCGCTCCCCCTGCCCCCTCCCCTTTCCCAAAGCTCGCCCTGAGCGAAAGCGAAGGGTTGGGAGAGGAGAGGGGGTTGGGGGTGGGGCGAGGGCTGGGACAAGCGTATAGTTGCCCAAATGTGCCAGTTATGCTATATTGAACGCAGAGTCACAGTGGCCCTGTTTGACGTGGAGGGTTTTGCTTAAAGCCCTCCCTGAGGAGACCTGAGATGAAACGCCTCTTGCCCACGCGGAGCGCATATGTGACCCTTTTGGTGTTGGCGGCCGGCTGCTGCGCGGCGCTGATGGCGACGCTGTGGGCCGGCGCGCCGGCCAGTGCTGGCAGAGTAGACTCACCGGCTGAGATTGGTATAGCTGCGCCGCCTCAGATTAGTTTGGCCTCGCAGTATGTTTCTGGAATCTCGTGTACTCTGTCCATCACCACCGAGCAAGACTTTACCCTCCAAGATATCAACACTGACTGGACAGACGCACTGTCGTTTCCTGCCCTGTCCACGTACAACTACGAACTCGCCTTGTCGTTTGGGGACGTTCCTCCCGGTCCCTCACTCAAGTTCCCAGCATTTGACGAATACTTTCGCCTGGACAACGCCACCGTTGGCGCTTCCTACAAGGTTGATGCCATCCCTGACTATACCAGCAATTACAATCTGGGCCTCATCATTTACGATGTCGGCTTTACGCCTATCATGACCGACACGAACGCGGCTGACAACAACAGTGCCTCATTAACGCTGGTGCCAGGTTCAGTCGGTCCATACTATTTCAGAATAGTTCAACTCACTCCCTTCTGCACTGGCCGGACATATTCACTCCGTGTGACCTACTCTGGTCCAACGGCTACTCCAACGAACACGCCCAGTCCCACACCTACGCCTTCTATCACGCCTACCCCCACCCCTGCCTGGACACAGCAAGATTCCGACGAGCCGAATGAAGACATCAACAACGCCAAAGTGCTGTTGAACCTGACCGGGCGGACACTCTACAACACAGGGTATCCTGATCCCCGTGATGACAATGACTGGTACGCCACTTATGGCGGCACAGGCTATCAATACTCTGTGAGCGCAGCGCCGGAGAGTGGCTACACCTATCCATACCTTTTCCTGGAAATCTATGCGCCGGACAAGACAACGCTCGTCGGTCGGGTGGATAGCTCAAACAACCCCACCATCAATTGGACGGCCAGCACTTCGGGCAACTATTACATTCACATCAAGCGCGCCGCTGGCAGCCCGACCAACGGCACATACAAAATCACGCTGACGACGAATGCTCCACCCACACCAACCTCGACATCCACGCCTGGCGCAGGCGAGCCGACCAACACACCCATCCCCGGCGCAGATGTCTTTGAGCCGAATTTCAATTTCGATAGCGCGGCCGGCATCGGCCTCAACGTCAAGTACACCAATCTCAATTTCGTCCCCACGCTGGGCGGGACGGTGGACAATGACTTTTTCAAGCTGCGCGTCAAGCGCGGGATGCTGGTGACGTGCGAGACGCTCGACCTTTCGGCCGGCACCGACACGAACATGATCCTGTACGACAATGATCGCAACGGGCTGGCCGGCAATGACGATGTGGACCTCTTGCGCGGCGAGCTGCGCAGCCGCGTGACGGTCAGCATCAACTATGACGGCTATCTGTACGTCCTGGTGGGACAGGGCTATGCTGTTCCGGATGCCCAGGCCAATCAATACACGTATTCATTGCAATGCACATCGGGTCAGACCGGCGCCACTTCGACGCCGGTGCCGCCGACTCGAACTCCACAGCCGCCTGGGGCCGCGCCCAGCGCCACCCCGGCTGCGCCGGCCGAACCGCCTTCCGCGACCCCTCCACCGACGTCCGCGCCGGTCATCTTGGTGCGTCCGCTCGCCACGCCCACGCCCGCCGGTCCGCCGCAGCAAATCGTCACCGCCGATCTGCGCGTCTCGTACGACGCCAACGACAACGACGCCGCCGATCCCGGCGAAGGCGTGGTGGGATTGCTGGTCCGTGTGTACGACGATACGACCGGCGCGCTCCTGGCGCAGGGCTTTACCGACGACACGGGTCGCGCGCTCTTGAGCGTTCCCTCGTCTGGGCCGATCAAAGTGCTCGTGCCGTACTTGAGCTTTGAGACGATCGTGCCGCCTTCGGGCGCGGCGATCCCGGTCTTGATCAGCCCGCGCGGCCTGCCGGAACAGATCCCCTGACGCAAGAGACGCTGGATGCTTGACATGCCGCCTTCGATAGACACGCCTGGCAGCTCGACGATGACTCAGCAACGGCGAATGACGCTGGTCGGCATCGTCGGCGGCATGATCTTTTTGGCGCTGGTCTGCGCTGCGCTGGCGATCGTGTTGATCAATCGCTCCGGCGCGCCCGCCGCGCGCACCACACCGGCGCCTCCATCTAGCCCCTCAGCCCCAGAAATTATCTTGGGGAGTGGAAGCGTCTCGCTCACACAAACTGTACCAAGCGCCATCGAGATCAAAGGCCGCAAGTTCGAGGTGGTGCCGGTCGAGGTCGCCAAAGGCACGTGGCCGTATCAGCGCGATTCGCTCAAGGGCGACAAGGCGGCCTGGGTCTTTGGCACACTGATCAACTATGTCGTCGGACTGGACCACAACACGAGCAATGAAGAGCTGCTGACCAGTCTCACCGATGCCGACACGATCAAGATGGTAACTCTGAGTGGTCGAGTCGTCACCTTCCGCTACTCGGGCCGGCAGTGGGTGACGGTGGACAAGACGGATATCTTTCGCCAGATCCGGCCGGGGCTGACGCTGGTGCTGCTCGGTGACAACAAGGATCAACGGCTGGTAGTCTCGGCCAGCTACCTTGCGGAAAACGAGCCGACGCCCGTCGGCAGCGCAGTAGCTAAAGTGGGCATGCTGGTTCAAGTGGCCGGCGCACGCGTTCAGGCGTTGAACGGCAAGCTGGTCAAGGATGTGTCGGGCTTGCCGGCCGGCAATGCGTATTACCAGGTGGATTTCTCCGTCACAGCGACGGGCGGCAACGTACTGGATGCCAGTTTGTTCCAAATGGAATTGATTGATGCTTCTGGCAAGCGCTATACACTGTCCATTCCAGCCAGCCAGGCTGGAAACTATGGCCCGCCGGGTGGACAATTGCTCCCCAACACAACCCTCACGGCCACGGCCGGCTTTATCGTGCCGGACGCCTTGCCCGGGTCGAATGTGATCTGGACCTTTAGCCCTCAAGCGGGCGTGGCCTCCCCAGCGCGCTTTCAACTCCCGATTGCCGGGCTGCCCCCCACACCCAATCCGCGAGCGCAGGTCGTCGTGCAGGTGACGCAGGCGCGTTACTCGGCGGACGGCCAGGAACTCTTGGTGAGCGGCGGCGTGGGCAATACCGCCAAAGAAGCCGTGACGATCTCGCTGGCCGACGTCATGCTGCAGTCGGGCAGCTCGCTGATCCAGGTCAACTCGACCGATCCGGTGCTGCCGTGGGCGCTTCAGCCGGGACAGAACCTGGCGTTTGTCATCCGCTTTGCGCGCCCGCCGGGTGGGACGGCCACTTTCCGGCTGCTACAATCGTCATTCGAGCTGAGTGGATTGCAATAGTAGGGGCAGGCCTTGCGCCTGCCCTTGAGTAGGGTGCTCGCCCTGAGCGTAGCACAGGGGTGACAAAAGCGAGTTTTGTGGAGAAACCCGTTTTCTCATAGAAAACGGGTTTCTGATCCACTTTTCTACACTTGCGCCAAGAACTCGCGGGTCAACTGCTCGGAGGAAAGCGCGTTCGTGCAGCTCATGAATGGCGCGAACGTGGGATAGATTTCGCGGACCAGCTCGTACATCCGCACGGCGATGCGGCGAATGGAAAAGTGAGCGTTCGGCGCGCTACGCAGCTTGCAAAAGTGGAACGCCTCGCGCAGGTTGAGTGTGATGAGCACACGCCGGTTAAAGGCATTCGGAAAAACGTATGCGGCCTCGTGCGGCAAATCGGCGGCGATGGCGTCAAAGGTCTCGGCGGCCGCGTCCATGGCGGCGCGGAAGCGCACGCCCAGCCTGGCCTCTTCGAACACACGCGGCATGGCATAGCCGAGCCGCACGTCGAGCGGTTGCGGGGTGAGCGTCATCATCCGGTGGCGCTTGAGCTCGTACCACGCGCCCCAATCGAGCAGACAGTCGAACGTCAGCGTGATATGTTCCAGCTCGCGCAGGGGCGTATCAAAGTCGCCCAACCCCTCCAGCGACTGGCGCACAATATTGTCCAGCTCGGCTCCTCGCATGGTCCGTGCCCGCTGCAAAGCCGTGACGTAATCCATCTTCCCCTGGCGATACAGACACGTCGCCGCAAACCGCTCTTCCGCCTCGCTGTCGTAATCCACCAAGACCAACGGCTCGTGCGACTGCCGTCCAACCTTGATTTCATTCGACATTTGACATTTGATATTTGAAATTTTCTCCAGGTACTCGCTCGCATCGGCGTACTTGACCAGCGTGGGCACCTCACCCTGCGCCACCCGCTTGACCTCTTGGCCGATCTCGCGCACCTCTTGCAGCGGATGGCTGAGCATCTTTTTGATGCCGTGCTCCAACACGCGCGCATTGGCCGTCATGCCAACGTTCGCCAGCGTCGCCGCAGGAAGGAGAAAGCGACAGTTGTCAATGTACTTGCTGCGGATACGGGCGTCATACCTGGTGGCGTCTTCGTCGGGCTGGCGTGGAAATCGGGCCATGATGTGCGCACGCACCGGCTCGATGCTTGCAGCATACGTCTCGAACAACAGCGCCATGGCCCGGTGATAGCGGTCGGCGTGTTTGGAGCGCGCGATCGCCTCGGGCGTGTAATAGCCGTCGCGCTCAAACACCTGGTAGCGCGTGGACTTTTCCGTGTAGGATGCCAGGCGGCTGCTTTCAATCGCTTCAATCGCCAGACGGCTGACGTTTTCAAAGGCCAGGTGCAGCACGGCGTGCTCGGCCACGCTGGCGTGACCGTAGCCCACAACCCATCGCTCGTGGAATTGAGCCGAAGATGTCTCCGTCAGCCCAGCCGCGATCTCACGGAAACTCTCCGGGCTGCGAGACGTTTTGGCAAACGCCACAGCGATGACTTCGGGCCGAAGCTGCGATGGGCTGAGTAGATAAATCTCTCTGGGCTTGGGCATGGTCTCCTCCTCAAACGTCAGGCGTCAAACGTCAAATGGCATGACGCTTGACGTTTCACGTTTCACGCTTCACGTTCCAGAATTTCACGCGCCTGGCGAATGTCCTCGCGCATCTGCGCGATGAGCGCCTCGACGGAGGCGTACCTGAGTTCGGGCCGCTGGTACTCGACAATGTCCAGCGCCATGGATTGGTTGTACAGGTCGCCGTCGAAATCGAGCAGGTGCGCCTCAACCGTGCGCAGGCCGTTATCGAACGTGGGGCGCGTGCCGATATTGGTGGCCGCTTTGTACGTCGCGCCACCGACGTGCGCCCAACAGGCATAGATGCCGTTCGCCGGAACGGCGTGCTCGGACCACACGGCCAGGTTAGCGGTTGGAACACCCAACCGATGCCCGCGTTGCGCGCCCCGGACAACGATCCCGCTCAGTTGAAACGGTCGCCCCAGGCAAGCATTCGCCTCGCGCATACGACCCGCCTTGAGCGCAGCGCGGATGCGGCTGCTGCTCACCGGCTGCCCGTCGAGCAGCACCGGCTCAATCGTGTGAACGGTATAGCCGCGCTCGACGCTCATCGCTTTTAAAAACTCGACGTTCCCTTCGCGTTGGTAGCCCAGCGCAAAATCGGGGCCGATCCACATCTCGCGCAGGGTCAGGTTTTCGAGGAGCATGTTGATAAACTGCGCCGCACGGATTTGCGCCGTCTGGGGCGTGAACTCGATAACGACAACCAGGTCCAGTCCCAACGGCTCCAGTTGCGCCAGCTTTTCCTCATTCGAGGTGAGATAGAACGGCGCGGCGCGTCCCAGCACGACACTGGGATGCGGAAAGAACGTCACCAGCGCTGCTCGCCTTCCGCTCGCCCGTGCGGACTCGACGACGGAGCGGATAAGATGCTGATGGCCTAGATGGACGCCATCGAACGCGCCAATGGTGAGGACGGTGGGGGTATCGGAAATGGGAACTAGAAGGTTGTGAAAGACTTGCATCGCTAAGCGGTGATTCCAAGAATCAGCACAGGAATGTCAATATCGGCCACCCCACGATGTTCCAGATCCCATACAAACTGCTCAAAACATGACACGCCCGTTGACATCTCATTGGCAAAATCTTTAAGGGGCACGATTTCAACGCCGACATCCATCACACCCATCTTGTGAAAGATCGTCATTTTGGCACAGACGTTATAGACCATGAAAGCATACTTACCAAGTTGGACTTTGACACCAACGTAATTCTTCACAAAATCTACTTCTCGGAAAGCTTCCCTGGTGGGAGCAGCAGGCTGATAGTCATGGACGTAGAAATCAGTCGGATAGTCACAGCGAACTTTGTACTTTTGCCATTGATGGGCCTCGAACTCTTGGCGGAAAGCCCTGTTCAAAGAACCAGGCCTATACAACTTTCGGCCACGCTTGATCTTTTCTCGGCTGATCTTGGTCTTGGGCAAGCGGCTATCCACAGCAGCGATGATTTGCTCGATCTCTTGCAGCTCGGCGCCATACTTATCTTCGATGATTTCTCTTCCATGGTTGAAGGAGTAGATGCCGGCGATGATCATTTTTATCTCTTCTTCTTTTCCAGGAGCCTGCCGGACAGATCTTTTTCACTGAGAGATAGATTTACTGCGTCGTTAGCTCGACCCTTGGACATGTTCATCGGCTAACACCTTTCTGGGATGCAACAACCGAGAGGCGACATCATAAGCCATGATGGCAACCACTGTGCCGTCAGGATTATACACCCGGTAAAGTGAATCCGCCGTTGAAGCCTCGACGCCATTCCAGAGGATCGCCTGCCCCCTCGTCACCCGCCGCGCCTGATCGGCGTCGAGCGTGATGGCGGGCAGGCCTTGCAGCGCCGCATCAAGCGGGCGCAAGAGACCTTGCAGGTTCGCAAGACCTTCGAGGTCGGCCAGCTTCACCGCCTCATCAAGGGTGAATGAACCGCTCGCCAGCCGCGTCAACGCCGTCAGGTGCGCGCCGCACCCTAACACTGCGCCCAGGTCGTGAGCCAGCGAGCGAATGTATGTCCCAGAAGAGCACCGCACGTCAATCGTCGCCTCGGGCTGACCGTCAGCCTGCCACGCACGTAGCGTGATGTCGTAAACCTTGACTCGACGCGGAGGCCGCTCGACCTCGACGCCCTTACGGGCCAGCTTGTACAGCCGCCTGCCCTCGCGCTTGAGGGCGGAATACATCGGCGGCACCTGGTCAATCTCGCCCACGAACCTGGACAGCGCGCTGCGCAAGTCCGTCTCACTCAAGTTCACTGGCCGTGTGGCAACAACCTGACCGTCTGCATCATAAGTATCCGTCTCGACGCCCAGCCGGATCACCGCGCGGTACGTTTTATCCAGGCCGGTCAGATATTCCACCACGCGCGTTGCACGGCCCAGACACACGATCAAGACCCCGGCCGCCATCGGGTCGAGCGTGCCTGCATGTCCCACACGCTTTTGCCCGGTCAACCGCCGCACCTGGACGACGACATCGTGCGACGTCATCCCGCATGGTTTGTCCACAACGAGAATGCCGTCCATGTCCAATACCCAACACCCAATACCCAATACCCAATACCCAATACCTAATCCCTGACCTTAACTTGATCCGATATTGAGCACTTGGGATTTCAATGCCGCCACGACCCTTTCGACGGCCACGTTCAGCGGCCCGTCCATCGTGCAGCCGGCCGCCTGGGGATGCCCCCCGCCGCCGAACGCAAGCGCCACACGAGCGACATCATAGGGAGCGCGAGCGCGCATTCCGACCTCGACCTGACCGTCGTCCTTTTCAACAAGGACTGCTGAAAGACAAGCTTCTTCCGCAGACAGCAAAAAGTTGCTCAAGCCCTGCACGTCGGTATCGGGCCAGCTCGCTTCCAACCGCGCCTGCCGGGAGAGGACTGCCCAGATGACGCCATCCTCCAGCCGCATCGTTTCGAGCGCCTTTTCCCACGCGCACAACAGATTGAACGGGCGGCGACCAAAGATCTGATCCACGATCTCGGCCAGCGGCGCGCCAGCCTGCATGAGGCGCATCACCTGGCCGAGCAGCGCCGGGGTGACGTTATCCGTCCGCAGCCCCTGAGTATCGCCGACGACACCATACAACAAGCACTTGGCCAGGTCGGCATCGAGTTCGACGCCCAGCCGGTCACACAGGTCCAGCACCATCTCCGACGTGGCAACGTAAGCCGGGTCAACCCAGTTGAGCGTGCCAAAGTGGGTATTGGTCACGTGATGGTCAATGTTGAGGAAAGGGATCTCGCGCCACTCTTCGGCGCGATAGATGGGGCCTACACGCCGCAGGTCACTGCAATCCAGGCTGACGATCAGATCAAAGGCGCCGTCGGCTTGATGGACGATCTCCGAATAACCCGGCAAATAGGCGAACCGCGGGGGCACGACATCCGAGCACGAGACCGTCACCGCTTTGCCCAACTGGCGCAGCGCCCGTCCCAGAGCCAACAGACCCCCGATGGCATCTGCATCGGGGGTAATGTGCGTGATCAAGAGAACACGATGAGCCGCACGAAGAAACGATTCAGGCGTCATGCTCATGCGCCAACTCGTCGAGAATGCGCGTGATGCGGTCGCCGGTTTCCAGTGAAGCATCCCAGCGGAAAATCAACTCGGGCACAGCGCGCAGGTCAAGCCGACTGGCTAACTCATGGCGGAAGAAACCCTTGGCGTGTTCCAGGGCCGATAACGCTTCCGGGCTGCCGGCAACGCCAGAGAGAGAGCTGACATAGATGAACGCCTGGCGCAAATCCAGCGTGACCTCAACACTGGTGACCGTCAGGCCACGCAGGCGCGGGTCTTCCATGCGCCGCTCTAAAAGATCGGCAATCTCTGCGCGCACTCGATCGGCGACGCGCTGTTGACGACGGGTAGGCATCGGGCTGATAGCGGATAGCAAATAGCTGATGGCCGGTAGCCGAAGGCGGATGGCAAACGACACACCAACTATCGCACTCACAGACTAACGCACTAGCTCACTCGTTCCTTGACGTAGAACTGGATCAGGTCGCCCTCTTTCAGATCGGTGAATCCTTCGAGGGCCACACCACACTCGAAGCCGGTCTTGACTTCTTTGACGTCCTCCTGAAAACGCCTGAGCGAATGGACCTCGCCGTCAAAGATGACCGCGTCGCCGCGCTGCACACGCGCTCTGGCTTCGCGCTGCGCCACGCCATCGCGCACGATGCAGCCCGCCACCATCCCCACACTCTTGATCTTGAAGAGCTGGCGGACTTCGGCATGACCAATGACCTTGTCCACATAGACTGGCTCGAGCATCCCCTTGAGCGCCTTGTCCACGTCTTCGATCAGCTTGTAGATGATCTCGTACTGGCGGATGTCCACGCCCTCCGCATCGGCCATCTTGCGTGCTGCCGTGTCCACGCTCACGTTGAAGCCGATGATGATGGCATGCGAGGCGACCGCGAGCATCACATCGCTCTCATTGATGTTGCCGGTGCCGGCGTGCAGCACCTTGACCTTGACGCTTTCGTCGCCAAGCTTTTCGAGCGAGCTGACGATCGGCTCGATGGAGCCTTGACCGTCGGCCTTGAGAATGAGCGCGAGTTCCTTGACCTTGCCCGCCTGAATCTGCTCGAACACATCTGTGAGCGTCATCGGGCGCACCGGGCCAGCCGCCGCCTCTTGATGCACCTGGGCCAGGCGCTCACCGGCCAACCCCCTGGCGATCTTTTCGTTCTTGACGACCTCGAACATCTCGCCCGCCGCGGGCACACTCGTCAGTCCGAGCACTTCGACCGGCGCGGAGGGAGTGGCCTTGCGCACCGGCTTGCCCTTCTCATCGAACATCGCACGGATGCGCCCATAGGATGTGCCGACGACCATCGGATCACCCAATTCCAGCGTGCCATTTTGAACCAGCAACGTCGCCATCGGGCCGCGCGACTTGTCCATCTTGCCCTCGATCACCGTGCCGACGGCAGGACGATCCGGATTCGCTTTGATCTGCGTGTTGTCGGCCACGAGCAAAATCGCCTCCAGCAAATCGTCAATGTTCATCTTTCTCTTGGCCGACACCGGGATGCACAGCACCTCGCCGCCATATTCGTCAATGACCAGCCCATTGTCGGAGAGTTCCTTCTTGACGCGCTCCGGGTTGGCGTTGGGCTTGTCAATCTTGTTGAGCGCGACGATGATGGGCACTCGCGCCGCTTTGGCGTGAGAGATCGCTTCGAGGGTTTGAGGCATCACGCCATCGTCGGCGGCGACGACCAACACCGCGATATCGGTCGCCTGCGCGCCACGCGCACGCATCGCCGTGAACGCTTCGTGGCCGGGCGTATCCAGGAAAGTAATCTTGCGGCCGTTGTGAACGATCTGGTACGCGCCGATGCGCTGAGTGATGCCGCCGGCTTCGCCACTCACCACATCGCTGTGGCGAATCGCATCGAGGAGTGAGGTCTTGCCGTGGTCCACATGCCCCATCACGGTCACGACCGGCGGGCGAGGTTTAAGCTTGGCCGCGTCCTCTTCGGCGTAAAGACGCTGCCAGAGTGTGGCCGGGCCAGTCTCTTCGGCTTTCTCTGCCTCAACCGGCTTGAGCTCTTGGGCTTCAAAGCCCATCTCTTGAACGACGATGGCTGCGGTATCATAGTCCAACACCTGGTTGATGTTGGCCATGACGCCATTGTTCATCAGCTCTTTGATAACGTCAATCGGACTAACGTCAATCAGCGCCGCCAATTCACGCACGGTCAATGAGCTGGGGACTTGTACCCTTTTTCCATTCGATTCCATAAGCCCCCCTTGCCTCAGACTTGACCGGTCGTGTGCTACGCGCCCGTCAAGTCCGGGATAATTTCTTCAATCGGCAAAGAGACTGCAAAAGTTTCAAGTGCCTGACGATCCGGGTCAGTCAGCGCGACCTTGAGCGCGCGGGCCAACCGTCCGCCACCGAGAGCCGCGTCCCAACACGTCCGGGCCCGGTGGACGTACGCCCCGCGTCCATTGCGCTTGCCGGTGGGGTCAATTTCAACCCGGCCTTCCGGCGTGCGCACGACGCGCACCATCTCACGCTTGCCCTGCACCTGGCCGCATCCGACACACGTCCTTTGCGGAATGTGTTTACGCAGCCTGGGCTGCTTCTTTTTCGTCATGCTCCCAAAACGTCAAAGGTCAGAGGTAACTCAGCCCAACCTTGCGAAGGTTGCAAACGCACTGGGCAGCAGAGGCGATTTTGCTGCGTGACTCGCTCGTGCTGACGGGATTGCGCTCAACCTTCGCAAGGGTGAGTAGTTATTCGTCGTGGATGGAATCCCAGATGCCGCGCTGGCGGCCTGGCTTGCGTTCACGTCGAGCGATGATCGCGCCGCGCCGCTCATCAAACACAAGCTTGCGAGCCTTTTTCTTGTCTTTCTTTTTGCCCGACGGCTTGCCGCCCTCTTCCTCTACTTCTTCCTCCAACTCTTCTTCTTCGACCAGGCTTTCGATAAGCTGGGGCGAAACGGGAACGGCTGGCACAGGCAGTTGTTCGACAGCCGCTGTCAGAGCTACCGCCACCGGGGGGACAACCTCAACAGGCGGCTCGACAGGTGGGGCCGCCTCGGCCACCGGCGGAGGCACCTCGACCATTGCCGCCGGAGCCTCAACCGAAGGTGCAGGCGCCTCCGCGGCCATCGCACCCACTTCGACAGGCGCTCCGGCCTCGACCGGAACTGCAGAGGGCAAAAAGTTGAGGCCCTTGGCTTCGATCTGAGATTTGATCTCTGCCAGCGCCTTGGGGCCAACGCCCTCCATCGAAAGCATCGCCTCGTCGCCCTCCGCCATGCGTTGCATCACCTGGCCGACGTTCATCAGCCCGGCCCGTTCCAGGTGCGCCTGCACGCGCGGGCTAAGGCCCAGATCAGCCACTTGGGTTTCAAAAGCGGCGGGGAGAATACGGGCGATCATCGCCTGCACATCCGCCGCGTGCGCCGCGGCAGCGGTCGGCTTGGGCGGGCGCGCGACCTCAGCCGCTCTCGCCGCCGCACGACTCGCCTGCCGATCGGCTATCAAGAGCTTGTACCATGTTTCGATCATCTGACGCATGATCTGTTGCTCTTCACTGTTCCACGGAAGCACCTGGTCCGCGTGCCGTTGAAGCACGGCTTCGGCAGTCGGCAGGAGGTTGAGCACGGCTTCGGGCAGACGCGCGGCCACTTCCGCCTCTTTGAGACGGCGAACCGCCTCGTTACTCGCTTCGGTGGTGCTCTTGATGTCAATCTTCCAGCCGGTAAGCTTGGCGGCTAACCGGGCGTTTTGACCTTCGCGCCCGATCGCCAGCGAAAGCTGATCGTCCGGCACAACCACCAACGCGGTCTTGCCTTCAAGTGAATCATCATCCGGGAACACGGCCAGCACGCGCGCCGGGCTGAGCGCCTTTTGAATATAGACCGACGTATCGGGATTCCACTCGATCACATCAATCTTTTCGCCGCCCAGCTCGTTGACAATGGACTGGATGCGGACGCCCTTCATGCCCACGCACGAGCCGACCGGATCAATGCCCGGCTGTTTGGCAACGACAGCGACCTTGCTGCGAGCGCCCGCTTCGCGCGCGATGGACTTGATCTCGACCGTGCCGTTGTAGATTTCCGGCACCTCAAGCTCCAGCAGGCGGCGCAGCATATTCTTGTGATTGCGGCTGACAATGATCTGCGGCCCGCGCGGCGTCTTGCGCACTTCGAGCACATAGGCGCGCAAACGCTGATGAACCGAGTACCGTTCGCCTGGCACCTGCTGGTTCTTGGGCAACAGCGCCTCGGTGCGGCCCAGGTTGAGCGTGGCACCCTGCGCGGTAACGCTCTGCACCGTCCCATTGATGATCTCGCCTTCGCGCTCGCTAAAGTTGTTGTAGAGCGCGTCGCGTTCGGCTTCACGAATGCGCTGCAAAATGACCTGCTTGGCCGTCTGCGCGGCGATGCGCCCAAAGTCCTCCGGCGTGCATTCGATCATGACCATGTCACCGATCTTGGCCTCTGGCACAATCTTACACGCCTGGTCCAGGCTGACCTCGGTGCGCTCGTCTTGCGCGGCCTCGACCACTTCTTTTTCGCAAAAGATTTTGGCCTGGCCGGTGTTGCCATCTATTTTGGCGGTGACGTTTTGCGCCGAGCTGACGTTCATGTTACGGCGATAGGCCGACACGAGCGCCGTCTGCAGCGCATCCAAGACCACCTCTTTCGGGAGGTTGCGCTCGCTGCAGATTTGATTGAACGCAAGGAGGAACTCGCTCTTCATCCTACTTTCTGCTCCTCTGTCCTATCCAGGGCTTGTCAAAAAGAAAAGTGGGGGATGCCCACTTTTCCACAACTCCTATATGCCCGAAGAATTGCTGCTATTATACCTGTCTTCGCGCTGTCTGTCAATTTTCGTAAGTGGGTTTTTACCAGCCCTCCAGATACTTTTCCCACTCGACGTACTCGCGCACATGCCGGCCGTAGAGGTACACTGCGGTCGGCTGCGGCTCGCGCGGGTGGCGGCGCAAAGTCATGTGCGCCTCCTGGAGTGTCCGCCCACCCTTGCGCCGATTGCACTGCGGGCACGCTGTGACGAGGTTTTCCCACGTGTACTCGCCGCCTCGATAGCGCGGGATGATATGGTCAATCGTCAGCCGGGGTGCGGTCTGACCACAATACTGGCAGGTATGGTCATCACGCCGGAAAATCTCGCGCTTGGTCAGCTTGACGCGCGGGCGGGGGCGGAACACCATCTTGGCGAGCCGGATCACCGACGGGCGCGGAAAGACAGAAGACGGCGTGCGGATGTAGCCGCGCCCGTTTTCGACAATCTCGGCCTTGCCGACCATCAACAGGCCCACGGCCCGCTGCGTGTTGCACACATTGATCGGCTCAAAGTTTCGGTTGAGCACGAGAACTGGCTCGTTCATCAGCGTTGTCCACTTTGCATAGCGAGCGGCTAGCCGCTCGCACGGGGGAAAGTATAACACGAAGGAAATAGAGCGTCAATCGGCCATTCGGCCGCTGTCCTCTGCCGAAGCTAAGGACCGCTGCAACCTACCCAATTGGCAATAGGTTTGGAAACCATAATAGTAGGCCAGCAAGATGCAGAGCCGCAATCCGTGCAAACCGTCGCGGTAACCCTCGAGCGTGACATAGCGCCACCAGAAATGGCGCAGCGGCTGAAGGATCAGGTTATGCGGCTTGAACCGGATGCCTTGCTGGTCAAGCTCTTGCGCGTCGAACTGGATGTAGCGACGCTGCTTGGCACGGAACTGACCCATGGTCTCGTAGTTGTAATGAATGAGCACATTCTGGAGATACCCCTCAGGGCCATCGAGCACGACGACTTCATGCACGGGACGCTCAAATCGTGCGCGACCGCGACGCAAGAGGCGCATCTGGCGATCCGGATAGTAGCCTGCATGCAAGGTGAGCTTGCCGAAAATGTAATTATGGCGCGGCACCCAATAGCCGACCGGAGCCAGGTCCGCCTTGACGATGGCCTGAATCTCATCGGCAAGCTCCGGTGAGGCTCGTTCGTCGGCATCTACAAAGAACACCCACTCGGCCTGAGTGGCGATTTCCAGCGCGAGGTTGTGGGCCTGGGCAAAATCTTGATGGGGAAAACGCGGGATCACCCGAGCGCCTGCCTGCTGAGCGAGCGTCGCCGTGTCATCTTCACTCAAGTTGTCGCATACGATAACCTGATCGGCCCAACGCAAGCTGGCAACACAGTCTGCGATGTGATGTGATTCGTTCCTGGCAATGACGATAGCCGCTAGTGTATGGGTCATGGAAGGTAATCTGTGTAAAGCTCGATGACGCGCTGGTAAGCTTCAACCAGCTTGGCGTAAGTCGTCTGGTCTATCTTGCCCCGCGCCAGGCTTCCGTCCACACAGCGGATTTCATCGCGCATCTTACGGCGCACGAGCCACCGGGCTGCACTGAGCTTCCAGGCCGGATAGTGCTTACGGTATAGCCGCAGGCGGCTCGTCCACAGCGCGACGATCATCTCCGGCTTGACCTGTTGGGTGGATTGCCCGCCATAGTGGATGATCTCGGCTTGCGGAACACAGTAAGCCTTCCAGCCGGCCTTTTTGATGCGCCAGGCCCAGTCAATCTCTTCGCAGTACATGTGAAAGCCTTCGTCCATCAATCCGACCTGGCGAACAGCCTCAGCGCGCACCATCATCGCCGCGCCGAGCGGGTGATCGATCTCAAAGGGCCGACCCGACGCATACAGCGCGCGGCTGTAACGACCGTTGAGCCGTGAATCGAGCAAACGCGGGTGGACGCCCGGCGCGTCGAGGATGATTTGCCACAGGCCAGGAAATCGGAACGCGCTGTGCTGAAAGCTCCCGTCGCCATAGACCAGCCGCGCGCCGCATACGCCCGCTCGCGGCGTAGCATCCATAAAGCGCAGCAGGGTTTCCAGCGCATTGTCGTGTACCAGGGTGTCGGGGTTGAGCAATAACACGTAACGGGGGTATTGGGTATTGAGGATTGGAGCATCCAATCCCCAATACCCAATACCTAGATTGTTGCCGCCCGCAAAGCCCAGGTTCCTGTCGCTGGCGATCAACTTGACCTGAGGGAAGCGCGCGCGAACCATGTCGGCGCTGCCATCCGTGGAGGCATTGTCTACGACGATCCAGTCCGTGGAGAGTGGAGTGTGGAATGTGGAGAGCGAACCCATCACCGACTCGAGGCAGGCCGCCAGCAGCTCGCGCACATTCCAACTGACGATCACGATGCCGAGGTCCATCCTATGACTTTTTCCGTTTGCGATCCAGCGATTTGCGTGTTATCCTTTTACGCGAGTATAGCCGAATCTGCCCACAGCGCAACCCGCGAGGCACACGATGATCCAACTCGTCTTTGAAAGCACTGGCCAAATCTCTCCCGAATGGGAACACCAAGAGGAACGCCTGGTTTTTCGCCTCGCCCCGATCCGGGTGCACCCAGGCCGGTTGCTGCATGGCCGGTTGAGGGAAGCCGACGCCGCTGTGGCAGACGAGGAGGCGTGGGGGACGGTCGCCACACACTATGACGGCGACGTGGCGCGCCAGGTGCGCATCACCCTGGAACTGCCCGATGACATCTGGGATGACCTGGCCGACCGGGCTGACGCGCTGCTGGAAGAGAGCGCGCCCTGACGCAAAACGATGAGGAGGCCGAGAATGGAGGAAGACACCTGGACCTATCAGGACTATACGGCGTTCGAAGGCCCCGGCTCTACTCAAGAGCCGTTCACCTACGTCTTTCGGGTCGAGCGCGGCGGAAATCCAGTGTTCCGCTACACCATCACCGCAGACACTCTCTCGATCAAAGCGCACTGGCCCGACATTGATCCATCGCGCCTCAACGATATGGACGTGGTATGGAGCTCACTTTCGAGCCTGGGCTATGGACGGGTGCGCGCCAAAATTGACGCGGGGGATTTTGCCAGCCGCACCCTCAGGCTGACCGGCGATACAGAAGTAGAAGAATAATCGGAGCGATCACCTTGAGCCAGCGAACTAGAGCGGGCGGTGCACACGTCACATATGAAGTGGGGATTGTTGATTTTTTCAACGCCCGCCATGCGGTAAAAGCCAGCCCGCCCCACACTCATTCTTGGCGAGTCGAAATCAAAGTCCGGCGGCCCCGTTACCTGGGCGAGCAATCACTGATTGATGTCGAGGCGACACGCAAGACCATCCGCCGACTGTTCGCGCATTACGAGGAACGGCTTCTCAACGATATCCCGCCCTTTACCTTTCAGGAACCAACGGTCGAAAACCTGGTAGCCTACTTTTTCCAGCAGATCGAAAAAGAATTTCGCGGCACTAACATCAAACTGCACTCGCTCACGATTTGGGAATCGCCGACCAACTATGTGACCCTGATCGCCGAATCGTAAACTTGGGCCCCTACGCTCTGCGGATTGCCCGGCCGATGCGCTATGAAGGAAGATAACGCCAATGCGCCAACTCATCGTTTCTGTCCTGCTGTTGACCGTGGGGGCTGCTCTGATCTATCAGGGTATCCTCCGCGCGCCTGACGACACCAGTCTATACCCTTGGGCCTCTGATACACTCGGCCATGTGCTCAAGGTCGAATACCTGAAGCGACAGATCGAACAGGGCATCCTCTACCCCGATCTCTTGCCCGCCTGGTACATGGGCGTACAAATGCTGCGCTATTATCCTCCTCTCCCCTACTATGTACTCGTCGGTCTGACATGGGTGACAAGTAACGCCATCGTCGCCGCCAACTGGTTCATCGCCCTGTGCGCCTGGATGGGCGCGCTGTTCTGCCTGCTCTATCGCCGCTGGGTCGGATGGTGGCCCGCGACGGGGGGCGGCGCGCTCTGGCTCCTTTTGCCCGATAACGTGCGCGTGGCACTGGCCGAAGGCAACCTGCCGCGCGTCCTGGCGACGGCGCTCTTGCCGCTGACGCTCTATTTGTTGCTGCGCACGCTAGAACAAGACAGCCAGCGCCGACACTGGCTGGGCCTGAGTATATGCTTTGCGTTGATTACGCTGTGCCACGCAATGATGGCAGCGATCTATGCCGCGTGCTGTGCGCTGTTGACGGCCTGGTGCTGGCTGGGTCGAATCGCTCCATCGAAGCGAGCGGCACTTGCGCTGGGCTGCATGGCGCTGGGCCTGATGCTATCCGGCGGGTGGTTGCTGCCCAGCCTTACCGGCGGCATCACCGAACTCGACTCGGCAGCCATGACCGAGGCGCTCGCGGTTTTCCCCTGGACGACCTATCTAAACCCGCTGCTTCGGATGAGCGATCCCGAAATCGTCTATCCGGGCGCCGTCCTGCTGATTGCGACGCTGATCTCGGTGTTTGCGCGGCGTGAGCGCATGAGCATGGCTCTGGCGTTGACAGGGCTGTTCGGCATCGCGATCACGACGCCTGGCTTTAACGCAGTGTTCAACGCGCTGCCGATGCACAACCTGTTGTGGCCGCTGCGCTTTGTGGGCATTGCCAGTTTCTTGTTGCTGCTCGCGCTGATGTGGCAGGCGCCGACCTGGACCCCCAGGCCGATCGTGCCGATCCTCCTTGCGCTTTTGCTGGCGGCCGATAGCGCCATTTCGATTCGACTGATCCATCTGCGGCCTGTCCATCCCGGGCTGCGCGCCGTGGCGGACCAGGTGGCCCGACTCGATGGCTGGCGCGAGACGACCCTCGATTACAGCCGATTGGGGTCAGCGGCCTCGTATCTCTTGACGGCCAGCGGCCAGCGAGAGCAACTGTTCGGCTGGGCCTATCAGGGCGCGCGGGCAGCGCGGAACGTCGCCGCCCTCAACGAAGCGATCCAACAGGGGCACCTCCCCTATGTCCTGGACCGCCTGACGTTGATGGGCGTGGACGATGTCGTGATTTTGAATGACATCCTGCACGACTCGTCTCTGGATGCCCCATTGACTGCATCGGGTTTTGCGCCCCGGCTTGTCAGCCAAGATATCACGCTCTATCATCGCGACGGCGCTCCACGCGCGATCCGCGCGCGCTGGCCGGCCCTGGGCATCGGGCGCAACGCACAAAATCTGGCTTACCTCTTTCCCCAGATCATCCTGGGCACGCGCACGCAGGTAGACGATTACACGCCGGACGAGCTAATGGTCTATGATACGATTGTGCTGTCTGGATTTCAATGGACCCATCGCCAGAAAGCCGAAGACATCATCCGTCAGGTGGCCGAAACTGGCAAACGTGTCGTCATTGACCTGACGCGCTCGCCAGACGATCCCTTTGCCCAAGAGCCGCACTTTATGGATGTGTGGGGCGAGACCATCCTGCTTGGGCCAGGCCCGATACAGGTCACAGGCCAGGGCCGCGTCCTGACACTGCAATCCTTCACCGATCAATATTCTCCCTGGAAAGCGCACACGCCTCAGGGCCTCCAGGTCGAGGTCCTGCACCACGATTATCTGGGTACTCAAAGTGTCATTTTGGGATATAATCAATATGGTACCGGGCGAGTTTGGTTTGTGGGCCTGAATTTGCCCTATCACGCTGCCCTGACTCGAGACGCCGTCGCCATCGAGTTGTTGAGCGAGGTGCTGCAACTTCCTCCCTATCAGCCCAATCGCTACTCGTCCGTGCCTTTAGACGATTATGCGCCCTCACAAGCCGGGTACGCTTTTTCGTACATGCTTGATGCCAACGACACGCTGTTGATCCCGATCGCGCATCACGAAGGGACACAAGTTCAAGTGGATGGGCAGCCCACTCGCGTCCGTTCGTTCGAAAATATGGTCGTCTTTGACGCGCCCGCCGGGCGACATCATGTTACGACGCAGGTGAGGCCAACGCCAATTTACGCACTGGGGCAGATCGTCAGCCTGGTGGGGATCATAGGACTGAGCGTGCTGTCTACACCGTTTGCCGTCCGAAGGATACGCACATAAGGGCACGGCGATCATGCCCCAGTCTCCGAAATCGAGGTCAAGATGTTCAGACGCAAATTGCCACTGATCATCATGACGGGCATGGCGTTACTGGCAATGCCCACCCTTGTCGCTGCTGCCACGCTGGTAGTGGATGGACAGTTTTCTGATTGGGCCGGCCAGCCGCACATAGACGATCCGCCGGGCGATGGACAGACCCCCAACACGGACGCCATCGCGTTGTACTGGGGGACCAATCCCGGCGAGAGCTACATTTATTGGATGATGCAACGAGCTGCGCCGCCTAACCCCAATGTCCGCATCTACTTTTTCGTGTACGTGGACGCAGACAACAATGGCTCCCAGGATCCGAATGACCGTCTGGTGCAGGTGGAATATGATCCGCAGTCGAGTTCCAGCCAGGTCGTCGTCACGGTTTTCTCGGGCGCCGGCCAACAGATCAGCCAGAGCAGCGGCGACTGGGGTGAGTCCATTCAAGAAGGCAGCAGCCGATGCGAGTGGCGTGTCTCGTTTGCCGATCTGGGAATTGACGCGCACCAGACGATCAGCATGTATGCTGGCGCTGGCCAGAACGCCAACCCTAACAACATGGATCGTGTGCCGAATGATGGCAGCATCACCTGGACGCCGATCCCCATCCTGGGTTATCCCTGGCTGATTGGAATTGTCGTCGTAGCCATCGGCGTGATCTGGTATGTGCGTGGGAGATTTGTGTGGCGGCGTTCGTCCCCTGGTTCATAGCCGCCGTCGTGTGGCTGGCGCTGCTGCTCTTTTTCCGGCGCTTCCGCATCTGGCTGATGTTCTATGCCGTTGCATCCATCGGGCTGGCGCTGCTGCTCATCTTCGCCGGGATCGATCTGCTTCCGTTGGAACACTGGCTGGAAATGGCAACCGCCTACACCGCCCACGCGATCAGCCGGGCCATGGGGATTCCGACACGCGTGTTCGAGGCCGCGCCGGGCAACATCCTGGTCTGGGTCATCGTGCAGGAGCCAGGCTGGACGATCGTGCGCGTGGACCTGGAATGTTCCGGCCTGTTGGAAATGGCTGTATGGGCCGGTCTGTTGCTCTTTTACCCGGCCTGGACTTGGTGGCGGCGTGTCGAGTTGCTGGTCTGGGGACTGGCGGCGACGTACGCTTCCAATGTCATTCGCGTCTTGAGCATCATCGCGATCTTGCACAGCTTGGGCAAACGCTCCATCTTTGTCGCGCACACGATCGTCGGGCGATTGATCTTTTTCGCGCTGGCCACTTTGTTGTACTGGATCATTTTCACGCGCCTGACGTTACGCACGCTGCGCGCGCGAGAACAAGAAAGCCTGGGAACATGAGCGAGCGCACCCTGGGACTGGCGATCTATTGGGGCATCTGGCTGATCTTGCCTGCGCTGGTTGACGGCCTAGCGGTCCTGGTGCAAATCGTCATGGTCGCCTTGAACCGGCTGCGCGCGCGTCGTCCCCTCCCCACGCCTGCCGAATGGCCCGGCGTCTCGATCGTCATTCCCGTGTACAACGGCCAAGCCACGCTGGGCGGCTGCCTGGAGAGCCTGCGCCACCAAAACTATCCCCACGAGCAACTGGAAGTGATCGTCGTGGACAATGGCAGCACCGATGGCACCGCACAGGTCTTTCAGGAACAACAACGATACGCCTTTCAGGGACAGATGCATTGGATTTCGATTGCGGGGCGCGGCAAGGCGTACGCGCTCAACGCCGGGCTGCATCTCGCCAGCCAGCCGTATCTGTGCAACATTGACGCGGACACGGTCGTTCACCCGGACGCGCTGCGCGAGATAGTGCGCCGCTTTGAAAGTGATCCGACACTCGGCGCGGCGACCGGCACCATCGAGGTCCTGCCGGTGCCGCCAGAGCTGCGGCGCGACCGCCTCGCCTTTTTGATCGGCGAGTGCGAGTTTCACGAATACCTGAACGCGTTCTGGCTGGGCCGGCAGGGCCAAAGCCTGAGCCACAGTCTGTTCACTCTGGCCGGGGCGTTTTCCTTTTTCCGGCGCGAGGTGCTGCTGCGGACAGCGCTCTACGACAAAGAGACCGTCTCGGAGGATACCAAGGTCACGTTCAACATTCGCCGCCAGTTCGGCGGCGAGCGGCTGGCGTGCATCCCCGAAGCGATGGTGTCCGTTACGCCAACGCCGTCGCTGGCCGCCCTGTACTCGCAGCGCGTCCGCTGGCAACGGGGCGAGCTTGAGGTTGTCGCCGCCAACCAGGAGATGCTCGATTTCAACCTGCTGCGTCTGCGCGGCCTGGCGCTGGGACGCACCCTGTTGATTGATCACACGCTGCTTTTTCCCCGCCTGGTGTGGACAGTCTTGTTCCCCCTGTTGATCGTGTGGGGCTATCCATTGAGCTTGATCGTGGGCGCGCTGATCGTCATCTACCTGTTCTATACGCTGATTGCGGCGCTGTGCGCCCTGGCAATCTACCTGATAGCGCCGCCGGCAATTCGCTCGCGGCTGCGGCGCTCAGCCTGGGTGGTGGCACTTTTGCCAGTCTACCAGTTTGTGATCTTTGGCTTTCGCCTGGCCGGCTCGATCATCGCGCTGACCGCGCCCGCAGACTGGCAGGCGCAGGCTCCCTGGGTCGAGACCGCCAACGCTATCCATTCTCTCACCGAAAGGTTGAACCATGGCCTACGAAACCTTCAAGGTCTTGCTCATAGACGATGACCCCAGCATCTTGAAGGTCTATAGCACGCTCCTGGAGCGACAGCACTATGAGGTGATCACCGCGTCACGCGGCGAGGAAGGATTAAAAAAAGCTTTCCAGGAAGCGCCCGACATTGCGCTGGTGGACATTTTGCTGCCAGACATGAACGGATACGAGATCTGCGCGCGCCTGCGCGCCGCCCCGGTCACCGCCGATATGCCGATCCTGATCGTCACTGCCCTGAACGCGACACGCGCCCGCCAGCAAGCGATGGAGATGGGCGCAGATGATTTTCTGAACAAGGACGAAATGCCCAAAGCCGGCGAAGGGCGGATCAAGATGCTGATCAAGCGGCGCATCCTGGCGCACACGCGCAGTTGGCTGGCCGATCTGCCCGGCAGCGTTGCCGCTGATTACGCGCTCCGCACCCGCCTGGAGGCCGGCTGGCCTCTGGCCGTGTGTTACCTGGACTTGAGCGGCCTGGCCGCCTACAACGCCAGCACCAGCTTTGAGGAGGGCGATCAAGTGCTGTGGAAACTGGCCCGGATACTGCGCAGCCACGTCCAGGAACGGGGAGACTTGGCTGGTTACTATGGCCTGGACGACTTTATCATTCTGACAGGGCCAGAAGATGCGGAACCGATGGTGCGTTCCATCGTTTCCGACTACGTCCAGGCAACGCGCGATGTGACCGCGCCTTTGCTGGTGGCAGGCATTGTGATCGTCGAATCCGGGGTCGGGCTCCACCCGGCACAAGTCAGCAGCACAGGACAGATGCTGCTACGCCAGGCCAAGGCCGATCCATCCAACCCCTTCCGCATCGCGCGACTGTGAGGGACTGCCGCTCAGATTCGATTCCCGCCAATCCATGACTTGGCGCGGCGCGAGGTTACCACTCTTCGACCCTGGCCTTCGTGACCGTCTCGTTGTCGGCTCCAAACGTGAACCATCCCCGGACTCGGTGGCCGGCCAGCACGCGCGGCAGCCAGTGCGAATCATCTTGCCACATGCGATCAAACGGGATCGCATTCACCGGATACCAGGCCGGCTTCATCTCCTGGCTTTCGACCGGCACCCCCTGCCAGGTCCTGGCCAGAAAGACATGCACCACCTGATCCCAGTCCGGCATAAACGGGAAATAGAACGTGAGACGCGCCACCCGATCGAGTTCTTGCTCCCTGACGGTGACACCGACCTCTTCCCACAATTCCCGAACCGCCGCCTGCTCGATCGTTTCGCCGATTTCCACCTTGCCGCCCAAGCCATTGAACTTGCCCTGGGCAAAGCCAGCCTTTTTGTATCCCAACAAAATCTCGCGGATCGGATCGCCTCGAATCAGAAAAACGAGCGTTGCGTCCCTCATGCTTCATTCCGAATTCGTCGAATCCTCTCGTCCGACGAACATGGGGCGTCAACCTTAAGATTGGAGTGGGTAGGGTAGAGTACCCTACCCTACTTCAGCCTGCATAAAATGCGGCCTGTTGCAGTTTTACAAATTATTCCGATAATGGCCCGGGCTGGAGTGCAGCCTTCAGGCTGCGTTTGCTGGAAAGCTGAAGCTTGCACTCCGGGGCAATTATCGAATTATTTAGTGAAGGTGCAAAAGGCCGCACTCCAGGACTAGACACCAATGGTCCGAAGAACAACGAAGGATGGAGGCTTGGGTCATGCGTCATTTTGCGGCTATTCATCCTGCCCTTCATCCGCCATCAGCCATCTGCTATCAGCCGGACGGCCAGACGCAGCGCGCCCTGAGCCGGTTCGGTCACCGGCGTAACTGGATCAAGCTGCAAGCCCAGCTCGCGCGCCGCGTCCAGAAACCTCTGCCGGACATTCTGCCCTTTGACGACGACACTGCCCGCCTGCGCGCATGGGACGGGCATGGGCAATTCCAGTTTGCGCGCGACGGCGGCTGCAGAGAGCGCCAGTTGACGGCCCGCCTCGCGCAGAATGTCGCGCGCCACCGCGTCCCCCTCGGACGCCGCTGCCTCGACCAATGCGCCGAGCGACGCGATCTCGTGCGCCGCGACTTGAGCGATGTATACTCGATGCACCAGGTTTTCCGGTGCAGCCAGCGACCAGTGCGCGAGAATCGATCGCGTGAGTGCGGTCTGCGGCCCGCGCCCATCGTGTGCGCGCATCACCGCTCGCAGCGCCGCCAGGCCAATCGCGTACCCGCTGCCCTCGTCGCCCAGCAAATGTCCCCAACCATCGGCGCGAGCCATGCGTCCATCACGGGTGCGGCCATAGACAATCGAGCCGGTGCCGCTGATCAGGGCGATGCCCCAGCCTTCCGGCGTGCCCGCCGCCAGCACCAGCATCGCATCGTTGACGATCAGCACCGGGATACCCGGCAGGTGCTCGTCGGCCCAGGCGCGCATCCGAGCATGATCTTCGGGCCGGTCTACTCCCGACAGTCCCAAACAAATCGCTCGCGGCGAGCATGGCGCCAGGTCCGCCTCGGCAAACGCGGCGTGGATCGCCTGCTGGATCGCCTCGCCGGCTGCCTGGATGCCTGTGACTTGATAGTTGGACGGGCCGCCGATACCACGCCCCAATATGTGTCCATTCTGATCGGCCAACAGCGCGACAGTCTTGGTGCCACCACCGTCAATGCCAATTAGGAGGGATCGGTTCGGGAAGCTCTTGGCGTTGTGTGACATGCAAATACCCAATATCGGATGTCAAACGTCAAGCGTCAAACGTCATCATGCGTCATGTCTCGTCGAGGGCCTGACGGACCAGACCACCTGCCTTCTCCAGTCTCCGCCGCGCTTCATCGGGCGTCACACCGGCCAGCCTGGAAACGATGGCGACCGGCACCTGTCCCTCGCATACTTCCAGCACGGCGGCGGCCTCATCGGCCGAGATGCCACAGGCCTGCTCAACGATGCGGCGCGCGCGAGCCTGCAACTTTTGATTCGTCGCCTGCACATTGACCATCAGATTGCCGAATGTCTTGCCCAGCCGGATCATCACACCAGTCGAAATCATGTTGAGCACCAGCTTTTGCGCTGTGCCCGCCTTGAGGCGTGTCGAGCCGGTGAGGACTTCGGGGCCAGTGATCGGCGCAATGCTCACGTCGGCCAACTCTTCCATCGGCGAGGGGCGATTGCAGGTCAGGCTGATGACCAACGCACCTCGCCTGCGCGCTTCGGTCATTGCGCCGAGCACATAAGGCGTGCGACCGCTGGCGGCGATGCCCACGACGCTGTCCTGTTCACCCATCTCCAAAGCCATCATGTCACGTGCGCCGGCTTCGGCATCGTCTTCGGCGCCTTCCATCGCGCGCGTGAGCGCACACTCGCCCCCGGCGATGACGCCGACAACTAGCTCTGGCGGCGTGTCAAAAGTTGGTGGACATTCGGAAGCATCGAGCACACCTAATCGGCCCGACGTGCCTGCGCCGACGTAAATCAATCGCCCACCTCGTCTCATCCGCTCGGCGATGCGGTCCACCGCCTCGGCGACGCGCGGCAGTTCCGGCGCAATCGCCTCAGGCACTCGCGCGTCTTCGGCGTTCATCAGCCTGAGCATGTCGAGCGTGGACAACATGTCAATGTTCTCTGTCGCAGGATGGCGAGCTTCTGTAAGAGATTGGGGATTAGATATCGGATATTGGGCGCGGAGCGTGGGCACAGAGCGTGGACGTGAAGCGTGAAAATTGGAAATTGAAAATTGAAAATTGGTAGGAGTGATCGTGCCCAGCACCACGGGATGACTCGCGCCGGTGGCGGCCGGCAAATTGCCGGGACGGCCATACCAAGCTTCATAAGCGAGCACCGCAAAGGCAACCGCTTCTTTAGCTTCGGAAGCCAGCCCCAAGTCGTCGGAAAACAGCACTCGCGCTGGGGCCAGCCGCTCTCGCAGCATCGCCATAAGCGTCGGGTTGCGCGCGCCGCCGCCGCTGACGATCACTTCGTCGGGCAGACATGGCAAGAAATCGCGGTAGGCCTGCGCGATCGAATGGGCGGTGAACGCGGTCAGGGTAGCGACAATGTCGCGCTCGCCCAGGCCGCGCGATCGAGCTTGATGCCAGATGCGCTCGCCCAACTGTGCGCCAAACAGCTCGCGTCCAGTCGTCTTGGGCGGTCGTTGATGCAGGTAAGGTTCGCGCATCAGCTCGGCCAGCAGGTCCGCGTCCACTCGACCCTGAGCGGCAAGCTGTCCGTCGCGGTCAAAGGTCAGGGCGCCGCCGGTCGCGCGGTGCGCAGCGAAATCTATCAACATATTGCCGGGGCCAGTGTCAAAGGCGAATGTCTCTTCGCCCGGCCCCTCCCCCGTTTCACGGGAGAGGGGAGGTAAATAGGTCACGTTCGCAATGCCGCCAATGTTTTGCGCTGCGCGGACCAATGTGGGATGGGTGAACAGCAGCGCATCCACATACGCGACAAGCGGCGCGCCCTGTCCACCCGCGGCCATGTCGCGCGCGCGAAAATTGCTGATCGTGGTAATGCCGGTCAACTCGGCGATGACCGCAGGCTCGCCCACTTGCAGCGTACAGGCAGCCGGGCCAACAGGGTCGTGCCACAGCGTTTGACCGTGACTGCCGATCAGGCTCACCCGATCCGGCGTCAGACCAGCGGCGGCGATGGCTTGCAAGGCTGCCCGAGCAAAGGCACGCCCCAACGCAAAATTGAGTTTACACAACCGCTCGGCGCTGCTCGTCTCGGGTCGAAAGCCAGCGAAAATCTCGGCGCGCAATTCGGGCGAGTGAGGCGCGTGAACGTGCGCCAGGACCCGGCAGCGCAGGGTTGGCGGCGCGCCGTGAATTTCGACCACCGCCGCGTCCGTTCCATCGGCTGAGGTGCCCGACATGAGGCCAACAACGATCATGGCTAAGCCTTTCTCACGTGAGACGAAAGACGAACGACCAACGACGAATGTACTCGACCTTCGTCACGCGAAGCGATCATTCGTCGTGATTAACGCCTCCACAATTGCCCGATGCAGCGCCACGCGAAACGCGAGAATGTTGCTTGCGTCCCGCCCATAGTACACGCGATTGGTAAGGCACGCCACGACCAGGTCTCGCTCCGGATCGATCCACAGCGACGTGCCGGTAAACCCGGTGTGACCGAACGCCCGCTGACTGAACGGGTTGCCGCTGGCTTCCGGGTCGGCACACCAGAGCGCAAAGCCCAACCCGCGCCGGGTCATGCCGTCTTCCGCCTGCACGCGCGTCATCTCGGCGACGGTCTCAACGCTCAATAACGGCGCGCCTCGCTCCAGATACATCTGACCCAACCTGGCCGTCTCGGTCGCGGTCGAAAATATCCCGGCGTGACCAGCCACGCCGCCCAAGGCCGCCGCGTTCTCGTCGTGGACCTCACCGACGATGCGGCGGTTGCGCCATGCGCAGAGTTCCGTTGGCGCAATGTTTGGTATTGGGTATTGGGTATTGGGCGTGGAAGATTGGACGCGCAGTGCGGAGATTGGCCGGTAGCCGGTATGTTTCAGTTCCAGAGGTATAGCAACGCGCCGATGAACCGCCTGATCGAGCGCAAGATCGGTCAGCCGCTCGATAGACATACCCAGCAAGATGAGGCCCAGATCACTGTAGACCGCGCGCGTCCCTGTAGGATACGAAAAGTAGGTGGTCAGCGCTAATTGCCGGGCGGCCTGTGGGCTACCTGCCTTGTAAAGCGGTCGCCACGCCGGCAGGCCGGAATTGTGGCAAAGCAAATGGCGAAACGTGACGCGGCCCGCATCCACCACAGTGTCCGTTGGCGGGACAATTTCCACGAACGCGCCTGGCTTGAGCGGATCGTCATAGGCGCGGATCGGGCGCGGGCCGTCGAACTCGGGCAGCACGGCGCATACTGGCTGATCGAGCGCGATCCGGCCTTGTTCGACCAGCGTCATGAACGCGGTGACGACAAACAGTTTGGTGACCGAAGCCAGGTCGAACAGCGTGTCGAGTTGCGTGGGGCACTGTGGTGCTTCGGGATCGAGCCAGCCATAGGCGCGCGCGAGGATCGTCTCGCCACGCCAGCGCACGGCAATTTGCGCGGCAGGAAAGACGCGCCCCAGCGACTCTTGAATCACTGCTTCAGCTTCTAAGAGGTTAACGGCCATGGTTTCACTCGCAATTTCAAGCATTACCCAGCCGTCATGCCTTACAAGATGCCGCCAGCTTGCATGTGTGTCACATTGTCCTTCTTCGGATCACGCAGAGCGTGCATACCGGTTCACGATAGCGGTCATTTGCTCCATCTTTTGCTCCATCTCAATCACCAGCTTGAGCTGCGCACGACACCTGTCGAGATTGTGGTTTTCACGATGAATCTTGTAATACACATCGCCATTCAAGTGATCGGTCAGAAAACGAATACCTTGCTCCAACGTGATGAGCTTGGCTGCAAACGGCAGGCAATCTATTTCCAGGCGGGTCAGCATATCCGTGGCCGCACCCAGGTATCCACGCGCCAGGCGATCAAACATATTCAGGTCAAGGTGGACTTGGTCCAGGTCCGGCTCATCTTCCAGTGCTGTGACCGCAGCGGTGCGCACCAGGTCTCCAAAGTCGTATAATGCGGAACCCGGCATCACAGTGTCCAGATCAATGACGCATACTCCCTCGCCCGACTGGATATCAATCAATACATTGTTGAGTTTGGCGTCGTTGTGCATCACACGTTCCGGCAAGCGGCCCTGCGCCAGCAAGTCGACAACCCTAGATGTGTCTGCCTCCCGCTTGAGTATCAAGTCAACCTCTGCCTTCACCGATCGGGCACGATTCACGGCGTCCTTTTCCAAGGCCTGGACAAAAGCCTCAAAGCGCTTGCGCGTGTGGTGAAAGTGCGGGATGGTCTCGTGCAAACGCTCCCCCGGCAAATCGCACAACCGCTTCTGAAACCTGCCAAAGGCCCAGGCCGCGCTGGTCACGTGTCGCACCTCTTCGATTTTGTCATACGAGCGCGCGCCTTCGATGAACCTGTACGTTCGCCAGTAATCGCCCTCCGGTGAATGGTAGAATGGCCGACCGTCCACGGTCGGAACGAGGCTCAACGTCTCACGGTTAGGATCGCCACCTGCATTGACGATGTGTTGCCGGGCATGGCGCGTCACGCGTTCGATGTTTTCCATCACCTTTTCCGGCTCACGGAAAACATGGCGATTGATACGCTGGTGAATGTAACGCACGGTGCTCTTGCCCGCCTGGAAGCGGCTGACAAAGGTGTCATTGATATGACCGGTGCCGTACGGCTCGACCTCAAGCAAGCGGCCGGTCACCTGGAAATGGGAAACCATCTCATTCAGGTTACAGCGCATCGAATGAGGTTGATACCCTAATCGTTCCACAACCTTTCAGGATAAGCGCCTTGCCGGATCAGCGCACGGATCGCCGTCTGCAGCAGAGAACGATCCTCCTGATATGTGATACCCCACCACTGGTCTTCTGTAGCCAGCACCTTGACCCGCGCTTTGCCTTCTTTGATCAGGTCACCCACGGCATCGGGTAGAAAGAATTCGGCGCTGGCAAGCCTGTGCCGATTGGCTTGCAAGAAGGATAGAAAACGCACTTGCAGCTCTGCGAAAATGCTCGGCGTGAATCCCCAGGCATTCATCGAGACGATGCTGTCAGGTGAAAGGGTCACCCAATCCACGCCGTTCTCGGTGTATTGGATGCCTCCCGGCCTCGATTCGATATACAAGCGCTCGCGCACATCCAACAAAAAGCCATCCGGCGAGACTTCGCACACACCGCGCGCCACGTGACCATGCTCCAGCAGGGTGTTGCGAAGCGCATAGCCCACCATGCCGTAATCGTACACGCCATCCCGGTCTTGGGCTTGGCGCAGAAACTGGGCAAGCGACTGAAAGGCCGCTGCGCCGTAAAAATCGTCGGCGTTGATCACGGCAAAAGGGGTGTGTATTGCGTCTTTGCACGAGAGCACCGCGTATCCTGTTCCCCAGGGCTTGCTACGTCCAGCAGGGACGGCAAAACCCGCCGGCAAGCGATCAAGTTCTTGAAACACACAGATCGTGTCTACGCGCCGCTCAACTGCACACCCGATTCTCTCGCGGAACGCAGCTTCCGTATCCCGGCGGATGAGAAAAACGATCCGGCCAAAGCCCGCACGCAGCGCATCATAGATAGAGTAATCAACGATGCTCTCGCCGTGCGGGCCAACCGGCTCGATTTGCTTGAGTCCACCGTACCGGCTGCCGACGCCGGCGGCCATCACCACAAGCGTTGGATCAGTCATAGTACCTTCGAATCGCGGCGTATCAAGCATGTGGTGGATACGCCACTAGACTCGACCATAGTCACGCCTGGCCCGTTCAAAGTAGGCCAGGCTATCGGCCAATCCGCCGGGCCGATTGCGCGCGAGCCACAGCCGCTTGTACTCGCGGACGATCTCGCGCAGATCAATTGCCAGTTTTCGACGTAGCGTGGCGGCCCTGGCCGGCCGCTGTTCGAGCGCGAGCAGCCCGCGCTGACACGCATGGCGCAGCATCCGCGCCGTCAATTCAAATTCGCGGACGATCAGATCGGCGTCTGGTCTTTGCATCTTGTGCTTGCCCAGCCCGCGCATCGCATGGTCAACGACCTTGAGTGTTTGCTTGAGTGTGGCCGAGGTCACCCCAGGGTACCCGGCCTTCATCTGGTCCAATGGCCGGTGGAAAACCCAGAACAGCGCCGACGAGTTGTGCGGTTCGATGCCGACGGCGCGATACACGTTGCCCAGATCATACGCCACGCGGCCCATCGCGCCGGTCAGGTCGCGGAAGGCGTGCCAATTGACCGCCTGGGCGACATCCACACGGCGGTTGGCCTCGAGCGCCCACGAGTACGCCGCGCCCATCGCCAGGCCGATAAAACTGATCGGCAAAAACTGCCAGTGGCCCCGGTCGCCCCAATCGGTGTTGAGATAACCGATCGCACCGTGCTTGAGTCCGTTTTCCGCGGCGCTGATCAAATTGCCGAGCGCGTTGTCCGTCCGACCGGCGAGGCTACACCACGACGACGTGCCCGGGCAGACGTAGAACGGGATGCCGGAGGCGGCAAATTTCGCGCCGTGATCGTCGAACGGGTGACTGGCCTCGTACCCCCACTCAAGCGCAATGACATCTTTGGGCAACTCGGGGATGAGCTCGGGATGCTGAACGATGATGTCGCCCCAGAACTGCATCGTGCGACCGCGCGCCTTGACCTCGCGATAGATTTTGAGCAGGAAATCGAGATAGACGCGGCCTGCTCCTCGCCGCTCCACCTCGGCCTGGCTGCGCCCCTGCCCCACGTCGAACGTCTCGTCGCAGCCGACGTTGAACAGACGGCTGGTAAAGTGAGGCAGCAGCTCGTCATACATGCTGCGCACCAGTTCGAGGCTGCCTGGATCCAAGGGGCACAGGCTGAATGGGCCTTCGTGGCGGCCCCATGGCACATCAAAGTCGCCTTCGACTTCGGCCAGCGGTTTATAGCGCGGATGAATCAACCAGTGCGTCAGGTGCCCGAACGAGTTTTGATTCGGCACCAGCTCGATGTGGCGTTCGCGGCAAAACGCATCCAGCTCCATGATCTCTTGGCCGGTGAACGGCGAGGCATTCGCCCAGACTTCCGGGTGATTGCGATAGGCAAAGGTGTGCTCGGTGTAGAGCTGCAATTGATTGACCTTCCATCCGGCCAGCATGTCCACGAGCGCCAGCGTCGTCTCCATCGTCGGGACTTTATCGCGGCTGATGTCGAGCATCACCCCACGCACCGGGAAATCGGGCCAATCTTGGATGTGGAGAGTCAAGAGTGAAGGGTGGAGAGCAGCCGACTCGATCAGTTGGATCAGTGTGCAGACGCCATACAAGATGCCAGCGTCATCGCGCGCCTCGATCAGGATTCGGTCAGATGTGATCGTGAGTTCGTAGCCTTGCGGATGTGTCTGTTCGGGCGAGACGCGCAACGTCAGCGCGATCTGGTCGGAAGGTGTGGCGCGGCTGGCGACGACCTGCCAGCTCAGCCCAAAGCGATCCGATAGAGCTTGCTGGAATCGCCCGGCGGCAAAGCGCAGCGACTGCGGATTCGGGCTATCGAGCAGGATGAGCCGCCCATCGGTCAGATGGAACCTGTCACCGGTCATTTCCAAATGGCGTGGAACGGGAAGAAAGTCAGGCATATCAACTCCTTTGAACCTGTGCGTCAAGCGAGATCGCACGCTCTCGTGTATAATTGGATGTGAGGTGAAACATGGCCGAAAGAATTTTGAAACAAGTCAACGCGCCCTATGTGATCAACGCCGGCGATGAAAATGCTGGACGCGAGACGGTCATTATCCATCGGGATGGCGAACCGTTTTTGGTCCTTTTACCTTACGCCGAGTACGCCGCATTGATCACCCGCGTTTCGGCCCAACCGCCCGAAACGGCTGATAGCCTGACTCTGGAGCGCGAGCGGCGCGCCTATCAGCGTCTCTTGCCCGGCTTGTTGCGTACCCACCCCGGCGAGTGGGTAGCCACGGTGGACGAACAAGCCGTCGAATTCGGCCCGGACTTTGCCACTGTGATCGCGCGTGTGCGCCAAAAGTATGGTCAAAGGCCTGTTTACGTTCAGGAAATCTTGGCCAGTCCACGCCTCTACAAAATCAGGACACCACATCTCGTTCGCCAATGAAAATCCCTTACAATGCCGATCTGATGCCACCCGCGCCATTCTTGACGGTTCGTGTCTCGAACCTCCTGGAAAGACCTGAACCGATTGCGCTTCCTGCTCTGCTGGATACCGGCGCAGACCTGACAGCCATCCCTGTTTCATTGGTGGCTCAGCTTGGCCTCTCGCCAGCAGGCGAGCTTGCGGTGGAAGGTTACGATGGCCGTTCGTTGAACTTGATCAGTTACGACATCACGCCGCATGTGGCTCATGTGCATTTGGTAGGTCTACAGGTAGTGCCTTTTTCGGAAAGCTATGTCCTCCTGGGCCGCGACGCGCTCAACCTCCTTCGTTTGCTGCTAGATGGTCCAGATCTGTCCCTGCAGGTTCTCGATCAATCTTTTACCTGACGCGCGTTATTCAACTCCTTGATCAACATCGCATATTGCCGATACGGCACAAATCCAAACTTGCCATAGAACTCCACCAGGCTGGTCCAGTCAATCACACAGCCGCGCACACCGCGCGCCTGCAAGTAGCGCAGGCCCGCATCGAGCAGCGCGCCGCCATACCCTTTGCCCCGGCAGTCCGCGCTCACGCCGATCGGGCCAAGCTGTCCCCACGGACGCGGCAAGCGATGCAAGTAAAACCGCTCCAGGGGACGCTCAGAATCTTGAAAGGTCAAGCGGCAAAAGCCATCCACGCCGCGCTCGGACCAGAGCAGCAGGTAATCGGACATCCGCCCGTTCTCGCGCAAAAACTCTATAAATTCAAAATGCCACCGACCGGGAAACTCGCGGCGCAAAAAGGCGTGCAAGGCGTCCTCGTCGCCGGGCTGCGCAGGCCGGATGGAAAGAGGGGGTGGGAGATTGGGTATTGGGTATTGATAATCACGCAGATCACGGGCAACATCCCAATCCAAGCCAGTTCCTTCGCGCCTCTGGTAGTCGCGCTTGGCAAAGAATGTTTCGGTGCCAAGCTCGACCGGCAGGCCAGGCGCAAAGGGCCGCAGGCTGCCGCCCAATCGCGCAAACATACAGCCTTGTTGTCGCAGCCACATTTCAGCCCAGATGAGCAATGTGCTGCCCAGTCCGCGATGTTGGAACTCGGGCAGGACGGCCATCGCGTCAATCCAGCCCACTTGCGGCGGCGAGACCTCCGGCGAAGCAGGCAGCGCGCTCGCCAGCACAAAGCCGACGGGTTGATCGTCTTGCACCGCCAATCGTCCCGCCTGGACCGCGCCAGTCGTCGGGCGCAAGTTGTACTCGACAAAGTGCGGCGTGATCGCCAGATCCGCTCCGCACGCGGCGTTCCAGATGGCCGCGATGTGGGCCGCATCTGACACATCCACCGGGCGCAGCATGTGACCGCTCATAAGCCTCCTCCCACTGGGTACAACCCCGGCAGCTCGACCGGCAGTCGTCCACGCGGCTTGACCTTGCCTGTTAACACTGCCGCCAACGCTTCGATGCTCGGCGGATTGCTGCCATAGCTCGCCAGGTACGTTGGAACATTCCGGAGGCCCATCAGGTCATATGGCCCGCGCACGGCCACGACGACGGTCGGGATGTTTTCCCGCAGCAGCGCGTGGACGAGATCGGCCTGTTGCTTGTTCTTGAGCACATCCGTCGTCGCCACAATGACCACGCGGCCATTCCTGGCCATGTCCAGCACCCGGCCAACATCCGAGGGCTTGGGCTGTGGGTTCACTTGGACGGTCGCTGCGCCCAGCGCTTGACCCAGATCGATCCCCTTGGCCGTTTCAACGACGAGCCATCTGGCCTCGGCGGGCAACGGGATCAGATGCGCCTCATCGCGCAGCAGCGTGATAGATTGTGCGGCAATATCACGCGACACGGCTTTCACTTCCGCCGTCCCCACCTCAACTTTCGTCTTGGACCCCTGGTCTTGCGCCAGGATGCCAAATTGTCGCTTGGCTGTGAGGACCCGGCGCACGGCCTCATCCAGACGCGACATGGGAATCTCGCCGGACCTGACCTTGGCCACGATCAACTGGTGTGCTTCACGATGCTGGGCATAGTCGCCATGAAACAACAAGAGGTCGGCCCCGGCCTGGAGCGCGGCGACGGCCGCCTGCGGCGCAGGATAGCCGCTGGCCTTGAGCGCGCCCATCACGAGCGAATCGGTCATCAACAGGCTGTCGTATTTCATCTCGCCCCGCAACAGGCCGGTCAGTACCGGCGGCGAAAGCGTGGCCGCCCGGCCGGGCGTGGGATCCATGGCGGGAAAAGTGATGTGTGCCGACATGATGCCGGCGACGCCGGCCTGCATCGCCGCCTTGAACGGCACGAACTCGACCGCCTCCAGCCGGGCGCGGTCATGCGGGACAGTGGGCAGCGAGACGTGCGAGTCAATGCTCGTGTCGCCGTGGCCGGGAAAATGCTTGCCAATAGCGAGGATACCCTCGGCTTGCATGGCCTCGATGAATGTCACGCCATACCGGGCCACCTGATGAGGATCGGAACTAAACGAGCGGACGCCGATGATGGGATTGTCCGGATTGTTGTTCACGTCCAGCACCGGCGCCAGGTCCATGTTGATGCCCACCGCCTCGAGTTCGGCCGCGATGGCCCTGGCCGCGCGGCGGGCGTTTTCGACCTCGCCGGTTGCCGCCATCGCCATCTGGCTCGGAAACTCGGTGTAACCTTTGGACTCGCGCAGCCGCGTGACCGGGCCGCCTTCCTGGTCAATGCAGATGAACAAGCCCGGCTGCCCGCCCTGCCGTGCTGCTTGCTGCAAGTCGGCGTTGAGCTGTGCCAGTTGGGATGGCTCGCCAATGTTATCCTCGTACAAAATGACGCCGCCCACGTAAACCTGCTCGATCATCCGGCGCATGTCGGGCGTCAACGACACGCCTTCGAGGCCAATGATCATGATCTGGCCTGCTTTGCGCTCGACGCTCATGCCTGCCATCCAACTATCCATTTCGGATTTCTGATTTCGGATCTCGGCGCCTGGCGTTAATAACGGGCGCACCTCAGTCGGGACAGAAAGTGATGTGGCAGGCCGGGGCGTGTTGGTCATGTTCGTGCATCCTGTGAGCGAACCGAGCAGGATGGCAAAAAGCACCCATGTCACATGACAATTTTTCATGGCCCAGACAGGCTGTGCTGCGTGTTTCGTGGACCGCGTGCAGCAGAACACGCAACACGCAGCACACTGGCATTACTTGTTCACAATCTCCCACTTGTCCGCAAAGAAGGGGATATACTTGCCTTCGTTCACGTCATAGTAGGTAAAGGGCGGATACAGGAAATTGGTCAAGACCGCGCCGTTGGTCAGAATCGTGTCCGTCGAATACAAGTTGTAATTGGCTTTGGGCGGCTGGATGTACGGATAGCTGGTCTTGAACTCTTTGGCCTTGTTGGCCGCGCTGGGCTTGAGCAGGCCGCTCAGGAACTGGCGCGCCACTGGCGAGTTATTCTGGTTGTTCTTGTAGATTTTGTCGTCGGGCGGCAGCCAGCCCGTGACGCGGGTCTTGGTGTCAATCGGGTCGGTGAGGTAGCGCTCGAACATGGGCAGGACAGGCAGGTTCTCATTGAACATCGAGGCTACATCCGCCACGTAGGGCTTTTGGGCCGCCACGTCAAAGCCCTCGGCCATCTTGTCCACCCATTCCTTGATGTTGATCTCTTTCCCATCGGCTGTTTTTTGCTTGTACGGGAAATTCATGCCGCGCGCGCCCTCGGGGCCTTCCGGATCGTTCTTGAAGCCAATGCCGGGCCGCAGGTTATAGTCATAGGACACGAACGGGTGAAAGTAAGTGAAGCGGAAGCCAATGTCCATCGAAAGCTGGTACTTGCCGGCTTTGTGGACATTGTTGCGCTCGGACGATTGGTACGGTTTGACCGTGACGTTGATGCCGAATTTCTTCATCTGCTGCGCGACGTTTTCCGACGACGCCAGGTACTCGGTAAAGTCGGCCGGCACGATCAACTCGTACTCCATCTTCTTGCCCTTGTCATCCACCCAGACCCCGTCGCTGCCTTTCTTGAAGCCGAGGCCCGTCAAGAGCGCTTCGGCTTTGGCCCAGTCCTTGTCATAGGTGTTGAGCTTTTTCATCTGCTCTTCGCTGAGCCAGGTGGGCACCGCCGCATCGGTAAAGCCGACGAGATACTTGACCGGACGGCAAGATTCGCCAAAAGCGACCTTGCAGTTTTCCACGCGGTCAATGATGTAGGCAAAGGCCTGGCGCACCTCTTTCTTGTTCAGGGGATAGACATCATTGTTGAAATAGATGCCTGGGCCGTTGGTGGCCGGGCCGCCGAGCACGATCATGTGGTTGCCCATCGCGCGGATGGCTTGCAAGTTAGCCGGGCTGTAGGCGTTCGAGGAATAATCCATGTCGCCCGAGAGATACAGCGGCATATCCTGAACGGTATCGCCCCAATAGACCGTGACTTGGTCAAAGTCAATCTTGTCCGCATTGAACCCGGTGGGATTCTTGACCATGGTGAACTGGGCTTCGGTGACCTGCTTGGGGTCAATGTTGAAGGGGCCATACACGACGCCTTTGTCCGGTCGGAAGGCGAGCAGCTCATCGAGCACCTTCTTGACCTCGTCGCTCTTGCGATCCGCGTTCTTTTTGCGGAACTCGCCGGCTGCATCCATCCACTTGCCATATTGGGAATACGGGCGCGTGATCTGCGAACGCACAAGCGTATCCAGGATCGCCGGGCCGGGCTTGGTGATGTGGAACTCGACGGTCGTGTCATCCTTGGCGACCACATCGGCCAGCGAATTCCACGTGGCGCTGCTCTGCATCCACAAGATATTGTACGTGCCCACTACGTCCTTGGAGGTGAATGCGCTGCCGTCGCTCCACTGGGCGCCCTTGCGGAGCGTGAGGGTAAGCACGGCCTTGACGGGCAGTGGCGTGGGCGCGGGCGCGGCAGTCGCTGGCACCGTCGTGGGCTTGGGCGGCTCTGTGGGCTTGGGGGGTTCCGTCGGCTTGGGAGCAGTCGTCGGCGTCGCGGGCGGCGCGGCAGGCTGACCACAGGCCGTAAGCAACAACACAACCGCCAAAAGGATCATCATGAACTTGGACATCTTGTCTTCCTCCATTTCTAGTTTGCGAATTCGAGCGTGAGCAAGGACGGTCGTCGAATGATGGATAGCGACCATCACCTCCTTTCAACTCTAGATTACCGATTGCCCCGTTTGACCATGAAAACAACCAGGCCTACAAACACCAGCCCAATGATCAGCGCGGCGACCGTGATCACAAACTCGGCGGTGCCAGGCCGCTCGACGATCAGCAGCGCTGCCGAAACCAACGTGATGAACAGCGCAATGCGAAACCAGGCCTGACCGAGTTCGGGATTCATACTGCGACCTGATCGGCGACGCGCTCCCGCTGCACCGGGTGACAAGCCACTGCCGAGCCATCGTTGAACTCGACCAGTTGCGGGACGACCTGCTCGCACCGCTCGCCTTCAAAACGCGGACAGCGCGGATGGAACGCACAACCGGTTGGCAGACGCAGCAAACTCGGCACGTCCATGTTCCGCAGCTCGACGCGCCGCTTGCGCCGGGTCGCCTCCGGGTCGGCTTCGGGAATGGCCGAAAGCAACACCTGCGTATAGGGATGCTGGGGCGCTTCGACCAGTTGCCGCGCAGGCGCCAGCTCCACAATGCGCCCCAGGTACATGACGCCAATACGACCTTCCCAGGCAAAGTATTTCGCCAGGGCCAGATCGTGGGTGATGAACAAGACCGCCAGCCCCATCTGTTCTTTGAGCTTGGTCAGCGTCTTGAGCAGGCTGATGCGGATGGACACATCCACCATCGAGACGGCTTCGTCGGCGACGATGAACGAGGGGCGGACGGTGAGCACGCGCGCGATGGACACGCGCTGCCGCTGCCCGCCGCTGAGCTGATGCGGGAACTTGTCCACCAGATCGTCCGGCGGCGTCAGGTCCACCAGCTCGAGCAGCTCGCGCACCCGCTGGCGCGTGGCCGCCTCGTCTCGGGTGAACCCGTGATGCGTCAGCGGGGCAGCGAGCATGTCATAGACCGTGTGCGCCGGATTGAGCGACGCATACGGGTCCTGATGGATCATTTGCGCGCCGAGACGATATTTCTTGAAATCGGCCCGGCTGAGTTGGGCAATATCCTGCCCGGCATAATAGATCGTTCCCGAAGAAGGCGGCAGCGCCCCGACGATCATCTTGCCCGTGGTCGTCTTGCCGCAGCCCGATTCGCCGACCAGGCAAACGATCTCACCTGTCCGAACCGTCAGCGAGACATCGTCCACCGCCTTGATCGTCTGACGCTTGACCTGAAACGTGCGGGTCACGTGCTCAAGCGTGATGATAGGGTCAGACATGATCCAAGCCTCATTTCACCGCAAATGCCCGGAGCGATTCGCGCGCGGTGCGCCAGTGCCAACAAGCGGTCTGGTGCCCGGTCGCCACCTGTTCCAGGGCCGGCTCCTCGCTCTTGCAGCGCTCGTCAGCCAGCGGGCAGCGCGGATGGAATTTGCAGCCCGGCGGCAAATCGATCAGATCGGGCGGCGAGCCGGGAATCGAAGTCAGGTTTTCTCGGGTGCCTTGGAGCGTGGGCACCGCATTGATCAGGCCCATCGTGTACGGATGCGTCTGCGCTTTAAAGAGGGTCTGCACATCCGCCATTTCGACGATCTGGCCTGCATAGACCGTGGCGACCCGGTCGGCCAGCTCCGCCGCCAGCGAAAGATCGTGCGAGATAAAGAGGAGCGCAAAATCGAGCCGGGTCCGCAATTCCTTGAGCACATCCATAATGTTGCGCTGCGTCAGGATGTCGAGCGCCGTCGTCGGCTCGTCGAGAATCAGCAATTGGGGTTCGAGCAAGAGGGCCAGCGCAATGAGCACACGCTGGCGCATCCCGCCAGAAAGCTCATGCGGGAACGACTTCCACACGCGGTCAGGGTCGAGGCGAACCAGCGTCAACAGATGCCGGGCGCGCTCCTGGAGCGCCGCACCGCGCAGATAGCCGTGCGCGCGGGCTGTATCGGCAAATTGCTCCGAGATGCGCAGCACCGGGTTGAGCGCGTTGAGTGCCGATTGGAACACCATGGCGCACTCTTTCCAACGGAACTGGCGCAACGGGTCGCTCTGGAGACCCAGCACGTCAATCTCCGAGATCTGCCCGGCTTTGCCGTTCGGATGCCGCCGGTAGACGATCCGGCCTTCGCGGATAGACGCGGTCGAAGGGAGCAACCGCACCACGCCCAGCCCCAGCGTCGTCTTGCCCGAGCCGCTTTCGCCGATGAGGGTCAGCGCCTCGCCACGTTGCACGTCGAACGAGACGCGGCGGATGGCCTGCACCCGGCCGCGCCGCGCGCGATATTCGATGGAAAGATTTTCGACCGAGAGTGTCGGTTGCATATCGAACCTCAAACGCTCGTCCTCAAGCGTGGGTTGAACACTTCTTCGAGCGAGCGCGCCAACGAAATCAGGCCCAACTGGAACAGGACAATGGCGCCCATCGGCGCCAGAATGCTCCACATGGCCTGGGGGTTGAACAGCACTCCGCGCCGCTCTGCCGCGCTGATCATCACGCCCCAATTGGCGCCCGAATAGGGCACGATGCCCAGAAACACCAGGCTGGTCTGCTGATAAATGGCAAAGATCATGATGCCGATCATCGAGATCAGGATGAACGACATCATGTTGGGCAGCAGCTCGCGGAAGATGATGTAGGGTGTGCCCAAGTCGAGCAGCATCGCCGCTTCGACGTAATCGCGTTTTTTGAGCGAGAGCACCTGACTGCGCACCTGCCGCGAGAGACTGGGCCAATCGAGCATCGCCATCAAGAGCGAAAACGTCAGGGGATCGCCCAATTTGATGACCGTCGCCAGGACGGCGAGCAGCGGGAACTTGGGGATCGTCAGCCAGATGTTGACCAGTTCCATCAACAGGCTATCCACCCGTCCGCCGATGAACGCCGACAGCGATCCTACGACGACTCCGAAAAAGGTCGCCAGGAAACCGGTCAAGAACGCGACGATCACAATGTCCCTGCCGCCGTTGACGATCTTGCGCAGATTATCCTGGCCTTGAAAATCCGTCCCCAACCAGTGTTTGGCCGAGATGCCCTGATTGATGTCTTGAACGTTGGCCGAGGCTTCGGCCGGCCAGATCAGCGGGCCGACAAAAGACATCAGCACGACCAACAGGACCACGAAAAAACCGAACAGCCCCATCTTGTTATGGCTCAGCAGCTTCCAGGTTTTGGCCGCTTCTCGCCCCCAGGCGGCGATTGACTCTCGGACCGGGCCCATGTTATTGCCCTCCTCCCGCGATGCGGATGCGCGGGTCCAGCCAGCCATACAGCAAATCGGCGCACAGGTTGGCCACGACGACGGCAATCGTGATGATCAGGAACACACCCTGCATCACCGGATAGTCTCGCTCGGAAATCGCCCGAGCCAACTGAAAGCCGATGCCGCGATAAGTGAACAGGCTTTCCAACAACGTCGCGCCGCCGACGGCAAACCCGATGGCGATGGCCAGGCGCGTAAAAAGCGGCAGCGTCGCGTTGCGCCCCACGTAGGCGGTCAGGATGCGCGAGTCGGGCAAGCCGCGCGCCCGCGCCACCGTCACATAGTCTTCGCCCAACGTCGTAATCGTGCTGCTCCGCATGATCAACATCCACGAGCCAATGGAGGACAGCACATAGACGAGCAAGAGAATTCGCACGTGCTTGAAGACATCGGCCAAGAATGCGAGCGTGAACCCCGGCTGCATGCCCGGCGACATGGCGCCGCGCATATCCTGGATCGGCACCAGCTTCCATATCACGCCGAGCACCAGAATGACGAGCAAGCCGATCAGATATGGCGAGACCGCATCCAGCGTCGCTGCCACGTAACTCAGGACGTGATCGAGCCAGGTGTCACGATGGTAAGCCATGAGCGCGCCCAACGCCATGCCGAGCGTGAACGTGATGAGGAGCGACAGTCCCACGCTAAACAGCGTCCACGGCAGCACCTGGGCGATGATGTCAATGACCTTGAGGCCGCGCGATTTGTACGAGTTACCCAGGTCGCCGCGCAGCACGTTGAGCAGATATTCCAGATATTGCTCGTGAACGGGCTGGTCGAGATTGATGTTGAGCATCGCGGCCGCCTGGTTGCGCGCGTCGTCGGGCGATACACCGGCTGCGGTCAGGTCCTGGATCAGGATGTCCACCACGTTGCCCGGCATCGCGCGGATCACAAAAAAGGTGATCGTCGCCACGATCCAGATCGTCACGATCGCCTTGACGAGCCGCTGCAACAAATAGTTGCTCGTGATGCGTTCGAGCCAAGCCAGCGCGTCAGGCCTGGCGCGGGTCGGACTCGATACCGTGGTCGTGCTCATCCCAGCTCCTCGAATCGTTTTACCACCTGCGGCAGTTCGCACAGCGAAAAGATGATGGCATCTGGCCGAATCGTTTGCTCTTCCGAGTAACAAAAACTCGCGGGCCGGTCGAACGGTTCGACCTCGTGCAACCGATCATTCAATGGATTCACCTTCCAAACGGTCTTGAAGCCGAATCGTCCGGGCGCGACCACATCATCCTCATAGTGATCGCCCACGCTGATCTTGAGCCGGGCCGCTTGCGGCCACGCGCCGTAGAACGCCAGGTCCTTCTTGAGCGCGTGATGGACATCGGGCGTCAAAATGTCTGTGAACAACGGCGTGAGCCCAAGCGCATCCAACACTGGCAGTTGATACTTGCGCAGTCCTTTGGTCGCAACAACAACGGCGCGCTGCGGACTCGCCAGTTGTTTCAACACCACGTCGGCGTCGTCGAGCACCGCCGTATCGGGCGGCCCAGCGTGTGCTCTGGCAATCTCTACAGGCTGGGCTTCCAGCCTCACTCCCAGTCGTTCTGTCACCACATCGAAAATGTCATCCCAATCCATCGCGCGAACTGCCGGACCGTTCGGATCGGCCTGCCGGTCGAGATTCTCCTGAATGACCCGTCGGCGAATCTCGCTTGCCTCCAGCCCGGTCTTGCGCGCCAACTCGGCAAACAGAATCGGAAACACTGCCGTCCAGAACGGCCCCCGCATGATCGTGCCGTCCAGATCGATGAAAATAACCGTTCTAAATTGACTATCCCTTGATCGCCCCAATCCTCAACCCTTGCATGAAATACCTTTGGAACGCAAAAAAGAAAATGATCATAGGGATAGCCGCGAGCGCCGCGCCGGCCATCAACAGACCATACTGGGTGCCAAACTCGCTCGTATGGACAAACGAGAGTCCCACCTGAAGCGTGAACAGGTCCGGGCTTTGCAAGACAATCAGCGGCCACAGGAACGCGTTCCAGTAACGCTGGAAGGCAAAGATCGCGGTCACGGCCAGAGCCGGAGCTGAAAGTGGCAGAATGATGCGCGTATAAATGCCCCACTCGGACGCGCCGTCTACCCGCGCCGCGTCTTCCAGCTCACCGGGCAGCGTCTGGATGAATTGCTTGAGCAAGAAAATGCCGATCACATCTGCCAGGCCGGGCAAGATGACGCCCGCAAACGTGTTGACCAGCTTGAGCCGGGTGATCATCAGATACAGCGGCACGAGCGTCACCTGCCCGGGGATCATCAAGGCAGCCAGGATCATCCAAAAGAACAGGTTCGAGCCGGGGAACTTTTTCTTGGCAAACGCATAGCCCGCCATCGAATCGAACACCAGGTGCACGCCGGTGCTCAGAATGGCGATGAGCGCCGTGTTGATGAACCAGAGATAGAGGCGCGGCATCAGGATGGGCTGATCAGGGTTGAACAGCCGCAGCTTGCCCTGGCCGCTATAACGAACGATGTCGGAAAAGTTTTTGAGCGTGGCATTCATCGGAATCAGGTCCGGCGGCAATTTGACCGTGGACGTGGCCGGTGTGAGGGCTGTGTTGAACAGCCAGTACAACGGGAACAGGCTGACGATGGCGACCAACATCAACAGGATCAGGATCATAATCTGCGGCAGCCTGTTCAAGAATCGCCGCGGAGTGATGATGGTTGGAACTCGGGTGACATCGCTGGTCATTGGGCATCGCCTCACATCAAACGTCAGGCGTCAAACGTCATTGACGCATCACGTTTGACGTTTGACTAGTATTCCACATCCGTGCTCAGGAACTTGAACTGGATAAACGAAAACGTAGCGATGATAGCAAACAAGATGAGCGCCTGCGCGCTGGCTTTGCCATAGTTGAAATCGCTAAAAGCGGTCTGGTAGATCAACTGGACGATCGTCGTCGTCGCGTTGATCGGCCCACCGCCGGTCATGATGTAGACGCGCTCAAAGATCTGAAAGCCCGCAATCGTATAGATGACAGTCAAGTAGAGCGTCGTCGGCTTGAGCAGTGGAAAGGTGATGCGGATCAATTTCTGCAGGCCGTTCGCGCCTTCCACATCGGCGGCCTCGTAGAATTCGCGCGGGATCGAACCCATCGCCGCCGAATAGAGCACCACGCCGCTGCCCGGCACGATCAACACCGTGCTCAGCACGATGCTCCACAGCGCAATATCGGGGTCTTGGAGCCAAAGCACACGCGGAATCTTGACCAGGCTCAGGAGATAGTTGAAAAAGCCATAGTCTGGCTCCAAGATCCAGATCCAGACTAGCGAGATGACGACGATGCTGGTCACGTTGGGCAGATAGAACGCGCCTCGGAAGAGTGATTGGATGCGGTTCGAGAGCGGCTGGATGAGTGCGGCCACCGTCATCGAAGTCGTGATCCAGGCCACAACGACCGAGACAGCATAGACGAACGTGTGCCGCATCGAATCCCAAAAGAGCTTGCTGGCAAACACGTCAGCAAAGTTCTTGAGGCCAATCCAGGTGCTACTGCGCAGGTCCACTTTTTGGAACGCGAGCAGGAATGCCTGCGCCACCGGGTAGGCGATGAACACTCCAAAAAGGATCATGCTTGGAGCAATGAAAAAATAACTCCACTGGGTGCGATTCCAGAATTTGATCAGGCGATGGGTCATCGGCCTACCTCAGGTGACCCTCTCCCCCCGCCCCCTCTCCCTAGC